>JAHHHP010000108.1 GCA_019359275.1 Myxacorys chilensis ATA2-1-KO14 | reverse complement strand
CGAGCACGAGCAGACTCATCCTGAATCTGCCGCGTCACCGCCAACGCTTCATCCAGCAACTTGTCCGGTAGATGCGGCACTAAGGCACTCAACGCATTGGCACGAGCAGACTCATCCTGGATCTGCCGCGTCACCGCCAATGCTTCATCGACTACCTCCGCTAGATGCGGCACTAAGGCACTCAACGCATTGGCACGAGCAGACTCATCCTGAATCTGCCGCGTCACCGCCAATGCTTCATCGACTACCTCCGCTAGATGCGGCACTAAGTCACTCAACGCATTGGCACGAGCAGACTCATCCTGAATCTGCCGCGTCACCGCCAACGCTTCATCCAACAACCTGTCTGGTAGATGCGGCACTAAGGCACTCAACGCATTGGCACGAGCAGACTCATCCTGAATCTGCCGCGTCACCGCCAATGCTTCATCGACTACTTCCGCTAGATGCAGCACTAAGTCACTTAACGCATTGGCACGAGCAGACTCATCCTGAATCTGCCGCGTCACCGCCAACGCTTCATCCAGCAACTTGTCCGGTAGATGCGGCACTAAGGCACTCAACGCATTGGCACGAGCAGACTCATCCTGAATCTGCCGCGTCACTGCCAACGCTTCATCGACTACTTCCGGTCGATACGGCACTAAAGCACGCAACGCCCAGGCACGAGCAGACTCATCCTGGATCTGCCGCGTCACTGCCAATGCTTCATCGACTACTTCCGGTAGATGCGGCACTAAGGCACTCAACACACTGGCACGAGCAAACTCATCCTGAATCTGCCGCGTCACCGCCAACGCTTCATCGACTACTTCCGGTAGATGCGGCACTAAGGCACTCAACGCCCAGGCACGAGCAAACTCATTCTGGATCTGCCGCGTCACCGTCAATGCTTCATCCAGCACCCCGTCCGGTAGATGCGGCACTAAGGCACTCAACACCCGGGCACGAGCAAACTCATCCTGAATCTGCTGCGTCACCGCTAACGCTTCATCGACTACTTCCGGTCGATGCGGCACTAAGTCACTCAACACACTGGCACGAGCAAACTCATCCTGAATCTGCCGCGTCACTGCCAACGCTTCATCGACTACTTCCGGTCGATACGGCACTAAGTCACTCAACGCACTGGCACGAACAAACTCATCCTGAATCTGCCGCGTCACCGCCAACGCCTCATCCAGCAACTTGTCCGGTCGATGCGGCACTAAGGCACTCAACGCACTGGCACGAGCAACCTCAGACTGAATCTGCTGCGTCACCGCCAACGCTTCATCGACTACTTCCGGTCGATGCGGCACTAAGGCACTCAACGCATTGGCACGAGCAACCTCATCCTGAATCTGCCGCGTCACCGCCAACGCCTCATCCAGCACCCCGTCCGGTAGATGCGGCACTAAAGCACGCAACGCATTGGCACGAGCAGACTCATCCTGAATCTGCCGCGTCACCGTCAATGCTTCTCCGACTAACCCTTCTAGCAAATAAGGCGCGAGCGCAACAATTCCCTTAGCCCGCTCGCTTGCTTCCGGCTTTTGCTGAACATAAGCCAACCCCTGAATCGGCTTCCAAATTCCCTTCCTCACCAGAGCTGCAATCAATTCAGGTGGAATATTACTGGCAAGGCTATTGAGCGATCCATAGATTAACAGGTAGCGGCATTGCCAATAGATCGCCCCTACCGGATCGGTCTCACACTGTTGGTCTGCCCACTTCCATGCCCGCGCTACATCCGTGACAAAATTCGCCATCTGCCCTAACGCTTCACAGGCAACAAACCAACCATTTTGCCCGGTTGCCGTCTGCTCCTGTAGCAGCACATGCAGCTCATCTACCCAGCCAGCCTGCTCCAAATGCCAAGTCAGATGGCTATGAATGTAACCATCATCTGCTAAGGTATGCCACAATCCCTGCTGTGTCTCCGCTCGATACCGCTGCAAAAACTGGGCATGAGCTGTTGTCAACTTTAACCCCAGCCCCGGCAAATCCTGCTCAGATTCAGGTGAAGGACTCCCCGTCAATAACCGTTTCGCCAAGTCATGCATCAAATCATGAATTCGGTAGGTCGATTTCTGCCCAACCTGCTGCGCTCCAGCTAATAACAATGCTCGTGTTCTCAAAATCCGCAGGGCAGCACCGGCTTGTCGTGCCGTCAGCTTCCATAACGTTGCCGCGACTTGCTCCGTCATCAACACGTCCTCTGGCAAGATGCCCAACCAAGCAAACTGCCGTTGTTGTTCGGGTGAGAGCCGCTGCACACTCAAATTCAAAGAAGCCAAGAGACTATAGCGCTTGCGATACGCTGCACTCACCTCTACCGGACGATCCAACGCCTCCAATCGTGCCGTCTCTGCCTGCAAATCCTCCAGCAGCTCACTAAAGGTCACTCCATCCTCGATCTGCGCCGCTGCTAATTCCAGTGCCAGCGGCAAATGTCCCACCTCCTCCGCCAACTGTGCGGCTTGCTGCTGCTCCTGCGCGATCAGCTTCCCTGGATACTTCTTGGTCAGCAGCTCTAACGATTGCGCCGCTGTCATTGCTTCTAAGTCATAGCGCTTTGCATCCGCGATCACCGCTTCCCGCGTCGTCACCAACACGCGACACCCCGCTCGTCCCACCCGAAACGGTTCTACATGCTCCGGGTTCCAAGCGTCATCGACGACCAACAATACCCGCTTGTCATACAACAACGTCCGCAATTGACTAGAAGCACTTGCAACGGTTGTCGGCTTATAGTCGCGATCTCCCAGCGCCTGAATCCAATCAGAGAGAAATGACAAAATATCGGGTTCTTGCCCTAACGTCGCCCACAATACGCCATCGCAGAATCGTGTCCGAATCTCGGCATCATGGGCTAACCACGCTGCCAACACCGACTTGCCAATGCCGCCTAACCCATAAATTGCACTCACTACTAACGTCGCGGGTGCATTGGGATCGTTCTGCAACAACAAGCTTTTCACGCACTGCTGATGCTCTGGACGCTCGACAAAGTAGTCCGGCAACGGTGGCATTTGTAGAGGCTTGCCAAAGCTGCGGCGCTCTGAAGCGTATTGATGGTGAATCGTGATCTGATCGCCGATATAAGCTGTTCCCTGCTCTCTAACTTCTGTCTGAACCCCCTTGGCTTGGTCTTGATTATGCTGCTTTGAGGCAGTGCTTACCTGCACAACACTTGGATTAGGGTCTGACTGGACGGTTTGTTGTTCCTTTGACTTTGCGGGTCGTTTTTCTTCCCAGAGTTGCTCAAAGCGGTTGGCGTTATCGGTTTTATCCCTTGACCATAACGTGAGCTTGAAATGCCAATTCTCGGTTCCTTTTGGCTGCTCGCGAATATCCTCCAGAATATTCAAGAAATCGTTCATCCGAATTAAGGCTTCTCGAATTTGGGGCTTAGTCAAGGCTGTTCCCAGCCCATCCTTTTCGCACAGTTCGACCAGTGCTCTCAGGGTCGTTCGCACAATCAGAGCTGGCGTCGATACCCCTTCTGTTTGCCAAGCGCATTGGATCGGGATGCGCTCAACGCCCTCTAATTCTGCTTGAGCAAACGCAAGGATCGCAATGAAGAGGCGTTTGGCTCGCGCTTTGACTTGGGAACCGTAGGTTGCTCTGGGCATAGTGCAAAGACTGAAAGCTCAGGACTGGGGCAGAAAGTTTGGGGTATCCCCTTGGGGCGAGAGGTACCCCAACTTAATCTATCATCAGCTTGGGGTAGCTATCGTCTGCTCAACAGCCGCGTTTGCACTGGGGCAGACCCCAAACGCGACTATCGAATCGTTCGCCATTCAATACGATTCTTCCCATGACCCACCCACACGACGATCATTCTCAACATCTAATTACGCTGCAAGTTGCCGAAGAAACACTGCGCCAAACTCGTGCCACCTTCGATCTCACGCATCGCTGCCTGCAAGCCGCATTTATTATGACAGTCGCTAGTGCCCTCGTCAGTCTCACCGGAGTCGGGCTTCTGCTCACCCACCGGGCTTCTGAAGGGGCAATCGCCACGGCTGGTGGACTTGCTTCAGGAGGTGGGTTTCTCGCACTGACCAAGGAGGCAGAAGAGCGACTCAAGCGGGCGAACAAGCGACTCGACAAAATCCTGACGGCAGTACCTGATGAGGAATAGGTCGATCGACCTGCGCCAACTCTTAGACGTTGGCGCAATGCTTCTGATCTGGAGAAGAGGAACCCTCATCCAACGAATTGATGAACAATGGCTAGGATTTTAAGACAACGATTCTAAAACCCTTAGAGAAGGGGTAAAAATGCAGACAGGGCTTGAAAACGCTGTTTTCCAAGCTCCATCAAAAAATAGTCATTTTTAATAAAATTCAGATGGAGTTCTACGATTACACCAGATTGTTATTAAACTAATGTTCATCTATCAGGGAACATGAATGAACCGTTACGAAACAATATATATAATGCCGAGGCTGATAGTAGCATAGGAAAAATGAATGACTGAAACCAAACATAATAATATCCATATATTGAGAGCAGATTGAATCTCTTACCAGCAGCATCTAGTCTGACGCAATACAGCTCTACATTAGTTTTAAAGTCTGTGAATTCTCTTAGAATATCTGAATCAATATCTTCGGTCTTCGTTGGAAAGTTTTGGTTTTTTTCTAGCTCACATAGCCTACTCAAGAGTCTTACCCCACCCCCAACAAATTTTTTGTCCAATTTCATGGTTGTGCCGAATTCCGAATCCATTCGATGGCTATCGAACCATAGTCTAAATCCTGCTAAGTCACCGATCCAATTAATAAATAGTGCGTAAGAAAAATAGGTGATTAATATTAAGGCAACGACATCAAACAATTCAGCAGGCAATTTAACTCCAAACACTGATAATTCACTAAGATTAACTTTGTAAAGTTTGACAATAATACTTAAAAACGAAACTACTATCAGCCTTCTACCGTTTTTCTCAGTTAGGTCTGAAATAATTTCTTTCCCACTAACCTTCGGCATACAGATTTTCTCTTATAACTTATTGATATTCTAAATCAGCTTTATATTGATATTTATTGTATGACTATAACTCACACTAGGAAGTAATAAAATTGTCAGTTCCTAACTGATATGAACCATAGGAAACTTCGTATTCGCTTCCAGCTTTTGCTCGTGTTTGATTAGCTTCATGTTCTGTTTCGAACACGCCATATAAACTCCAAGGATTCATTCTAAATACACTCCAACCCATCACCGAGCCAGAATTATCAGGATCAGGAGGAAGTGTATCAGCTATTTTCATCTTTCGCTTTACTCATATTTTTAAGATAACTTTTACAGACTAGCATATGACTAGTAATTATGATCTCCATAAGTTGATCCGTTAGATACATAACTGATTTCTGCTTCAATTATGTGCTCACAGTTCAAGCTCATAAATCTGGGCGATTTCTTCCGCCTGAATCCCTAAATAATCCAAAGTTTGTTGCTGCGTCGCATGTCCGAACGCTTCCATGAGGAGCGGAACTGCTGTGCCACGTTCCATGCGTTGCCAGTAGCCCCAGGTTTTACGGAGAGTGTGGCTGCCATACTTGCCCTTCAACCCTACATGCTGGCACCACGTCTTCACCGTGGTGCTGACGGTCGGCACCGTTAGGCAGCCGCGCTTACCTTGGAACAGGAACGCATCATCGGGCAGGGGGTTGGCAGTAAGGTGCTGTGAGATCGCCTTGACTACTGCACCGTTAATTGTCACGCTACGGAATTTACTCACCTTGCTTTGCCTCACCCGTAACAGGTCGCCGGGTTGCAGTCGTCGAACCTGACCCACGGTGAGGGACAGCAATTCATTGGCGCGATATGCCGTATTGATACCCAAGATAAATAGACATAGATCGCGAGGGTGATCACGCAAAAGTTTTTTGATGCGCTCGATAGCTTTTTTGTCTCGAATCGGTTCGACGGTCAGCACTGATCCGGGGGAAGGATGATGAGGATTTTCGCCTTTTTGGAACGCCATGAAGCTTTCGCCTTCTTCACTAAGTTGTAGAAACTTACAGGATATAACTTAGTGTAAAAATACCTCTCCGGCAAGCAGCGACTGCGACGAACTCTCATCAACCTCAATTCCGACCTACGTTTCAGCAAAAATACGTTTCACTAAGTTTTGAGTAATGGTTAATGAAACTGGAGGAGCCGATCATCAAGGTTTTCTTCTTCACAGGAGTCAGGACGCATTCCGGATTACTTAAGACGCTTAGTAAAGTGAACAGTCTCCTCCTCCTTGCCGTCTCCCCCGCTCTATAACAGAAGTATGGAATCAGAACCAAGTGCAATTCAACCTTCACGCCCATTCTGATTCTCTTCGCACTCACTCGCTTCCCAGCACTCTGGAGCAGCTTTACAGCTTCATCCTAGGCGGCTGGTGATACCCAAGAAGTCGTGAGTCGCTGATGGTTCTTCTGGTTGCCTTTCCAGGCATAAACACTCCTTTACCTTTCACAATCCTTTAGGTGACTATGAGATCTCTTCAATCTGTTGCGATGCTTTCGGGTCTTGCTGCTTTAGTCGTTTCTCCGCTGTTCGTTGGAGTGGATGCTGCCTCGGCTCAACCTGCTCCTCGCTATGATCGCAGTTATGTGGGCGCTGGCATCTCTGGTGGTGTGCTCAGTGGTGGACGCGGCAATGATGGCACTTCCTTTGGCGGGAATGTTCAAGGTCGCTTTGCCATTCCCAATACTCCTGTATCTGCGCGGGGTTCCGTTTTGTTTACGGGTAAGAATAGTGCAATTATTCCGACCCTGACCTACGATGTGCGGTTGAATGACAAGTCCAATTTGTATGCTGGAGCTGGCTACTCCTTTGTGCAAAATGGTGGGGTGACGTCTCCGATCGGGAATCAAGATGCGGCGGTGCTGACGGCGGGAGTTGAATCCCAAGTGGCGAAGGGCATCGTGGTGTACAGCGATGCCAAGTATGGCATCAATGCGTTCCGAGGTAGCGATGCGGGTGCACTCAGTCTGCAAGCGGGTGTGGGACTGGAGTTCTAAGCTTGTTCATCGCACACAAAGTTACGGTCTTAGGGTGCTAAAGATCCTGAAGAAATGACAAAAGAAAGAGTTCCCCCTCTGGAGGGGAAACCCTTTCTTTTATCAGCGTCTGAGTGAGTTCTAGGTTCACTGCTGCAATTTGCGTGTGCAGTTGTCGATCTCACTTTCCCCGGTTCATTCAACCAACACATAATACAAGCGTGTTACAAACTCTGGCTTAAAGTCGGGCTAACGGCAGTACTACAATACCCTCAAACTCGCATTCTCTTGTTCCATAGCCGCTTAAAGACGACAGCAGCACAACGGGCAAGATTAACGTCATGCCTTGGACTTGGCATGATCTCATTACCTATCCCACCATCATTTGATGCATTACCAAAATGCCATACTACTCGAGCAGACTCAAAGTAGACTAAATTGATGCCTAAGGTGTTTATCGTATGAAGCCTGTAGGCATTTTGAGATTCATAATGCAGAAGGTCTGAATTTATGCCAGATAATAACAATGATTTAATTGGTCTCACCGAATTGATTGAGCAGATCAAGCAAGACTTGATGTCAGCATCCCTTGATCAACAAACAGAGGTGCCTCTGTTTGGAATAAGCGCCGTCGAGTTAGAGTTACAGGTTACGGTTAAGAAAGAAGGGAAGGGAGGACTTAAATTCTATGTAATAGATTTTGGCGGTGCTGCCAGCCGGGACGATGTACAGAAGGTGAAAGTATCACTCTCGCCCCTGTTGAGCAAAGAGCAGCTTCTGAGCCTTTATAAGCAACGCTATCCAGAGAAATGGGAGGCGTTTCTGGCGACAATTAGCGACACGTTATTGAAGGGTAGTGATGACGACCCAGAGATTTAGAAATTGAGATATGAACCGCCGATCCAAACTGCTAGAACTGCTTCTCTCTCCGCTGCTAACATCTAACCACTTTAGGGTGACGGTAACACAATCTCCCGCAGGCGAAGGGTCAGCAGAGTCTTACTTACCGTTTGTAGACGGAGAACAAAACTGGAGATCGACCCTCACCCGCGCTTTGGAGTTGGTTAGTTTTAAGGCGGAGTACTTTACGACGGTTGAGCAAGATTGGATGGTCAAGGCGGATTTGTTAACTGAAAATCGTCAAGCTTTTCACCCTGATCTACGTAAAATCATTGGTCAGGCGCTTTATCGTGCTTTGATTCCTCCCAACAGCAAGGTGGAGCGGCTTTTGAATGAATCGATTCAACTTGCTAACAATTGTGGAGTGCAACTGCTGGTTCAGTTGAAATTTGAAGCGGATACAGTGCAAGTTGCTCATTTACCCGATTATCCCTGGGAGTTAATCCATGATGGGACAGGTTTTTTACTGCACCATCAAGTTGGCTTCTCACGCTACATTGCTTTTTCTGCAGTGCCTCCTAGCCTACCCATGGTTAAGCAAGTTAATGTTTTACTAATCTCCTCTGGTGCTTGCGACAAAGCTTTGGGCTTTAAACCTTTGCCTAAGAAAGAACGAGCGGTGATCGCTGAAACGTTAAAAGCTGCCATTGGGGAACAGCGAATTCGATTAAGGGAATTATCAGAACCAACTCTAGATGAATTAGCTGCTTATCTGACTCAAAACCAGGAGAAGGAAGCACCGCATCTACTGCATTTCGATGGACATGGGCTGTTTGGTAAACAGTGTACTAATCCTGGCTGCCGCACTGTTCACAAGGGAATTAAAAGCAAGAATTGCAAGAACTGTAGTACTTTGTTGCCTGACGCGCAGGGCTATCTGCTGTTTGAGGATGAATATGGTGATTCAGATTATGTAAGTGCTTCACAATTAGGCACAATATTGCAACAGACGCGCCAAAGTGACGGTAAGCATCAAACTGGAGGGGTGGTGGCGTTAGTGCTGAGTGCTTGTCAATCTGGCATGGCGGTAGAAGGAGAATCCGTGTTCCAGGGTACTGCCCAAAATCTCATTCATCATAGGGTTCCGGCAGTAGTCGCCATGCAATATTCGGTGACCTCTGAGAGCATGATCGCTTTTGCTAGGCAGTTTTATTGCTCTATAGGAGAGAAGAATTCACTAGCGGTAGCGGTGAGCCAGGGACGAGCCATGATGCGAGTAGATGGAAACCAGTGGTACCGCCCAGTACTGTACTTACGCTGGCGAGATAACGAAGGAGGACAGTTGTTTGCTGCCTCTGAATCAGATGCAAGTACTCTTAGGAAAGTGAGTATTCCTCAGAAAGCTTACATAGAACAATCACGGGATATGGTTTCTGATGAGCAATTAGAAAATGTATCTTTAGGTCGTGCCAACACACCTATCATAAAGCCAGTCTTAATACTATCAACCCCACAGAAGAATCCGTCACAAAGAATAAAAGAGGTCAGAGAAATTGGAGATGCTCTACGTCGAAGTAGACACCGCCAGCAATTTGAAGTACAAAATAAACTAGAAGTAGGAGCATCTGATTTTTCTTCAGCATTGTCGGAAATTCAGCCTTATATCGTTGACATTGCTGGATGCGAAGATGGAATTGAAGACTTATTTATAGAAGATGATTCTAACAATAAAGAATCGATTCGTTTAGGAGAACTAATATCTAAATTTTTCGATTTTCATAGGAGCGTGGTATGTATTATTTTGAATGGATGTTATTTAGAAGATCAGGCTAGAGAAATCGTTCAGCATGTCGAATTTGTAATTGGGATAAATCAGCATTTAGGAGAAAGGAAAATTCTTGCTTTTCTCACGGAGTTCTATTTTCATTTGGGAACAGGAATAACAATTCAAGATTCGTATAAAGCAGGCTGTTATAAACTTCTACAAACGGGGAGTGATAGTGCTCAATTTCTTACACTTCTAGACAGGAGTAGTGAACTACAACGGCAAGAGCTAGAAAAAGAACTAGCCTCCTGTAATGAAGAGCTAGAAAGTGACCCAAATAATGCATCTTTATGGAGAAAAAGAGCCGATATTCTTAAAGGCTTAAATCGACCTGACGAAGTAACTGAATCATATAAAAAAGCATCTTTGATTGAACCTGGCAATTATGAAATTAGGGCTGAGAAGGGGGATGCATTAGAACAGTTTGGAATGCCTGAGGAAGCAATAACTGCCTATGATGAAGCGCTTGAATTATATCAAGATGACTATGAAGTCTGGTGGAAAAAAGGTAAAGCTCTCGTTGAGGTGAAGAAGTATAGAGAAGCTATGGGATCCTATGAAAAAGCTCTTGCACTTAAGCCACCTTCTCCAACGAACTATGTAATTTATAGGGAATATGGTTTTATTTGTGAAATTCTAGTTCAGTATCAAAAAAGTATAACTTCCTACAAAAACTCCCTGAAACTTCAACCCAAGTATCGGGCAGCAAACTATGACAAGAGAAGGGTATACAGAAAAATGTATTCTGGAAAAAGCTAATTTGTGAGTGTTAGGTTGTATTATATAATGCTGAGACATTCGTGGATTACATATCAATTTCCATTGACTGAAGGCGATGGTGTATTTCAACGCTAACTTTAGCCCCAGGGTCCCTGTCCGGAGCACCCTTCTCTTGGCAACCAGCTTAGCCTGGCTCTAGGCAAAAGACGTAGATATATCTACGGATGTTCTCTTCCCTCAAGATTTGTCCACCTCCAAATAGGTTTGACGCATTGTGATAAAAGCAATACTAAAAAATTATGATTTTATGGATGCTAAGAAGTTTTTCTAAACAGGGTTGCCCGCTAGTTGTTCCCTTTCTAGAAACTAATATTGTAGAAACATAAAGAAGACTATGTTCAACAATAGGTCAGTTAGAAATTCGACCTTGATTCTGTATAAAGATTGTAGTGAGTTAAAGCAAGAATTTCTTTTACTGAAAACGCCGAAGGATGTAGCTAGACTACTAGAAGTTACATACGATCGACTCGTTTACCACCTTTATATATCTTCTGAAAATACTAAATATATTGAGTTTTCAATTCCAAAAAAATCTGGTGATTCTCGGACAATAACAGCTCCCTCGACAGCATTAAAGATTTTACAGCGAAAACTTAGTCAGGTTCTATATAGTGTTTATAAGCCTAGTGATTCTGTTCACGGTTTTGTAGCTGGTCGAAGTATTCTCACGAATGCAAAGCAACATTTACGCAAGAGATTTGTATTGAATATTGACCTCAAAGCTTTCTTCGATAGCATTCATTTTGGTCGAGTAAGAGGGATATTTATTGCGCCTCCTTATAATCTTCCTAAAGAGGTGGCGACAGTTCTTGCTCAGATTTGTTGTCATTCTAATAAGCTTCCTCAGGGTGCTCCAACCTCCCCTATTGTCTCTAATATGATTTGTGTTCGGCTCGATAGGCAACTTCGGTTGTTGGCAAAGAAGTATAAGTGTACTTATACAAGATACGCTGATGATATCACTTTCTCAACAACTCTACCTAATTTCCCGAAAGAAATAGCATTTGAAAGCCCAGGCGGGGATGATTTAGAAAGTTTACTAGGAGAAGAATTAATATTAACGGTTTGGGATAATGGCTTTGAAATTAATGAAAATAAAATTAGATTGCAGCATAAGAATAATCATCAAGGTGTAACAGGATTAACTGTTAATCGATTTCCTAATGTGAATCGTGACTATGTAAGAAAGATTAATTCAATGCTTTATATCTGGCAAGAATTTGGTTTAGCTTCTGCTCAGAAGGGATATATTGAGAAGTACAATGAAAAATCAGGAAAGTTTAATGAAGAAATTCCTCTGTTTCAAGAGGTTCTTCGAGGAAAGATAAATTTTCTTGGAATGGTAAGAGGAAAAGACAATGAGATTTATCTTAAGTATCTAGATTGGTATTGTAGTCTTTCAAACCAAGAAGAAATTTCTAAAGAATAGTTAACGTGAGTTTGGATTAAGCGAAACGTTACCCTGAGCAACGCTTTTGTCACCTTAGTTATCAAATTACTCATATTTTTGTGCGAATGCAATTAACAGCAAGTTGTTTACTGCCACGCAAGAGGTTTAGTTTTGCGAACCTAAGCAACAACTGTTTTATTGCTCTACCCATGCCATTACACTTGCTGAGGAACCGATAGGAAGGTTCTAGCGAAGATCTCAGGCTCCGCCAGAACGGTCCCTAATCTGTAAAGGAGTCCAACGAATCCAACCAATTCTTCAGTAGCAGTTGGTCCTGCGGGGAGAGCCGCCGAAAGGCAACCATTGCCTGCTCCAAGGGTATTGCCGCCGCCCGTGAATCCGCCGCCCCCTGACCTAGAACGACTTCATCAATCACCTGGTCGATCGATCGCCGCTTCTCCTCGGGCGTCACCCGCTCGTACACCCGCCGCAACGTCTGGATCGAATGTCCCATCGCATACGCCAACGCCATCATCTGCTGTTCGTTCAGTCCCATCTCCCCGCCCCACGTCGCCCATACTGCCCGCAGGATATGGGGTGTGATTCGCTTACCGGTCAGCCGATAGGCAGGATTCTCAAACGCCTTGCCAAAACCAACTTCGCTTGGCAATTCACCGGTCAAGGGGTTGACAAACAAGTAGCTCCACGCCGACTGGAAGCCCGTGTGCTCCGGTGAGTTCAGCGGCTGCAATTGGGGGTCCGGCTCGAACTCCATGCGTCCTTTCGTCACCCAGCGCCCCCGCTGCCCCCGCCATTCTTGCACCCACCAGTCATACAGCCAGTCATTCTTGTCGCCTTCGGGCAGCCATTGCCCGCAGAGATACGACTGGTACACGTCGTACAGGCAGGTGCCATCGTCAAACTGCTGGTCGGCGATGACGTATTGCTGAACGCCATAGACCTGTGCTGTTTTGTCCGCGCACACCTCGAGCACATAAACGCCCTTAGGATATTCCTTCCCTTGATGCGTATAGGTGCGATAGAGGCAGTTATCGAGCGGACGACGGTCTCGATCGAGTTCCCGCCACTCGAGGGGAACTTTCGGCAAATACCACCCATCCGGAGGCACATCCTCAGGACGTGTAATCGGGCAATAGGTGGCAATTTTCAGCGTCCGCAACACGCTTTGCCGAGCAGCAGGATAGCTGCTCAAGCGGTGCCAAATCATCAACGATTTTTGACTCTTGGCGATCGCCCGTCCTCGGCGCAGCTGCCCCCATTGGTCACGGAGACGAGTTTCCTTCTGTAGCGGCAGAACTACCTGTTCCCAAATCGCTGCTAACGCGGTTTGACCCTCCCGGCGCTCGATCCACTTGTGCTCGAAGTTGACAACGGTCTGTCGCTTCGCCGTCCACCCGTTCGCTCTCTGCACTTCGGCATCGAGATAGCTGTAGAACAATTTAATTATCGGAATGGACGCATAATCACGATCCAAATCCACCTGGTGTCGGTACACATACTTCGCTAGGGCAATTAAGGCACACAACTTGTTGACGCGAGTCCGAGGACTGGTCGACTCGCAGACGGCAAGCAAAAAGCGATCGTACCTTACCCACCAGTCAGAGAAAGACTGCTGTAAGTGCTTCCAGAGTTGCCGAATTTGTTTTGAGGTCATGTCCTCGAGCTGTTCTTCCTCAACCAAGGGCACGAGGTGCGTGAGCTGAAGTGCAGAGACAGCAATCGGGTGGGCATCGTGTTGCGAGCGGAACCCAAGCATCAGCTCCAGCTCTCGCCGATACAAGTTCATCGAAGATCGTTTGATCGGTTTGAGGTTGATGAGGCGATCAACATGATAGAAGTCGGTGAGAAAGGCATCCAGCGCTGCCAGGTCAGCTTGGAGGGTGAGAGACTGCTGCTCGGGCTGCAATCGATAACGAGAGTACCGCCCGGTGCGATCGGTTAATTTCTGGCTAGCAGCTGCCCCCCGTCCAGTGACGATCGATGGGCAGCGCAGATCAGTGACACTGCGAATGGGACTGGGATACCACGACTGCGATTTGGACCACTCATGCCAGTCCAGAATACGAGGGGCATAGTTGTTGCGGCTGGCTTGTGACGTGCCCAACTGCTCAAAGCCGAGATGCAAGGCTTCTAGCACCCGAACGATGTCGTGAGCCGGCAGCGTCTTGAGAAAGGCGATCGCTACCTCTTTTTCCGCCTGCGTCAGCTTTGCCTTGGGATCTAAACGCGCATGCCCCAAGCCCAAAACGACGATCCGCAAGAGCACCGATTGAAACTGATCCACACGAGATGTGGCTTGATGAGGCGAAAACTGGGCTTGGAGATAGCAGATCTGGTCTTCGGCAGCATCCCAAAGTGTAGGATTCTTTCTCATAATAATGACCTTCAATTTCGAGAGAGAGTTGGAGTGAACAAAATCAGCTTTTATGCAGAAGCTAATAGGCTGATAAGCAAGCAATTTAAGAATTAGTTAAACATGCTTAGCTTTTATTAAAATTAAATGAATTATAAATGAAATGCAATATTTTCTATTTTTGCCTTATGCTAGTAGGTTTTTACCCTGAAATTGGCTTCTGAAAAGCGCTTTAGGCGCTTGAGGATTAAAAATTTTAATAAATATTTGGGATACATGCAATAAATAACTAGGCTTAAATAAAGGCTAAACTCGTGCCATAACTCCTTTATTAAGGATCGAGCAATCGTAAAACTAGAGTTCATTTTCTGTTTTCTTAAGAATTAGCAAATGTTGACGACCTAAGCTGAGAGCTACTCAGATATTTCCAAAAATTAAGCTACCTATTCTGTTGATGTTGTGCCTTTCTCCTTTGCCAAAAGCGTGACCTGCTCCTCCACGATCTGTTGCGGCACTTCGACTAAGATCAACCGTCCTCGCCCGAGTTGCTCGAACAATTCGCTGCGGGAAACCTGGCGATCTCGGCTCAATTGCTCGAGCCCAGCTTGTGCCGTTGGGGTGAGGCTGACAGTAACGTTCCGCTTCAACTCGCCGTACGGGTTGTCAGGAACCCCCCGCATCGATTTCTGCCGCTTGCACCCTTGTTTTTTTTGGTAGGCTTCGCGAGTTCGATGAGCGTGACGGTGGGTCATAAGTTTTCGTCCTGGTGTGAGAAAAGGGGACTGGGGTAGCGGTAGATCATCCGGAGGAGCATAAAAAAACACTGGATCCTGCTCTACAAGGCGTTGTAGAAACAGGATCCAGTGGGTACCTGACGGGCATAAAAATAGTGAAACGATTTGGCGCAGCGCCTGCTCTCGTTGGCTGCATCTAGCAACAGGGTCTGTGAGAACCTGCCAACCATCTATGACAAGACGATATTGGGCTGCCGCTTATTTCGTTTGGTGAATTGTAGCTCAGGTCAGGGCAATAGCAACCATTTTTTTACTGCCACAGTGGCAGTCATTTGACAGGAAATCTGGGGATCAAATAACTACTATTGCCCGACATTAGATTGAACGCACCGCTGGACAGTAGTAAGTCTGCCTTCAACCACAGCTTAAAAATACGTCTACCCAGAAAAGAGGCTGAATAGTTTGCTGTATAATCCTTTTAGCCATTTAATGGGTCAATGCCAAGCCAAATTTTTCATTGAGGAAGATATATACAAGAAACAGATGGATCAGACTTAGGTTTCGAAACTCATCATTCACTAACTGAGGTTTCTGATCGGGTTTCTCTAGTAAAAGTTTTTCATTGAATTGACCCGCCTTGGAATCTAAGTTCTTAAGCTCAAGAACCAACACAGAGAAAGGTTGATCTATAGAAGAATTAGTCGCAAGATTAGGGACTAACAGAGAGATACACTTCATATTCCCTCCCAAGGTGTGAAATTTCTTGCTCTGTAAAGGTTTCGGCGATTTCAGAGGATTAGGATTTTTTGCAGCTACGTCGCTGGGATCGCTCACTGCTTCTGCAATTACAGGCGTTTCGTTGTTGTCCTGGTTGAGGCGGTCGGGATACCAAAACTCACGGTAGCGATAAAGAGTCTGCGTGCTCGTGTGCGCTTCCTGAGCCAGCAGCCGCACTCGGCTGGTGATGTCCGAGGGGAATTGTCCGCTGCTCTGAAGCCGCTCTACAGCTTCCTGAATTCGCCGTTTCGCATCTTCGGCTCGCGCTTGGTTCTGGTTGATGGGAATGACGTCGCTGTTCTCGGCTCCATCGCCCGTGAAGCGATGGGTGTTACGCTGAGGCTCGCTCCCTAGTGCCCACCAGTATTTCTCGGCGGCTCTCGCCCATAGAGTTGATCGCGATGTGATCTCGTGCTGGTGACGGCAGTAGGCTTCGTAACCGGGGGCATTCATGGCGGTAGTTTGGACAAATTCGGCTAAGGCTTCGCCCTGCAATCCCTCGAAGACGACTCCATAGCAGGCGATCGTCTTCAAGAGGTGATTCGTCTGTCCATACCCAGTCCAGCCCTCGTTGATTTCAATCTGCAGGTCGCTGCGCCATTCGTCTACGGCGGCGATGCGATGCCGTTTGCGTTTGCTGCCGTTGCGGCGCGCGACTGCGATCGCTTGGTGCAGGGTTTCGAGGTCTTGCCCGACGGCGGCGCTGTCCCAGTGGCGGAAGAACTGCCCTAAGTCGGTGCCTATAGGATTGCCGTCGGCATCGAGTAGGCAGGAGCCGCTGTCCGGTTGCAGGGGCAGGCGATGGGCGTTATATTCGATGTAGGTGCCGGGAACAGCATAGGCTTTGGTGTTCGGAAAGGTCTCGACTTGTCCCGGAGCGATCGCAATCCCTTGGGCTTCTAGGCACTGCTTCAAAGCTTGTGCGAGTCCGAAGGTGGGCACGGCGTGGGGCAATGGCAGATATAGGTGCAAGCCGCCTGAACTGCTTGATTGCAGCAAGACATGACGGACAATACCAATGGTTTCGAGCGCTGCCAGGATCAGGGTCAACCCACAGGGATTGACTGCTGGATGATAAAGACTTGTCCGGTCAATATCAATGAGGGCATAGGTGGTGGTGGATCCAAATCGCACTCCGACGAGTGTGTTGGAATCGTTCCATCGCTGCCACAGCACGCGTGGACGCAGGGGATGTTTGATATTGGTTATCCACTGCGGCCTTGTCTCGTTCGCTGCGGTAATGACATTCCACCAATAAGGAAACGTCTCGCATAAGCGTTTACCCATTGGATCGAGGGGAAACAGCTCACAACATTGGACCTCAACAGGGTAAGCGCTCATACTGCTAAACCTCCTTAATTTGAGGAGATTTGACTTCAGATCGTTTAATAAAACCTGAATTGTGTAAATCCTTCGTCTCGATGGTTTCCATAGCAGAGTAATCAACTAGAATGGTTTCAGATTCGTCTCAAGCGAATTATTACAATCCGCCCTCGGTTGAATCATTATATTCGCTCTGGGTTAAATCCATGCATCAATATTTTGATAAAACGCTCAAGCAATTCGGTATTACCGGAAAAAAGCTGTCTGAGGTAACAGGGATCAGCACGACCCATATCTCAGAATTTCGTAATGGCAAAACAAACCCATCCTGCGAAATGCTGGAGCGGATGCTAGATGGTGCAGATCAGATCAAGCTGGGCGCAAAACGCCATTTCTGCGAACTTTTAGCAGGAAAAGAACCTCAGCCGATTGAAGACCCGATTGAGCGGTTAGACGATATACAGTTAGCACAATTGCTACTTAGAGTTGCCAATAGACTTGAGAATCGGAAATCGGTACCTCAGGAACTACTTAGCGCCTAAACCATTTAGTCAAATATAGGGACAGCAAACGTTGCAATATCTTGACCTGCTTAGCATTGCCACACAAAGGTTTCAGGATTTGCTTTAGGGAAGTGATAAAAGAGGGATATAGTCACAATCATCTAACTTAAGACGGATAGCTTAAGCTATCCGTCAATTCCAGGCTTTAGAGTGTTTTAATGCTTATGGCTATAGTTTTTCAGACTAAACCTCTTGTTCTAGACCCAAAGCTGTCTTTCCAAAAATCACTGCTAGAAGTGAGGTTCAACCGCTCTAATTCATATGTCTAGAATACAATACTGTATTTGAAGCGTTTCTGTTAAATGAGACTTCTGCTTGTGGGTGCACTTAACCAGAGCTTGAAAAGTAGAACAAGATGCTGGATTACCCTCACTAAAATTTAGCTTTGTTCTTTCTCAATAGCAGGTAAAGACTGTCAAATGACAGCGACATTGGGCTCTTCCGAGCTTTTGGTGAAGCTGAGAAAACGATTGCTGCACTACGTTGAGCTTGCCGTTATGCAGTCATAATGAAGCGCTTAGCGAGTAGCTCTAAGCCAGCCCTGCC
>JAHHHP010000107.1 GCA_019359275.1 Myxacorys chilensis ATA2-1-KO14 | reverse complement strand
TCATCAGTTGACGACCCCGGTTCCTGATTCACTATGCCGTAGTCGTGAACACAGGTGCGGTGCAATTCGCGTGGCTTGCGGTTGTTTTCTTCTGTTCTCTCAACTTAACCCGCAACTTGGATTACTAACAATATGGGCGATCCTGAAGGGTGACTACTGGCGAATGGATTCCATAAAACACCCGGATACGCGACCTATAGAGGCGTCCTTAGCTACACTAGACCCCAGATTAATAAGTGTCGAACCTGTTAATAATGGTCAACTCGCTGATAGCGCGGCGGGTTGTTCAAACTGATGTGAAGGAATCTCTAACGATTGAATGAAGCCTCATGATCCTTTTGCGATTTCCCTTCTCCCCTCTTGAATATCGATTAAGATTAGCTTGAAAGTTCCTACATTAGGTCTTATGCGTCGTCGCTCTTCTTCAGCTACAAGCCGGTACTTCTTAGCTCGGTTGCGTCCATTGGGGCGTCCGATTTTTTGGGGACCCGCGATCGCGCTGTTACTCTTACTCCTATTCACATGGGATTGGTGGACACGCCCGGAAGGGTCAGTCCAGGGAGAGCGTTCTGACGAAGAGTTGGCGTTGCGAGAAGAGCAAGCGATCGGGGCAGACATTGATTCGCTGCCCGTTCTAATCAATGATATTGGCATCAAGTCAGAGACCAATAAAGCCAAACCAAACCAGCCTACGCTGCCCCAGCCAGCAGGAACGAATGCACCTAAGACGCCAGCTACCCCAGCTAACACATCTACTGGACTAGTGACAACTCAATCTACGCTAGGGCAACCTGGAATTTTTGGCGCTTTCAACAATGGGTTGGCCGATCGATACGGACAGGTGAATGCAGGACAAAGTAGCGCGATTAGCGCAGAGCGCAACTCTATAGGAACCGCTCAACCAAGCGGCTTAGGAAGTGGGTCTGCAACGCTACCTACGGGTTTCACACCAACAAGTTCCACAAAAAGCCCTCTTCAAGAGGCCATGACTCGTCTTTATGCAACCCCTTCACCCGTTACGCCGACGGACGTGAATCAGCCCACTCAAGGCGTGAATCAGGCACCTATTCCGGTTGAAGGAACAACTCGCTTAGACAATCCAGGATTAGACAGTCCAGGAATCGATGCGACAAAGCCAACAACCCCCGTCGGGAACGCCTACACCAATTTGGTTGAAGGGTCTCAACCCTATTCTCCACCTGCAAATTATCCGGCTACCGTAGCGCCCCCTGTGATCTCTCCCTCAGTCGGACCCAACAGTAATCTGCCTCCTCTCAATTTGGCGAATCCTGTAGGACAGCCTACTGTACCCACGCAATCCAATCCTGTCGGCTCGGTCTACAGAGCTCCAGCATCGTTGCCAGAGCTGAAGGAACAGCCTTTCTCCGCTCCCCGTCGAATTCCAGGACGCGCGATCGGTGGCGGCAATATCAACACATTCTCTAATCCTTAAGTTCAATCGAAAGTTCAATCGAAACCGAAGAGATGCCATCGTTGTTCTACACACGGACAAAGGAAGCTCTCTTCGGTTTCGATTGCGGTTTAGAAATGCCGGATGATCGCTTCCGCAAATTCTGAACACTTAAGGGGAGGATCAACGGGCGGTTCCATCAGGCGCGCGAGATCGTAGGTGACCTCCCCTTGCGCGATCGCGGCTGCCAATCCTTTTTTAATCAGATCTGCCGCTTCTTGCCAGCCCAGATATTCCAGCATCATCACGCCCGACAAGATCACCGAGCCAGGATTGACGCGATCGCGCCCCGCATGTTTGGGAGCCGTGCCGTGAGTCGCTTCAAAAATAGCGCTCGAATCGCCAATGTTCGCGCCTGGAGCCATGCCTAATCCACCTGCGATCGCGGCGGCAGCATCGGACAGGTAATCGCCATTTAGATTCATCGTCGCCAAAATCGAGTATTCATCAGGGCGCGTTTGAATTTGTTGGAAGATACTATCGGCGATCCGATCGTTGACCATCACTTTTTCTTTCCACTGCCCGTTGCCATGACTTTCCCAAATGGTGTCTAAAACTGCCTTTACCTCCGCGCAAATCGTGTCTCGCTTATCGGGCGTCATCGACTCGTAGCCTGGATCGATTTCGCGGGCGTTCTCTTCGATTGTTAGATCCCGATGGCGCTCTTTGTTGCTCAAAATCCACGACTCGCGCTCAGTCACGCAGTCCGCTCGAAATTCTGATGTCACCAATTCGTAGCCCCAATCGCGGAAGGCTCCTTCGGTGTACTTCATAATGTTGCCTTTATGCACCAGTGTTACCAATTGCTTATGCTTGGGCAACCGGAGTGCATGTTGCATTGCCCGTCGCACTAAGCGCTGAGAACCCTTTTTGCTGATTGGCTTAATCCCGATGCCCGAATCGAGGGGAATCTGTTTTTTGCCGTGTTCGGGCGTACCGGGGATCAGATCTTCATTGAGCAGTTTGATGATGCGATCGCAGGTCTCGGTGCCCTGTTTCCACTCAATGCCGAGATAAATATCTTCGGTATTCTCCCGGTAAACAATCAAATCTAGCTTTTCAGGACTTTTGTGAGGCGAAGGCACGCCCGAATAGTACTTGCACGGGCGAACGCAGGCGTACAGATCAAAAATTTGACGGAGGGCAACGTTGAGCGATCGAATGCCCCCGCCGATCGGCGTGGTCAACGGACCTTTGATCGCTACCCCAAACTCGCGAATTGCGGCTAAGGTATCTTCTGGCAAATACTGATAGGTGCCATACACCTCGCACGCTTCATCTCCGGCATACACTTTAAACCAAGAAATCTTCCGCTTGTCGCCATAAGCCTGCTTAACCGCCGCATCAAACACGCGCTCGGAAGCGGGCCATAGGTCAATCCCCGTCCCATCCCCTCGAATAAACGGAATAATTGGATTGTCCGGCACAATCGGCTCCCCGTCTTTAAACGTAATCGGTGAACCAACTTGGGGAGGTGTAATCTTTTCGTACATAAGTGTCGAATAGGATCGTGGGTATGCTTTGGTAGGCTACCAAACTTTGTGGATTTCCTGTGTAGCAGAATTGATAGCTAGTTCCTTGCCGCTGAAACTAACTGCAAACGGAAAGGTTTGATTTACCATGATGAGGGGCATTCTTCAAACCCCTTGGATCGAAGAATAGGCAAGGTGAATTGAAGCGATGGGCTACTCAAAACTGCTCGGAGATGTAGATGAAGAAGATTTTAGTAGTCGATGATGATATGACGCTCCGAACGGCATTGACGCGCTACTTAGAAAAGCGGGGTTACGCGGTTCAAAAAGCGGCTTGCGGCACTGAAGCGCTCCTGTGCTTTGAGCAAGATCCGCCGGATCTGATTGTCTCGGATGTGATTATGCCAGAAATGGACGGATTCGAGTTTTGCCGCCGCCTCCGCGCCATTCGGACAGGTCAACTGACTCCGTTCATTTTTCTGTCAAGCCGAGGGGACATTGAAGATCGCGTGCAAGGACACTCGATTGGTGCAGACGACTATTTGATCAAACCGTTTGAGCCACGAGAACTTTTGGCGAAAATTGAGGCGCAGTTAGAGCGATCGCGCCGCGTGCATTCCGAGATCATTCGGCTGATGCAGCAAACGGATCGTCTGCCCGAACCTCAAGCGGCGAGTCCTGAGCCGCTTCCGCTAACTCCCGCCGAAGAAAAAGTTTTTTGGGAAGTGATTCAAGGCTATACCAACAAGCAGATTGGCGATCACTTGTTCGTCAGTCCTCGCACCGTGCAAACCCATCTGAGTAATATTTTGAGCAAGCTCCAGTTAGAGAATCGCTCTCAGCTTGTGCGTTATGCCTTTGAGCAAGGCTACAAGCTGCCGACCGAAACTCTTGCACCGAAAGAAGCCGTCGATTCATGAGTGCTGGAGTCTATACCCTTGAAGCCTTGAAAGCCGCGATCGCAGCTGATCCCGCTCGGTGGCGTCCGCTTGTGGTCACGAACGGCTGCTTTGACTTACTCCACGTCGGGCATGTGCGATACTTAAGCACCGCCAAGCAGTTTGGACGTGCCCTCGTTGTAGGCGTGAATAGCGATCGCTCGGTTCAAGCGATCAAACCACAAGCACCCGGAGCGCCCCCGCGCCCGATTGTCTTAGAGGCGGAACGGGCAGAAGTTTTAGCCGCCCTCAAATCCGTCGATGGCGTCGTGATTTTTTCGGAATCGACTGCCTGTGAACTCGTTCAGGCGCTTCAGCCCGATGTTTACGCTAAAGGTGGAGACTACACCCTAGACACGCTGCCCGAAGCGGCAATTGTTCAAGCGTATGGCGGGCAGGTTAGACTAGTTCAGATCGAGATCCCTAGTTCCACGAGCAAAATCATTACTCAAATTTTGTCGAGTCGAGAGAACGAATGAGGGATGATGGAGTAGAGCAATTCAGTCTAAATCATTCCTAATTCTCCTTGATGGCCTTTAGCATGAATAGTTTCATGACAAATTTAGAAACATCAACATCTTTCAATGTTCCCGATAGCCTCACTGCCCTGCAAGTTAAGTTGCGCTCAGAGCCAGAAAAAACTCAGCTACAGCTTGTGAGCGATCTTGTAGCGGAAGGTGAGGCGGGCTTTGTTGTACTGATGGATTTCTTGCAGGAGCGTCGCGCCGCCGGAGCTTTAGGACGAGTGGACGCCAAAATTTATCAAGAGCTTTACAATACCCAATCTCCAACGGTTCTCACCTTTCTTCAGCAGCAGTTTCCGACGGGAACTGTGGTATTAAGAAGCGATCGCGGTATCGACTACGCTCCTCTTCAGCACTGTCTTGTGAAACAAGCGTTCGAGGAAGCCGATCGAGTGACGATTCAAAAAATGTGTGAATTGGCAGGAGAGGCGGCTATGCAGCGTAAATGGCTATATTTCACCGAGGTTGAGCAGTTTCCAGTAGCCGATTTACAAACGATCGACGCCTTGTGGCTCGCTCATTCTGATGGTAAATTTGGGTTCTCAACCCAGCGAGAAATTTGGTTGAGCCTGAATAAAAACTGGGAAAAACTTTGGGCTAAAATTGGCTGGAAATCGGGAAACAGTTGGACTCGTTACCCCGGAGAATTTAATTGGACTCTGGACGCTCCAAAAGGGCATTTACCTCTATCCAATCAACTCAGAGGAGTGCGGGTGATGGCATCTCTCATGGCCCACCCAGCGTGGATAAAAGAGAAGAATTAACGCAGTCTACATAATTCAGCCTTGATTTCGACACTCAAATTGGAGCGAGTAAAGAGAAGAACCTTAATTCAACCCAACAAAAAAATTAAGGTTCCGTAATCTCACAAGGACAAATAGGCGTGCAACTCCTATATTTCCGTAATCTTTCTTGTCTAAGAACGTTGATTCAGCCTAGTGCCAGGGCAATCTTTGTATAACAACAGGCGGTTTTGTAATTCTTTACAGAATTAACCGCTTATAGACGAGTTCTTTTTACGAGGAATAGGGGTTGTAATGCGAATCCCTGACAGGCTATTTTGTCGGTTAGATGGTCTAACAGTTGAGGCACGAGAACAGCAGCGTCTGTCTGTGCTGATGGGCCTAGGCTTATTAGAGCCTGAAACTGTACCAATTTTTGAAGAGGCGGCTCAGACGGCGGCCCACTTTCTCAATGCTCCCATTTGCCTCTTGACGTTAATGGATCAAGAGCGTCTGTGGTTTAAATCCGCCGTTGGGCTGTCTCGTCTGGGCTTGATGAATGATTTAGCCCTGTCGCGCCAAGTGCCCCGCGAGGACTCGTTCTGCGTCAATGTAGTTGACAGCCATCAAATTCTTGCGATCGACGATACATTCGCTGATCCAGCATTTGCCAACAGTCTGTTGGTGCAGTACGGCATTCGGGCTTATCTAGGAGCGCCTTTGCTCACAGCAAGCGGCAAGTGCGTGGGTACTCTAGCCGTCTTTGATCTATCGCCGCGCAATTTCACAGAAAAAGATGCTGAGTTCTTAATGCTCACAGCGCGATTGAGCATGAGTGAATATGAGCGACAGCACGCTCTGAAAACTGACGACAACAGATCTACAAAAACGCAAAATGCCTTGTCGATCGCGCCAACTAGCTCCGTCAAATTTGAACTCCTCGCTCACCTCACGCAAGAACTCCGCACCCCTTTAACCTCAGTGATGGGAATGGCAAGCGTTCTCAATCGCGAGATTTATGGACCGCTCACCAGTAAGCAAAAAGAATATTTAGATATCATTCATCACAGCGGGCAATACCTTTTATCCTTAGTGAAAGAAATCTTGGAACTCTCCCAGCTTGATGACAGCAACAGAAGGTTAAATCTGTCATCTGTGAATGTTGAAATGCTATGTCAGCAGGCGATTAGTTCGTTAGAGCAAGCTGCCAATCGTCGGGAGCAGCAGATTTGTCTCTCGGTCGAACCGGGAACGCGGCTTTGGCTGCTTGATAAAGAGAAAATTCGTCAGATGCTATATCACCTGATTTTCAGCGTGATTCAAGCCTCGAATGCAGGTAGCATTATTCGGCTTCATGTGTCTCACAAAAGTAGCGGACTCCGGTTTACGGTGTGGGCGTCTCATCCGTGTTTGGGTGATGGAGCAGGATATGCTGACAGCTATGTATCATCCTCTCTGATGAGTTTAGAATACGCTGGTAATGGCAACGGCAGTCGCAGTGCGGTTTCTAGCTTGATTCCTGTGACAACAATTGTTGATTCTGAGATGGATTTGGAGGTTCCCGGTGCAGAAGATTTGCGTAAGAATTTGGGCTTGCTTCTCAGCCGTCAATTAGCTGAACTGCATGGTGGACAAATCTTAATTCAAGGCGTCTCAGAACCGGGCTATCGCTACGTGATTACAATTCCTAGGCTTAATCAAAATTCCTAAGCAAATTAAATTGAATCTCATCAAATTGAACAACTGGTGTAGTGCACGATCGCCGCGATCGTAGATTCATTACACTAGGTTCACCATAAAATAGAATCACTAATACGCCTCTTATCGAAGTCTCGACCCGTCTAGGCTGCATTCAACTACAAACAATTGCCAAGCAATTCTTTCGGAGCACCGCCCTGCCTTAATCGCAGCAGTTTCTACAGATACATCTGTAGAAACTGCTGTACGAACTACGCCCTACAACTGACATTTTCGCGGATAATGACCCTAGCCTAATTCTGCCTTGGGCAATGGTGTTTTGAAGCATGGAAATCCGCGTATGAATTCCGTTTGGCAACAGGTGACTTTGGCATCTCTGCCGCTGCACCAGTGGCGAGGAGCGAGTTATCTGCATCGCATAGTTGGGTCGTTACGATCGTGGCGCAAACAAAGTTTTCTCATGCAGTGGGCAGACCCCATCGGCGCGGGAATTCTCAGTGCCCTGATTATAGTTACGCCGTTTGTTTCAACTGAGCTGATCGGTTGGCTACTGGGCGCGTGTGCGGCGTATTGGGTTTTGTTGACCGTAACTGACGACCCTTCTGAAGGACACCTTAGATTAGGGCTAACGCCGATTCATCTGCCGCTCGCGCTCTTTTGGGGCGTTGCTGCTGTTTCTGCTGCCGTGGCGCAGGGTAGAGCCATTAAAGTAGCGGCATTTATTGGGTTGGCAAAGCTGAGCTTATATTTACTGCTGTTTGCGCTGATGGCGAGAGTGTTGCGATCGCCAAGGCTGCGATCGTGGCTGATCGGCGTCTATCTTCACGTGGCGCTGATTGTGAGCGGCTATGGATTACGGCAATGGTTTTTTGGGGCCGATGCGCTAGCAACGTGGGTCGATCCAGAATCTCCATTGGCAAAAACGACGCGGGTGTATAGCTTTCTAGGCAATCCGAATCTATTGGCAGCCTACTTAATTCCCGCGATCGCGCTTAGCATGGTTGCTATCTTTGCTTGGCGCGGTTGGTTGCCCAAAGCGCTGGCGGTGATTATGACGATCGCGAATACAGCCTGTCTGCTCCTGACTCAGAGCCGCGGCGGTTGGATTGGACTGGCACTGATGGCACTAGTTCTGTTTGTCATGCTGCACTACTGGTGGAGTCCATACTTGCCCAAGTTCTGGCGATATTCTGCACTGCCAATTCTCTTTTTAGGCTTGGCGAGTGTGCTAGTCCTGGGCGTGATCTTCGTGCCAGCCTTTCGGTATCGAGTCGCCAGCATTTTTGCCGGGAGTGGTGATAGTAGCAATGCATTTCGACTGAATGTGTGGGCAGCCGTTTGGCAAATGATTCAGGACTATCCAATTCTAGGAATTGGTCCTGGCGATCAGGTGTTCAAGAAAGTTTATCCCCTCTATCAACGCCCTCGCTTTACTGCCCTCAGCGCCTATTCCATTTTGCTAGAAGTGACGGTTGAAATGGGCTTTATTGGGCTATTTGCCTTTGTGTGGCTGCTGTTAGTGGCGTTTAATCAAGGGGCAGTGCAACTGAAGCGGCTAAGAGAACTCGACAACCGTGATGCCTTTTGGTTGATCGGAGCCGTGGCGCTTGTTGCTGGCATGGTTGGACATGGGTTAGTCGATACAGTCTGGTATCGACCAAGTGTCAATGTTCTGTGGTGGTTTGGGCTTGCTTTAGTTGCAAGCTTTTATACGTACCAGCAGCAGCTTTCTCGGTCAGAGGACTTTAATAGTTGAAGTAAATCAATAGTTGATAGTAAATTGTTTCGCGCAATACACTTGGAGACCTCCTTAATGAGAATTTAGGGGGTCTTTTCCTTTGAGAATGAACAGGTCGAATCATCAAGGATAGAATCGTCTGGGCGGCAAGCTCAAGAGAGAGTCTGCCAGGTCTGCTCGATCAATTGACTGAGCCACCGCCGCTGTTGACCTTCGAGGAGGCTGTCGTCCGTTAAGACTTCGACCATCAATTCTTCTAGAGACTGCCCGTTTGCCCGCGCTTGCCGAACCACAGCTACGATCGCCGCGGCTACCAACTCCTCCGTCACGGGTTCTTGACGGAAATTAACTAGTTCTTCGGGGGTCGCTGGGATGGGATAATTCATGGCAGGATTGAGCAGTATTAAAGCGTCGGAGCATTATGAGTAACGTTGTAACGTTCTTTAACTTGAGATCGTATTAGGAGTATCTCGGATTTTAAAATTCTGTCAACCTCTCTATTTCAGTAATCGTTTCGGAGTTTAGCCCCCTCAGATGAAAGAAATTCTTTACATCGAAGTTCCCACTCCCGACTCAGAATCGGTGATGGCTTGGTTACAAACTGAGTATCAACCGGAGCGCGGTGAGAAGATAGCTACGGCAGCAGGCTGTCGAGTTCAGTTCTCAGGGGGGACAGCGTCGCAAATTCCACCGTCCATTCCCGAACTTCCAATCCCCGAACTTTCAATCTTTGTATGGTCGGTTCAGCGGACGACGTATCTCAAAGTGTTTCGATGGGCAGACCAGGCGATCGCCGGTGAAAATTGGATTCTCAAGAATTTGATTTCTGATATTAGAGCATACTTTCCGCAAATCTACCCAGAACCGCCAAAAATTGATCTTTCTCAACAAACAATTTTTGAAGCCCTGGAACAGGACTATCCTCAAACCGTCCATTTCTTCAAAAAGATTCCTAACGGAGAATATGATTTAACTCGCGTGTATTGGTGGGAACAGCGCTGGCGTGAAGGCGTGCAACATCCGCAGCAACCAAAACAGGTTATCTTTGCAGGAAATTCCTCCGCTGATCCAATACAGCCCCCGCCCTCCTTCGACCTCATTTATATTGGCGGCGCACTTGGTATTATTCACGCGGCTGTAATGGCAAAGCTGGGCTATCGCGTGCTGCTGCTAGAGCGCTTGCCCTTCGGACGGATGAATCGAGAATGGAACATTTCTCGCAGCGAGTTCCAAAGTTTAATTGATCTGGGATTATTCACGCCTGCCGAGTTCGATCGCGTGATTGCTCGTGAGTATGTAGATGGCTTTCATAAATTCTTTGATGCAAATAATCCGCCGCAAGCCAAAGCGCCCATTCTCCATACCCCAACCGTTCTTAATATCGCGATCGATGCTGAAAAACTTCTCAAGCTCTGCGGCGAGAAACTGCGCGAGTGCGGCGGCGAAATTTGGGACGAAACTGAATTTCAACGGGCAGACGTTGGCGAAGATCAGGTCACGATTGAGGCAACTCACTTACCGAGCGGCACAGACCGTCAGGTTATAGGACGGTTACTCGTTGATGCGATGGGAACCGCGTCCCCCATTGCTTGGCAATTGAATGGTGGACGAGCCTTTGATAGCGTCTGCCCAACCGTAGGCGCTGTCATCGAAGATGGATTTGAGGCGGGGGTCTGGGATGCACAGTTTGGAGATGTTCTGAATAGCCACGGCGACATTTCTCGCGGACGGCAACTGATTTGGGAACTGTTCCCAGCGTATGAAAAAGAACTGACGTTTTATCTGTTTCACTATCATCAAGCCCATCCGGAGAATCCGGGGTCGTTACTGGAGATGTACGAAGATTTCTTCTCGATTCTGCCGGAGTATCGACGCTGTGACATGGAAAAGCTGACGTGGAAGAAAGCGACGTTTGGCTACATTCCGGGTCATTTTAGTGTGGGCAGCCGCGATCGCACGATTGCTTTTGATCGGTTGATTGCAATCGGGGATGCCGCTTCGCTGCAATCTCCCCTAGTGTTCACGGGATTTGGGTCGCTAGTTCGCAACTTGTCTCGGTTGACTCACTTGCTAGATACTGCCTTAAAGCACGACTTGCTGAAGGCAAATCACCTCAACCAAATTCGCGCCTACCAGAGCAATGTCTCTGTAACGTGGATGTTCTCTAAAGGAATGATGGTTCCGACGGGTCAGATCTTGCCTCCAGCGCGAATTAATTCGATGCTCAACACGTTCTTCGGTGTGCTGGCAACTCAACCGCCTGCGATCGCAGATGCCTTTATTAAAGATCGAGTCACATGGTTGCGGTTTAACCGTATGGCCCTAATCGCCGCTCGCAAAAATCCTGCCTTAATGCTGTGGATCTGGCAAATGGCAGGCGCAAAAGATCTACTGCGCTGGTTTGGGAACTATCTTGATTTTGGCATGAATGCTTTTCTGAGTTGGCTACTAAGCGGTTGGTTGCCCGGATTGCTCTCTCAAGTGCAACCTTGGCTGGAACCAAGATTTCCGAGGTTATGGCTTTGGTTGTTGGCACAAAGCTATGCCCTCACTTACGGAATGGGCAAACCTCAGGCCATGCCAAAGCCCAATTTGCTTCAGCGCATTCAGCGAGTTGAAGAACCTTTGGCAATGCGGAATTCTTAGGGATGCCTGCGCCATATTTTGCAAAGAGGGACGCTAACGCAAAAAGGATGACTGATGTTACGGAAGCTCTTGAGTGATCGGCAGCGTCAGGACAAATCGAGTCTGATTTGATTCGCTCTCCACTCGGATTTGACCCTTAAGCGCGATCGCGAGACGCTTGACCAAGGCTAAGCCTAATCCGAAGCCGCTCCATCCTTCATCGTTGGCGCTGCGGTAGAACGGCTCAAAAATCTGCATCTGCTCAGCGCTCGACAGTTCGGTTCCGGTGTTGCTCACCGACAGTTCTAGCTGCCCGTCGTGAGCCTGCGCCGCTACCTGAATCACATGTTCTGGCGGCGTGAATTGACAGGCGTTCTTGAGCAACTCCGTCAAAAGGCGATCGAGCGTTGGCGAATGCACCGCGATCGCAGACAAGTCATCGGCAATCCAGGAGTTGAGAAACTGCTGCTTGCGTTTCGCCTGCTCCTGAAAGCGATTCACGACCTCCGGTAGCCAGAGTTGTAGGTAGAGCGAGTGGCTGGGCAGCGCTTGCGCTAACGCAGCAGTGCTTTGAAAATCAAGCAAATTATTGACGAGTTCACATTCGTCCTGCCACTCTTGCTGCAAAATCTGTAAATAACGGTCGAACTTGCCCCACAACGCCTCTGTTGCGTCTGGATGCATGGCCTGAAGACTGCTTGTTTTCAACAATTGAGCAATGCGCTGCACCATTTCTACAGCCATCCGCATATTGGTGAGGGGCGTTCTCAACTCTCGCGATAGGGCTTGAAGAAACTCATCTTTCAGAACGTTGAGGCTTTGCAGTTCTCTCACTTGAGCTTGCGCCGCTTGGTGTCGTTGTGTCTGGTAGAGTGCGATCGCGGCTTGGTTGACCGTTTGAGCAATCAACTCTCCTTGCAACGCGGACTGAGCCGACAAATGACGAATTACGATGCCAATTTCCCCAATCACGCGCTGGTCATCTTGAATCGGACACACGATCAGTTGAGACTTGGCATCGAGAAACGATTGGTACAGCTCCGGTAAAACCTCAGGCGATGGATTGATCCAAAATTGATGCTGCATCAGCCGGAGATAGAAGCGTGAAAAGTCTTCTAAACAGATCTGCTCTCCGATCGCAGAGCGCTTAGATCCTCTATCAGTAGGACGATGCTCGTAGGCAATAGTGGCAAAGCGCTGATCAGCATCCTGCAATGCTACCCAGCAATACTCCACGTCCAACACCTGTCCCACCTCTTGCAGCAGCAGATGCAGCACCGAATCGCGGCTCACCGATCTCGACGTAGAGTTAAAGGATGACTCTTCGCTTTGAGATGCAAACCGCTCTAACACCCGCTTCAGTAGTTGAGTACAGGCAATGGCTTGCTGAAGTTGCACAGTTTGCTCCCAGAGTTGAGCGGTTAGCTGGTCTTGAGACTGTTCTAGAACCTGATTTTGCTTTTGCAGGGTCTGCTCTTGACATCGGCGATCGCTGATATCTTGAAACACCATCACTCCCCCGATAATCTCACCTTTACGGTTGCGAATTGGAGAGGCACTATCGCCAACGGGATGAACAGACCCATCGCGCGATCGCAGCAGTGCTCGGCTAGGCAACGTAATTGTATCGCCTTGACACAATGCTGCCAAAATTGGATTGTCGATCGCGGCTCCGGTATCTTCATCCACGAGGTCTAGCACCTGAGATGCAAAGGCTCCTAAGGCCTGCTCCTGCGTCCATCCCGTCAGAATTTCGGCAGTGGGATTTAGAAAGGCAACAAAGCCATCGATATCGGTTGCGATCGTGGCATCTCCAATGCTAATTAAGGTCGTTGCATACCATTGCTGCACCGCTTTGAGGGCTTGCTCTAGCTGATGTCGCCGCAGCGCAATTTGAATTGTAGAATTTAGATCGACTTCTTGAAAGGGTTTGACCAGATAGCCAAAGGGTGAAGTTTCAGTTGCGCGGCGGAGAGTGTGTTGGTCAGCATGGGCGGTTAAGTAAACGACCGGAACATCCAGTTGCAAATACAGATATTCGGCGGCAGATACGCCGTCCAGGCTGCTTCCTTGAAGACAGATGTCCATCAAGACCAGATCAGGCGGCTGGTCTAACGCATACTGAAATGCCTCTTTTGCTGTCGTTGCAATGCCGACCACATGATGTCCAAGCTTGTACAGAGCTTCTTGCACATGCCAAGCGACGACCCGTTCGTCTTCTACAATCAGAATTTTTGCCGCTTTCAATGCTTAACTAATCCTGATACAAATCTTTCAGCATTGTAGGGCGAGTCGGCCACGTTCACGCACCATTGAATGTAACTTTAAACCGGGTTTTAGCGGTTTTCTCGACTTCAACTTCGCCTTGAATCTGATTGACTAATGCATTGACAAGGCGCAATCCCATCGACTGAATTGTCTGTAGCTCAAAGGTGTCGGGTAAGCAATTGCCGTCATTTTCAACGATTAGACAAACGCGACTGTCCCGATCAGGCTCCAAAGAATCGGCGTCGATTGCTGTCGCCAGCCCGCCCGCTGGCCGGCTTAAGGTTAATGTCACCCGCACTTCCCCTTGCTGCTCGTCGGTGAAGCCGTGCTTTAAAGCGTTAGTCATCAGTTCATTGAGAATTAGGCCACAAGGAATGGCACGATCTAAACTGACTACGACGCCTTTTTCGACGCTGACGTTAAGTTTGACGAGTTCTGGCTGAATTCGATAGGTATTAAAAAGGCTGGCTGTAAGGGTTTGAATATACTCTGACAGATTGATTCGGGCGAAGTTTTGAGAGCGGTATAAACTGTCGTGTACGAGTGCCATAGAGCTAATTCGACTTTGGCTCTCTTCAAAGATTTGACGTGCTGCTGGGTCAGCAATTCGCTGCGCTTGTAGGTAAATCAGACTTGAGATGATTTGTAGATTGTTTTTGACTCGGTGATGAATTTCTTTGAGCAGCGCTTCTTTCTCGCTGAGAGAGGCTCTAATCTGCGCTTCGGCAAGTTTTTGTTTGGTAATGTCTTCGATCGTGCCTGTGTGCCCGACAAATTCGCCTTGGTCGGTCAAGATTGGTGCGGTGTGAATATGAATCCACCGGAGTTCTCCTTGGGGGGGCTGAACCCGAAATTCGCTGTTGTGTTGGTGTCCGGCTAGAGCATCGGAGAGCCAGTCGGCCATCACGCGATCGCGATCTTGAGCGTAGATAAATCGAGTCCATCCGTCTCCTAAGCTTTCTTCGGCAGTGCAGCCTGTGATGTCTTGTCCACGCCGATTAAGGTAAATACATTGCCCTTGACGATCGCAGGTAAAAAGTCCAACAGGCAGGCAAACGCTGAGTGCTCGCCAATATTCTTCATGAATAGGAGGGGCCAGCACCGCAGCTTGGCTAGAATCGCCATGGACGGATTGATTGATGACACTAACTTGCTCTGATAGGCTCACAACTGTCTGATCCAGCCGCTCTAACTGTTGTGCAAGCTGCGAGTTGTGAACCTCTAAAGGAAGACTAAGAGTTTGCTCAAAAGATCTGAGTTGGGCTTGAAGAGCTTGAACGTGAGTCGCCAACTCGGCGTAATTCAATGCCATTGCGCTCCGTTGCTAAAGGGCAAAACGTAGGTAGAACGTTCGTTAATACTGTCCTAATCAGTTTATTTTCGCGCTAATAGAAAATTCTAGAATCACCCGATTGAATGAAAAGATTCCTTAGATACCCTGACAATACTCAGCTGTGAGAAGGATACATCAAAGCCGCAGGTAGTAAGGCAGTTGATCCAGGCGTGAGTGAGATGGCACTATACGAGTCTGAAAAACGCACTATTAACCCTATAAAAGATCACCCTTCGAGCAAGATTATTTTTATTTAAGTAAATACCTTATAGGATGGCGTTTTGAAATTTGCTGGTAGGCAGCTTGACAAGTCACATCGATGCGTCCAACACGCTTTTGCTCGGTGGAGGGGTGTGTATTGCAGGAATGTCCGTTTTCGGTCGCCTTGGGCTACTCGATCCCCCAGAACCGTATCAACTTCATCCTTGATTAAAAGGTTAGTCTTGAAAACGCTACAGGCGGGCTTCAATTAATGGCTGACCTGTCAGACTGAACGGGCGAACTTCAGTAATTTTGACCTCTACTAGTTTGCCTTTCAAGTCATTAATATTCCCCTCAAAAAAGGTGAGGCGATTGCCGCGAGTGCGTCCCATCACTTGTGTAGGGTCTTTAGAGTTTTGATCTTCAACCAAAATTTCTTCAATGCGTCCAGCGTAGCGCTGCGATCGCTCTGATGCCTGCACCGAGACCAAATGGTTCAGTCGTTGCAATCGATCCGCTTTCACCTCTTCAGAAAGTTGGCTCTGCCAAATGGCGGCAGGCGTTCCCGGACGAGGAGAGTAGGCGGCAGTGTTGACTAAATCGAAGCCGATATCTTCAACCAGTTTGAGGGTGTTCTCGAATTGGGCTTCTGTTTCACCGGGAAATCCTACGATCGCATCCGCGCTAATTGACGCATCAGGCATATACTCACGAATCGTTCCAATGATCCGCCGATAGCGATCGTGGGTGTAGCCCCGCGCCATCGCCTTGAGAACGTCGTTGTCTCCCGACTGAAACGGAATGTGGAAGTGTTCGCACACTTTTGGCAGTTCAGCACAGGCGCGGATCAGCCGTTCGGTAAAGTAGCGGGGATGACTGGTGGCGAAACGGATGCGATCGATACCCGGAACATCATGCACAAAGTAGAGCAAATCTGTAAACGTGTTCAAGCGACGACCTTCGGGCGTTACACCCGGAAGATCTCGACCATACGCATCAATATTCTGACCCAATAAAGTGATTTCTTTATAGCCTTGCCGTCCAAGCTCCTCAACTTCAGCCCGAATCATTTCAGGTGTGCGAGACTGCTCAACTCCGCGAACGCTAGGAACAACGCAATAAGTACAGCGTTCATTACAGCCATAAATTACATTCACCCAGGCGGTCACTTTGCTGTCGCGTCTGGGCTTGGTAATGTCTTCAATAATGTGAATTGGGTCAGTGGCAACGACTTGATTTCCGCTAAACACTTGTTCCAATAAATCTTGGAGTTGATTCGCGTGTTGAGGACCCATTACCAAATCGAGTTCTGGGACGCGGCGTAAGAGCGATTCGCCTTCCTGCTGGGCCACACATCCAGCCACAACCAGCGTTAAGTCTGGATTTTCCTGCTTTCGCCGTGCTTGTCTACCTAAGTAGGAATACACTTTCTGCTCTGCATTGTCTCGAATCGTGCAGGTGTTGTAGAGGATGAGATCTGCATCGTTGGGTTCTTCTACTGATTGGAAGCCCATGGTTTCGAGAATGCCCGCCATGCGTTCGGAGTCAGCTTTGTTCATCTGGCAGCCGAAGGTGGTGATGTGGTAGCGACGGGGAGAAGCAGTCATGGTTTGCAGCAAGTGACAGGATTAAGACTCGACTTCCTATTTTAGGCTGAGTTACAAAGTTTTGTAGAACGGGAAAGATTTACGGCACAACAAGTTTTCATAAGCTTATTTTGGTCGTTGGTCGAAAGAATTGAGGTGGTTAACGGGAAGCGATCGCGACCTAGCACGAAGCACTCTCACCTTCGATTTAGTCTTCGCTGGTGGTTTAGAACGAGTTTCTCGTAGATACCAACGAATAAAACTTTGACTGGTTACCCCCATTGACACCGAAAGAACCAAGATAAATAGAGGAAGAGGTATCCAGGTTGTTGATGAGAGAAGGAGAACGCTATAGACCAGACCTGCACTGAAAAGGGATACCACTATTCCAACTCCCCACCGAAGGCGGCTGTCTTTAAGTGTTGAGCGGAGTGTTAGAAGTCCTGATAAAAGTCCATTGAGAAAGCCTAGACCTAAGCCAAGAGATCCTCCCATAATGGCTGCAAGAACCATATTGAGGGCAACAATTCTCAGATCACTAGAGTAAGAAGATGAAAATTTTGCATAGGTTGAAAATAAGACAGCGCTGACGGAAGCGCCAACGGTACTAAAGCGCCAAATAGCATTCCAAAGAACCCGTTCTTTCGTTAGTGCGGGAGCAGGTTTGCGATCGCTTCTCTGAAGTTTGGCAGACCGATTCGTTGGCGCAAGTGGAACGGGTTCTACTGAGTTCTCTTCTTGAATTTTTTCTAGTGATTGCTGAGGTATTTTCAAATCATTTTTCGATGCGATTTTCCGGCTTTCTCGGAGATACCAGGTTGCGATCGCTTGACTCGCCATGCCCATTGCTGCATCTAAAGTAAGGGTAGTCAGCAGCACTCCCGGAATCCGAAACCAAGATGAGAAAAAGAGGCTGAGGATAGTCACCATTACGGCTGCACTGAAAACGGTGGCGGCAAAACCTACAGTAAGTCGATAAAGGCGAGGCTGACGTGCAGATGAGAAGAAGCGCTTTGTCAGATAAGCGATCAGTAGACCATTGAAAAATCCCAGCCCTAAACTAAGTCCTCCAAATAAGCTTGTTGATGCTGCAATCCAGCCAATCACATTAAGGAGAGATCTGCCGAAACCGTAACCATATGGAATTCTTAGGAGAAGTACAGAAACGACCCCAGCGATCGCACCCCACGTACTGCTACGCCAAATTGCATTCCAGAAGAGTCGGTCGGTTGTTATTTGAGGTGTGGTTGTAGGGTTGGTGGGTGCGATCGCACCCAATTTCTGAGATCTAATTTCTCCGTCTCGTAATGCCTCTAATGCCAATTGAGCCGATCCTAAACGGTTCTCTAAACTCGGCTCTATTAACCATTCCAACCAATCTAAAAATGGTTCACTTAGCGTTGCAAAAGGTCTAAATTGCAGTTGTAAATTGTGTTGCGGTAAGTCGGCGGGATGTTTGCCCGTCGTCAAGTAAATCAACGTTGCGCCCAAACTGTAGAGGTCAGATGCAGGAGTTGCCCGTCCGCCATATTGTTCGGGAGGCATATAGCCGTAAGTTCCAACGACGGTAATCGTTCCGCCTTCCTGCGCGACTAAGGTTTGAACTGAGCCAAAATCCACAAGATAGACTCGTCCGACGTGATGACCTGTGCGATCGCTCAGCAGAATATTACTGGGCT
>JAHHHP010000106.1 GCA_019359275.1 Myxacorys chilensis ATA2-1-KO14 | reverse complement strand
CTGCCATAATATTTGACCTCCACTGAACAAGGATACTACTCTTAGCTCCCTGTCCGATTTTTGGGTGTCATTTCACGTCGTCCCGCTAAAATTTCTTTTGCGATCGCAGTGCCACAAACAAAACAGGGTCTACCATCACGATTAAAAACATAGTGACGGTAATCGCTTCGTTTATATCCCTTTGACTTTAACTGCAATGCTAATTCTAAATTATTAGTAATGCCTTTAGTTTGATAAGACTGATAACTAACAGACAGAACAGCTGATGCTAACGCACGAATTTGTGCAACAGAACAATCAATCGGACGCAATGTCGGATAAACCCTGGCAACAAACAAGATTTCGCTACGAAGATAATTGCCCAATCCACCTAAAAAATGCTGATCTAAGAGCAATGACGGCAACTGACGCCGATAAAATCGCTTCTCCAAAAATCGCAACTCAAGCTGTTCAATCGTCACTGCTTGATCCAGCACATCCACTTCGATTCGACGCAAAAATGAATGATGAGGTAAATCTTCTTCCCGCAAGACCTCAATATCTGACGCGCTGTATAGCAGTGCCGATTTCTTAGCAGTATGAATGGCAAGCCGAAGCTGCCGATTTGTCTTAGGGTAAGAGCGCGATCGTCGCACAAACCATTTTCCGTAAAGCTGATTGTGGCTGTAAATGTAAAGCTGATTCGAGAAGCACATTAGCATTCCCTTACCGCGAGTCTTTACAGCCGTTACCCGCTCACCCACAAATTCTTCTGCATAAGGTTTGAGATGCTCAAATGCAAAAAATAGGTCTATGATGGGTTGATCGAGGAGTGCAATTGCGATCGTGTCTGCCGCCAACCGAATTTCAGGACCTTCGGGCATAAATAGTAGGAGTGAGGGATGTAATAGAGAGCATTGCCCCACTTCCACGCAGGACGATTACGAGAACCCTACACAAAATCAGCGCTCTCAAGATCATTATCCTATTTCATCCCTCATCTCTCACCCTTCGATTTGCGTTAGCCTATACCCATGTTAGAACTTCACTGTCACACAACCTTTTCCGATGGAACGTTAACGCCAACAGAGTTGGTAGACGCGGCGGTAAAAGCAGGTGTTAAGGCATTGGCAATTACTGATCATGATACAGTTTCCGGTTGGGATGAAGCGCTGAATGCCGCTCCTGCCGAATTAGAGATTGTGCCGGGGCTAGAACTCAGCACCGTGTATAACGAGCGATCGCTTCACGTTTTAGGCTTTTATCCCGATCGAGAACAGTTAATTCCGCCCTTGGCTCAACGACTAGAAGGGCGTAAGCGTCGCGCTCAAGCCATGCTAAACAAGCTGGCTGACCTAGGCTATCCGCTGGAATTGCCTGATATGGGGGAAGGCATGGCTCCTGGGCGTCCACACATCGCCACCATGATGGTCAAAGCGGGGTATGTCGAGTCCTCGCGGGATGCCTTCGATCGCTTCTTAGCCGACGACAAGCCTGCGTTTGTGCAGTACGAAAAATTTAGCACAGCAGAAGGAATTGGACTTCTGCGATCGTGCGGTGCAGTGCCGGTTTGGGCACATCCCTACCTGTTTCGGGGAGGTAGAGTCGAAACGATACTGCCGGAGCTTGTAGACGCTGGACTCATGGGTGTAGAAGTCTATCATCCGAGTCACACCCTATATCAGGTCGATAAACTGAAAACTTTGTGCAACCAGTATGGCTTACTAATGACTGGAGGCAGCGACTATCACGGTCCCAATCGAGAGACAAAACGCGATGAATACTGTGGACTCAACCGTTTGCAGGTTCCGTTAACGTTGTTAGAGCCGATCAAAATGGCAGCCGTGCGCTCTTCTGAAGCATTGCATGACACGTTGCAAGCAGCGATGCCATCGGGTGCGCTGCCTTAAGGTTTGAATGTTTGCCAAAAAAACTGAATAATTTCTCCGGACGCATCCTCCCTCTCCAGGTATAGAGGAATGGTAGATGCACCCTGATGATTCACCCCTGGCTTTGCGGCTGGGGGCTTTTTGTAGGTTTATGGTTCAAGTAGATTTATAGTTCAATAAGAGTGAACGCAACCGCCATCACACCCTATGACGGCTCCTCTCCATCAGCTTGATCCACTCAATCGCTTCTCCGATCGCGCGGCTGACTACGTTAACCATCGTCCGAGTTACCCACCTGACGCGATCGCTCAAATTCTCTCTGGTTTAGGAAATCCATCTCAATTAATCGTGGCCGATATTGGCGCGGGAACCGGAATTTCATCTCGCCTGTTTGGTGAGCGCGGTTGCCGCGTTTGGGCAATTGAGCCAAATGTCGCCATGCAAGCTTCAGCCGAACCTCATCTTAATGTCGAGTATCACTCAGGAACCGCAGAACAAACGGGCCTAACGGATCAGTCCGTCAATTTAGTAACGTGTTTTCAGGCGTTCCATTGGTTTAATCCAGAAGTGGCTCTGACCGAATTTCATCGGATTCTTAAACCATCTGGGCGGTTAGCATTAGCGTGGAATAGTCGCGATCGCAGCGATCCGTTTACCAACGAATTTGGTGAACTAATGCGCCAGGCTTCAGACAAGCATCCCGCTCTCGATCGCGCTGAAAGCTTCCCCGACCATCCACTCTTTCCAACCGTGCAAGACTACAGATTTACCATCACACAAGCTCATGATTTAGCAGGATTGATTGGTAATGCAAAGAGCCGATCTTATGTTCCTCGCGCGGGAGCGGCATATGAGAAACTGCTGAACGACCTGAAGGGACTGTACGATCGCTACGCAGACCCTCAAGGGCGAGTATTTCTGAAGTACCAGACAACTGTGTTCATTGCCGATCTACTCCAATGACCTTTCCGGTTATAGAGGATATAGGTTAGAGAAAACAGACATGGTGACTTCACTGGTCAAAAGGTCGAATCTGGAAACTTGAGTATCGAATTCACACAACCTACACATAACCTACCAACCCTTATACTGACAGTGAAATCTTGGATGAAATAGGGGATCACACGCCTATTCATGACATCTTTAGTACAGGCAAATGCGGACATGCCGCCCGCATTTGCTTTTATATACCTCCCGGCTCTTGTCTTAGAAGAAGCTTCTCAAACCCGCCTTGGTCTCCGTGGTTCTACAGCCAGCAAAAATCCCTCCACTTTTGAAGTAAAGATGGAGGGATTTTTGGTTCGACAGGAAACAACTCAGACTAACCGCCCGCGATCGCAGGAATGATACTCACTTCATCCCCGTCATTCAGCTTAGTGTTCTCGTTCTCAAGAAATCGAATGTCTTCGCTGTTGACGTAGAAGTTCACAAAGCGGCGGAGTTTCCCTTGATCATCGCACAACCGCGCTTTAATACCAGGGCAACTGCTTTCTAGAGATTCTAGCAACTCAGAAATGTTGCTACCGTTGCAATCTACAACAGCTTGATCGTTTGTTAGCTTTTGAAGGGGTGTCGGAATCAGAACTTTGACCATAACTAGGAGGAATGAATTGAATTACAGAAATTGAATCATACCGGATGAAGCCGCCAGAAATTTCTTCATCCCGTCATCTCTAGACTAAAACTTGCTGCCACTCTAGGCGGTCTAAGGTGCGCGATCGCTCTAAGGCACGCTCGAAACTCTCAAGTTTTGGCTCAATGGTCAAAGGTTCACCGATGTAGCCCTGAACGGCCTCCTGAGTTTTCAGACCATTACCCGTGATGTAGACGACTGTGGTTTCATCAGGATTGATTTTGCCCGCTTCTACCAGTTTTTTGAGGGTTGCGATCGTGGTTCCGCCTGCGGTTTCGGTAAAGATGCCTTCGGTTTCAGCCAATAGCTTCATTGCGTCGATAATCTCAGCATCGGTGACAGATTCAATATTGCCGTTCGTCTTTTGAGCAATATCGATCGCATAAACTCCGTCTGCCGGATTGCCAATGGCGAGAGACTTCGCGATCGTATTTGGCTTAACTGGAGAAATAAAGTCGCGTCCTTCGCTAAACGCTTGAGCAATCGGAGAGCAGCCTTCCGCCTGTGCGCCGCTAAACCGAACGGGCTTTTCATCAACTAAGCCAACTTTGACAAACTCTTGGAATCCTTTGTAGATCTTGGTAAATAATGAACCCGACGCCAACGGTGCAACGATGTGATCGGGAAGCTGCCAGCCCAATTGCTCAATCACTTCATAGCCCAGCGTCTTAGAGCCTTCAGAATAGTAAGGACGCAAATTAATGTTGACAAAGCCCCAACCGTGAGTGTTTGCCACTTCAGAACAGAGGCGATTCACCTGATCGTAGTTGCCGTGAACTGCCATTAGGGTTGGATTGTAAATCAGCGTTCCCAACACCTTTCCCGCTTCCAGATCAGACGGAATAAACACACAACAATCAAGACCTGCATGAGCCGCGATCGCGGCTGTTGAGTTTGCCAAGTTTCCAGTACTAGCACAAGACACCGTGGTGAAGCCTAGCTCCCGTGCGCGGGTCAGCGCAACTGACACAACCCGATCCTTAAAACTGAGGGTCGGCATGTTCACCGCGTCATTTTTGATGTAAAGCTTCTTCAACCCCAACCGCCGAGCCAGACGATTGGCTTGTAGCAGAGGAGTCATGCCCGTTCCGACATCGATCGGGTTCTCGCTGGTTACAGGCAGGAAAGGACGATAGCGCCAAATCGAGTGAGGACCCGCTTGAATCGTTTCGCGCGTCACCGTACGCCGCAAGAAGTCGTAGTCATACTTCACTTCCAGCGGGCCGAAACACAATTCGCAAACGTGGATCGCCTTCGGCTCGTACTCTGCACCGCACTCTTTACACTGGAGTGCCTGAAATGCGGTTGTTGCGCTGTTTGTCGCCTTGTCTTGTGTTGCCTGGGCCATGACTGAAAATTCCTTCCTGCAAACGCTTTGTTTCTGTGATTTTGCCGAATCCTAACATGGCAAAAATACTGAGTCAAACAAAGCCGACTTATTTTGTCGGGATTAACTCAGCATAAAGCGAAGGTGCTTTTGATATAGGTTTTAATATGAGTTTGCTAAGGGAGAATCTTTGTAGCAAGGCGATCGCCTCTTTTCACCCGCCGCTGACTGGGGGAATCAACACCACTTCGTCTCCCGACTGCAAAACAGTATCAGATTGGACAAACTGAAAATTGACACCAAAGCGAGTGATATCGCGCCATTGAGCTAGTTCGGGGCGATCGCGGATCAGGTGATCGAACACTGTCTCGACTGTGCTTCCTTCTGGAAGGTCAAACTGGAGTTCCGGAACACCGTAAGCGTCTTGATAGGCGGCAAACAGTTTGACTGTGATTGTGATGACAGACATAAAATTGGGTACGCACTTAAACTTAAATGAGGGCGACAGTAAAAATGACAGGCTACTGTTCGTGATTTGAAAACTTTGTTCATTGAAGACACTGCTGAGCCAGCATTTGACTGGCCTAAATCTTGACTAACCTAAATACGACAATGCCTTCCAATAACAACTACTGTGATTGACAGTTACTGTGATTGACGGTTCTGAATAACAGCATCAAAATCTGAAAATATCTTCCTAGTTTTTCATAAAAACCAGACGTTAGGGTGACAGCTTTTTTAGGGCACGATGAGTACGCTATAAGTATTGTCCCTTCTTTATCCTAAGACGATGGATGCAGCTAGAAGCCCGTCCCGACGGATTGATTACTTACTGCGTAAGGCTGACTATGTGAACTGGCATCGTCAGCAGAGTGATCAGCAGATTTTGCGATCGCAGCAGGGATTTAGTGAAGTCACGCCCTCACGCCCTCACGCCTGTCAAGGCTGCGCTAACTATCACGGCATTAGCTATGGGTACACTCGCTGCAATCGGGCAATGCTAGTTTGTGGCTTTCATCCTTATGGCTGGCAATTAGAATCAGACTGTCCAGATTGGGTAAAGTAGTTGAAAGAAGCAATTCTACGATTTGCGCCCCTAAGTTTCGCAGCTTGCTAATTTTAGAGAAAGTCATTTGGGTCAACGCCCTGTGACCTTAAATAGTCCATCAGCTTTTCTTTCTGCTGACGTTCTGCTTCAGCACGTTGGCGTTCTTCCTCAGCACGCTGACGTTCCTCCTCAATCTGTTCTACTGCCCAGGGGAGCCACCGTTCTGTTGCGTCCCACCAGCGTAGCCAGTAGCCTGTTAGCCCTTCTTTTGTGCCGCGCCAAGTGCCCAAAAATAAGTTCATTGACGCCACCCAATGGCGACCATTTGGATCTGGCAGTTGCAGTTCGTAGCGATCGTTCTGAAGTTGATAAAACTCCAGCAATCCCACCTCCGGGTCAAAGATGACATAGAGCGGAACTTTGAGAATCTGCTCGTAGAAAAACCACTTTCCAGGCGGATAAGTGCGTTTGAAGGAATATTCTCCGCCCTCGGTTTCTGATAAAAACTCGATAACGATCGCAGGCACGTCTCCTTCAGCGTGCGGAGTGTAGCTTCTGCGAATTTTTGGCGTTGCAAGTGGTGACACAGAAGGCACGTAAAGCCAGTCAGGAGCTTTGACCACAATTTGATCATTTACCGTCGCACAAAGTCCAAAATTTGAAACGATCAGCATCTGAGGCTGAATGAATCCATTCAGTTCTAAACTTTCTCGCAGCGCCCCAGCCAAGAGGGGCTGCCCTTCATTGTCCACATCCTCTAACACAAAATCGCTGGGCAACGGTTCCCAAGTGATTACGAGTTCATTGAGCGGCTTTGCTACACGAGTTTGAGTTGCCATTGCTCTCACCCTTTTTGAAGTGCTTTCATTTTAATGGGTTGAGACTAGAACATTTGATTTCAACTTGAAAGCGTTCTTTTGTCTTAATTTCGTATGAGGAATGTCAGGTTTAGAATAAGGATGACAACGTTGAAATGTTTTGTAAGAATATTCGGTCAACAAGAAACGAATGTTAGACTGAAGGCATTCATCATAATTCCGACCGGTTTACCGGGAATAGGTTTTGTCTTGGTAATGGGCAATCTGGTAGTTTGGCCCGTTACCAATTGTTGTCTCTAAGTATTGTCCTTACGCGATCGCAGCAGATTCATGGTTATTTCTTCACAGCCGACGTCCATCGACCGCAAGCTTTCTAAAGTAGAAGGCATCAAAGACCGCAGTAATCTGCTGCGGGAGCCTATGGCATCTGAAGTGTTGCTCGACACGACCCACTTCACAGAAGATTCCATTCAACTGCTCAAGTTTCACGGCTCCTATCAGCAAGACAATCGAGATAACCGTGTCCGAGGGCAGGAAAAAGACTACTCGATGATGCTAAGAACTCGCACGCCCGGAGGGTTTGTGCCACCGCAGCTTTATCTGACGCTCGATCGCTTGTCAGATCAGTACGGCAACCACACGATGCGAATTACGACGCGGCAAGCGTTTCAGCTTCACGGCATTCTCAAGAAGAATTTGAAGCAAACGATCGCCGAGATTGTTCACAACATGGGATCGACCTTGACCGCGTGCGGCGATGTGAACCGTAACGTCATGTCTCCGGCTGCACCATACCACAATCGCCCGGAGTACGATCTCGCTCGCACCTATGCCAACAACGTTGCAGATTTGCTTACGCCTCAGTCGGGTGCGTACTACGAAATCTGGCTGGATGGAGAGAAAGTCGTTTCTGGAGAAGAAGATCCGGAAGTCGTTGCCGCACGGAAGCGCGATATCAACGGCAGCAACATAGAGGGTTCGATCGAACCAATCTATGGCCCTCACTACCTGCCGCGCAAGTTCAAAATTTGCGTCACGGTTCCGGGCGATAACTCGGTCGATCTGTTCTCGCAAGACCTCAGTCTTGTGGTGTTGACGAACGAGCAAGGTGAGCTTGAAGGCTTCAATGTATTTGCAGGTGGTGGTCTAGGGCGGACTCACAATAAAGAAGAAACCTTTCCGCGCCTCGCTGATCCGATCGGATATGTCGATAAAGCCGATGTGTATGATTTGGTGAAAGCGATCGTAGCCACGCAGCGTGACTATGGCGATCGCAGCGATCGGCGTCACTCGCGCATGAAATACCTCGTCGAAGAGTGGGGCGTTGAGAAATTCCGCGCCAAGGTTGAAGAGTATTTTGGTCAGAAGATTGCGCCTTCCAAGCCATTACCTCAGTGGAAATATCTTGACTTTTTGGGTTGGCAACAGCAAGGTGATGGAAAGCTGTTCTTAGGACTTGCGGTCCAGAACGGTCGGATCAAAGACGAAGGAGATTTCAAACTCAAGAGCGCCCTAAAGCGAATCGTTGAGCGATTTAATCTACCGCTCAAGCTAACGCCAAGCCAAGATGTGATTCTGTTTGATATTGATCCGGCAGATAAAAGCAAGATTCAAGCGATTCTCGATCGCGCGAAAATCGCTCGTCCCACCAAAATCGATCCGTTAGCCCGCTATTCAATGGCATGTCCTGCGCTGCCGACCTGCGGACTGGCAACAACCGAAGCGGAGCGCGTCAGTCCGAGCATTCTGGCTCGGGTGCGATCGCTCTTGGATAAAGTCGGCTTGCCGAATGAGCATTTCTTTCTACGCATGACGGGTTGCCCAAACGGGTGTGCGCGTCCATATTTGGCAGAACTAGGGCTTGTTGGCAACGGCCCGAACACTTACCAAGTGTGGATGGGTGCGGCTCCCAATCAGACCCGATTGGCGAAAGTGTATCTAGAAAAATTGAACATTGATGATCTAGAAACGGTGCTTGAGCCCGTGTTTACCTACTTCAAGAAAGAGCGTCAATTGGGTGAGAGCTTCGGCGATTTCTGCGATCGCGTCGGTCTTGATGCGATTCATCAATTCGCCTCAACCTAGTGATGTAACTTTCAGTTTCTGCTGCATAAATGAGGGCGTCTACAAACGCCCTTTTTTGGCATTATGGCAATAGCGTAACCGTGGCTTTTATGACTGCTACTTCGATCAACCTCCAGCTAGCGCCCGGTCAGAAAGTAACGCTCCAGCCTGTGTCGTGGCAGAGATTTGAAGAGATTTTGGATGAACTTAGCGATCGTCGATCGTCACGTATTGCCTATGCAGATGGAATTCTAGAGATTATGGCTCCTTTGCCAGAACATGAGCGCTCAAAAGTCGCTATTTCAGATTTGGTTAAAATCGTGCTGCGGTTGCAAAAGCGACGCTGGGAGCCGCTTGGCTCTACAACATTTAAGCGCGAGGGAATGGCGGCAGGCATTGAACCGGATGATTGCTTTTATATTCAAAATTACCAAGCCGTAATCGGTAAGGATCGGATAGATCTATCGGTTGATCCACCGCCTGATTTAGCGATCAAAACGGATGTTACCTCTAAAACAGAACGGAATGCTTATGAAGCGTTAGGCGTGCCAGAATTATGGATTTACAGTAGCGGAATGTTGTCAATCAACATTTTGGATCAAGGTCAATACGTTGAATCTCAATCGAGCTTAATTTTTCCTAAGATTGCGATCGCAGATCTCATTCCGCAATATTTACAACGCGCTAAAGAAGTTGGCGTTAGTCAGTCACTTGAAGAATTTGAGATGTTGATTCAGAACTCGATTTAGGACAGGAGAAAAGCTTGGCTCAGCTACAACGGCTAGTGTTCGCCGCCTCGCAATTACATGCTTCGATCGTCATTCTTACACCCGAACAGCAGCATTATTTAAGTCGTGTGTTGAGATTAAAATCAGGCGATCGCTTCATTGCAATGGATGGACACGGCAACAGTTGGTTCGCTCAATTGCAGGGCGATCGAGCCACCCTGACCGAACCTGTTGTTTTTGAATCTGAACTCTCGATCGCGGTGACGTTGATGTTAGCGTTACCCAAAACTGGTTTGGATGATGTCATTCGGCAAGCCACCGAATTGGGCGTCACCTGTGTTGTGCCTATTATCAGCGATCGCACGCTGCTCAATCCTAGCCCCAACAAACTAGAACGTTGGCGTCGCATCGCTCAAGAAGCCGCCGAACAATCTGAGCGGCAATTCGTGCCAACCATTCTCGATCCGCTATCTTTTGCAACCGCGTTAGAAACAGTCGAAGCAGAGCAACGCTTGATTTGTCTGGCAAGAGGAACGCCACCGCATCTGCTTCAGTGCGTGTCTGCGGCTCGCTCAACTTGTGTTGCCATCGGCTGTGAAGGCGGCTGGACAGAAGCGGAAGAAATGAGCGCGATCGCACACGACTACCAGCCTGTTTCATTGGGTCGGCGCATCCTTCGAGCCGTGACAGCGCCAGTGGCGGTCATGTCTATGATCGCAGGAGCGGTTGAAATAGGGATGAGGAATGAGGAATGAGGAATGAGGAATGAAGGATGAGGGATGAGGGATGAAGAATAAGATTAACTGAAATAAACAGGGAAGATTTTTGGGAAAGCTGAAGTTATAGGGAGACGCTAGAACCCCTCATCCCTCATCCCTCATCCCTCATCCCTTCCCATGCTGGATCAAATCGCTACTGCCTTCGATCGCCAAGACTATAAAACGGCGGCTCAACTGCTGAAAACTTTTCTAAAAGAGTCTCCTCAAAATCCGTGGGGACAGTTCTATCGCGGTCGATTGTATGAAACGTATGGAAACTGGGAGGGCGCAAAAGAAATTTATCAGCAAGTCTTGCGCGATGTTCTCAATCCTAAAATTGCGCTTCAAACCAGACAAGCACTTCAGCGAATTCATGACCTAGAACAAGCTAAGCATCAAGCCGCGATCGCAGAAGCAACGGCTAATCCTAAGAACGCTGAACTAGGAATGCTGGTGCTTGAAGCCATGCCCCCAGAGGCGAAATCAAAAGCCGCGATCGCATTTGGTCAGATTATGAAGATCGACGCCTACACGGCCCGTTTGCAGTTGCCAAACAAAGGCTGGAAACTCTATCGCATTGGCGCGATCGGAGAACTGAGGCTCTACGGACAACAACTTCAAGCGGCAAACATTCCTAGCTTTTGGGCAACCGTGACTGACATTCAAACCCGATCAATATTTCAGGTTCATAGTTTTCAAGAATATGAGCCTCACGCCCTTGCCCTGTGCGAAAACGAACATGGGCAATTAGGCACGCTCAAATTCGACTGGTCAGAAGTCAGTCAGCGCGTGGAAGGAATGCTACCCATCTATGAACGGGTGGTGGACATTACCCCACGTGAAGGGGTTCAGCGTCAGCGCAAAGAGCAAACTCAAGATTTCGCTCGCATCTGTGACCTCCACTTACCTGAAAGAGGCTGCATCCTGAGACTTTGTGATTGGAAGTACAACTTTGATCAGGGTATCGAGTTTGCCGCTCTAGGAGAGAACGTGATTGAGCTAGATCAAGCTGTCAATCGCATTCATTGGAATAGCTTAACTTCGTTTTTGAATCAGATATTGCCCAGCCAACCCGTTTGGTCAGAATTCACGAGCTTTGCAGAAACAGTAATCGATTTTCCAGTATTGCTGCAAAAGTTGCCGTCCAACATTCATCTATTTGGGCAAGACATTAGCCTCTGGAATTCAGCGTTTCATCTCTACAGCAATCTTGCAGCCGTTCGTCGCACCTAAGCTTTTGTAGAGGATCCTAAAAAACAAAGAGCCTAAAAACTATTGAAGGGTTCGACCAATACGGCGAACCCTTAGAACAGTAGTTTTGTTGGATTGTAGCTGGTTCAAAAAGTAACGTTCAATCACTAACTAAGGTGGACTACTTCGCTACAGAATTCATCGGGTAGTGATATTCCAGTCTGTTCAGACTGTAGTTTTAGCTAGACGTTTTTTCCTAAGCGATCAGGATGTGGAGTGTAAGGTTAAGAACTGTCTAACGCTAAGAATCAGTGATGTCACTACCAGAATCGACCGTTGCGATTTGATTAAAGCAGGAGGCACAAGCCTTAATCTAAGAATGTTTGAGAAGCAAGTTGGCTTCCTGTGTGCCTGCATTTAAAGTAGCATTCGGCTAGGCTGCGATCGCACTTGTTTCACCAAAGTTAATATCTGTTTATCTGCTGCAACGATCTGCTAACAAGCTCATGGTCTAGCTATGGTCTAGCGGCGGAGTGCCTCCCATGTAGAGGGACCAACAATACCATCCGGATCGAGTTCAAACCGTCGCTGAGCTTCTTCTACTGCCGATAGAGTTTCATCTCCAAATACTCCATCGACCTCGCCACTAAACGCGCCAATCGCCCTTAGTTTTGACTGCAAGCCAATCACTGCTGCACCCCTCGCTCCCTTTCTCAGAATTGGATAAGGTTGATAATCAGAACCCGCTGGAGCTGGCGAATTTGGAACTGACGAATTCGGAAATTGAGATGGAGCCGGGAGCGCACCAATAGAGGTTGGCGGAAACAGTTTGTCCCAGGTTGCCTGCCCAACAATGCCATCTTGATCTAGACTAGCCGCTTGCTGAAACCGCGTCACTGCGTCTGCTGTACCATCTCCGAACACGCCATCTACATTGCCGTTAAAGAATCCGAGCAACTTTAGAGTCGATTGCAACTCAGTCACCTCTGCTCCTTGGCTGCCTTCTCTTAGTAGAGATCGCGTCACGCCTTCGGTTTGACTCAGCGCTATGGTTGGCACTAGACAGCTGATGGTGAGTACCCCGACTAGTAGACTGTAACGCCGCCACGCTAAGCGTTTCGGTGCAGTATTAAGTCTTCGAGCTACAGACGTTGCGGGCAATTTTCGCGGGAAGTCCATCTAATTTAACCTCAGCCAATGGAAGAACATGAGAAACCGATTAGGGTTGCGATCTCTATTTAGGATGCGCCCAATTATAGAGGTAAAATCCAAATATAGCGCATCGATTCCAATAAATTAGACAAAAACTACCATATATTGAGATTGCCGTATTGATTTGAGTGTCTAGGGGTGCAGTTTTATTGGTTAAGAGCAGCCGCGAAATCGATCAGATCGGCGAAGATTGAACTACAACCGTTAGGGTAGAGTGCTTCAATCATGCAGTATGGGCTTCTCAAACGGTTTCAGGCAACCTTGCTTGGAGCCGCGATCGGCGAAACAATCGGGCAGCAAATTTCATCCACATCCCATCTGGCAACGTCAGCCTCCAGAGAGGTTGGCGCTATGAAGCCCCATCAATCGCTGATTCCTGTAACTCGCTTTTATGCCGAGTCGTTGATTACGCCGCATCGTGTCGAGCAGCCGTCTGATCCGATCTTTCAGATGCCGCTCAACACTGCCGAAGCCGCGATCGTGCTTCTTCCCGTCTTTCTGTTTTTTCACGAAGACACCCGGAAACTTCGGCAAAATGTGCAAGAGGTGCTGAAGGTTTGGCAAACCGAGCAGCCGTCGTTGCCATATTTGCTCGCGATCGCACAGACCATTGCTCAAGCGCTGCTAGAAACGCTGAAAGCACCGACTTGCATTCCTGAAATAGTCGCGGTGAGCGGAATTGAGCAAGGGTCAATGCTGGGATTAGCCCCAGAGGCCCGCGTTCCCAAAGAAACACTCCAGCAGGTTCAAACTCTGTTGGCCCAACCCGTAGGTTTAGAGGATGCCGTAGCTTCAATTCTGGCGGTTCAGGCTAATTCAACAAGGTCTTCAGACGCATGTGTTGCGATCGCGCTCTACTGTTTCTTGAGCACGATCGGAGACTTTCGGCTTTCAGTCTTGCGGGCAGCCCAAGCCGCCTACGAAGCTCCGATCGTCTGTAGCCTCACAGGAGCAATGTCTGGAGCGTACAACAGTATGATTGGGATCCCCGTTGAGTGGCGACTCAGCATAGGCGATACTCAACAAGCAACGCTGCACTTAGCAACCCAACTCTTGGCTCAGTGGTCTGGAGTTCATGACCTTAAGCGGGCTACTTCGACTGCAGTGCCGTTGGTTGCTGCACCCCATGTGATTCGCGTTGGTCACAATTCTTGAAACAAAGCTCGTTTTTTGAGCGCCGTTTCTATAATGAAGCGAACGGCAAACTAAAAATGAACGTGGTGTTGGAGAATTGTTAAAAAATTGAGACCCGACCTCTGGTTGCGGAGTCTTAATATCAGAAATGAATGTAAGAAGCGCATCAATTTTCATTTTCTATCTTTATTTGTTTTTTCTATAGAAACTTGTTATCTATAAAAAACATTGAAGGAGTCAACCCATTTCTACTGCCTTAGCCTTAGCGTCATCACTTCCATTCGGACTAATATTCATTAACGTGAGACGTTTGCGACTATGCGATCTTTTTGGTTATTGACTCGACAACTCCAACAAGTGTGCAGTGATTGCGGTATACACCTGCATCGCGCCGTTTTGATGGATCAAATACAGCATTTACTGGTTTCTATCACGTCGTTCAGTCGGGTGAAGACGCTTCGCAAACGATTGAGAAAAGCTGGCGTCCCGTCTATGATTCCTCAAAGATTGGCAGAGCCGATCGCGCTGACCCTCGCCGCTTTATCCCTCACGAGTGCCTTGGGCTATGGCTTTTACAATCAGCCTCAACTTAGCGTCGGTAAATTTGCCCCTCAGACGATTGAAGCGCCAGCCGATGCCACAGTAGAAGATAAACAGGCGACTGAAGAAAAACGAAAAGCCGCTCGAACCGAGGCAATGGCGGTTTGGATGGTAAATTCGGCAACGACTGAACAGATTCGGCAGGATTTACAGGCCGTCTTAGCGAAGGGGAATCAGCTAAGACAACAAGTAGGAACGCTGCCTGCCGATACGCAGTTGCTTTCAGAAGCGACTCAGAAATACCTACGCCGTGCCGAAGAGTCGGAATGGCAACAGATTCTAGCCCTGTCTAGGCAACCTGCCGCTCAAAAAGACGCCACACTCTTTAGCGATCCGGCTCAACGAGGCGCGATCGCAGAGTTACAGCAATATCGCACGACTGAGAAGACGTTCTCAATGCTGGTGAGCCAAATTACTCAAGCGCGGCAGCAGTATGTCATGGCTCTCAACACGCTGCAAACACCAGCAATGCAAGCTGTGTATGACTTTTCGGTTCTGAACATTCCAGAACCAACGTGGCAGAAGATGCAGAATGAGGTGACTCAAATCAGCAATCGCATGTTGACGCAAGGCATTCCGCCGGGGTTGCCCCCGAGTCAGTTAGAAGCCGCGATCAATTTGAATCTAGAGATTGCGACGCCGCCAGAAACAAAAGCGATCACGGCCAAACTTCTGTTAACAACCTTGAAACCCAACTTAGCGAAAGACGAAGAACAATCGCGAGTTCAAGCTGAAAAGGCGGCGCAAGACGTTCCGCTAGAACAGATCTCTGTGCATCGAGGCGAGGTGATTGCAGAGGTCGGAGAACCGATTAGCCGTCAAGATTTCTTAATCCTGGATTATTTCCAGTTGAGTCGTCGAGAAACAAACTGGGTCGGCTTGGTCAGCTTTGGATTTCTCGTGAGCGGAGCAGTAGTCTTGTTCTGGCAGATTGAGCAGCGACTCCATTCGGAAGGGTTGCGTCCTCGTGATTATGGATTGGTCTGGCTCATGACGGTCAGTACGCCAGTACTCGTGCTACTGGGCATTCCTGCAACCAATCTACCCGCGATCGCGCTGTTGATGAGTACGTTCTACGGCCCGTTATTAGCGGTTCCTCTGGTTGGGTTTTTGAGTGGGCTGATGCCGCTTGGAATGACCATCGGCGTGAGTCAATGGTTGCCTAGCGCCGCCGGAGGATTGGTAGCGGCGATTTTCGGCAGACGGATGAGATCGCGCGAAGAATTAGCATGGCTGGGGTTAGCGATCGGATTGATTCAAGGCACGCTCTATTTACTGATCGGAGCGGTTTCTGGCGTCGTGTGGTACGGTCTCATTCGTCAGGCGGTGGTCTATGCACTGCTGGGGTTAGCATGGAGCATTGCGGCAAGCGGAATTAGTCCCTACTTGGAACATGCGTTTGATTTGGTGACGACGATCCGATTGGTCGAATTAGCCAATCCCAATCGTCCGTTGCTTAAACGACTTGCCGCCGAGACGCCTGGAACGTTCCAACATACGTTATTTGTGGCGAATTTAGCAGAAGCAGCTGCCCGTGAATTAGGCTGTCATGTCGAACTGGTCAGAGCAGGCACGCTGTATCACGACATCGGGAAGATGCATGATCCGCTCGGTTTTATCGAAAATCAGATGGGCGGGATTAACAAACACGATTTGATCAATGATCCGTGGGGCAGTGCCTGCATTATCAAAAAACACGTGACCGAGGGGTTGGTCATGGCGCGAAAGGCACGGTTGCCAAAAGCGGTGCAAGCATTTATTCCTGAGCATCAAGGCACGATGGCGATCGCGTACTTCTATCACCAAGCCCAAGAACGGGCAAAAGCCGATCACACCATTACCGTAAATGAAGCAGATTTTCGCTACGACGGGCCTGCGCCGCAGTCACGGGAAACAGCACTGCTGATGTTAGCAGATTCGGCGGAAGCGGCACTGCGATCGCTGAAAGAGGCGACGCCCGAAGAGGCGTTAAATATGATCAATAAAATTTTGGCGGCTCGTTGGAAAGACGGTCAGTTAGACGATTCTGGGCTAACTCGAGAAGATATGTCTAAAATTGCTGAAGTGTTTGTGCGAGTGTGGCAGCAGTCTAATCACCAGCGAATTGCTTATCCAAAGGCTTGCAAATTGTAGAGAGGATGAGCGTGCTATTTAGTCGCATTTAGCAGTTTTAGCTGCCCACTGGGGAATTTTTTGACTTCTATCTAACTTGCTTTCTATCCAACTTGCTCTCTATCTAAAGAGATAAACAAATTTAGTCTCGCCAGAGTCTGAAGCTAGATACATAAATCTATACTTGCATCAGATAATACACGTAATTTCCTCTGAGTATTAAGTAAAAATTAAACTATCAAAGGTTCTATGGCAAGTCCTATCGAATTTAACTTGTTTGCTCCCTACAACAAGGGAGCTGCGATCGTAGGTTCTTTTTCCGATTGGCAGGAGATTCCAATGCAGAAGGGAAAAGATGGATATTTTCGAGTAACGGTCGATTTAGAGGATGGGACTTACCAGTACAAATTTCGCGTGCAGTCGAAAAGCTGGTTTTTTGAAGCCGATCAATGGGTCGATGTTACAGACCCCTACGCGACCAACATTGATGGTCAAAGTGCAAGCGAAAATTCTATTGCCCTGATCAAAGATGGCGATCGCATCGTTGATACTTACGTTTGGAAAAACGATGGTCATCCTTTGCCTGCCGATCACGAATTGGTGATCTACGAAATGCACATCGCCGATTTTTCTGGCGGTGAAGATGATCCTAAAGTTCGTGGACGCTATGCAGATGCGATCGCAAAGCTCGATTATCTATCTGAGTTGGGTGTGAATGCGATCGAGCTAATGCCAGTCAAGGAGTACCCCGGTGATTATAGTTGGGGATACAATCCGCGTCACTTTTTTGCGACAGAATCGAGCTATGGCGAAACCGCTGATTTGAAGCGCTTTGTGGATGAATGCCACGGTCGCGGTATCCGCGTCATCATGGATGGAATTTACAATCATTCTGAATCCTCTTCGCCGCTCACGCAGATTGATCATGACTATTGGTATCACCATGAGCCACGCGATCCTGATAATAACTGGGGACCTGAATTTAACTATGAATTCCACGATGAGAACTTAGATACTTTTCCGGCTCGTCGCTTTGTTGGCGATACCGTTCGCTATTGGGTTTCCGAATTTCATCTCGACGGCATTCGTTACGATGCAGCTCGGCAAATTGCCAATTATGATTTTATGCATTGGATTGTGCAACAAGCCAAAGAAGCGGCGGGTGAAAAACCGTTTTATAACGTTGCTGAACACATTCCCGAAACTACTAGCATTACCAATATTGATGGCCCGATGGACGGTTGCTGGCACGATAGCTTCTATCACTGCTTGCTAGAACACATGACGGGCGAGACGTTTGATTTAGAACGGCTTAAAGACGCGATCGATTGCAAACGCCAGGGCTTCATGGGCGCAACCAATGTCGTCAACTACCTGACCAATCATGATCACAATCATGTGATGGCAGAGTTGGGCGATCGCCAAATTCTAGATGAACCTGCCTTTCAACGCGCAAAGCTTGGAGCCGCTGTCCTTATGACAGCGGTGGGTGTGCCTCTAATTTGGATGGGGGAAGAATTTGGCGAGTACAAGCACAAAACCCAAGACCAAGCCAAAATCGATTGGACGTTGTTGGGGGGTGAACTCAATCGTGGACTGTTTGAGTATTACAAAGGTCTGATTGCGTTGCGGAAGGAAAATCACGCGCTCTATACCGAGAATGTGACGTTCTTCCACGAGAATCCAGACGGGAAGGTGCTGGCATACACGCGTTGGAATGATGAAGGCTCGCGGGTAGTAGTGGTAGCAAATTTCTCGGAGCAGTTCCTAGCGGGATACACCGTGGCTGATTTTCCAGAGAATGGAACCTGGCACGAGTGGACGGGAAATTATGATGTTGAGGTGAACGACAATGCTTTGATGACCGATCTAGGTGCGTTTGAAGCAAAGGTGCTTGTTTGGCAATAAGACGCGGATTGGCAGCAGATTTAATAGTGGATATAAAGGAACAGGTGGGTTCATCTATTCCTACTCAGTGAATCTGTTGCCACTTTAAGTCAAAATTAATTGCCTCTGTTGTACAAAAATCTCCGCTTTCTTCAAGAAAGCGGAGATTTTTGTACGTAGTTTTTGGAATTCACGCACTTATCCCTCTTTGGTCACTCTAAGCGGATGAAAATATCAGTTGTAAGTTGAGCCAATGCACGAATGGACAGACAAACTGATTCATCTTGTATATCAATTGCTC
>JAHHHP010000105.1 GCA_019359275.1 Myxacorys chilensis ATA2-1-KO14 | reverse complement strand
GATGCCATCTTCGCCAAGAACTTATTAAACGAGACACCTGCGGAAGCCGTTAAGCCTGTCTCCTTGAAGATCGCGGCTCTGATCTCTCGTGCGATCGCCGTCGCATAGGGCAGCCCTGACTTATTCTCGCTCACATCAAGATAGGCTTCATCGAGGGCGATCGGTTCGATCATGTCAGTATGACGCTCAAAAATGGGGCGGATCTGAGCTGAGATTGCCCGATAGAGTTCAAACCGAGGGGACACAAAAATCAAGTGAGGACAGCGTTGGAGCGCGACTTTAGAGGACATGGCCGAGTGAATGCCAAATCGTCTCGCCTCGTAGCTAGCAGCGCAGACCACCCCCCGCGTATTTGGAGAGCCACCGACTGCCAGCGGTTTACCTCGATAAGCTACGTTGTCCCGTTGCTCTACTGAGGCATAGAAGGCATCCATATCCACATGAATAATCTTTCGCATCTCACTTACCCGCGCTGAGCCACCTTTCAATTCTTAATAGTACGAAGTAACTATTAAGGTATCCCTTTAATGAGAAATTGTTACACCTTCTCTATCAGCATTTATCAGTGGCGATCGATGTCCTTCAACTGATTATCCGATGCGCTGTAGTGATGAATATAGAAAACCCAGTATTCCTGCACTCTCAAAATTCCTCAGCTTGGCAGAACGGTTCAGAATTCTACGCCCAGCATAGTGAACAGGGTCACCGTCTACTCCCGGGTTACCCAGAGGGTTTCGGCTCCATAGAACTCCCCTCGTTGCTCCAATCGGTATTCACCGAGCAATAGGGCTAACCAAGTTTTGACCCAGACACTTCGGGGCTCATTATCTTCTGCAGTACTCAGATCCTTCATCGCCCTCGTCAGGTCGACCCATAGCATCGAGCGATGCGGCTGCGCTGCAAAACACTGCTGGACTGCACTGATCCAATCCTGAACATTCTCGCTGTGCGCGATCGCAAGTGCGCCTTGGTAACTCTCCGGCTCGTCAAGCTCTGGTTCTGCATCCAGGGCCTCCAAAAGGGCCGCTTGATCAATTTCGGCGATAGATCGCCCATCATCCGGAAAGTCAGAATGGTTCCCCACTTGAGAAGCTCTCGGTGGACCCGGAGGAGCTTCAACAAAGGGGGCCAAATTGACTTGCATCGATTGCCGCACAAAGCGGTCAAACGCCCCCAGCGGCATGATTGGTCCTTCTGCATTGCCGATATGGTGAATTTCTTCAATTGTCAACAACGCGCGATCGTGAATAATTTGCGCCATACGATCAATCACATCGCCCGCTAATTTCAACTGCGATCGCACACTCAAGGAATCGAGCGCCACGTCTAGAATCAACCAGATTTGCTCAAGGTCTGCTTGTTCTGGAACATCTCCTGCACTTTCAATCACAGTCCAGAGTTCGAGTTGCACGACTTGGCTTGAGCGTTGAAATTGCTACTTTCGAGCCATGATTCATCCTCTTTAATTAGTCGGCAACGAATACAACTCCGGCGCAAGCTCTTCAAGTGCGGCGAATTTGCGAATTCCGTATACTTCGCTCAGTTTCTTTAGCAATCGCTCAACGTAGATTTCGACTTGGCGAGGCGTTAACGTGGCACAAGCAATCGGTACAATCTCGGCTTCCTTGATGCGTCCACACCAGACTTCACCGGAGATCGCCACGAGGGGTGCATCCACCGCTCGACGATACACTTTCAAGACGGCAGAATAGCCTGCATCCGGTAACTCGGTTTCAAACTGAATCTGCTTCATGCCCGAATGCTGGCGAATTTGTGCCAGTGTGTCTGCGGCTAAGGGGTCATCATCCAGCTGAACTGTGATCCGGCCTTGTTCTGCCCAGCGTTTCTGATTGCGTTGTTGATTGCGCCGATCGCGGTGCCGCGCATAGGAGCGGCGATTCGGACAGACTCGTGAATCCCAGCAACCGTCGCCTTCCACCCCATGCCGTTGCTTTGCCTCCGTTGCAGGCAGTTTGGCACACAGGCGACACTTTTCGGGCAATGACTTCGGCATTATGTCCCCCGCAGTGGTGCGAGTAACTCATTCACCCATTGCTGATCACCCTTAGACAAAGCAGGTGGGGGAACGGGCTGTTGATAATCGATCCGCACGTCATAACTGCCTAAGTCGTAAACGCAATCGAAGACGTCTTGCAGGTTCACAGTCAATTCAGCGTCCTCCGGCTTTAGGGGCAGTGGAAAGTGAGGAATGGATTCTCGCAAGCTAAAGCCGTACAAGTCGGCGGTGGGGCGATTCGCTTCCCGGCTCACCACAATCCGATAATCAACCTTCTCAGTTGTCCCCGTCATCGGCATGGGCAAATTTCCACGCAGCAAGTCGATCTCAACTAAATGCGACAAACTTCCTAACACGCGCTGACGCTTTTTCTCGTATGCCGTCCGCCCCTTTCCTCTGCGCTTATTTTTAGGGGACAAGATCTCGATTGCTGTGACAACCGTATTTGTTCCCACCTCTCGGACTTCCAGATACCGTTCTCGGACTTCAACGGGCACGGGGAGGCGAACCTGGGTCGGGCGCGTTTGCACGGCAACGTCTGACACTTCTGACGATCGCAGATTTTCTTGGTGTTCTACCAATGGCAATATCAAAGCATCAGGAATGCCGACCAGCAATTCTTCTTCGCCCTCGTCGGTATAGGTGCGTGTCTCAACTCCGACGTAGTACTTGGGACGGAGACTTGGGATCAGCGCATTGGACAGTTCAACAATCAGGCGGCTGTGAAATTCTGACCAGAACGTAGGATGTTCCAAATAAGGGTTCATTCCGGGGAAAGGCGACGGCATGAATCTTCCTCAAACGCTGATAGCTGCCTAAATTTTACCGTACTTTTCATTGTGCTCCTTCGTGGATGTCGTATGCTGGTCATATTCCAGCTAATGATGATTATCTGTAATCAGAAAGTGAGGCAATTTTGGAACCAAAGCCCAGAGGGATTCCAGAAATCCAAATTCTTCCAGTCCATCGGGAGCCCCTCCACACTGAAAAATCGGTTTCAGAACCGAGTGATTTGCGGGAACTGCGGGTGGAGGAATTTTTGCAGGCGCGATCGCTGGCTCCCAGAACTCAGAACGCCTATCGCCAGGACTTGCAGCAGTTTCTGAGTTGGCATGATAGAAGCTGGGCGAAGACTACACCACGTCAAATCGCCCAATTCAAAGCGCATTTAATGCGGAGGGAGTTAGAGACGGATCAACGGGTATTGTCAGATGCTACGGTGCGGCGGGTGTTGGGAACGGTCAAGAACTTTTTCGGTTGGATGACGCGATCGCGCTACTTGACGGTTGACCCAACGCTCGAGGTCGCCCTTCCTAAACTGGTCGAACCCGAGGCTCAGAATCTGAGCGATGCAGAGGTAGAACAGATTGAGCAGGCCATCCTGCAAGGCTCACTACCAGAACGAAATTTAGCGCTGATGTCAGTGTTGATGCACGGCTTGCGCGCCAATGAAGTGTCTGCCCTAAATTGTGAGAATTTTGATGGACGGCGACTGACCATTCGCGCGGCAAAGGCGGATAGTAAAGGGGCAGTTCCGTTAACGCAAGAGGCGAGCCAACGGGTGGAGGCTTATTTGTCTTGGCGACGAGGTCAAGGAGATGAGGTGCAATCGCTCAGCCCATTATTTGTGTCTCATTCTCGCCGCAATGCGGGACAACGGCTGAGTTATGAGGGCATTCACAAGGTCGTGGATGCGATCGCTCAGAAGACGGGCATCCAGTTTCATGCTCACCGCTGTCGCCACACGTTTGCCACCAATCTGGTGCTCAAGGGGATGAATCCCTATCATGTGATGACGCTAACGCGCCACCGCTCGGTGCAAAGCTTCCGGCGCTACACGAAAGCGGCAGACCAGGCGGCGGCGGAAGCGGCATTTTACGAAACAACAGGCCCTTCAGCCCAGGAATGTGGCGAGACCGCTGGATTGAAAGGTTCTAGCTTGAACCTCAACAACCGCTAAAGATAGGGTTCTGTCGCAAAGACTTTAAAGTGACAAACGAACTGGTCTCGTTTGTGTTGCTTTAAGCCATCACTCCAAAGAGTTCATTAACAAATCTTGCTCCAGATACACTATCCCCTTGTTTGATTCCTTTCACTTGTCCTTTACGCATCATCGCCATTGCCTCTATCCCGCGCAACGTTCTCCTTGCCGTGTTGAATGATTGAAATCCCATCATTGGTTTGACAATCCGTTTGATGTTCCGATGGTCTTGCTCGATAATGTTGTTCAAGTATTTGCGCTGCCGCAATTCGGTCTCGGCTTTCAAGGTTTGGTCTTGCTTCAATTCATTGATTGCGACTGGATAAGCGGCGTTTTTATCGACTGTGAGTTCTTCGAAGCTCGCGCAGCGACTCACCCGTGGAGTTTGAGTATGCTTGGCTCCCAACACTTTGCGAAAAAAGCGCGCCGCAGCCTTTCCATCCCGCTTCGCACTCAGCATGAAGTCCAGGGTATTGCCCTGCGAATCCACCGCTCGGTACAGGTATTTCCACTCGCCTTTCACTTTGATGTACGTTTCGTCGACTCTCCACGAATCGTTTGTGGGATTCAGAAATGGACGGATGCGTTTGTCGAGTTCTGGGGCAAATTTCAAAACCCAACGATTGAGGGTCGAATGTGTTCGCTTCGCGAAGCTCCGTAGGACACCACGGCGACTCCGCGCTCCGCCATCATCTCCTCCAAGTCTCGGTAGCTCAAGGAATAACGACAATACCAGCGCACGTTTAGCAAGATGATTTCTGGCAAAAAGTGCCGCCATTTGAACGAGGAATCAGTCGTCATTTAGAGCAGAGCTAGAGAAAATTGAGCTTCCACACCTTACCATTTTTGCGACACAACCAACAGGGCTGGCACAAACGCCAAACCCGATGAGATATTGATAATCGCTGCTTGTGGCTGTGCACTAAAATGCTCTAGCACCAGCGATGCCAGATGTACTGGTGCTTCCAGATTGATTGCGATTTCCTTCTGTCGGCTCGACCAGTCGGCGGTATCGGTTAAGAATCGCTCGCGTCGCTGAATCCCAGCATTGTTCACAAGCACGTTGAAGTCTGGGTATTGCGCGATCGTCCAAGCGATGAGTTTCTCGCGGTCAGTGGCATTTGCGATATCGGCTACGCGGGTTTCTAAGCCGGGATTGACCGTACGCGCTTCTGCAAGTTTGCCTTCGTGACGACCGCAAACCACCACCCGACTGCCAGCATCAAGAAAACGCTTGGCGATCGCCAGACCAATGCCACTGCCACCACCCGTGACGAGTACCGTATTGTTAGAAAGATCCATGATCTGTCTCCAAAATAGTGTAATAGGTGCCCGAATACTTGATCAATGCTTGGCTGGGCACAGAGTTTGTTGAGAGTAGAGTTGTTGTGATTTGAAATTCGCTCGACTCTTATTTGTCGCTCACGCGCAACACGATTTTGCCCAGATAATGCTGTTTCATCGCTTCCTGCGCTTGCGCGGCTTCTTCGAGTGGAAATATTTGCGCGATGTGAACTTGAAACTTACCAATGCTCATCAATCGGTTGAGTTGATCAAACAACATGGGATCGGCGAAGCCATTTACCTTCTTAAGTTCCACGCCATCAGGCGCTTTAGGTTCAGGCATCACGCCGTTCGGAAAGGCGATGATCCCGCCCTGACGAACCAAACCCAGCGTGGATTGAATATCATCACCGCCCGTCAGCACCAGCGCAGTATCAAAGCCATCGGGCGCAAAGGCGCGGGCGCGTTGCCCAACGTCGTCACCGCGTCCGTCCACCACTTCATCGGCACCCAAACGCTTGGCTAGCTCTACGCCGTCTGCACCCGACGCGATCGCGAAAACGCTTGCTCCCATGCGCTTAGCCAGTTGAAGCGCAACGTGACCGACACCGCCACTCGCGCCCCACAGTATCAATTTGGTTTCGTTACTTGTCCCCAGTGCTTGCAAATTGCTTAGCGCCGTCGCTCCGGCAATAGGTAGTCCGCCCGCCATCAAGATATCGAGACCATCGGGCATCGGCGCAACCGTTTTTTCAGAGACAACAACGTATTGGGCATAGCTACCACCCTTGTCGTTCATGAAGCTCTGTGCGTAAACGCGATCGCCGACGGCAAAACGCTCAACACCGTCGCCAATGGCAACAACGGTGCCCGCACATTCGCCGCCCAGCACGCGCGGAAAGTGGACTTCGTTATACACCAGTGTACCTTCGCGCTCCATCGCGTCCCAGATACCAATTCCAGCGATCTCAACGCGAATTAAAACTTCGCTCGAATCTACCGTAGGCACAGGTAAGGTATGCAAAGTCAGCTTATCGGGTCCACCGAACTCGTTAACAGCCATTGCTTTCATTTGTTGAGGAGTGTTTTGCACGATTAGATTCTCCTGTAATTGCTTCAGCCTTTTGAAGGGCGAAATTGTTTTGTCTGATGATGGGGAGCATTCAGATAGATGTCGGTGCTTCAATCAAGCTGCGGTCTAACTAACGGTTAACGAAGTGCATGAGTGCTTCAGGATAGCGAGTTCCGGCAGCAGCGCCGATCGGCAAGATTGCTTCAATTTGTTGTAGTTCGTCAGCAGTCAGCACAATGTCCACTGCACCCGCATTTTCGTGCAGCCGTGATTGGCGTTTTGTTCCGGGAATCGGGATGATGTCTTCGCCTTTTGCCAACAGCCAAGCGAGCGCAAGTTGAGCAGGCTTACACTGCTTTTGGGCAGCAATTCGCTTGACTTTTTCGACCAGTTCTAGGTTGCGATAAAAGTTCTCGCCTTGAAAGCGGGGATTGTGCCGCCGCCAATCGTCAGGTGGAAAGTTATCGGGAGATTGAAAGGCTCCGGTTAAAAAGCCGCGTCCCAGCGGTGAGTAAGCAACTAAACTCGTTCCCAATTCTCGGCACACGGGCAACACTTCAGTTTCAGGCTCCCGCGTCCACAGACTGTATTCCGTTTGCAGCATCGCGATCGGATGCACTTGAGCTGCTCGCCGCAAAGTTTCAGCACTGGCTTCTGAGAGTCCCGCGTAGCGTACTTTGCCGTCTTGAATCAAGTCTGCGATCGCGCCAATTGTGTCCTCGATCGGCACATTGGAATCGACTCTCGATGGATAGTACAGATCGATGTAATCTACCCCCAAACGCTGCAAGCTATAAGCCAGAAAGTTCTGCACAGCAACCGGACGGCTATCTTCACCGTTGAAGCCACCTTTGTGATCGCGCAATGCTCCAAACTTCACTGCAATGAATACTTTGTCGCGGGGAATTTCTTTGATCGCTTCTCGAATCAGCAGTTCATTGTGACCCATGCCGTAAAAGTCGCCTGTGTCAAGAAAGTTAATGCCCAGATCGATCGCGGCTCGAATAGTTGCAATACTTTCAGTATCATCGGTTTGTCGATCGCCGTAGAAGTCGGACATTCCCATGCAGCCCAATCCCAACGCTGAGACTTGCGCGTCTGTGGTTCCAAGTTTGCGGTATTTCATAATCTTGCTCCTTTGATTAATGAGGGAAGCTAGTGATATTGATTTAGTTCATTATTCATTGCACGATTTTGCTGATTCAGACGCTTGAGTCTTGGAAGTGCGATCAGCATAACCGCGACAGCAATAAGCACTTGAACTGTAGCTGCCCAATAGGGAGCGGCTGGACTCACGGCTTCGTATAGCCAACCTGCCCACAGCGGTCCGATTACTTGTGCGAGTGCCATGACCGCAGCAATGCTGCCTTGAACCCGCCCTTGGAGATCCGCGCTCATGCTTTTTGACATTGCTCCGGTGAGGCAGGTCTGTACGAGCGGTTGTCCCATGCTGTAGACCACCATGCCTCCATAAACCAGTTGTAAAGCGCCTGTAACTGGAAATAGACCGATTAGAAAAAATCCAAATCCTGCGATCAATCCACCCACAATTGCCAGACGAATTTCTTGAAACCGTCGCAGCAGCAGCGGCAAGACGACAAGCTGAACTAAGACAACAATGATCCCGAAAGTGATCAATAAAGGAGAAATTTGCTCTGGAGTCCAATTGAGGCGATCGGAAAGCAAACTGGGTAAGTTGGACGAAGGCACAATCACAATCGACCAGAACAGCAGATAACTCAAAAGCAGCAGTCGGAGTTGCGGAAATTGTAAGATGTCACGCGCTTGAGTCAGTGGATTTAAGTGACTGAGCGGAAGTACAGTCGCTCGTTGTGCAGGTGGCAAACTTTCTGGCATTGAGAAATAGCCCCAGATGGCAGCAAAACCGAGCACCGCGATCAACACATAGAGCGGCGTAACAGGGCTAATTCGGGCGACAAAACCACTTGTGGTTGGTCCAACAATAAACCCTGAAGCAATTGCAGCAGTTAGAAAAGCAAAGTAGCGAGTGCGATCGCTAGATTTGGTTGTGTCTGCTACATAGGCAAAAGCGGTGCCAATCCAACAGTCAGACACGCCGACGATCATCCAGCCCACGAATAATACCCACAGTTCTCCACCGATCGCAAACATCGAAAAGCCAAGAACTGCGACACACAAACTCACTAGCATGATCACTCGTCGCCCGTAGCGATCGCTAATTGCTCCTAGGCTGGGCGCACTGAGGAATTGTGCGAAAGAATAGCTAGAAAACAACAGTCCGATGGTGAAGGCATTTCCACCATATTGCTCGACTAAAGCTGGCAAGATTGGACCAATGAGTCCGATATAAAACGTACTCAGAAATGCAGCAAAGAGAATAAATGGAGGTAATCGACGAGGTGGCTTTGGCGGAGTTGCGCTTTGCGCTAATCGCTCAGTATTCATGTCTTACTCTCCAATGTTGATAAGTCAATCAGCTTGGCTTTGCAGAGAAGTTCAGCAGATATCTTCTAGCGATCGCTTTCACTGCGTCTTCTTAATTTCTATTAAGCCTGACTCAACCAACATAGGACATGGATATTTTCTCGACAGGCTTGTTCATTTCTAAGTTTAAGAGAATCAATGGTCGTGATTGAACACACCTAGCTTGATGAACTTTGCCGGAAGCTCAAAGGCGACAGTTCAGTGTGTTTTTTGAAGAAACGGGAGAAGTGACCTGCGTCCTTAAATCCCAAGCGAGCTGCAATTTCCTGGACTGATTCCGACGATCGCGCCAACATTGCCTTTGCTTCCGCGATCGTTTTCTCCGCAATCCAGCTATTGACTGATCTACCTGTTTTATATTTGATGACGGTGCTGAAATAGTTGGGATGCAGATACTGTGCCTGGGCATAGTCCTGTACCTGGAACAAGCGATCGCACTTGCCATCCAGTAGATCGCGAAAGTGCGCTTCAAGGTTGCGTTTGAATGTCAGTGTGATGTCCGAGCTAGTTGAAGCTTCAGTCAGTGGATCATATGCCTTCCAAAACCGCTCTTTAATTTTGAGGAGCAACACCACTGTTAAACATCCAATCACTTTATGTTTGTATGCAGAATCCGACTGATATTCATACAACAATTGGCCACCTAAGTCGTCAAAGATTTGAAAGACTTCGCGATCGGGGTAGTTTGGTGGCGCAACTTCAGCAATTAGAAATGGAAATTCATCAAAAACATTCTCATGAACATATTGCTTCAGGAATGATTCTGAGAAGCTGATGATATATCCCTGTAATGTTTCATCAACCTCGAACCCCTTTAAATGACCGGGATTTGTGAAATAAATGGTGTTGCCGCGAGTCACATAGGATTGGTCGTCAATGAGGTAGCGACCTCGCCCTTCGCGCAGGATTAGAACTGAGTAGAAGTTTGCCCGAAACGTTGGAGACTTAATTGGAGCATTGGGATAAAGTTCCTCATTTCGATGAATCGTAAAACCAACGTCTTGCTCTAGCCTGCCGCCAAAGGAAGCATAAAGTTCAGACATCGAATCGTAGGTCTTAATCGCGTCACTCATGCGGATTGATATGAACTACAACCATAATTCAGTCGCATCACGCTGATACGATATCGCAAAACTGCTCTGTCTTATGCTTAGCCGCTCTGTCCGATCGATGCATTTTAGTACTCCTCGTCGAATGTTTATCTTCATTCGATCGACGACTTCACGCGGGGAACTAAATCATTCAATGCCTATGCGGGTGCGGGTGCTGCTGATAGTGCTGCCGGAGTAGATCCTTCCCGTAGTCGTTCCCATTCGGCGTTCGCACTACGGTGTGGATGTGTTCGCGCGTAGGCTGACCCCGTTCTAAATACCGCAGAGCGATCGGCGTTTGATGATCGAACTCGATCAAGATCACCGGGCTGTAGATACGGTAATAGAAGACGCTGTTCGGTTCCGTCCCGCCGATCCAAGCGAATCGAGTTTCGTTTAGATACCGCTGTACCTCGTCCATCTTAACCGTCGCGTGCCCGTCGCGCATAGTTCCTACATACTCACCGATTAAATCGAGCAATTGTGCCTTCTGATTGGCGGTGAACTCTGTAGCGCGAATGCCTGCGTAGTCGAGAACGACGTTGTCACTGAACGCTTCGCCCACGTTATTGTTGCGGGTCTTGGAAACCTCTATGATAGCCTTCTTACGCTGTGCATCATCGAGCGCGTTGATCAGTGCCAGACCCTTGTTCTGTTCACTTTGCAGCACGGTCGTGCCTTTGTACCTGCCGGAGTTAGCCGTCACTGGCTCGGAACCCATGAAAGTGGGTGTCATCACCACCTGGTCACCCAGTACGAAGTAGTTGATGATCAGGTGGTGACCATCGAGTTGCCAGCCCCACGGCTCCGTGTCTGAAGGTGTGCCCATCACCGTAATCCAGAAGAGCCACTCGCCATATTCCTCGAAGTTATTGTTATTTAGCTCGCCCAAGGTGTGGTTGAGCCGCATGATGTCGCACGACTGCTCCAATCCCTTAGCGCTGAGCGAGGCTCGCAACAGGTTGAATGCCACCTCGCGCTGAGCCTCAGTCATCTCGTAGAAGCCCGTGCCCTGCCGGATGTAGAAGTGCTGGTTCATCCACTTGTGCCATTCCGGGTCGTCAACCGAAAACACCGTCTTGGTGCGTTGCGCTGGGGTCAAAGTGGCGAGGAAAGTCTCGGCAGCACTGCGAACGGGCGCGGTGGAAACTCCGGTCGAGCGGATGGGGAAGAGACCTGGGACAACATCGCCGTTCGTGGTGATACCCTTAAACGGCTCGGCTAGGCCACGGGCTTCAGCCTCTCTCGACCTGCGCCGGAAGCTCTCGGCAAGAGCACCTGATAGCTGCTGTGCATGAGATTTGATGCCATGCGTCAAGACATTAGCAAGACTGACAACGACACTGGCACCTCCCATAATGCCCAAGAATCTACGACGTTTCATGTTCATAATGACCTCCTAGAGTCAGCTTTAACGATCACTATAGGTAATTGCTTAAACCTGGGGGTTTTCCCGCTGAATGCTCGATAAAACGTTTCAAGCGATCGCTTTTGTGCAACTGTCAGTACTAAAGTCTGAATCATTGCTAATAAATGCATGGAATTCTTGGTTAATGATGAGTGCAAATAAAGTTACTACGATTATTGCAACGCATATGTGATGTGTCCAATGCATATTAGAAATAATCTTCATACCAATATTGGTATATATTGAAGTCATGGCTCAGCAGTTCCCCAATCTCTCGCCTCGACCTGAATCAACTTCTTGCTTTACAGGTCATCCTAGAGGAGAGGCATGTCAGTCAATCAGGTTTATGCACACAACCTTCTCACTCTCGTCTCACCGTCGCCCGAATCTGGTCACGGAACCAGGACTGCCCAGAATCACCGTCGAGCCGAGGATGCCAGATCATGGTGTAGGGGAAATCACCAATCTCTTGAGGTGGTAATACTTGGCGAAGGTTTGCTGACTTTGAGAGTTCGAGTGCGACACGCATGGGGACGGTGAATATCAGGTCAGTGCCCACAATATTAAGTGCGGTTGCCATGAAGTAGGGGCACTGGAACATAATCTCTCTTGCCTTGCCCAGATCAGCCAGCGGCCGATCGATCATGGTTTGCTGCCCTTCTGCGGTGGCGACGATCGCATGGGGACGACATAGGTATCCGTCTAAAGAAAAACGCTCGTGCTTAAATGGGTTGTCCGCGCTGATGAGGCAGATGAACTGCTCGTGGTACAGCACTTCCACCTTCAGTCCCTTGGGCGGGGTTGGTACGCTGCCCACACCGAGTGCCAAGTCACAGCGTCCCGTTTCTACGTAACGGTAACTCTCTGGTGCCCAGCCAATGACCTCGACGCGAACGCCCGGAGCAAACTTGCGACAGAGCCGTACCGCACCGCTGACGATCACGGCGACTGCATAGTCGGTGCCTGTGACTCGGAAATATTGCTGCGAAATAGCAGGATCGAAGTCGTTGCTTGCGATCGCCGCGTTGAGGCGAGGCAGGAGAGCCTCTAATTCTTGCAGCAAGCGATCGCCACGCGGTGTTCGTTCGTACCCCACGCCACTACGGACGAGCAGATCATCGCCGAGCGCCGCCCGCATTCGACTCAGCACCCGACTCATCGCGGGCTGACTGAGCGAGACGCGGAGAGCGGCACGAGTAATGTGTTTCTCCTCCAGCATGGCTTGTAGAGCCAGAAGTTGGTTCAGGTCGATGCGGGAGAGGTTAGGGAACTGTTGAGTCATAACTTCAATCATACCATTATTGACATGATTTACATTCTCAATATGCATTGGACACATCATAAACAGCATGCAATGATCGACATAGTTTCATTCGTGTTTGTCATCAACCGAGGATTCTATGCATTCATCAGTAACGATTCAAACTTCAGCTTTGACAGTGGCGCAAGAGCGATCGCTTGAAGCGTTCTACCAAGCGTTCAGCGATAAAAACCCCAGTCTTCTTGACGAAGCCGTGACTTCGGACTGGCAGGACATTCCGCTCGCGCCCGGTCAAGATAATGGTCGTGAGGGTTTCAAGCCACTCATGCAGATGTTCTTTGCTGCCTTTCCGGACTTGCAGATCGTGATTGACGACGTGATTGCACAACCAGACCGTGCTGGTGTGCGGGCGCGCATGGTTGCGACCCACCGAGGAGAAATCTTTGGACTTCAGGCGGCGGGAAAGCCCATCTCGATCGCATTGCACGAGTTTCATCACTTCGACGGCGATCGCATTTCGCACACCTGGCACTTGGAAGATTGGTTCGGGATGCTGCATCAAATTGGTGCATGGTCGCCCGCTGCGCTGCCTAGCTAGAAACTGACCGATTTTTGCCATTAGTCAGCAGACATCGGAATTGGGAAAAGAACTATGCAAATTCGACCGAACTCTTTGGGGTTTACTCTGCTGCTAGGTGCCCTGGCTGCATTACCGCCCTTAGCGATCGATATGGGATTGCCCGCCCTTGCTGCACTTGGTACGTCCTTCAATGCATCCCCTGCTGCCACAGGTTTGACCCTCAGTTTATTCATGGCTGGCTTTGCGATCGCGCAACTGGTCTTTGGTCCGTTTTCTGATCGCTACGGTCGCCGCCCGATTCTATTAATGGGTTGTGGGGTCTTCACACTCGCTAATGTGATGTGTACGATCGCGCCCTCAATCGATGCGCTAATTACTTGGCGCTTTATCGCAGGTGCAGGTGCAGGTGCTGCCGCCGTACTAGAGATGGCAATCGTTCGTGACCTGTTTGAGGGTTCCGCCGCACGAGCGCAGTTCTCATACATCAATCTCGTGACGAGCATCGCGCCAATGATTGCACCCATAATCGGTGCGAGGGTTCTGGTTGTTACGGGTTGGCGATCGGTCTACGGAGTGCTAGCGGTTGGGGGGGGGTGTACTCTTAATCACCATCGCGATCGGGTTTGGAGAATCAATTCCACATCGTGACAAGAATGCGATCGCACCTTCCATCTCAGCAGTGTACAGGATGGTCTCGCTTACAGTGCCTCAGGGCGCGCTTGCGGCAAAATACTTCTACGTCCCCCGGCTCAATAGCTTTCAGCAGCTTACAGCACGAACACATCAGAATACAAAAGTAGGAGGACAAGGTAATGACGAATAGTAACCCGAAAGATGACGTCGCTCAAGATAACAATTATTCTCATCCAGCAACTAGGCGAGTTGTTTCCCGTCGCTCTGCACTGGGTTTGTTAGGATTTGGTGCCGCCGCTGCTGCTGCCTTGCTGCCCAATCTCTTCAAGACATCACAGGCACAGAATCAAGCGCAAAGCCAACTGCCATCTTGGACTAAAGCTGCGCCGCCAGCGATCGCTCGACAAGAGCTTTATCCAGAAGTTTTAGACGGAAAATTTTATGTGGTCGGCGGGTTCCTCAGCCAAAACCCTGGATTCACCGATCATTTCGAGTCTTACGACCCTGCCAGAGATGCCTGGACTGTATTGAAACCGTTACCTGACGCACGCCATCACATCACGCTGTCAGCGGTAAGGGGTTTGCTGTATGGTGTTGGCGGCTTCACGGGCGGGTTTCCGAACTGGCAGGCGCAGCCGACGATGTTTATCTATGATCCCGCCTCTAATACTTGGACTAGCGGTACTGACCTGCCAGTGGCGCGCGCAGAGGCTGTATCCGCAGTGGTTGATAACAAGATATACCTGATTGGTGGTCGCGTTCGAGCCACTGAAGACGCTCGGCTGTTCAATGACCACATTGACAGTGTGCGAAACGAAGTCTTTGATCCACTGACCAACGGTTGGTCAGTCCGTGCTGATGCACCGACAGCGCGAAACAGTGCAGCGTCGGCTACTATTGATGGAAAAATCTACGTGGTGGGTGGTCGCAATTTTTCCAAGAATGCCGATGGCACTGCACGGCAGGTGAACGTGCCAAATCTTGAGGTTTATGATCCGAATCTTGATCGGTGGGAGACGCGATCGCCGATGCCTCAAGCGCAAGGGGGCCTGGCTGCAACCGCACTCAACGGCAAACTCTACGTTTTTGGCGGTGAACAATGGGTTCCAGAGCAGAAAGTTTTTGCTGAAAGCTGGGTGTACGACTCGAAAACCGACAAATGGGAAGCACTACCGCCCTTGCCTACCCCACGACATGGATTAGGGGCGTTAGCGGTTGGAAACCGAATTTCTGTTTTTGGAGGGGGAACCAAAACAGGTGGAAGTGCAGCGACAGCGGTACACGAAGTGCTAGTATTGCCCATCGAAAGAGCTACGCAGTAATTATGGTTGTGTCGCAAGTAATTCTGGCTCTTCTGACTTCGTGGTAAAAACGGTGATTATTTCTCTTGAATTACCGAACACTGCTTATGAATCGGATTCTCATAGCCGAAGACAATCCCCGCATCACGCTATATAAGGACATACGCGATCAAAAACTTGCTTCAGCATAGCTTCTGCCTGATGCAATATAAGAGCTTGAAACTGAAAAACGCGAAGATTTTTACTAGTTGTATAGGAGCTTAATGAGTGAACTTTAGATTCAGGCGGCGATTTGGTCAGCTAGTCATCATTGGTACGGTGACGAGTGCATTTAGTGGAATTACGAAAAGAACGATCGCTCAAACTAAGCGCGATACTCCCTCGATTGCACAAGGCTCGGAGTCGAGTAGTATCAGACTCCGAGTCAACGGCAAAGACTATCCATTGCAGATTGAATCGCATGTGACCTTGCTGAATACATTACGCGATCGCATTGGTTTGACGGGTACTAAAAAAGGCTGTGGTTGCGGTCAGTGCGGTGCTTGTACCGTATTAGTGAACGGACAGCGAATTAATTCCTGTCTGTCACTAGCAGTTATGTACGACGATGCAGAGATTACCACGATTGAAAGTTTAGCAAGCGGGAATGAACTGCACCCCGTCCAGGCAGCATTCATTAGGCTTGTTGGGAAATAGTTTAGGATTAGGTTGAAATTCTGTCACCTCCGGTTTGTGACGTAGTTTTCACGCTGCTATCAAGTAAAAGTTCCATAATCCAGCAGCAGTCAACATCAAATAATCATCAAACTGCTCAATCCGATTGCGATAAACTGCGCTCACTGCACCATAGCGTTTCACCCCCGCAAAGGCATTCTCACAAACCACTCGGGATTGACTTAAAGCTCGATTGTCCTCCTGTTGCTCACTCAATTCCCCTCCTTTGGGTTTCTTATGCGGAATACGAATATTGTCATACTGCTTGTCAACTCCGAGAAACCCCAAATCCAGTTCAATGGGAATCTCCTCAGGCACACTCCCGGCTATATCCTCGTGGTCGTGGAACTTCTTATCGTGCAGTTTCCCTTCGCGGGCTTGACTCAACACCAACACTCGTTTGCGCTCATCCACTGCTGCCAAATGCTTACGAGTATGCCGCCGCTTCTTGCCAGAGTCATTCAGTTTTTGCTGCTCTGGGTCTTTGGGACGTTGAATCGGGCGTTCTGTGCCATCAATCATGACTCGTTCCATCCCTGGAAAGCGCTCAATAAATGCCTCAATGCTCGTGAGTTTGCGCTCCGGCAGCACCATCTTCTGGTTCAATGCGCCTTCTAAAATCGGTTGTAAGCGATGCATCCAGTGATGAGCTTGAGAGCGGTCAATGTCAAACAGCGATCCTGCTAAATCGAAGGTGGGGTAACTCTTGAAGTAGAACAAGATGTAAAACAATTTGTCCTGGGAATTGCCCAAGCGTGCTTTGCGTCCACCTCCGATTGCTCGTTGGCGAGGTTGCTGGTGCAAGGTTTGCTCATACCCTGCCTCAAACGCGGGCAACAGAGCATCAAACGCTTTGCGGTTTAATCCTGTCATTGCCCGCAGCAATCGGTCTTCCTTCAGTGCCCGTTCGATGTTGAACATTTCCCTCATCCTCTCTCTGTCTTTACTATTCTCCTCTATTTCCCAACAGGCCTATTAAGCATGACGGATTTCAGTGCGGCTATTGCACACCGGGTCAAATTTGCTCGGCAGTAGCAGCTATAGCTGAAGCAAAAGCAGACACATCAAGTGCAGTTGCAGCAGATGTCAGACAGCAGGGACAGGTTGAGTTGACAGATGCAGAAGTCCGAGAACGCATGAGTGGCAATATCTGTCGGTGTAGTGCCTATCCTGGCATTGTCGCGGCAGTGAAAGAAGCTACTCAAGCGAATTCATAATCAAGCGAATCAATTTCGATTACAAGCCCGCTAGAGCAAACTCTTTCGTTTCTAATTCCCTTAACAATGAAACCATTTGCTTATCTCCGAGTCAACGAACCTAACACAGCGATTCAAGCCGCAACTAGCAACCAAACGAAATTTATCGCGGGAGGTACAAACCGGTATTGTCAACTTAACGGGAGAAAGTCGAAATTAAGCACTGTGATTCTTGAGTTGCTGTAATCGCTCAACTTCACGCAACAGTTTTCAAACAGGCGACTTCTCGCCAATCCTCAAATCGTTGGCGCATCTGTTCTCGATATCGTTTCGCACTCAGTTCATGTTGCTTGGGATGAAAGTGTCCTCGAATGGATTCAAACGCAGATAGAAATCGTTGCGCTTGTCCTGGGGATTTGAATCGCCGCATTCGTCGCTCTCGTGTTCGGGTCGGTTGATGCGAGTTCTCGGCTCGATTGTTCAGCCCCTTATGCTGTCGATGTTCTACATTCTTCATCACTCGCTTCTTGGCTGCCCCGTAACTTTTGAGTTTGTCGGTCACAATCACCCGTGGCACGAAGTTTTGTTTCTTGAGGAGTTTACGGAAGAACCGCTCTGCCGCTTTTGTATCCCGCTGCCGTTGCAGCAAAACATCTAAGATATTCCCCTCCGAATCCACTGCCCGCCACAAATAATATTGTTGCTTTTTATTGCCTCTGGCACATGTGCAGCGTGTTCGTCACTACTACTTCATCGAGATGTCACTTATCTGTGATGTAGGGGCGTTTGCGTTGAAGCTGATTGGCATATTGCTGCCCGAACTTTTGACACCATTCTCGACTCGTTTCGTAGGTCACTTCAATGCCGCGATAGAGCATCATTTTCTCAATGTCCCGGTAGCTTAAAGGAAAGGTGTAATACAGCCAAACACAATGGCTAATAATTTCGCCGGGAAATCGATGACGGAATACATAAAGAGCAGATTGCGATCACGGTTGAACTAGTACGATTATTCTATATCCTGGTTAACCTGACAATACCGTTGGTAGTCCCATTTAGTAAAGGATAGAGAATAAGAGATTGAGGAGAATTAGGCAATAAATTGTGAGGTTTGTGTACTCAGAGACCTAATTCCTATTTCTACGATGGAAGCATCCGAATACAACATTAAAAGGATAAAGCAATGACAAAAGATAAGACAGAAACTGCTTTAGCCATGAAATCAAGCAAAGAATTTAACAAGGAGAACGTAACTACTCAGGTTGAAGGATAGTTGGCATTGTCGGATTGCCTAAGAAGACTTGCTTAAGGGCTTCGAGGACATTCAACCCTTGCTTCTTGAGCGTAGAAATATAGCCAGGAATTCGACCAAACATTTGCGCCCCCTCAACCGAGCGAAATCCACCCGAAATCTTTTGCTTGAGTTTCATCATGCGTAAGTCTCGCTCCGCCTGATTATTATCAAAGGGGACGCGAAAATCAGCCATGAATGCTAACACCTGTGCTTGATGAAGCTGTAAGCGGTCGAGTAAGTTTTTGACAGGCGATTGTTTGGGTCGTCCACGGGATTTTACCGCATTCGGGGGGCAGGGCTGGTTTATCTATGAGAGAAAAAGCAGAATGGAGCAGTTGTTTCTGCCCTGACTAGTGATGAGCCTGATTGAACATCTGAAACAAGTGCGAGATTTCCGCACCCAACCCCGGTATGA
>JAHHHP010000104.1 GCA_019359275.1 Myxacorys chilensis ATA2-1-KO14 | reverse complement strand
AGGTCGTTAAGCATTTTTTCTTCTCTTTGAGGTGTCCAACTCCTTGAAGAGATTTTATTTGCTTTGCTTCCCCTGCCGCTTCTAACTAGCAACTTAAGTTAATACAAGAATTCAATCTTGGTGGCGTTCTTGCATAGACATTTGTTGTTGAACGACATTTGTTGAACTTTAAACAGGCAAGCAAATGGTAAACGTTGCTCCCTGTCCTACGACACTACTTACTGTTATGCTGCCACTATGCGCCTCTACAATGCGTTTAGCGATCGCTAATCCCAGTCCCGTGCCACTACTACGCGATGGATCAGTGGTGTAAAACTGCTCAAAAACTCTAGGTAAATCTCGTTCATTAATTCCCGTTCCTTGATCCTGAATTGTGATTTCTGCTTGTTTTCCTTGCCGATGTCCCCTAATGAAGAGCTGAGTGTTTGGCTTAGAGTGTTTGATAGCGTTGTCTAAAATGTTGAGGAGCGCTTGCAGCAGTCGCTCAGAATCACCCTGTAATTGCACATCTGTGACATTCACGATCGCAGTGACAGGATGCGCCTGCATACGCGGAGCCATAGCGTTGACCGCCCGATCAATTAACCCTTGTAGTGATATAATTTGCCGCTCTAAGTAGCTGACCCCCGCTTCTAGCCGACCCAGATCCAACAAATCGTGAATCAAACGGGACAACCGCTTAGTTTCACTCTCGATCGTTTCAAAGAAGCGATCGCGCAGTTCAGGGTCCTCTACGGCACCGCTTTTGAGGGCTTCTACCGTAACTTGAACATTACTAATTGGAGTCCGTAATTCGTGAGAAACGTTTGCCAGAAACGCTCTTCGTTCTTGATCGAGCGAGGCCAATCGTTCACTCATTCGGTTCAATTCGATCGCTAACTGACCTAATTCATCCTTCTGAGCGATCGTGAGGCGATCGCCAAATTGCCCACCTCCTAAGCGGATGGCGAAGTTTCGCATCGTCTCAATTGGAGCGGAGAGGCTACGAGCCAAGCGCTGACTAATTAGGGCACACAGCAAAATGGTGAACAGCAGGGTTATCAGCACTGCCCAGATAACACCCATAAATTGACGCTGGAACTGCCTCAATGTCACGGACATTCGCAAAATCCCCAAGACCTTGCCGTTGCGAGTAATGGGTCGGGCAATATATAAGCGATCGTCAGCGGTCAGAACTCCTTTCGCGATTCCCTGGGCGGAACGATTCTGCAACGCCTCTTGAATACCTGGAACCTCATACCAATTTGTGACGAGTCGGTCCGTTGCCAAGGCAGATGTAGCAAGCAACTGTCCTTGGGCATCAAGCACGCGCAGTGTAATTGTATCTGGTGCGCCATAGCGTTCTGTCAACCTGCGAATTTGTTGCAGATCCTGTTCTTCCATAGCATCAGCAACACTTTCGCTTAAAGCCGAAGACCAGTTATCTAATTCGGTTTGGCGCACTTGCATGAAATAGACATAAAACGACCAGAGGATGTATCCAGCCATCAGCGAAGTGCCAAGTACAACCAGAAAAATGTAGGTCGCTAACAGCTTTGCGTGAATCGAACCCCACTTCAGACGAATGGGACGCATTGGTGACTTCATGACTCAGACATAGTATTGGCATGGCGACGCAACACTGTTCTAATGCGGGCTACCAGTTCACGGGTATTGAACGGCTTTGTAATGTAATCATCTGCCCCTGCTTCTAAGCCGCGCACTTTGTCCATATCTTGGTCTTTAGCCGTGAGCATCACGATCGGGACGTTAGAAAATGCTCGAATCCGCCAACAAACTTCCATGCCATCCGCTTCTGGCAGCATCAGATCCAGCAGAATGATATCGGGCACCTGCTTATGAAATTGCTTAATTGCACTCAACCCACTGTCCGCCGTCACGACTTCAAAGCCTTCTTTTCGCAGGGTATAAGTGAGGCTCTCGCGCAGGGGTGCTTCGTCGTCTACAAGTAAGATCTGAGGCATGGTTCAACAAAATTGCTTCTTTGTAAGGATACCTCGTCAGCAAATTAGCAAATCATCTTTCTTCAGAGGGAGTTATATTTCGATACAGAACACAATTTAGATTTCGATACAGAACAAATAGAGCTGGTAGAGCGTTCTGCTGAGACAGAATTGCAGGTACATTAAGGAAAAGAAAATTCAGATCTGTTTGTATGAATCCTGCTGTTAGTCTGCTTCGTGCGACCTCCTACGATCGCATTCCACTGCGCCGCTCACTCGAAACGTTGCTAGAGCCAATGGGAGGAATCGCCGCGTTTGTTAAACCGGGCGATCGCGTCTTACTTAAACCCAATCTGCTCACTGGAGGGCGACCCACCAAAGAATGCGTTACCCGTCCTGAAGTCGTGCATTGCGTTGCACAAATGGTACAAGAAGCAGGCGGAAAGCCATTTCTGGCAGACAGTCCCGCGTTTGGATCTGCTTTCGGAGTCGCTAAAGCAAACGGTTATCTTCCCCTAATCGAAGAATTGGATTTGCCGATTGTCGAGATGAAGGGCAAACGCTATGAAACCGTGAGCGACGACTTCAATCATTTACTGCTCTCCAAAGAAGCAATGGAGGCAGATGTTGTGATTAATCTGCCCAAAGTGAAATCTCACATGCAGTTAACGGTAACGCTGGGCACTAAAAATCTGTTTGGCTGCGTTCCGGGCAAAATGAAAGCTTGGTGGCATATGGAAGCGGGCAAAGACCGAGAGCGCTTTGGCAGAATGCTAGTTGAAACCGCTCGGACCATTGATCCAGATCTAACAATTCTCGACGGGATTATCGGACATGAGGGCAACGGTCCGAGTGGAGGGGAACCGAGAGAACTCGGTATCTTGGGCGCTTCAGCGAATGTATTTGCCCTCGATCGCGCTGTTGTTGAAATTCTCCAAGTCGATCCAACCTCAATTCCCACGATCGTCGCCAGTGGTCAACTTGGGTTGTGTCCTGAGCTAGACGAGATTGAATTTCTGCATTCACGCCCAGAAGATCTAGCGATCGCAGACTGGAAACTGCCTGAAACAATCATGCCTATCGACTTTGGTGCGCCGCGTGTGCTTAAATCTACCTTTAGGCACTTGTATATTCGCTTCATTAAAGAACCGATATCAGCCTACCGTTAGAGAAATCTGAAGGAAATATTACGAATTAAGGCTATATCAATTATTTCTTTTAAGCTTATAAAAATTAATGCTCAAGCCTTAGCTTCCAATCCTTCTAGAACGCCTCCTGAGTTTGCGTCAAGTTTTGGATCTATTCATTAAGCTTCTCGTAACTCTTGTGTCATCTTATGTGATATCGGCCTAGAGGCTACAAGGTTCAGTATGGTGAGAGCAGACAACGCTCAACCTTAGAACTAAGTGCAACCCTCTATGCCTCCTTTAATGATTCGCCAACTCTGGTCGCTTGTCGAAACAGCACAAGCGGCTTCTCTAGTTAATCTGGACGATTCGAGTCTAGTGCAATGGTTACTGCATCAGTTTGGAGATAAGCAGTCTCTCAATGCCGAGGAAACCAATATTTTGTCTAAATATATTCACGCCAAACTCTCGCTGATTCGCGATTTAGCTTACGATCGCATTGCTGCCAATCTCTAAATCTCCACTTAACATTGCGGATTGTCTTACTTCCCACGTCTCACACCTTCATATTGCTCTGTATTGATCCGCCAAATACCCTTGTATTAAGAAATCCTCACCGACTGCTTCAGTGGTGACTTGCGTTAGGGACAAGGCTTGCGTCATTTCGGTTAAGCCTAACTCTCCAACTGGGGACGGAGTATGATTTCCGCCAATAATTTTGGGAGCAATGAACGCCCAAACTTTTTGAACACACTGGTCTGCGATCGCTCGCGCCGCTAAGGTTCCGCCGCACTCCCACAGAACCATATTCAGCCCGCGATCGTATAACTGCCTCATCACTGCAGCAGGTGTTAACGCCTCCAGCACGATCACCTCTACGCCTTGATCGACCAGCTTTTTCTGCGTTTCTAAATCGGCATCAGGGCTGGTGAATACAACAGTTGGAGCGACAGTTGTCTGCCAAAGATTGGCGATCGTGGGCAGGTCAAGGACTCGGCTCATCACAACGCGCAATGGATTGTGAGGCGCAACGCCGTGAGTCGTTAGAAACGGATTGTCTTGACGAACAGTATTGCCACCAACAACGATCGCATCACACGCCGATCTCAACTGATGCACCTGATGTCTGGCTGCTTTTCCTGTCACCCAGTAGCTGTGTCCCGTTGTCGTCGCAATCTTTCCATCAATTGTCATTGCGTATTTGAGAATACCAAATGGGCGACCCTGTACAATCCGATGGACAAAGGCTTCATTCAAGGTCTGACAATCTTTTTCTTCAACGCCAACCGTGACATCAATTCCTGCCGCTTGCAGTTTAGCAATGCCTTGACCTGCTACTTGAGGGTTGGGGTCTACCATGCCGATCACAACTCGCTGGATTCCCGCCGCGATCGTAGCGTCAGCACAGGGCGGTGTGCGTCCATAGTGGCTGCACGGCTCTAGATTGACGTAAAGCGTTGCACCCAAAGCGCGATCGCGGGCCTGTCTCAGGGCAAACACTTCCGCATGAGGCTCGCCTGCTTTCGGATGAAAGCCTTCTCCCACAATTTCGCCATTTTGAACAATGACGCAGCCCACCATCGGATTTGGAGCCGTGCGTCCTAAGGCGAGGCGTGCCAATTTTAGGCAGCGCTGCATCATGCTCAAATCAACGTTAGGCAGAGAAGTCATAGTATGGAGTAGCAGTACAGAAGTTGATAACATTCCACTAGAGCAGCTTGATTCTAGATTAAACTCTCATGATTAATATTGAACCGATTGATACCGATTCAATCAATTCAGTGCCGCACACACCAGCTTATGCAAGCTTCGACTTCAATACGGATAGATTGATGCACTTCATTGAGTTTATGGGGCGGGGATTTCAAGGAGTCACACCAAAAGCTAATTTATCAAAAATCAAAACCATTCTCTCTGCACCCAATGATCTAGAACAAGAGTTAAATCCAGAAGAGACTAGCAGTGGAGCAAAGAAGCCCAATTTGACAGCAGGTCATATAGCAGAGATCAATGAAGAAATCTCAAATTATACAGAGATGATGAATGCGCATCTCTCCGGGTTCAGTGTAGGAGTAGAGTGGATACCAGTGTTGATAGTCACCATCGTTGAGACCTATCTCTTGGATGTGCTTGTCTATGCCGCCAGTACTGACCCTTCACTTATGAAAAAATCTGAAATGTCTGCTTCATATTCTGAAATGACAAACGCTTCATCATTAGAAGGATTACTTCAAGGTCTAAGATACAAATGGGCTAGAAAGTTTATCAATGAGGGAGGCCCGAAATATTGGATTTACACCCTTACGAAGATGGGCGCTCGTGGGTATAGCTCAGAACTTACAGAAGAAATGGAAACTCTTTGGGGTATCAGGCATCTGATTGTACATTCAGCTGGAATTTCCACGCCTGATTTTGTTCGTCGTCATCCGGACTGTGGTGTAGCAGTTAGTGAGAAAATTCAGGTGAAGTGGAATCAGTTAGGTGATTGGATTAAACACGTTTATCACTTTGTTGACGTAACTGAAGACTATTTTGTAAAACGTTGCAAGCTGAAATCTTGAAAAACGTAGGGCTAAGTTTTATCAGCTGTGTAGACAAAGCTCTGCCTAACAATCCAGTACCCGTCGACCATATAAGGATAGTTGAGGGCAAAAAGCCACTAGCAGCAACTGAATGGAGTTGCTAGTTTAATAGTCAAATTCTATCCGTCTAGTTCTACCTGTAAGATTTAGAAGTGTAGCAAGAGTGCGCTACAGCCGGGACGTTGAATAGTGGCTTAGTACCTCCTGTCCCCAGCGTACGATTCCCTCCGATCCTTCAATCATCAGGAGATATTGACCGCGATCGACATGATGACGATAGATACTGGCCGTTGTGCCTTCTCCAAACAACCCAAATAGCCCGCCCAGCACTGCCCCAGTAAATCCACTCACCAAGCCGCACGCTGGAATCAGCAGCATGGATTGAATTCCTGATAAACCTACACTTTGAAACGTCATAGCGACGAAGAGAGCCACGCCAATGATTGAGCCAAGCATACCTGCAATCAAGCCCAGCGATCGCGCTTTGCGTGCAGCAATCTGCATAGGTTTGAGCAACTCGACACGTTCAGGATTACTGTAGCCCTCACCCACGATCGCGAGATGCTCTGGGGAAACCCCATGATAATGAAGCAAACGATACGCCTGGAATGCAGAACTCTCATCAGGAAATACCAAGACGGCAAGATGAGTCTGTCGGCGCACTAGACCAGCTTTATTCAAGAAGCGATTGACTGACACAGGAGAAGGTAGGGAGAATGGCGGTTTCTGTTTGAATTCTAAACCCTTGACATAGGAATACCTAGAGCTAATGGGAGGAATTTAATATTTTTTTGGGTATGGGGGTTTGAAGAGGCATTCCTCCTGGTGAAGCGGGCCAAAACCTTCCCTTATTTTTCATCCTCTACAATGGAAGTGTTCGTTATCTATAGATCCCCATGCCTCCCCGTTGGTCTCGCATTCCCGATCGCAAAGATCCTGACTTCCGTCGCCTTGACGATCGCATGACGTTTGCCACTCATGTTGCGCTGTTTAGCGCCTGTAATTCTGGAGCGTGGTTCTTCCGACTAGCGCAGCATCCAGATTGGACGTGGACAATTTGGATGACGGGCACTTGGCTGGCCGTGCTGGTGGCGCATGGAATTTATATCTTTGCGATCGCAGACTACTCAGAACCCAGCAACTCCTAAGCAACGCACACCAAAACCAGCCAATAGATAGGAGTTCTATTCATCAAGATAGAGTAATTGTTGGGTAGTTGCTCTTGCTAGATCTACGAATGCTGGACAACTTGTAAACTTACCGTTTAAAACTCCTATGGCTATAAGTTCTTCTGAAGCAATCGAAACCTTGGCAGCCGAGATTGGTGAAAACGTTTATATGGATATTGCCAAGTGGCATCTTTACCTTTCTGATGCTCATCTGCACACGGTTCTAGCTGAAAAGCTGTTTCCGATGATTTCTAACGGACAGGCGATTGAGGAAGATCAGGTGCTAACCGTTCTGAATGGCATTCCCGTGAAACTTGGTGGTGGTAAACGCGAGGTTCCACTAACGGATTTGCTGCCGATGCAATGTCAGGTCAACTTGATGGACACCCTCGAAGAGTTTCAGCGCAAACTGTAAGATACATCTCGACGTTTAGATATAGCTAACTCATGCTTTCTAGATGTAGCGATCGTACCGTCTTGTAATTGCAGAAACAGACGCACTACTCACCATAGTGCGTCTGTTTGCTTATCCTGCTTTACTGGAAGAATTGCAATCTTCTAAAGTGGCAAAAATTGCCTTTACTGTTTGGGAGTATCAATTGGCTTTCCTTGCACGGTTGGAGCTGACTCTACGCCTAGAATCTTCGAGATTGTGGGGGCAATATCGATATTTCTCACCTGAGAAAGTGTCCCGTTACTAAAAGTAGGTCCAGCCGCGTAGAAAATCGCGCTCATGTTAGGCGATGTTGGGTCGTACCCGTGAGCGCCATAAAAGCTGGGCACTGAGAACACGGGAGCTTGGGTTGGAGCATCTCCCAAGCGTTGCACAACCGGAGTTTGAGTCCCATCGAAGTTATAGCCTTCGATCAGCAATGCAAACACATCCCCAGAGTCCTGTCCGATAAACTCACTGGTTGCTCGACCAAACGATGGATCGGTTAGGTCAGTCGGAAGGGGCCGATCGTAGATTTTGTCAAACACAGGTCTTGTTCCATCAACATACTTCGGGTTGGTGTCTACAAAGTTTTTGAGGGCCTCTGTTACCTGCTTCTGCAAGGTCACATATTCTTCGCGACTTACGGTTCCGTTGGGTTCACGCCCTTGCAGGTTGAAGTAAACATTAACCGCCGGACCAGATGTGACCGCGCGGACTTTGTTCGAGTCAAAGCCCTGACTTTTGAGAAAGTTATTCAAGTTAACGGACGTGTAGAACGGAGCGAACCCGTGATCGGAAACAACAATGATGTCGCTGTTGGGAACACCATTACCATCAACTCCCACCGTTTCGATAATTTTTTGAACCGCTGCATCAGCCGCCTTGTAAGCCGTTTCTACATAAGAGTTGTAGCGCTCGATCTTTGCCTTGTCTTGTCCAGTTCCAATCGAGGTTGGATCAAGGGGATTGGTTGCCTGACGAGGATCGCTAATTAAGAACTGATGCTGCGAACCATCGGGTTGCTCAATGTAAGTCAAAACTAAATCGGCATCAGGGTTTTGAGTAATCGATCGCAGTGCAACGCGAGTTTGATAATCGACAAAACTTTGAACTTGATCGTCGTAAATCGCTTCTAACTCGGCGTCAGAGAACGCATTAAAGCCGGGACTAAGCTTCTGCGGAATTCGGAAGTCGGGTTGAGGTGCCCAGAAGCCAACATTGTTGTTGATGTCGTCTACATTCGCTTGCACAGCTGGGGTGGCAGGAATGAAGTTGGCAGAGTAGCGAGCAAACCGGACAGTTGAAAGGTCAGGAGCAAAATTGCTGACATAGAACGCCGTTCCCGCCTGATTAGAGCTACCTTCTAGGTAAAACGGATTGGACGTTTTGCTCCCCGCTTTCACATAAGCCGGACCCGTTGACGGGAGGCTAAACGGACCCGATTGGACTCCTAACGTAGCATCGAAGAAGACCAGCGTGTCATAGTCAACTTTGTTGTCGTTTGTGGTGTCTAGGGCGGCAGCTTGAATGTCGTAGTTAACGCCACCCACTGTGAATGTATCAAACGAATTTTTCGTTTGCAGCACCGAACTGTAGACCGTTTTTCCTGCGCTTGAAAGCTGCGAAACAGTGCGATCGCTAGCCGTTGCAAAATCGGCTGCTGTTAAGTTAAAGCCTTGCGCTCCGACGCCTGCAAACGCGCCAAAGGGAACGGTGTAATCGACGGTACGATCGCTAGCGGGTTGGACGATCGGACCATCCGGCAATCCCGGAATTTTGACATCGACGCCATCTGCACCCGGAAATGTTGCCGCGACAACTTTCTTACCATTATTTCGTAAGTTAATCCAAAGCGGTTCAGCCGTTGGCTCAGCACCTTCGGTAGCTCCATGCACATCGAAAGTGTAACCGCCAATCGGTGCGCCAAATCCACTAATGTTTTGGGTAAATGGACTTGCAACTAAGTGGAAACTATTGGCGTTGATGTCATTGTTGGCGGCATTAGAACCCGTTGCGATCGCGATGTGACTTGGGGCCGTGAGCGAAGGTGTAATCGTTTCGTTGCGATCGGCAGAAACGCCTTTATTCTTGAGTAGCCCTAAGCCTTCATCCTGCTTCAAAACTCCTGACTCTAAGTACTGATTCACAAGGCGAGGCGTCGCACCATCGAGAGAAATCACAATTACTTTGGGTTTAGGAGTGGGAGTAGGCAACACTAGGTCGAGCGACTGATCCAACTTAATCTGAATGAACTCGCTGTTATCGGCTTGTCCTGGTTTGCGACCGACGCTGAATGGATAGTTGTTGTCGTTTGCAATCAACAGCGTTTGAGGATCAACAATCAACACATCTTCGATGGTGACGAAGGGAAATGTAAACACCCCATTCTTAGTTCCATCGCCTCCGATTTCACTTGGATCGGCAATGTTGAGCAGATCTGCCAGCAATTCTTTCTTGACAAAGCCCTCGCGATCGCGCTCATTGATATCGATTTTGTAAAGCTTCTTCGAGCGGGCTGGATTTGTGACTGCCGGATCACTTGCATCACCCTGACCATTATCCCGTTCGATCACGATGAACTCATGATCGTTGATTGCCGTCATATCCCCGATCGCATGATTGGGAGCGTTCAAACGGTAGGCGTAAACGTTGCCAGTATATTTTTTAGTATTGGTATCGAATTCAGAAATAAACAAGCGATTCGGATTTGAATCGGTGGTCGTTGCCCCTTCTAGCAGAGTGTAGAGCTTAGAGCCATCGGGACTGCTCGCCATGCCCTCAAAGCCTCTAGACCGAGCCAGATTCGCTGCCTTTATCTTATCGGCTTCAGAGAGACTGGCAAATGCGGGGTTATCGGGCGATCGCACAAAATCTTGCGTCTCGTAAGCTTTTGTGCGATCGCCCGTGTCTGAAAAATCAGTGAAGTAGCCGTCTACTCCGAGTTCAATAAATTGACGAATCTCTTTTTCTGGATCGCCCTTGTAATCTGATGCTAGATAACGCGGTTCGTTGCGGAAGGTGTAAGGATGAACGAGCAGACCCGCGTTGTGCGCGTCTTGTACCAGCGTTGTTGGAGTAGTGAGCGTCTTATCCGCATCATCGACAGAACCATTCCCATCGACATCATCGGCTTTGCCATCGCCATTCGCATCTGTCCCTTTAACCGAGACAATCATGCGCTTCCAGGGGCCAATGCCATCAGCGTAAGTCGCTACTTCTGCCAATCCTTCGGGCGATCGCAGATCTTTATACGTGCGCGAGTCACCGTTTGCAACAAAATCGTAAGGTTGTACCTCGATCAGCGAACCATCTAAAGCCGTGTCGGCAGCGTCCATCAACTGAACGAGCGGTACATCAATCAAGCCGTTCAGCTTCTTTAGATTGCCAACTTCAAAGGATTGAATAAAGACGCGACTGGGATCGGTGAAATTGTTGTCTTTTAGAATTTTTACCAACGGTTCTTCTAGCGCCAACCCTTTTTCAGCGTGATAGGTGGGATGCTTGGTTTCGGGGTAGATGCCAATCTTTTTGCCTGTTGTCGCTTCGACAGTTTTCACAAAGTCGATGATTTCTTGCAACGTCGGAATTTCAAACTGACCGTTGAACGATTGATCTCGGAACGCTAACCGCTCTTTTGCTCGCAGAGTTTTGATTTCTGCCAGCGTGAAGTCGTCGGCAAACCAGCCGCTTTCGTCTTTGCCATCGATCGTTTTCGTGGTGAAGCGATCGGCAAATTCGGGATGGTCTGCAACATCGGTTGTGTCTTTGATGTTGACTTCATGACGAGCGATCAGCACACCGTCTTTGGTGGATACTACGTCTGGTTCAACAAAGTCAGCGCCTAGCTCGATCGCATATCGATAAGCTTCCAGCGTGTGTTCAGGGCGATAACCACTCGCGCCCCGATGTCCGATTACAAGCGGATCTTGTCCGTTCAGCGTATTGAGCTTAGACGGATTGGGGGTCGCAATAGGCGCTTCGAGCAGCGTTCCTTTAGCATCGGTGTGCAGCAGGAATGGACCGAATTCTTCACCAAACCAGTAGGTTCCATCCGCAGCGCGACGGAACGACTCTAGATCAAAGTCGGCTCCGGTTAGCAATCGGTTTTGCTTAATGCTCGGATCAACTGGGATTCCACCCGGTTGGATCTTGTCGCTGTTAGGGTAGGTTTCTAGATCCGCAACAATTGGTTGAACGCCTTTGAGAACTCCATTCTTGTCATTGAGTTGAACAAAACTATCGGCAGTAAAGCCCTCTAACTTGTCTCCCGTTTTTAGATTGACCGGAGAAACACCCCCAGTTTCAAAATTTGGCTCAACGGCATAAAAGCGCAGCAACGCATCAGCAGAATTGGCTTTCGAGCCGTAGCCATTGTCAGCTAGCACCAAGTAGGTTCCGGCTTTCGCACCGGGCAGCACCGCAGAGAAGCCTTGCACAGGTTGACCGTCAGGAGCGCTAAACGGAACAGGAATTCCATTCGAGTTGACTGTACTCACGCTGCCGTCATTGTTAAGGGCGAGAAATTGCCCAGAGGTTGCGCCCGTTGCGAAGGTGTTAGCGGGCAGCACAGAGCGTTTCACCAACTCTGTTTTCACGTCTGGAATGACTTGATTGTTGCTGTCTAGACGAACGAAATTTACCTCATCGATCGCAGTCGGTTTAATGCCCTTGAGAAGCGCTAAAACTGACCCCGTGTCTGTTAATTTCACCAGGGTATCGCTAGCGTTTTCACCTGTGCCTGACACGATCGAGAGTTGCTCAAATTTCACATTCTCTGGCAACGCGATCCGATCTTCTTCGAGTTTAGAACCGATGCCGCCGAAGTTTACGATCGCAACGGTGTTTCCTCCAGAAACCGCGAAGGTTTTCTGTCCACCTGAGCCGTCAGAGGCGGGAAGTCCAAGGGTAGAACGAACAAGATCAGCCACATGAAAATAAAGCGTATCGCCCATTTGATAGGTCGTATACGCTGCCGTGCCACTGGCGTTAGAAGTCAGGGCTGCATTTGGGCTGCCGTTTGCGCTACTTGCTTGCAACGACTGAGGCGCGGCTTGTAGATCGATCTGAGATCGGCGAGATTGCTCGATGTTAGTCGTCAAACCACCATTACTCGAAGAAGCAGATGTTCCAATTAAAAAGCTATCTATGAACACTCGTTGACCCTCAAAAGACTCGAAAGTTGACTGCACACACAGTTAAAGCAATGTAAAGCGAATCAAATTGAGATTATTTTTATTTTTTGTATGCAACATCAAGTTGAATGGTTAGAATTAACCAATGCAATGGCTATCTAAACCCAAAACGTATTCTTTAAAAATCGAAATACGAATAAAAGGTTAGTCACCAATTGAACAAATTGTTTGACAAACGAATCAACGCTCATTGCTTAAACACACATTGAACAGTAGTCTATTAAGTTAATGAATTAGCTAATGCTAGGTTAAGACTTGACTAAATTAAGTTCTCAACGTTTCTACTAAATCTCACTCCAAATTAGAGCCACATTAAAAACGGATGAATCGGAAGCTGATGCAGTGACTTACTGATCGCTTATCCAATTCATCCGCTTGTGTCTATCAGCAATGAAGACACAAATTAATTGATCGAAACGTTGATCGCAAGCTTATGAGCTAAATCCAATAACAGGCGACTGGCAGATTGGCGTTCGATCGCAACATGATGTAACCACTGAAGGTATAACTCCTGCGATCGCTCCAACGAAACACCCAAATTTAATTGCTGACTCAAATCAATCAGTTTTCCCAAAAATTGAATTTGGAGGTCTGAAGGTTCCGGGTCGTATAGGAGAGTTTGCAGCGATCGCGCTATTGTGCGCTCTAGAATCTGCCGTGCTTCAGGAAGGTGAAGCTGACAACGTAAGTGACTTGCCTCGGTCGCGATCGCGTCAAGCTCAACCAAATCATGGGAATTTGGATCGTGTTCTAGTGATCGCAGCGTCACCAAAAGTCGATGTCCTAACGCAATTTCTGCCGCCACCTGCAACTCTCGTGGCACAGGCAGTTCATCCCGGTGAAAAGCAATTAGAACGCCATAGTTATCGCGATATACCTGCGTGTAAAGCTGATCGAGCCGTGTCAGGGTTTCCTGACTCAATAATTGCATGATTCGATGCCGCTCTTCTGCAAACAGATCTTGCAGACTGTAAGAGCGATCGTTAAAGTACCGATTCATCGTCAGAATCGTTTTAGCGGCACTTCCTTGACTCAGCGCTTCAGACAGATTTTCTTTTAATTGCGTATACTGTCGTCGCCCAGAGAACGGCTGAATGCAGCAATGAAAATCCCAGCCACTGAGATGCAGCACCGCAAACACGAGATGTTCTGTTTCGCGAGTGATCTCTGAGGTGAGTTGGAGTTGCCCGATCGCCAAGCTCATCGATCCCATCCGATGCAGTTGGTAATCCAGTTGGTTTGCAGTGTAGCAGTACACTCGCTCTTCTCGGCTGTAGGTCGCGAATAAAGAGCTAATCGCATAGTGAGCCGCGACTTGCTCAAAACTAATCTGAGCCGGGATCACCAATTGCCGATAGACTTCTGCTCCCGTTTTAAAGCAGTCAACATTACTGGGCGCAAGGGCTAAGCGTTTGATAAAGCCTTTCTCAAGCTGCACGCCCGCCACGTCACCCGCTAGTTCTAGCGCACGAGCGGCATAGCGGAGAATTTGAGTGCCTTCTGGTCGAGACAGTTCTTCAAAGAACCAGCCGCAGCTTGTGTACATCAGCATGGCATGACGCTGCATTTCGAGCAATCGCAACGCATCGAGCCGCTCTGACGCGTTCAGTCGGTGAGACTGATGCTGAGCGAGAAATTTTTGAACAATGGCAGGCGTGCGCGATCGCACCACTTGAATGTATTCATCCCGCGCCAGCCACGGGTCAGAAAATAGCTTTCCGCCCACCTCTTCATAGACTTTGACCATCTGATCCCGCAGCCAGTCCAAGGCATCCCGCAGGGGGCGACGCCACTTTTGATTCCACAGTCCACCACCCCCGCAGCCACAGTCATCCTGCCAGCGATCGACACCGTGAGCACAACTCCAAGCGGTAACAGACTTGAGTTCGACTTCCCATTCAGGCGGCGTCAGGCTGAGGTAATGGGCAAAGTTAGTCACTGTCCAACCGCGATCAGGAAACTCGCCGACAAAGGCATACGCCAAACATTTCTCCGTGCCGCCTTTATGATGTCCAAACGTTTCCCCATCCGTTGCCACTGAAATCAGTTGCGACGGGCGGTGATCCCCGCGCACGGCTTGCCCTAAACGCCCTGCCAGATGGTGGGAACTGCTGAGTGCCTGATCAAATCCCATGTCGCGGGAAATTGGGCCGTCGTAGAAGAAGATATCGATAAACGGAGCGGGGGAATCAGAATCGTGGTTGGGCAAAAAGCAGCGATAGGGACGAGTGGGATCAATTTGACTGCCGCCGACTTCGTGCCAGTCTGCTTGGGCTAGAGGGCGGCAGCGCTGCGCTTGAGAAGGCGCGAGAACAATGAACTTGATTCCTTCTGCAACCAGCGCTTCTAGCGTTGCGTAATCAACAGCAGTTTCGGCTAGCCACATGCCTTCGGGATCGCGCCCAAAGTGAGATTTGAAGTCCTCTTTGCCCCATCGAATTTGAGTGTGCTTGTCTCGCGCATTGGCAAGCGGCAGGATCATGTGATTGTAAGCTTGAGCGATCGCATTGCCGTGTCCATTTAAGCGATCGCAGCTTTTGCGATCGGCATCAACGATACGTTGATACACTTCCACATCGTGACGCTCAATCCAACTCATCAAAGTTGGGCCAATATTAAAGCTGAGATACTCATAGTTATTGACGATCCCCACGACTTCGCCGCGATCGTTGAGAACTCGCGCAAATGCATTGGGGCGGTAACATTCGTGATGAATTCGCTCATTCCAATTATGAAAGGGAGCCGCACTGGGTTGACGCTCGATCGCATCTAAATAAGGATTCTCGCGAGGCGGCTGATAGAAGTGTCCGTGAACAGTGATGTAGACTCCCGTTGTCGTCTGAGGGGAAGCGATCCCCGGAGGGTTAAAGGCTTGAATCATCGCTGCTTCAGCGATTTCTGAAGAAGATAATTGAGAGGGCGCATCAGGAGTTAATGTCATGGAAGTAAGACCAAAAGATTATGAGAGCTTCTGAACGGCAACGCTGGGGCTAAAGCTTTTTAAATTCTGCAAGTCTCAGAGCCTAACATAGAATGCTTATTAGTTTCAGACTCTAAGCTTTAAGCTCTAATTATTAGTAAGTCCAATTCTTCGACAATGCCTTCGCAACGGTTACGTAGCTGTTAGTGTGAACAGTTTAGTGAAGCTCAAGAAAATCACAATCTAACTCAAAGCGTAACTTATTGATCATCTAATCCACGTCCTGAGTTAGATTGCGATCGCATCTGATGTGATTGGAATCATGAACAATATTGCTAAGCGATTCACCACACTGGGTTTATCACTAACTTTCATTGAATCGCAAAATGCATTCAGTTAGAAGCGTTTGAACTTTTGTAGACCAAATTTACGATTTCGCTACACTTTGCAATTTCTCTCTATGCTCTGGTACGCCATGAGGAAAGGGATGAGAGATGCCTGCGGCAACGCTTCGCACGGAAGAGAACCTTCGACCCGCTTTGCGAGAAGGATGAACTAAGAAGTCAAACTGAATTCATCCCTACCTGTCAACGGCAAGTTCTGTTGCCGTGCTTGCATTGGCGCGATCGCTCGAATAGAATGCCATTGCCATCTGTTCTGATCCCGTTGCAGTACTTTCAGCCGCTAATTCCAAACTTAAACATTGAGCGACGTAAGTCGGATGCCAATCAGTTACGCGAGGAAGATCGAGCGGCTCACGACTGGTATCGCTTTGTGCTGTCATTTCCGCCTCACCTCGTGCAGCAGTACTTAGAGAAGTTTGGAATTACACCCGATCAGACGGTGCTTGATCCCTTTTGTGGAACCGGAACAACGGTCGTCGAGTGCAAGAAAAACGGCATTCCCACGGTTGGGGTTGAGGCCAATCGAATGGCCTGGTTTGCGAGTTGCGTCAAGCTCGACTGGACACCTGATCCCGAAGCGCTACTTCAGCACGCTCAGCAGATTGGCGCGATCGCACAAGTGCAGATTCAAGAGGAGCAAGTGCTGCGGACGTTGCCCGAAGAAAGTCAGAAATTGCTGTTGAAAAACTCCATTAGTCCGCTACCGCTTCACAAAACGCTGATTTTGCTCGACCAACTTCAACCGTCATCGCCTTCTCGCCATCAGCAACTTGCCTTAGCCAAAGCGATCGTGTTTTCGATCAGCAATATTCGGTTTGCGCCTGAAGTCAGCATTGGTAAAGCCAAAGCAGATGCGCCTGTTGTAGAGGCGTGGCTAGAAGCCGTGCGCGAAATTGCGAATGATTTGCCTCACCTCCAGCAGTTGCCTCCTACCCCTGCGACCATTCATCATGCCGACTCTCGCCAACTGTTAACGGTTTTAGAACCCGCCTCGATTGATGCGGTAATCACCTCTCCGCCCTATCCCAATGAGAAAGATTACACTCGCACAACGCGGCTAGAATCAGTTCTACTAGGATTTCTCAAAAACAAATCGGATCTTCAGACCTTAAAGCGGGGATTGATGCGATCGAACAGCCGCAACGTTTACACATCTGATGACGATGATCAGTGGGTAGTACATCATCCCGAAATTCAGCGGATTGCGCGTGAAATTGATGCGCGGCGTCTAGAACAAGGGAAAACGAGTGGATTTGAGCGCGTTTATGCTCAAGCTACAAAGTTATATTTTGGTGGCATGGCAAAGCATTTAGCCGATTTGCGCCATGCTTTGCGTCCAGGAGCGCGATTGGCGTATGTGGTCGGGGATCAAGCCTCCTATCTGCGCGTAATGATCCGCACGGGGCAACTGATTGCAGACCTTGCTGAAGCGTTAGGCTACGAAGTAGAAGCGATCGATTTATTTCGCACTCGTCTAGCGACCGCCACCAAGGAGCAACTGCGAGAAGAAGTTGTCCTGCTGCGGTGGACGGGCAAATTTCCAGTAAAGTATCACTTCAGTGACAAGCCGTTGTAAATAACCTAGGGTAACGTCAATTCGGGTTAAGCCATCAGTGCCAAAGCCACGCTCCAACCCGGCCTCGCTTCTCGACCCGTCCCCTTTCATTTCCCTTAGCGAGGGGGTGTCGGGGGACGGCTTCCGTCTCCTGACGAGCGGGGGCGCGGGGGGAAGTCCCCCGAATTGTGGCAACGCCACCCAACCCGCTCTAGCACATCTCGTCTTATCCCGAATTCACGTTGGGGTAAACAATTTAGAGCAATGTTCAGCTTTTGCAATTGCTACGATCGCGACTGAACTAGTGCTTTGTCAAACTAGGAACGAGGGATGAAAAAACAATCAGAACGGTTTCATCCTTCGTGACGAAGCGGGTCGAAGACATCCCTCAACTATCAAAGTTAATGCAACATCCCGATCCAAAAAATCCGCATCCGATGCCGGGATTTCCTCAAATTTGTTTTATCAACACCGTTGTCTCTAACCCAAACATCATCATCGGAGACTACACTTACTACGATGATCCGGAAGACTCCGAAAATTTTGAGCGCAATGTCCTCTACCACTATCCATTCATCGGCGACAAATTGATTATCGGTAAATTCTGTGCGTTGGCAACAGGCGTGACGTTCATTATGAATGGCGCGAATCACAAGATGTCTGGGTTCTCAACATATCCATTTCAGATCTTTGGCAATGGTTGGGAACGGGTAATGCCACAACTAAGTGAATTACCGTTTAAGGGCGACACTGAAATTGGAAATGATGTTTGGATTGGATACCGAGCCGTGATCATGCCTGGCATTAGCATCGGGGATGGTGCGATCGTAGCTGCAAAATCTGTCGTCACTAAGAGCGTCCCGCCTTATACGATCGTGGGCGGAAATCCAGCTTGTCCTTTACGAAAACGGTTTTCCGACGAAACAATTGCTGTTTTGCTAGAAATGGCTTGGTGGAATTGGGATATTGAAAAAATTACGAGAAATTTAGAAAAAATTGTTAGCGCTGATATCGAAGCGTTGAGACAATGCGTGTAGTTTTTCGTAAATTCAGTTTTTCAATAACTCATATTTCTTCAAAAGAAAACTGCCCTCTTCGCCAAAAACGAAAAGGGCACAGCGGAATTAAATTCTATTCTCTAGACATCATAGATACGGCATTCTGACGCATCTGGATTCTCATCACAGTAGTTTTGAAATTCAGTCTTCTGGCGACCGCGCTTATCTGACATAGCCGCTTGCACCTCTTCTACTGCATCCCAAGCTGCCGCACACTCACTGGAAACGTCACCGCTCGTTTTGCAGGCATCATGTGCCTGATCGATTAACTGATCTAACTGCTGCTCCATTGGCTGAGCATTTGCTTTTGATTGAGTCATTAGAATTACCTCGTT
>JAHHHP010000103.1 GCA_019359275.1 Myxacorys chilensis ATA2-1-KO14 | reverse complement strand
ATCGTGGGACAGATGTTTGAAGATGAGTATGATTTAGCAATGGCGGTGATCAAAGGCATGGAGATGCGAAGTGAAGCAATGGGCTACGCCCTAGAACGTTTTAAGTTTAATTCCGCCTAGCTACTTACTGGTACTTCAGTCGGGTATGTCCAATTTGTTTATCAAGGTAAAAGCGAACGGCTGAAATGTTTTTAGTCACGCATTTGCCCTCACCCCCAACTCCTCTCCTGTGGGAGAAGGGAGCTAGAGCTTTTTATCTTGTTCCCTCTCCTGCGGGAGAGGGCTAGGGTGAGGGCGAATTTAGCGGTTCCCACCTAGATTCAGCAACGCAGAGGTTCAACAGTCTTTATTGAATATTCAACCTACCTCAGCCCACCTCAAACATTCGTCGGTGATGCTCAGACATTCAACGATGAACCTCAGACATTCACGCTTGATAGCCAAACATTCGCCAGCCCACCTCAAACATTCACGCTCGAATGTTTCAGCTACCTCAGCCCACCTCAGACCTTCATCGGTGATGCTCAAACATTCGACGATGAACCTCAGACATTCACGCTTGAATGTTTCAGTTACCTCAGCCCACCTCAGACATTCAACGATGAACCTCGGACATTCACGCTCGAATGTTCAACCTACGCCAGCCCACCTCAAACATTCAACGCTGAACCTTAAGCTTTCCTTGTCGATGATCAGACGATCGCTCGTTTACCTCAAACGATCGCCCGTTCAATCCAAGTCGTGAATGACGAATATCAAACCGTGGCTGTGGAAGGGTAAACCGCGATCGCTGTATCTTGCCACGCCGTCCTTCTCTCTTCTCACAGCCAGCTCAACGCAGTTCTAGAGCTTAATCCAAGCGGCGGTGAGTTTCGTGAATCCAAAGACAAGCAGAAACAGACAGAACTGAACGAGGACAATGCTAGGGCCAGACGGAAAATTGAGCGACCCAGAGACAATCATGCCAATCACACTGCTAAAAGCTCCGATCGCAACCGACCCGATCAGATAAGGCTTAAATTGATGGCTCAGGAGTTTTGCCGTTGAAGCTGGAATCACTAAAAAGGCGTTTACCAGCAGAATTCCAACCGCTTTAATCGCAACCGCAACGGTGAGAGACAGCAAGACCACGAATAGATAGCGGTGAAACTGCACCGAAACGCCCTGCACTTTGGCAACCGCTTGATTCAAGGTCAAGAGAATCTGCTGTCGCAAAGTGGCGAGAAGAATCGAGACACTCACAACTAGCAGTAAAAACGTCAGTCCAATGTCGGTTAAGTTGACCGCAAGAATGTCTCCAAACAGAACACCCATGAGGTTGCCGCGATAGCCTTTAATAAAGCTTGTGAGAATCACCCCGATCGCCAGCGCTCCCGACAAGACAATATTGAGAATGCTATCGCTCCATAGATCGGTCTGGTCGATGAGATAGAGAACAGCGACGCCAAACAATAATGTGAACGGCAATAACGTCCAAGTCGGCTCAACCTGAAGCAAAACGCCCATTGCAATTCCAACTAAAGCAGCGTGCCCAACGGCATGACTAAAGAACGACAACTGCCGCAGCGCCACGAAACTGCCTAAAAAACCGCAAAGCAATCCCATGAGAACGCCTGCCGCGATCGCACGCTGCATAAACGGATAGTGCAGAAGAGTTAGAAAATCTTGCATCTCGCAGAGCGACTCAGTGATGATGGTGATATCGACTAAAAGCAGGGCCGTAGGTTTGCAGAAGATTTTGAGGAGACAGTGCCGCTTCAGGCTGACCCGAGCAAACCAGCGATCGATTCAAACACAATACCTGATCGCAATGCCGCCCGACCATCTCTAGATCATGAGACACCTGAAGCACCGTCCAGCTTTCCTCGCGGCGGAGTTCATCGAGCAAGGTATAAAAATCGGCTTCTCCCTGCACATCGACTTCGGCAAAGGCTTCATCTAAAATCAGCAACCTCCGTGGCACAACCAGACAGTAGGCCAGCAGAACCCGCTTCAGTTCACCCCCGCTCAACGTTCCGATCGCTTGATGGCGCAAGTGAGCCGCATTCACCCGTTGGAGCGCCTGCGTAATGGCCGCATTCCGACTCATGCCCCGCTCAGTTTTGACCCAGCCCAACTGAACTAACTCCGTCACAGAAATCGGAAAACTGCGATCGAAGATAAAGTTTTGCGGCATGTAGCCAATGTCATGGCGCAGCGTTCCCAACTTGCGAATCGGACGCCCAAAAATTTGCACAGAGCCAGTCGTGCGAGGAATCAGATCCAAAATGGCCTGCACCAACGTGCTTTTACCAGAACCATTTGGGCCTACGATCGCGCTGGAGGTTCCGGGCATCAGTTCAAAGGAGACATTTTCGACAGCCGCGTACCGTCCTCGATGCACGGTCAACCCGTCAATTTTGATAACGGGGATAGAGGTGTCAAATTGGGGGGAAATATCCGGGGTCATTGCTGAATGAGTGATCACTGAAAGGCAGCTTTTAGAGTTTGTAAGTTTGCGTTCATCGCTGTGAAATAATACTGCGGATCGGTTTGTCCGGCTTCAAGAGAATCGAGGGGACGCAGCGTTAGATTCAAGTCTTGAGAGAGACTGCTTAACAGCTTGTTGTCAACGCCCGGTTCACTCAGCAATGCTTTCGCCTTGAACTGCTTCACCGAATTAACGGTACGTTTTACATCTTCTGGAGAAAGCTGATCTTCAGGAATCTCGACAACAGCAACTTGCTTGAGGTCATAGCGCTTAGCAAGATACGGAAAGGCATCGTGAAACGTGATGAAGGTGCGTTCTTGGTAAGCGTTCAATTCTTTCTTGTAGTTCTGATTCAGCGTATCAAGCTGCTGAAGATAAGCCGTAGCATTCGCTTGGTAGATTGCTTTATTCGCCGGATCAGCCGCGACTAACCCATCTCGAATGTTCTCGACTTGCTTTTTCGCCAAAACGGGATCAAGCCAAACATGCGGATTTCCCGCTTCGTGTTCGTGGTTCTCCTCGCCTGCCGAATGAACAACTTGGGATTCAGTGATTGCATTGATGCCACTCGACGCATCAATCACTTTCAGATTCAGATTCTCAGCGCTTTTAATGGTGCCATCTAAAAATTCCTCAATGCCCAACCCATTCTTGACAATCAAGTCCGTTTGAGCCAACGCTCTCACATCATCAGGCGTCGATTGATATTCGTGAACTTCCGTCCCCGGTTTAACCAAAATATCGACCTGTGCCGCATCGCCTGCTACCGCTTTAGTGAAGAGATACACGGGCAAGAACGTAGCCGTTACTCGCAGCTTTTGGGTTTGTTGAGCGGGGCGAGCAGACTGAGGCGCAGTTCCGGTGGCTTGAGGAGGAGCAGGAGGGCTACAACCGACAACTGTGCCCATCAGCAACGCCGCAACTAGCACCTTGTGCAACTCCAAAGGAATCGCCATTCGATGAAAGCGCTCCTCTAGCCTCCCTGCAATCTTTTCTAAATTAGGCTCCGTCACGCTCTGGCGGGAACCATGAAGCCACCTGCGGATGATTCTTTCCATAACGCTGAACCAAATGAAATGAGAATGATTCTAATTCTACAGTGAGAATGAGTTTTATTCTATCTAATTTGCCTATAGCGATCGCCTCTCTTCTAGGAGAAGATTCAATCTCTAAGTCCGCCTTTTATCGAAGGCGATCTAGCGCAATTAAAATCTGATCATTGTTCGATTGGATACAATCATTTACTGTATTTTTTGATAAAAATAAAAAGCCACCCAGTTTCAGGTGGCTTCAGAATCAACCTATTGTCGTTTTACATTGGAGAAAACCTTGCTGCTCGTTCCCACACTTGCAGGGGTTCCATTATGATTAATCCCTCTTGGTTAAACATTGTAACAACAAACACCATTTTTTTGTTATGAAAATTCATCTTTTTTGATATATGTCTTTCTAATGACAGAAGCGAAATCTGACAAGATTGGCTAATTTTTATTATCGTAATCGGTAGAAAATTCTCCTGGTTTGCCCCAAATAATCCGTTCCTGCTTGTAAATTACGGTTCCTGGCTTTGCGCCTTTTGGTTTGTAAACGTTTTTAGGTTCGGTATAGGTGACTGGGACTTGGTCACTTTGACGGGCACGGCTGTGATAGGCGGCGGCGTTAGCAGCAAACTGAAGATCTTTTTCGTCTGCGATCGCGCCTGGTTCTAGTCTCAGTAAGACGTGACTTCCTGGAATCTCTTGCGTGTGAAACCATAGGTCATACTCGTTAGCAGTACGAAAGGTCAACAAATCATTTTGGCGGTTGTTTCGTCCAACGAGTAGCTCAAATCCGTTTGGCGAGGTGAATTTATAGGGCTGACTGGCTTCATCGTCTTTGGTTGCAGGCTTTTGATACTCCGAGCCTTCAAGGTAGCGTTGTTGCACTAATTCATCGCGGATTTCTTCGAGCGCGTCCAGATCTTCTGGAGTTTGGTAATTATCGAATTGAGTGAGTGCCGCTTCAACTTGTTCAAGATAATTAATTTCGCTTTGCACCTCTGCTAGCAGAGGCTCGATCGCCGCGCGGGTACGCTTCAGCTTTTGATGTTTTTTATAAAGAGATTGAGCGTTGAGAACCGCATTTTTTTCGGGGTCAAGTGGAATCGTCACAGGCTGACCTGTTGCAAAATCGGCAAGCGCGATCGCGTTCATCCCTGGTTCCCACGCTTGTAGGTTTGCCATCAATAAATCGGCTTGTTCTCGCGAACGATCGGCTTGATCCGACTGATCTAACCGACCGCTGAAGGTATCTGCTTTCTGGTAAAGCTTGCTCAAAACGCTGCTTAGTTTTTGAGCAATTTGATGGTGTAACTGTTTAAAGTCTTGTTCATTAAGCTGATCACGGTAATAAACCTGAATCACCTCCTGCACACTGCTGGCCGGTTTTGTCATGCTCCAACCCATGACCGTGTAACCCGAATCTGTCCATCCGGGTTGAAATTGCCCATTCTCCAATGTTGTTAGCCAAGTTTGCCAACGCTCAAACAGCCGTTGCCAGTCGGCTTCTGAAAGATTTTCGCTAGATTGATTTGGATTAAGCCCTGCGGCTTGCGCCATCGATCGCACCAATGCAGAACTTAATCCTCGATAGTTTTTAATCAGATTGAGTCGAAGTTCTCCAGGAACAAGACTAATTCTCTCTCTCCAACGGTCTTGAGATTCCTCTAACGTTGGTGTTGCATCCGTTAGCGAAGGCGGCAATTCGTAAGGCTGACCCGTTTGAATTGGGCGAACGCTGGATTGATTAGAACTCACTTGGTGAGCCGCCGTCACAATTTGGTTCTCTTTGTTGGCCAAGATTGCATTGCTATATCTGCCCATGACTTCTACATAGAGATGCCACAGCACCGGATCCCCCGGACGACGGGCAAATTGCAGATCCAACGCCCGTTCCCAAGGAGCGACAGGCTCAATGGCAACAAGGGCTAGATTGCCAACTTGATGTCGGACTTGCTGGCTAAACGTGAAGGTATCAGGACTACGAGGCGGCGGATCACCCATGTGCAGCCGTGCCGCTTGAGGATGCCAAGAAATCGTCAGCCAACCGCGCTTTTGAATCGTGCGGAGGGCAAGGCAAAGAGTAAAGCGATCGCGCTGATACACCTGTTCGAGCCGTGCTGGCAGCCAAGCTGTTCGGAGTTCCCGACAGACTGCATTTAAAGTGGTGAAATCTACTGGCTGCAAAGCGATTTGCTCCCTGTTCTCAATGTCTTATCTTCAGCGGTTGGACGGTGCGAGACCTAATTTTTCAGATAGGATGAAAAACAATTCCTCTCGCCAGTCCTGCTTAAACGAGCAGGGAACGTATGACGGATATCAAACTCATTAACATCGGGTTCGGAAATATCATTTCTGCAAACCGAGTGATTGCGATTGTTAGTCCCGAATCAGCCCCCATCAAGCGTATCATCACCGATGCGCGAGAAGGAGAAAAGCTAATCGACGCTACCTACGGACGCCGAACCCGTGCCGTAATTGTGATGGATTCTGGTCATATCGTATTATCCGCTATCCAACCAGAGACCGTTGCTAACCGCTTCCTTTTCACCAAAGATGGAACTGGAGACGAATAATTCAAATTCTTCTCATCCCTCATCCCTGCTTTAAGAAGCGTTGCCGTAAGGCGTCCCTCATCCCTGCTTTAAGAAGCGTTGCTTCAGGCATCCCTCCTACAAGCTATACTCACATAATCAGCATCGGAACACTAGCGCAAACCATCGAATAGACACATGAGCAAGGGTAGACTGATTGTTTTGACAGGACCTAGCGGAGTTGGGAAGGGAACCTTGCTAAACTCATTGCTTCATCGCCATCCAGAGCTTTCTCTCTCAACCTCAATGACCACTCGTAAGCCTCGCCCTACGGAGATTGATGGTAAAAACTATTACTTTGTCAGTCGTCCAGAGTTCGAGCGTAAAGTAGCGCAAGGTGAACTTTTAGAGTGGGCAGAGTTTGCTGAAAATTTGTACGGGACGCCTCGTAAACCTGTTGAGGCGATGATTCAAAGCGGAAAATGGGTGATTCTGGAAATTGAGTTAGAAGGTGCGCGTCAGATTCGCAAATCGTTTCCAAGTGCGCTCCGCATCTTCATCGCACCGCCCTCAATGGATGAGCTAGAAAGTCGAATTCGGGGACGCGCACAAGATTCTGAAGATGCGATCGCCCGTCGTCTACTGCGCGCACGATCAGAAGTGAACGCGGCGAAAGAATTTGATATTCAAATTGTCAACGATGACTTTGAGAAAGCCCTGAGCCAGATTGAAAAGGCGTTGTTTGAAGCAGTTCCAGCAATGTGTTGATCTGAATCTGCTCATCAACCGTGTTGCTTGATAGTGCGTTACTGGGGCTAAATCCCTAGCCTGCATTTTAAGCTAATAGCCATCGAGGTGAAGACTTGTTCTTCACCTCGATGGCTATTGGACTCAATTTAAAGCGGTTAAGGAAGATTCTCTACAGCCCAGAGAAGAGACTCTTCAATAGCGCAATGTTATTGAGGACGAAAAAGGCAAGCACTGCACCACCAATTCCGCCAATTAAAAACCCCGAGCCATAATCGTTCCAGCCATCAGCACTTCTAAACGAGTCAGGAGGATTTGGAGTTGTGAGTGTCGAAGTTGGCTGAGGTGGATTGCTGTAAGCGTATGCAGAAATCGCGATCGTTGAGATGATGATCAAACCGATCGTTGAGATTAGACCTGCAACGTTAGCGATATCTGTATCGCGCAGCGGCCCTAGCTTGGTGAATGGCCCAATTAACCAGTAGCCATGTGCCATTCCAACTTCGAGACCTCGGCGTGAGGGAGAAAGCCCTCTCCGATAAGCAGGCAGCGCATTAATGTAACTTTTTACCAAAGGCGACGAATTGATCGGCGTAGCGAGATTGCCGTTAGTCACGTCGAAGGCAGGAAAGACAACCTCGTTATTACGAGGATCGCCTGGGCGCTGGGTATCTTCAGGATGCTTAAGGATTTGCATAAGGAATATTGCCCTTTGTTGTGTCGGATATGCTGAAGCAATTTTAAGAGTCGCCTCTTAATGCAACATCATTCTACAGACACAAGATTTTGCTTTCTCGCAAGTTTTTCTTTTGTAAACTTTTTTGCTCAATTCGTAAACTCTTCTGCCGAAGAGGTTGCCGAAAAGTCATACTGATTACAGTCTTTGAAGACTTAATTGCATACTATTTAACAAGTTCAAAAAAGTTTTATAAACATTTAAGATTTCTCACATTTGCGGGTTGGTTTCAAAAATAGCTCGTATCGTGTGGGAAGACAAATCTAGATTACTTTTATCCTTTCAGCTAGGACTGCTTATGTCTTGTAGCCTCACTTCTAGCTACGTGCGATCGCTCCTCTTAACCCTGATTGTCAGCTTTTTGGCTCCGGTATTACTGCTTGGCAGCGCGATCGCGTTCATTCTGATGCTAGGCTTCTGTCCATTATTCAGCGGCATCAGTCAAATGCTTTCTGCCCTTCTTCTCTCCTTCCTCGCCACGTTTGGAACAGGCAACGCCTGGGAAGGCATTGTAGTTATCGGTTGTGCCTGCGCGGTAGTGGGTGGACTGTTCGACACCTACACGTTCTACCGAACCGATAGTTTGAGAAGACTCTAAACCTTAGAAACCATAAGGTCGAAAAGGCAAAAAATCTCAAACAATAAATCTCAGAAAATTGCAAGGTTAAGAAAGTTGTAGTCGTAACATTGCGTTACGAACAATTAGTCAATTTAAGCGGAAACAACACGATCTTTCAAAAAGTCCCTATTCTAGAAAACGTGCCAATTTTAGGTTGCGGCTATGGATGAGTTTTCTAGAAAGGTGTTCTGTTTCTGGCAGTTCTTCGGAGCTTCACGCTGCGATTCACACTTGCATCGTGTGCGCCATCACGTCAGTCGTAGAGCGATTTGCCTTGCGAAGCTCCGAGCGGTTCCTTCGGAGTTGCGCCCTGCGCTAATCGTCAGCGTCTTAATTTTAGTTCTGAGTTGGGGCAGCTTTTCCGCTCCTGCATTGGCTCAACGGCAGCCCTCAACGCCCATCAAGCCGACCCAGCCTACAAAGCCAATTCAGCCTGCAAAGTCTATTCAGCCGTACCTCGATCGCGTTGTAAAAGAGGTCACAGAATTCAAACTGGACAACGGCATGAACTTTATCGTGCTAGAACGACACCAAGCTCCAGTGGTGTCGTTTTTAACCTATGCAGATGTAGGCGGCGCTGATGAACCAGAGGGTCAAACGGGCGTAGCGCACTATCTAGAACATCTTGCCTTCAAAGGAACGACCCGAATCGGAACCGCAAACTATCGAGCCGAAGCGCCGTTGCTCGATCGGCTCGATCAACTTTCCCAGCAAATTCGGACTGCAAGCAATAAAGCAGACGTTAGTAGACTTCAGAAGGAATTTGAGCGAGTTGAAACAGAAGCGCTCAAACTTAGTAAACAGAATGATTTTGGGCGGATTGTAGAACAGGCAGGCGGTGTCGGACTCAATGCCAATACCTCGACCGATGCAACTCGTTATTTCTACAGTTTTCCGTCTAACAAGCTGGAGCTATGGATGTCGCTAGAATCAGAGCGATTTCTAGATCCGGTGTTTCGAGAGTTTTATAAAGAGAAATCGGTAATTCTGGAAGAACGTCGCCTCAGAACCGAGAATTCTCCGATCGGACAGATGATTGAAGCCTTTGTAGGAAAGGCGTTTGAAGTCCATCCATATCAACGTCCGGTCATTGGTTCAACAAAAGATATTAGGGGGCTGACCCGACAAGACGTTCGGAAGTTCTTTGATCAGTATTATGCGCCGAATCAATTGACGATGGCGATCGTAGGTGATGTGAATGCAGACGATGTGGAGCGCTTGGCTCAAACCTACTTTGGGCGCTTTAAAGCGAAACCTGCTCCGCCTAAAGTGATGGCGGTAGAGCCAACTCAAACTCAAACGAAAGAAATAAATCTAACGTTAGAGTCGCAACCTTGGTATCTCGAAGGTTATCACCGCCCTGCGTTGAATCATCCCGATAACGCGATCTATGAGGCGATCGCGAGCATTCTCAGTGACGGACGCACCTCGCGGCTGTACCGGTCGCTTGTAGAAGACAAGAAGATTTCCTTAGCGGCACAAGGAATTAACGGCTTTCCAGGAAACAAGTTTCCTAATTTAATGCTGTTCTATGCGCTAACGGCTCCGGGACGATCGCTCGATGATCTAGCTCAAGCGTTGAGAACAGAAATCGAGCGGATGAAAACAGAGCCAGTCTCGACCCTAGAACTCGATCGCGTTAAAACTCAGGCACGCGCGGGACTGTTGCGATCGCTCGATTCCAATGAAGGAATGGCGCAATTGCTGGTTGAATATGACGTGAAAACTGGGGATTGGCGGAATTTGTTTAAGCAATTGGATGCGATCGCGGCTATTACACCCGCAGATATTCAACGGGTCGCTAAGGCAACGTTTACGCCAGAAAATCGCACAATTGGCCGAATTCTACCAAAGTCGTAATGCCTGTGATCGGTTGATATAAACGCCTCGGCAATTTAATACTGCACTCTAGAGCCTTTCTATTCACTCAACACCTTTACTCAGCGACACCACATTCATGAAACGCCGACTGTTATTGCTTTCCGCTTTTCTAACGTCCCTATTGCTGTTTTTGGGATTCGGACAACCTACTCGCGCCGAGACTGCTAAACACTACACCGAGTTGAAGTTTCCACCACCGCCCGAAGTGACGGTTCCCGACTACACGCAGTTTAAGTTAAAAAACGGCATGACCGTTTACTTGATGGAAGACCATGAACTTCCCCTTGTAAGTGGAACTGCTCTGGTTCGCACAGGCGATCGCTTTGAACCAGGGGACAAAGCAGGCTTAGCGTTGCTGACAGGTTCAGTCATGCGATCGGGCGGAACAAAAACGCACACGCCAGAGCAACTGAACGAGATTTTGGAACAAAACGCGGCCTCTGTTGAAACTGGAATTTCGATCACGTCAGGGAGCGCCAACTTTAATGCCTTGAGTGAAGATTTGCCGCAAGTCTTCGATCTGTTTGCCGAAGTGCTTCAGCAACCTGTTTTTGCAGAAGATAAACTCGCCATTGAAAAAGTGCAGTTGCAGGGCGGAATTTCTAGACGAAACGATAGTCCTGATGCAATTGCCAGTCGTGAATTTGCAAAACTGCTCTACGGGGATGCGAGTCCTTACGCCAGAACCATCGAATATGCGACCGTAGACAATATTTCTCGTAGCGATCTCGTGAAGTTTTATCAACAGTACTTCCATCCCAAAAACATTCTGTTGGGAATTGTTGGAGATTTTGATAGTAAAGAGATGCGATCGCGGATTGAGTCAAAATTTGCGGCTTGGAACCCTTCTGGTCAGCCTGTTCCTCCCTTGCCGTCAGTCAGTCAAGCCAAACAAGGCGGAATCTATTTTGTCCAGCAACCGCAACTGAACCAGAGCTACATTCAAATGGGACACTTGGGCGGACAGTTAGATAGTCCTGACTATGCGGCGCTTTCGGTGATGGAAGATGTGTTGAGTGGCTTTGGCAGACGATTGTTTAACGAAGTGCGATCGCGCCAGGGACTTGCCTATTCTGTATATGCCAGTTGGGATGCAGAATATGATCATCCTGGCATTTTTCTAGCGACTGGAGAAACGCGATCGGATGCAACGGTTCCGTTCATCTCGTCTGTTATGAAGGAAATTGAGAAGATTCGCACACAGCCAATTTCTCAAGCTGAATTGGCATTTGCAAAAGATACCTCGCTCAATTCGTTTATTTTCAACTTCCGCGATCCAGCGCAAACTCTATCGCGACTGTTGCGCTACGAGTACTATGGCTATCCGAAAGACTTCATTTTCAAGTATCGGAAAGATGTTCAGAATGTAGCGATCGCGGATGTTCAGCGCGTCGCTCAAAAACATCTCCAGCCTGACAAAATTGTGACGATCGTGGTTGGCAACCAGAAAGAAATTCAGCCACCGCTATCGAGTTTGGGTCAGCAAGTGACAGCACTTGATATCACCATTCCAGCACCGAAGAAGAAAGTTGGGCAGTCTTCCTAGAATGGTTCTGCGATGGGGGAATGTGGGTGTATGCTTGAGTCGCTCGGTCTGCAGCTAAGATCTCGGCTTCTGATTCTTGGGGGCTTGCCCCCAAACTCCCACCTCAACCCCTACTGAACGATTGCCTCCCCAAATCCCCTGCAAACGAAATTGGCGATTCGAGATCTGGTTAAATCGAAACGGTATTTGCCAGTCTTAGTTTGCAAAGTGTTGTTGATCTGTCAGTTTAATTTCTTGTCTTAATCATTATGCAAAATCCATCAGCGCCGCCCAAACCGTTTTTTCAACCGCTCGATCGGGCAGCGCTTGGGCTGGTGGTCATTTTAGCGCTCTTGATTGGCGTTCTTTTATTTAACGGCGATCGCAGCGCTCCCCGCGTTCGCGATTTCAGTTGGCAAGACAAACAGATCGGCGCAAGTGACAATGCGTTTGTGCTGACCTTCAGCCGACCCATGGATCACGCCAGCGTTGAGCAAAATCTTCGCATCACTCCCCCGTTACCCGGAAAGCTCAGTTGGGCAGGGCGACGACTCGCATATACGTTAAATCAATCAGCCCCTTACGGAACCAACTATCGACTTTCACTGCAAGATGCCCGCGATCGCTTCACCTCAGATGGGGGAAGTCGCGCTACGCTTCAATCATTTATGGGCAACTTCCGCACCCGCGATCGCGCGTTTGCCTACCTTGGAGTGGACGGAGATGAGGCAGGACGCCTGATTCTTTATAACTTGACTCGCCAAGACAAAAAAGTCCTGACGCCGCCCAATCTCACGGTCATGGACTTTAAGCCCTACCCCAATAGCGATCGCATTCTGTTCTCGGCAGTTGAGAAGACGAATCAGCCTGAAAGTTTGATTGAGCAACAGATTTATACCGTCACAACAGGACTGCAAATCAACGCACCCCAGCCCCTCGGCGAAGAGCAAAATTTTCAGTTATTCAAATCCGATACACCTCTCAGTCCACCGGGACAAGTCAATCAGATTCTCGACAATCGCGAGTATCAAAACCTCAAGTTTGATCTCTCTGCCAATGGTCAAGTGATCGTGATTCAGCGCATCAGCCGCACCGATCCGAACGATTCGGGTCCCTGGGTGATTCGAGGCAATGGCAAGCCTGAAGCGCTCAACAATAAGCAGCCCGGCGGCGACTTTTTGATCACTCCTGACAGTGATTCTCTTGCGATCGCGCAAGGTCAAGGACTCGCTATTCTACCGCTGCAACCACAAGCTGACCCCCTCGATTTTCTACCCAAATTTGGCACTGTCCTTAGTTTCTCTAACGATGGAACTACCGCTGCCATGGTGAAATTTAACAATGACTACACCCGCTCTCTATTTCTAGTCAATAGCCAAACCGGGTCAAAGGAAATCTTCAAAACCACAGGCTCGATTGAGGCGGCTCAGTTCGATCCAACCAAACAAATTCTCTACTGTCTGCTGACCAATCTGATTCCTGGGAAGACCTACCAAGAGCAGCCCTATCTTGCTGCGATCGATCTCAAAGCTGCTCAAAAAGGGGAGAAACCAGAGCAAACCTTGCATCCCCTGGTTCTACTGCCCAATCAGCGTGACATTCAAATGACCCTTGCCCCCGATGGCTCGTCGTTATTATTTGATCAAACTCAAGCTTCAGCAGGAGCTTCAGGTAGCACGGTAGCAACGAGTCGGCTTTGGCTACTACCGCTTTCTAGCGACTTCAATGCCAAGCTTCAACCCGAAACCCTACCCTTTGCAGGGTTTCATCCCCGTTGGCTACCGTGAGGAGGCGGCTCATCCTTCACCCCTTGATCTTAAAAAAGCTCTACTCAACGAGTTTAACAATTGCTAAAATAGTGTTACGATCCCATACTTAAGAGTGGCTCGATCTTTAAACCGCTCCCGGGTTGTTCGTGCATGGGAACCTAAGCAAAATGGCAAAATTCATCGATGCTCTACTCGTCCTTGCTCTTTACCGATGTCAGTTCGCCACCTCGCTTCATGCACTAGAATGATCAGATGCTTGATTGTCTAGCCTCGTCCAGCATTGATCTAAAAATCCCACTTGCTTCCTTGAATGAATGAGTTTGACAGCAACGCACCGTCTCAGCCGACTCAAGTCTCAGTTTTTAGCAGCCCCTTTTTATCCCATCCCTTGGGCTGTCTCTTCCAGTTCAGAGTTGGGGTTGGGTTATGAGTAAGACGTTTGTTCCTAATTTGTTTCTTCGACTAAGACATTCTGAACGTGGTTCATCAGATGAGAAGAGCGCCCCTAGCGTTGTTCTTAGTTCAGTGCGGCGTTGAGTCCAACTCATGTCGTGTTCTTAGCTTTTTATGCCCTTTCTATAGAGTTTTTGACTAGGAGAAGCAATTTATGCTACACCGCAAGATCTATCAACTCTGTTGCGATGGTCGAGAAGTCTGGATTTTCTTGCGGGACCAGCAACGCTGGATCGAACGTGCCAGAATTTTGGACATTGAAGGAGACCTCGTGACGTTGCGTTATGAGATGGAAGAAGAGGACGAAAATTCGTCTTGGGAAGAGATGATTCGCCTTGAAAGTATTGGGGCTGTGATGCAAAAGCTATCGTCTGTCCCGAAAGGAAATTCAGAGCCGCTTGTTTCGGATGATTGCCCCGAAGCGGAGCAGATTCCAAACCCCCCATTTACTGAGAAGAAAGAAGATTAAAACCGCAAAGAGAGGAGTGAATCCTCTCTTTTTTATTGCTTGAGAACTAAACGCTAGAAAAATTGCGCATATTAAATCTGCCTCTTTAACTTCTCTTTCCGGTGTACTGCACGCGGTAAATCCGATTGTTCGCCTCATCGGTAAACAGCAAACTGCCGTCTCGCATTGTTACAAGTCCCACAGGTCTTCCCCAAGTTGTCGGCTCTGTCGGATCGACTAAGAATCCAGTGAGAAAGTCTTCGTAATATCCCTGTGATCGCCCTTCAGCAGTAAAGGGAACATAAACCAGCTTGTATCCTGTGCCTTGATTGCGATTCCATGAGCCACGAAACGCTACAAACGCGCCATTGCGGTATTTCTCAGGAAAGGTGGAACCGTTGTAGAATTTCAGTCCCAGTGCGGCAGAATGGGCTTCAAATAAAACATCAGGTGTGCGAGTTTTAGCTGCCAACTCAGGGCGAACGCTCTTTCCATTCTCGACATGACGCGGATCGAGACGATCGGGACTTAAGTACGCGTAAGGAAATCCGTAAAACTCACCAGACTGCACCTGTGTAAGGTAGTCTGGCACAAGGTTATCGCCCAATTCATCTCGCTCATTCACCGTTGCATAAAGTTGATTGGTTACTGGGCTGAAATCGAGTCCAACCGGATTTCGCAGACCTGATGCAAAGGTTTGACGATTGCTACCGTCTAGATTCATCACCTGAATCGATGCACGAGGAAGCGGTTCTTCTTCAGCATTGGATTGCGAACCGACCGAAACATAGAGCTTTTGCCCATCAGGGGAAGCGACTACATTGCGCGTCCAGTGCTGGTTGTAGCCTTGCCCAGGTAGCTCGGTGATTGTTTCCCCCCTGCCCGTCACTTTCTCTTGCCCTTGCGTATAGGGAAACCGAATCACAGCATCAGTATTACCAACGTAAAAAGAATTGCCGCTGAACGTCATTCCAAATGGTAAATTCAATCCATTCTCAGCCGTAGCAAACACGCTCTGAGTATCAGAAACACCATCGCTATTTTTGTCTTTTAGCACCAAGATTCGATTTTGTCGGGTCTCCGTCACCAACACATCACCATTCGGGGTCAAAGCTAGCCAGCGTGGGCGCTCTAGCTTGTCAGCAAAGACATTCACCGTAAACCCTTCTGGAACCCGCAATGTAGGATTGGCGGGAATTGGAATCACATTAGGTGGCTTTGATGCACTGTCACTCGTGTAGGGTTTGGGAAGTTGATCCAGCCCGACGCGGATGGGTTGTGGCGTCAATACTTCGGTCTCGATGCTGCGTTGCGGGGCGGCTTGAGGCTGGGTCTCCTTCGAGTCAGCAGGTGGAGTGAGTGCTGTGTTAGAAGAATTACAAGCCGCTAATGGAGCAATGAGTAACAGCATTAGCAAGCGGCGAGGGATAGCTTGATTACGAAAAAAGTAATGCATAGTAAAAATGCTGCATAGTGCAAGCGGTTCTTTCAGAGTTGCGCTCTGCGCTAATCGCAGACGTTATTTCTAAGTTACAAAAGATTCCTTAATCCTGCATCTATCGGCCGCGATGAGTGCTTTACCTCTAGCTATAGATAGAGCTTACTCAGTCCTTAGACAGCATCAATTGATAGATGAATTGCGATCGCAGAATGATCACCATACAAGCATTTCTAAAACGTTTGTAAATCAAAAGCTAATAAATCAATGGATGCTGAACTAACGCTTCCTCCTGAATCTATTCCTCCCGATTTTGACACTGGATCTGTTTTCTTTGTCGGAACAGCAACTGTTATCTTGCGCTACGCCGGATTTACGATTCTGACCGACCCCAACTTTCTGCACCAAGGGGATCACGTTCATTTAGGCTATGGCATAACCTCAAAGCGGCGCACAAATCCTGCGATCGAGATTGAGCAATTACCTGCGATCGATTTCGTATTGCTCTCTCACAAACACGATGATCATTTCGATCGCATTGCTGCTGAGAAGCTAGATAAATCCGTTCCAGTCATCACAACTCCCCATGCTGCCAAAGCACTCGGGCATCTCGGCTTTCAAACGCTCTATCCGTTAGCCACCTGGGATACGTTAACCATTCAAAAAGGAGCGACAACCCTCAAACTCACGTCGATGCCCGGACGTCATGGGCCTGGAATTTTAGCAAAAGCTTTACCGCCGGTCATGGGCAGCCTGTTGGAATTTCAGTCACCCACCCGAGGAACTCGATTTCGGCTTTACATCACGGGTGACACGCTAGTATATGACGAGATTAAAGAGATTCCTAAACGTTTTCCTGACATTGATTTAGCGCTGCTGCATTTAGGCGGAACGCAAGTGTTTGGCGTGCTGCTGACGATGGATGCAAAACAGGGAGTTGAAGCAATTCGAATTATTTCGCCGCGAAAAGCAATTCCAATCCACTACAACGATTACACCGTCTTCAAATCATCATTGGATGATTTTGTTAAGGCGGTGCAGGAAGCAGGATTAGAAGATCGAGTCGATTATCTCAGTCATGGAGAAACTTACGCTTTTGATGTCAGTACTGCGATGCGATTGCCCTAAGTCAAGTGCAGCAGATTTGGTACCAGATGGAGCCGCTGTAAGATCTGACTCTCTTCTTGCAAAGAAAGGCACTAAAATCTTGTTTCCTCTTCCAAAAGCAAAGGTTAGGGCAGATTAATTCACGCAATCTTCTCTTCTAGGGGCTGACAAAAATTCTGCACGCCTGCCTTAAGAACATAAATAGCAACAGGAACCGCAAGCCGTGTGGGAAGTTCCGTATGTTCTACGATCGCATCAATAATTCCGCCCGCTAAACCATCTTCTAGCCCTTCCTTGAGGTCTGCTCGACACACAACATGCCGCCACCGCTTCGCAAGTCCTTCAATCCACCGCTCATTATTCTCCGGTTCTTGCCCTGACCGAATAGCTAAGGAGATTGCCGCATCTTCTAAATCTCCGTCACAGTCCTCAATGACTTGAAGGGCGTCGAGGGCAGCAGCATGACCAGCGAGTTCTGAGCGATAGAAGTCAAGTTCTTCAGGCGAAATCATAAACGACATAGAAATCCCTTTGTTAAAAGGAAGCTTGCTTTGCGATCGTAGCACTGTTAACTTATAAATTCGACTAAGAACTTGTTTCTAGAGGGCAAAGCAGGATATTTCCGAGGTCGCAAAATTAATTGAATCACACCTATTCTTGTAGCTCTAAATGCTTCGCGATCGCACCTAAAACCCGATTCAAATCAGTAATCGTTCCTTTGATCTCTGCCACATCCATTGATAACTGATCTATTCGAGTTTCGAGTTGCTTGATATCAGAATTCAGCGAGGTTTGCCAGAGAGAAGACTTTAGCGCAGAAAGAATCTTCTCGACCGTTGAAAAGTTAGGATCGTAGTCAGGATCATTCAAAATACGGTTAATTTGCTGAGTGTACCCTAAGTCACTTCCACCATTTTCTTTCGCAATTTGGGCTGAAATTTTGCGAATGCTCATTCCCTGAGTTTTCATCAATTCTCGAATGACCTCCACCACATGTTCTTGCATAATTGCCTCTACTTCAATTACTCTATTAGCTGAGAACTTGAATCAACTGAGCGACCTTCTCCTATTTAGGAAAGGTCGTTTTTCTGGTTCACTATTTGCCTTTAGAACATAAAATATAATCTTTAATTGATAGTCTTCAGCCACGGCTTGGCAACTACAGGTAAGAAAAGTGCGATCGTAGTTCTCCACCGTATCTCAAGTTTGGAGGTTGTCTGATTAGTGGTGCAGAGGTAGTGGACTAGACCTGTGGAGATGAGGGAAACTTAAAGAGTTGTTTGCCGAATCATCGAGATGGGACTTGAACCCGTTCTTTGTCCAACCTGTGGAAGCCATGATGTGGTCAAGCATAGGCAATCAGGGGAAGGCAAGCAACGCTACAAGTGTCGTAATTCTGAGTGTTCTCGCTGCCCCTTCATTCAAACGTATGCCTACGGTCGGTATTTGCCCGACATCAAGCAACAGATTGTAGACATGGCGGTGAACGGCAGTGGAACTCGCGATACGGCGCGGGTGCTCAAAATTAGTCGAACCACCGTGACTGAAACGTTAAAAAAACGGTCGACACCTCCGAGCGGTGGATGAGCAGCGCTTGGCAGAACTTGAACCCACTCAAACCATGGTTCATCTCTGTCAGTGGCAGGACTTAGAGGCTGAAGCCGACGAGATGTGGAGTTTCGTGGGGTCTAAACCACAACAGCGATGGTTGTGGCACGCCATTGACCACCACACAGGTCAGGTGTTAGCCTACGTGTCTCTCATCATCAAGCTTAAAGCCTTGTTGGAACCTATGCCAACCATCAATCATAGGGGTAAACAGCTTTTCCCAGTCTAAGCTATCTGCCTCCTTCTCAATTTAAATTGGTATCAGCCCTCTTCTGTTACTTTAGTGAGCTACAGCCTTTTTCGATCTAGTCAGGTACAGTAGCAGCAATGCGTGAACCAGGCTTGTAGATCCTCAGGTGAGACTTGGGCAAACGCTTTCTCAATTGCTTTGACTAACGCTGGATAAGTTCTCGCA
>JAHHHP010000102.1 GCA_019359275.1 Myxacorys chilensis ATA2-1-KO14 | reverse complement strand
GCCCGCAAAACGATTTGTTTCTCCAAGTCGATTGTGATGCACGATGTGGTCATCGGACTATTCATCAATCGAATCGCCTTTGGACTAGTCATTTAGACCCAAACAACATGTCTGAGACATTACCGTTTCAAGACATAGCCAGAAAACAGAGAACCTCTAGATCTGGCATATCTTCGCCACCTCAGCCAAAGTCATCACCCTCTAACCCAACCCATCGTCAAGCAGGACCGTCATCTGGCTCATCGTCTTCGCAGTATAAGACACCTAGACAGGGAATACCTCAGCCACCACAAAAGTCAATTCCCCAGAAGCAGGCTGCTTATCGAATGCCGTTGCCTAAACCATTGCCCAAGCCAAGTTTGAGAGTAGCAAAGGAAGGAAGGCTTTCGGAAGCTCAGTACAAGGCTATCTCCAACCCTGGAGATTACGAGCTTGTAAGCGGTTATGCAAAGAAAAATGGAACTTGGGTTAATGCTTACTACAGGAGAAAGCGCAGGAGGTAGCCGAGGGGGGATCGATATCTGTATCGACGGCTTAAACGAAGTCACTGCCGACACCCGCGCCAAAATCACCCAATTTGTCGAAAGTTACTTCAAAGGCAACATTATCATGACCACTCAACCGCTAGAGTGGATGCTGCCTTCTACCGCAAAGGTCTATCAACTGCAACCCTTACGGAACGATCAGATCGAAACATTCTTGCTTTCTAGAAAAAACAGCATTGATCTAATCTCAAACAGCAACGTTCCATCAAAAAGTGAGAACATTCCATTAAAAAATAGGAACGCTCCATCCGAAAGTGAGAATGTTCCAACGGAAGATAGGAACGTTCCATCAAAAAATGAGAGCGCTGGGATTTCACTTAGCAACTATCCCGAATTTTGCTGTTACGAATTCGTCCTTCATCTCCACAGCGTGACTCATTCAACCTCTGACTCGCTTTATTTCATTCTTCATTAAATTCACTCTTCACGACCTGTTGCACTTGTTGATGCAGGAGTTCTAATTTGTTTGTCACCACATCTCAAATAATTTCATCTTTAATTTGAAAATAGGCATGAGCTAACAATATCGCGTAAACCTGCTATCTTACGCCATTCAATATTGGGGTAGTTTTCTCGCAATTCTTGAGGGATTTGTTTGGTTGCTTCACCCAAAACTTGTAAATTCCGAATCACTGCATCATACGTCTTCTCATCCGCCAGAAACTCCTCGAAGGTCATTCCTTGCACATATCTCAAGACTTTTGCACAGCTCCTAACAATATCTTCTAGGTACAAGCGAGTGCTACGTGACATGAATCGCCTCACGTTCGACCCTTTCTCGCACATGCGCCTTCAGACCGTCCCACATTACTAAATCAACCGAAGTGCCAAGATGATCTTCCAGATAAAACTTGACGTTCATATATTGATCAAAGGTCAGTGGCGGCTCTAGCTCGACTAGAAGATCCACATCGCTATCTAGACAAGCTTCATCACGCGCAACCGAACCAAATAAAGCAATGGAACGCACGCCCAACGTCTTCAACGTAGCTTGGTGATGTTGAAGAACAGCGATGACATAGTTTTTTCCAAGTTTTGCATTGCGGTGATTCTGCTGCATGAGAATAGGGAAATAAATTTACCTGTAGGTTGCTCTGGAATCTGCCTAAACCTCAGATGTCTAGATAATTAATCACATGATGGCTTTGCATGATACATGGATGAGCTACCAAATTGTTTTCAAACTCAAGCTAAATCCCAGCAGTACATCTTCTCCTGAGATGGTTTCGGGAACTTCCAGGATTTCTACTTGTTGCTGCGATCGATAAATTTCAACTCGTCGCGCTTCTGGATCAATGAGCCAAGCCAATTTCACCCCACTATCCATATACTCTTGCATTTTTGCTTGAGTCTCTCGCAGCGTACCTGTTGGAGACATCAGTTCTAAAACAAAATCAGGCGCGATCGGCGGAAACTTTTTCTTTTGTTCAAGCGTGAGAGCGTCCCATCGCTCTTTTTTGACCCAAGCCACATCAGGAGAACGATTTCCATTTCCTGGTAACTTGAAGCAAGTTGAGGAATCAAAGACTTCCCCTAGCTGAGTCTGTCGATTCCAAAACACAAAATCTGCGATTAGTCCAGCATTGTAGCGTCCGGTTTCTCCACCTGTAGGTGACACAATTAATAGTTCTCCCATTGCATTGCGCTCAAACTTGACATCAGGATTGAGCTGACAAAGCTGGTAGAACTGCTCATCAGTCATGTTAAAAACAGGATTGAAGTTGATCGTGTAGGCGTTCATGTCAGCACCTCTGCGCTCCGACGAGCTTGCACTTCGAGATGAATTAGCAACGCATTAATATCAGCAGGATTTACGCCTCCAATTCGAGACGCTTGACCAATCGTGAGAGGTTTCACTTTCGATAGCTTCTCCCGCGCTTCTTTCGACAGCGTATCGATCGCGTTGTAGTCTAACTCGATCGGAAGTTTGCGGTGTTCTTGACGACTGACTTGCTCAATTTGGTGCTGTTGCCGTTGAATATAGCCAGAATATTTGATGTCAATTTCTGCCCCTTCTTTTTCAGCGCGATCGCACTCTAGATTCCCCAAACCGTACCGTTCTAGATCCACATAATGAAATCCTGAACGACGCAAAAGATCGGCTAACGTGATTGATCCTTTGATGATCTGCTGGGTATCAGCTGCGATCGCTTTTCCAACATCACTCTGCTCTTTCACCCGCGTCTCATGCAATCGCTCTTTTTCGGCTGCAATGGTTTCTTGTTTGTGCGTAAAGCGTTGCCAACGCCGATCATTAATCAGTCCAATCTCGCGTCCTAACGGAGTGAGCCGTTGATCGGCATTATCCGATCGCAGAATCAGACGATACTCCGATCGCGAGGTTAGAACTCGATAGGGTTCGCGCAAATCTTTCGTACACAGGTCATCGATCAGGGTTCCGATGTAACTATATTCACGCGGAAACACGATTAGTTCTTGATGACGACAGAATCGAGCCGCATTGATTCCGGCGACCAGTCCTTGGGCAGCGGCTTCTTCGTAACCTGTTGTGCCATTGATTTGCCCAGCGCAAAAGAGACCTTCGATTTTTTTGGTCATCAGGGTTGGATAACACTGAGTTGCTGGAAGGTAATCGTACTCAACGGCATAGGCAGGACGGAGCATCGTACAGTTTTCTAAGCCAGGCAGCGATCGCAGCATTTTTAGCTGAATCGATTCGGGCAAGCCCGTTGAGAAGCCTTGAATATAAAGCTCTGGCGTGTCGCGTCCTTCAGGTTCAATAAAAATCTGATGGCTTTCTTTATCGGCAAATCGAACAATTTTGTCTTCAATGCTGGGACAGTAGCGCGGTCCTTTTGCATCGACCCAGCCTCCGTAAACGGGAGACAAATGCAAGTTTTCACGAATGATCTGATGCGTTGCGGCGGTGGTGCGCGTCAAATGGCAGGGCAGTTGTTCCCGCTCAATCCAGGCGTCTGGATCAAAGCTAAACCAGCGCACATCGTCATCACCGGGCTGAGGCTCTAGCACATCGAAGTTGACCGAACGGCGATCGACACGAGCAGGCGTTCCAGTTTTGAGGCGTCCGGTTTCAAACCCAAATCGATTTAACGTGTCGGTCAGTCCAACCGCAGCAAATTCTCCTGCTCGCCCAGCATCCATTGATTTGTTGCCGACCCAAATTTTTCCGCCTAAAAACGTTCCAGTGGTCAGAATAACGGCGTTACACCCGAAAGCAACACCAAAGTAGGTTTGAACGCCGATCACTTCATCATTTGTGCCCAAAATCAAATCCGTCGCCATGCCTTCCCGGATCGTCAAGTTTTCCTGATTCTCGACGATCGCTTTCATCACGTTGGCATATTCGCGCTTGTCGGTTTGCGCCCGTAATGCCCATACCGCCGGGCCACGAGAGGCGTTGAGAATGCGTTTCTGCAAATACGTCCGATCTGCCACCTTGCCGATCTCGCCCCCGATCGCGTCGGCTTCATGCACCAACTGCGATTTTGCCGGACCGCCCACAGCAGGATTGCAAGGCTGCCATGCAATTTTATCGAGGTTCAGCGTCAGCAAAAGGGTACGACAGCCCAGACGAGCGGTTGCTAGAGCCGCTTCACATCCAGAGTGTCCGGCTCCGACTACTACCACATCAAAAGCATCGAGAAAATCTACAGGCGCATTCATAGAAATAGCATTAGGCGGTGCAGGTCTATTGTAACGGCTAGACTGATGGCTCAGGCAGGAAAAGCGATTACCGCAATTAGTGCCACAACTCTAATCACTCCTAAATCCATGAAAAATTTGCAGACTTGAATTCTCAACTCGCAGATCTTAAATTCTGAACCCGTGGATCTTAATTCTGAATGCATGGATCTTGATTCTGCGATCGCAGATCTTAATTCTGAATGTATGGATCTTGATTCTGCATCTTGCTCGTCGCTACAGCCTCATGTAGCATTACCTGAATCTGCATTATTTTAGAAACACCAATGGTCGTACCAGGAACTTGTTCCCCAGGAATCGCGGCGGGCATGGCAGCTCTGCAAATGTTCTACAACAGCTTTACCGGACTGTGGGACACAACCAATTGGTGGAATGCAGCTAACGCGCTTGACGCCACGATCGAATATTCCCGCCTCACCGATTCGCTCACTTATCGAAGCAACATTTACAACACCTTTTATCAGAAGCCGAGATATGCAAATTTCATTAATCCGTGGTTTCGAGATGATGATGGTTGGTGGGCGATCGCGTGGATCAAAGCATACGATTTGACTGGCGAAACGAAATACTTAGACCAAGCAAAAACCATTATCCATAGCATGGAGACAGGATGGGATACAAACGTGTGTGGAGGTGGATTGTATTGGCACAAAAAAGAACTCACGTATAAGAATGCAATTACAAACTCATTGTTTCTAGCCGCGACAGCAAAGTTGCATTTACGCGAACCCAACAATCCTAATTATTTACAGTGGGCACAGCGATCGTGGCAATGGTTTAAGCAATCGGGAATGATCAACGATCAACAACTCGTCAATGATGGTTTGGATAGCAATTGTCGAAACAATGGTAAAACTGTTTGGACATACAACCAAGGCGTATTGATTGGCGGACTAGTCGATCTTTACCGTGGCACTCAAGATCAGGAATTATTAGAGCAAGCCGTCGCGATCGCAGATGCCAGCATTGCAAACCTAGCTCCTCAGGGCATTCTGCGGGAACCGTGCGAACCAAACGACTGCGGCAACGATGCTCCGCAATTCAAAGGCGTTTTCATGCGAAACTTATCCGCACTGTATGCGGTTCGTCCTAAACCAAGCTATCGTGCTTTTATTCTTCAGAATGCCGATTCAATTTGGGCAACCCGGAATGATCAGCATCAGTTTGGCTTAGATTGGGCAGGCAAAATCGATCAAACTGATGCGGCTCGTCAGACTTCTGCCATCGATGCGTTAAATGCCGCGATCGCGCTCACGACTCAAACACCCTATCCTGCAAAAACGGTTGGTCAGAATGCTCAATTTAGCGTTGATGTTGCTTGCTCTGGAAACTACGACCTAGCGTTCCGTTACGCATCTACAGACGATGCGGTTCGCTATCTGTATATCAATGGTCGAAGTATTGCCGATCAACAGGTTTTTCCGACGACTGGCAGTTGGAATCAGTGGCAACAGACGAAGGTTTCTAAAATTTGGCTCAACGCAGGCAATAACACTGTTTCGCTCCTTTTCGATCCACTAAAAGGCAGCAAACATCCGTTAGCACTAGATATATTGACGATTGATGTATCCCGCGATTCAATTCGGTGAAACTGACATTACTCCTCTCTGTTTCTTGCGATCGTCAGAGGTAAGAGTCGCTTATTTCTCCGACATTACGCTCCACAAACCTGATTCTCCGTAGAGAGCAGAGTTATTAGCGGGTGAGTTAGCGATTTGAGCACTAAAAATAACAGGAATTGAGCTAACAACAAACGCAGTTACAGCAATGAAAGCTATTTTTAGTCCGTTGTGTAGAACATGAGGACTAAGAGTGGGAACATGATTATGAGATTTCATTAGATAAGTCTCCACAAGATTAACCGCGTTTCTTCAGTATATCGGTTTTGTAGCTTTGGCTACAGAAATATCTCTCAACATTGTTCTCAAATCTTAACCACCCTAGATCACACTCCAAGTAAACGATCGCTGAATTCTTAAGCAGTTTCGACCATTCTTTAGAGCTTGGCGAAGCCAATCCTCAATTGCATAATGCAGCTATTGCATTTGGTCAATGCATGGAAAGTATGGCTTCCATACTTTTGTAATGAGTTACACAGAGCAACCTTGCTCTCACAGGTAATCTTCCCTGTAAAGCAAACGGTCTACTTTATAAAACTTAGTTGCTTGTAGTGTTTAGGAATCATCATTTGAGCGTTGTTAACCTCGCAGTCTTCAAAGCAAAATGTTTTCACCCAAGCTATCCAGTAAGTGCTTCAAGCGCTATTGAGAATTTTTAGTTGCTGTTAGATACGCCGCGATGTTTTGATGATTTTCGCTGCGATCGCGTATCCGTGACTTAAAAGGTTGTATGTCCTAGTTTTTGGAGTTAACGTTATGGCTGGAATATGGTCGTTTAGCGGCAGGTATCGCATCCTGCACTTTACTTGGTTTGCCTTTTTTCTCACCTTTGTCGTTTGGTTTAACTTTGCACCGTTAGCAACATTGGTAAAGGCTGAACTGGGGTTGACTGATCCACAGATGCGAACCATCGCAATCTGCAATGTTGCGCTGACGGTTCCAGCACGAATCATCATTGGAATGATTTTGGATCGCTTTGGTCCTCGCATTACCTATTCTTGTCTACTGATTTATGCGGCGATCCCCTGTATCGCCTTTGCCCTGGCTCAAAACTTTGGGCAGCTGGTGATCAGCCGTTTGGCACTCAGCATTGTAGGCTGCGGCTTTGTTGTCGGAATTCGGATGGTAGCGGAGTGGTTTGGTGAACGAGAAATTGGTTTAGCTGAAGGCATTTATGGCGGCTGGGGAAATTTTGGGTCAGCCGGTGCTGCCTTTACGCTGCCAACGATCGCGGCGGGAACGGCATTCTTAGCGGCTGGACAGGTAAACTGGCGGTTTACGATCGCGCTGACAGGCATCCTATCTGCCATTTACGGCGTGATCTATTACTTTAACGTGACCGATACTCCTCCCGGTAAGGTCTATCAGCGCCCTGCCAGTAGCGCAGGCATGGAAGTCACGACCAAGCGCGACTTTTGGTTTCTCTTGTTGATGAACATTCCCTTAGTTGGAGTGTTAGGCTTGATTGCTTGGCGCTTAACCCAAGCGAAGTTCCTTAATGATATTGGGTTTGGAATTACTTGTTTGCTGCTGGTTGGTTTGTATCTATTTCAGTCCTATAACATTTGGCAGGCAAACAAGCCCCTGATGACCGGACAACTCCACTACCCGGCGGAAGAACGATATAAGTTCTCTCAAGTGGCTAACTTAGAATTAGCGTATGTCGCTTGCTTTGGCTCAGAGTTAGCCGTTGTGTCGATGCTGCCAACTTACTTTCAACGTGGCTTTGGGTTGACGGCAGCAATGGCGGGTGCGATCGCAGGAATGTATGCCTTCATGAATATTGTTGCTCGTCCTGGAGGCGGCTGGATCTCAGATAAAGTGGGGAGCCGCAAATGGACGCTAGCTATTACCATTGGCTGTACTGGACTGGGATATCTCCTCTTCAGTACGTTTGGCCAAGGGGTTGCGATCGTGGCGGTGGTGCTGATGACAATGGTGGCATCCTTCTTTGTAATGGCGGCAGAAGGGGCGACCTATGCGATCGTGCCGTTAATCAAGCCCCGCATTACAGGTCAGATTGCCGGTAACGTTGGCGCGTACGGTAACGTTGGCGCAGTTGTGTACCTGACGATTTACAGTCTTTTGCCTGAAGGCGTGGGCGGCGACAAGATCTTCTTTCAAATGTTGGGCGTTGTCGGATTGGTTGTCGGATTTTTGATTGCGTTCACGATGAACGAAGTTAAACGTGGTCACAGCGAAGAAGCCACAACGAGAGTGCCTGTCTATTCGCAGGAGAGCGATCGCTACTAATTGGTAATGCTGAATTGCGACAGAATATCTGGCTGCAATGTCCCTTTTATAATGTCTCTTCTACTATGTTGCGCCCTTGAACAAAAGATTACTTCGCCGTGTCTTCGGGCTAATCGTCAGCAGTTCGTTGAAACTGACATCTTGCACCAAGACTAGCGACTGGGCATCATCGACACCAAGGCATGGACTAAATGGGCATAACCTTGAGAGGTGAAAGGTGTCAAGAAGATCAACAAGCTGGTGAGGACGGTGCATCTAAACATCCTCACCAGCTTACTGACTAAATCTCACCGATGATTTGCTAGGCTTCAGCCGTTTCTTCCTGAGATTCTTCAGAAGTCGCCTCTTCCTGAGCGTCCTCAGCGATTGCTTCTTCAGGTTGAGGTTCGGGTGCAGGCTTAGGCTGAACAGGTTTTGGACCTCGCATCAACGCAGGATTCATTGCCTGTCTAGGTTCTTCCTTATCGCCCTTTCTGCCTCTGCCCGATGCTCGATCGGTTCTCCGTCCTCCGCGGTCAGACTCTTCAGAAGATTTGGCGTCTGGACTTCGACGAACTGGCTTAGGTGGAGGAGATTTAGGCTCCGAACTCTGAGGAGCGGAACCGGACTCCAAACTTTGAGGAGCGGAACTGGACTCTGTATTCTGAGGAGCGGCATCAGGGGTGGGTTGAGCCTGCCGCTCAGATTTTTTGATGGGACGTTCTACCATTGCTACGTTCTGTTCTACTCCTTTGGAATCATATCTCGCTTGTGTCCAGACGGAACCGTTTTTTGAAAGTTTTAGAAACTTAGAACGCCGCGATCGCCATCCAAAGTCGCAGGTATACCAACAGGCAAGGCGGCATTCTCGCCATCATGACCAAACGGTAAGTCTGACACGATCGGAATTCCTAAGTCAGACAAGCGATCGCGCAAGACCGCTTCGACTGAAAAGCTAAGGAGGTTTGGTGGGGGATCGCACTGGCTAAAACGCCCGATCGCGATCCCTCGAATCGAATTGAATGCGCCAGACGATCGCCACTGCGTCAACATCCGATCAAGGCGGTACGGAAGCTCGGTCACATCTTCAATTGCCAGAATCACATCCGACAAATCGGGTTGCCAAGGAGTGTGCAATAGGTGAGTGGCAACGGTAAGATTTGCAGGCAGCAGAAGCCCAGTAACTTGTCCGCCGCCCCAACCGACCCCCTTTAAAGGTGGAAGAGAACGACCTTCAACAAGATCAAACAATCGCTGCTTTGACCAGTCAGGTTCGGCTGCGATCGTAGTCAGCAGCGGAGCATGAACGCCCGCCACGCCTTCGCAAGAGTACGCCCACAGCAGACTAGTGATATCTGAAAATCCGATCAGCCACTTTGGTTCAACGGGTGGAAATGCCCATTTTTCGAGCAGTCTCGCTCCGCCCCAACCGCCTCTCGCGCACAAAATCCCGCGACAGTCCGGCTCGTTTAATGCAGTTTCAAGCGCCCTGCGACGAACCTCATCCGTTCCAGCAAGATAGCCAAAGCGATCGTCATATCCCGCTGTCAATTCCACTCGATAGCCGCGATCGCGCCACACTTCCACGCCTCGGTTAAAGGCACTCAATTCTCGCAGTGCCCCACTCGGCGCAATTACCTGCAGCAGATCCCCAGGTTGAAGTGGTGTTGGAAGCTGACAAAGTTTCATAATTGGCGATGAATAGGTCAGGAAAAGTTAGCGCCTCACAGATCCTACATCCGCCACATTCGCTACCAAATCCGCTGCCACACCTTACTCTAAGCCTGAGACGAATTCAAGATGTTGGCGAACCAAGTTTCCAATCGATCACTCAACGCTTCCAAAGAATATTCGGTCTCAGCTTGGCGACGGCAACTGGAGCGATCGAGTTGATCAATTTTTGCGATCGCGCTCACCAACTCATCCACCCGATCCGGCTCAACCAACCAGCCTGTTTCTCCGTCTCGCACAATTTCTGCCGGGCCGCCGCGCCGATAGGCAATCACAGGCACACCGCACGCTAACGCTTCGATCGCAACATTGCCAAACGCCTCCACCCAATGCGGCGTCATCAGTAACGCTCGTGATGCTCCTAACGCCTGCTGTAGCTCATGGGTAGACAGAAAGCCCGCATATTCGATCGGCGCAGTCGGATAGTCCGCCAAGATCTTCTGCCAATAGTTCTGATCTTGAATGACTCCCCAAATCTTGAGCGGAACATCTACGGCTTGAGTCGCTGCTACTGCGTCTTCTAATCCTTTTTCGGGTGCAATTCGTCCGACCCAGGCCAAATAATTTTGGGGAGCAGCGCAGAACTGATAGCTCGACAGATCAAAGCCGTTCTTGATGTTGAAACACTGATCGGCAAACTGAAAGGTCTCCGCTTGTACCAAGCTATGAACGCCGATCGTTTGAGGAAACCGCTCTGCCACGTTGCCAATGATGTGATCCATCGCGTCACTGAGCGAACCCATGCTGACCAAATGCGCGATCGATCGCTCAAAAAATGGCGTCAGATAGAACGGCAGCCAATCGTAAGCAAAGTTAAACAGCAAATCATACTCGTGCTGCACTTGCCTCGCATAGTCCCACATGTTGCCTAGCACAGAGTTTTTCGGCAGGGTGATCAGCTCATCGCGCCCTCCCGTTTGAGCAGTAATTTGCAGTTCGCCAGGAATCTCGATCAGGGGAATTCCGTCTAATACTGAACCTTGGGGCGCAACAACGGTGATGCTGTGTCCTCGTTGAAGCAGAGATCGTGCCACACTTTGCAACGTTAACTCCACGCCACCGCCCAACCCTGATCCAATCGCTCCCACCGGAGTAGACAGCAGTAATACTCTGAGCGGACGAAGATAAGACACGGTAGCAAAACCTATAGCTGGAGAACACGAGATCTCATTATCTCTTCATTCGGCTACGGCAAGCTCTCTGGCCGACTCACCGAATTCTGTGTCGTAGGCAGCGCTTCTCTTCCCGGCGTCGATCGAATTCGGTTGAGTTGACCCAACGCCCACCGGGCTGTTTCCTGCACATCTTGATCGGGATCGTCAGTTGCCTGATTCAACAAATGGCTGATCTGCGCCACCATGTCATACACCCGCGTCAAATCTCGAATAGCATTCTTTCGTACATCAGCGTTCTCATCCTGTAGCGAAATTGCCAGGGCGCGAGTGAGCGGTTTCAGCGTTCGAGTGCCAATTTCGGACAGCGAGGACAAAATTAAACTCCGTTGCCGAGAATCTGAATCCATCATCAGATCAACAAGCGGTTGAACAGCCCGACTATCGCCTCGCTGTCCAAGCTCCCAAATCACCTTCTGACGTTTTGCTGGATCAGGTAACCGAAGCTCATGAATTAACTCCTCTACAATGTTGATTTTAGCTAGGCGAGTTGTTTCTGAAACAGGGGTTTCTGTCGCTTTTGAGTCCGACGCTACTGAACGATTGGCAACTACGTTACCCGTCGCATCAACTAATTCTTTTTCTTTAACCAACGACCCTGAGTGGGAAATGTCAGAAGTTGACGTACTACTGGCCATTTGCGAGTCGGCTATTGTGCGATTGGCTTTGCCAAACTCCAAAGGATCGCTAGGTGCTTCTCCCACAAACGAATCTTTTGAGGAAGGCGCTTCAGGAAGCAGTAGTTTTTCTCTGGGCGTCAACTCCTCCGAGCCTTCATGACGCCTTTTTCGAGACAGGACTAACGCTGTTGCACCCACAAGACTCGAAGCGCCAATTCCGCCTAGCAGCCAAGGCGACTTCCATACTGGTTTACTCAAACTTCCTTGATCTGCTTTCGCCAAGAGTGGCGGTGCAATCGGTAGAATTGCCTTCTGATTAGAACTAGATACCTGAGTCAGACGAGCGGTTAGGCTAGTCGCAATTGTGCTATGGCTAGGCACAGCGATACCTAGACACGCAAACGTCAGGATGAAAAGAACACGGCGATAGGAGATCATAGGCTAATCCAAGAAAAGGGCGACTAGCGTACCAAGAAAGCAGCTTTGACAAACTAGCTCAATCCTAACCGCCAGACCCTAGATTGCCCGGGAAAGTTGCTCAACTCGCTACGAGGGATGTTCCGATTCAGACTCGACCTGTGCTAAAGGTACTGGCATAATTTCGCTGGAGTTCTGAGTTACAGACGACATCAGTTGCTCTTTCGGGCTAGTCTCAGCTAAATCCGGAGAAATCGAGATTTGGAATTTCTCGCTCAAGACATCTCGCTGGTTGATCAAATAAATGCTGATCAGGGTCAAACCCACACCCAACCATTGAATCGGCGTTAACACTTCCGACAGAAACACGTTGCCAAAGAGCAGCGCGAAGACGGGTGTCAGAAACGTGAGAGAGCTTAGACTCGTGAGACTACCGCTAGAGGCGAAATAGAAGAACAAACCGTAAGCGATCGCGCTGCCAAATATCGTAGAGTACGACAGCGACAGCCAGTTTGAAACCGTCAAATTTGACCACTGAGACGTTTCTAGCAGCCCCGACAACGCAAAGAGCGGTACACCGCCCAAGACCATATGCCAACCCGTTGCCGTAACCGGATCGGCATATTTGCAGACATAGCGCACCAAAATTGTTCCAACTGCCATCGATAAAGCAGCCAGCAACATCAACCACTGTCCATTATCAAACAGCCCTACGATCGCATCCGAGAAGGAACCCACATCTGTCATCACGTCTACAAATTGGTTTCCAGCAGACAAAATCCACTCTTCAGGCAGCCCCAACAAACTAATGCCAAGCACGCCAAACGCTAATCCCAACCAGCCCCAAACTCCGATTTTTTCTCCAAACAGCCACAGTGCCAATATCGCCACTGCTAAGGGCTGAGAATCGATCATGACAGAACCGAGTCCGGCTCCGGTTCTCGTGAGCCCTTGCGCCAGAAATCCTTGAAAAAGCACTCCATCGACCAATCCAAACAGCAAAATCCAGAGCCAAGCTGCCCAGCCTCTCGGCTGCGATCGTCCCATCACTGCCCCTGCCGCTAGTACCAATAGTCCAGCAGGCAACAGCCGGACACCTGCCATAAAGAAAGGAGTCGTGTTGGGCATGACGCCTTTCATGGCGACCATTGCGGTTCCCCACAAGAAGAAGGGCGCAATCAGCAAAACAGAAGCAACGGGCAGCCGAGATTCAGTAAGTTTGAGATGCATGAGGATACCTGAGCCTTCTGTTTATCTTAATGAAATTATGTAGTTCTGTTAAGGAGCGGCGCACGCAGCACAGCTCTTAAAAAGCACTCTAGAGGGGGAAAAGGCTAAGATTGAAGAGAAGTTCTCTATGTAGTTAGAGTTTATTCTTTTTAACACTAGATTCTCCTTAGCTAAACTATGGTTCGTTTTTTCAAGCGTGGTGCGCGTAAACAGATTGCTCGAATTGAAGTCAAAGGCGCGATCGCAGGGGCAACCCGAAACCGTGTCTTAGAAGATCTTAAAACGGTCGAAGAACGAGGTTTTCCGGCTCTGCTGCTCAGAATTGACAGTCCTGGCGGAACCGTCGTCGATTCTCACGAGATTTACAGTGCGCTCAAGCGATTACAAGAAAAAGTTAAAATCGTCGCGAGTTTTGGCAATCTTTCTGCATCGGGTGGTGTCTACATCAGCATGGGCGCACCCTACATCATGGCAAATCCGGGCACGATCACGGGTAGCATCGGTGTGATCATTCGAGGCAACAACTTAGAACGCTTGCTCGATCGCGTCGGGGTTTCGTTTAAAGTGATCAAATCGGGACCCTACAAAGATATTTTGTCCTTCGATCGCCAACTTACTGACACTGAGCAAACCATTCTGCAAGACTTAGTAGATGTCACCTACTCTCAGTTTGTCCACACCGTTGCCGATGCGCGACGCTTGGATGTTGAGGCGGTTAAATCCTTTGCGGACGGTCGCATTTTTAGCGGAGAACAGGCCGTTGCTTTAGGCGTTGTCGATCGCTTAGGAACCGAAGAAGATGCTCGGCGTTGGGTTGCCGAACTCGCCGGACTCGATCCTGAAAAAACTCGCGTTCACAACTTTGAGGAACGGAAATCTTTAGTCAGCCGCTTTACGTCCAATGAGCAGCTTAATCAAGCGATTCGTGCGGTTCCAGCCCTAGCGACCGGAGCCGAATGGCTAGAATTCGAGCTTTCCACAAGTGGGCTTCCCTTATGGCTTTACCGTCCGTAAACTTTTCCTCATACTTGCTACGCAATTGCTCACACTCTGTCTTGATAAGCTAATGTGGTAGCGTTCCAACAGCACCAGCAGAATTTTAATTAAGGGGAGGACTTGGCGTGGAGTGGCGTGTTCGAGCAATTCGTGGGGCAACCACCGTTTCAGAAAATACCATTGAGGCAATTCGAGACGCGGTGACAGAACTATTAGATGAATTAGAAACTTACAATCAACTTGACCCTAACGAGATTGTCAGCGCCTTCTTCACGGTCACAAAGGATTTGGATGCTACGTTTCCGGCAGCGATCGCCCGCGATCGCCCCAACTGGGAAAACATCCCCCTGATTGATGTGCAGCAGATGCATGTTGAAGGTAGCTTAGAGCGGTGTATTCGATTTTTAATTCACTTCAACACTCCCAATCCAGCCATTAAAATTCATCATCCCTACCTCAGAAAAGCAAAAAATCTGAGGCCAGACTGGTCGCTGGCTCAGATTGGTTCTCCCCATCGGTAAGGTTAATGAATTAGAACAGGGTAGCGTCTTCCCACCCTGTTTTTTTATACCCGTTTTCTTATGCCTGAGGCTTGAGGTCAGTATTGCGCTCAGCAAAGTATTTGTTCAAGAACGTGCTAGCAAACGACAACACGACAGGTCCTAGAATGAATGCCCAAAGGCCATGAGCCATGAATCCAGGAACTAAAGCGGCGGCTAGGGTAAAGCAGATACCGTTGACCACTAGCGAGAACAAACCAAGTGTCAGGAAGTTAATTGGCAGTGTCAGGAGCGTTAGGATCGGCTTGATGAAGGTGTTGATCAGACCGATCACGACACCCGCGATTATCGCTACAGGAAAGCTTTGAATACTGACGCCAGGTAAAAGAATATCGGCAACTAGAAGGCTAAGTGCTGTAGCCAGAAGAGTGAAAAGATATCCAACAATTTTTGTTCCTTCCATTTTTATCCCTCAGAGTTTCAATAATGCAATTCTTCTGAATACAAGTCTGACGAACACAGAGAGGAACTAGCCTCTCTACCGAGACAGATTTGTGCAAAAAAATTCAGATTCGTTAAAGTCTGAATTAATGCGGTTTATCAGTGTTAATCAGCGACCGAAGTTTCTTGCAAAACTTCAGAAGCGGCTTGAAACTCTGGTTCTTCTTGAGCTTTCGGGTGAAATCGAATCCCTAAGAAAATGTCATACACAAAGCCTAAAAAATCTTCTTTTAGTAGCCCAATCGATTGAGGTGAGCCTTTGGCATCTAGAAGCGGCTTGGTTGCGTAGTACGCCTTCTCATAGTTGTACCAAGGAACCGAGGGCCATAAGTGATGAACTAAATGATAGTTTTGTCCCATGATCAGCCAATTCAGAAGTCGCCCAGGATATACTCTCGCGTTTCTCCAGCGATCGCGCTCCTTAAACGGGCGATGGGGCAAATAGTCAAAAAACATTCCTAGTACCATCCCAACGATCGCAAGTGGGATAAACCAAAAATTGAAGACATAGCCCATGAAACCGTACTGGTAACTGGTAAATACGATCGCGGCTAACACCATCCGCGCGATCGCCCATTCTAGAAGCTCGTATTTACGCCATAGCTTGCGTCTAAAAAAGAAAATTTCGTGGTACATGAACCTCGCGTTAATGATCCACAGAGGTCCAAACGTAGATACTACATGATCTGGATCGTTGTCTGGATCGTTCACATGAGCGTGATGTTGCATGTGGACGCGGGTAAACACTGGAAAGGAGAAACACAGCATCAATGCGCTTCCATGTCCCAGTACAGCGTTCACAACTTTATTGCGATGTGCAACTCCATGACAGGCATCATGAATCACAGTTCCGACTAAGTGTAATGCCAGTCCGTCGAGGCAGAAGCACCACCAGTCAACCCAATGCCAACACCAATAGCCAATCACCGAAAGGGTGGCAATTAAAATTGACGAAAAGAAAATGATCAGGGTTGGATTGACGTCACCAGGCGGACCTAACAACTCTCTCGGAACCGTCAGGGGCTTTGTTGCCTCCGACATGCAGCCTTTCTCCTTTCTAATACTTTGCGTAGTATACGATACGAGAAGTCATGAAGTTAAGTAAACCCCCTTAAGAGTTAAAGCCAAAAGCGGCTTTTTAGGAACGGTTTAGCGATCGCGAGCATTTCTTAGCACAACTAGTTTTTCTGTGGGGAACAAGTTCCCTAAAAAATCTGTCTTAGTGGAGTGAGAGATTAGCCTATTTAGAGTCTACTTTCTCGACTGTCTTCTCAGGACTGAAACAGAACTGTAGAAGGGCAATCGAGGGAACAGTAATATTATCAATTCATCCACAGAATCGAGGTTGAGTACCATGTCGCTACGACAGTTTGGGTTGGGCTTAAAGGCGCGAACAGTAAAAGGAGTAAGTCTTTCGTTGGGAGCCGTAATGCTCATGAGTGGGGCTGCATTTGCCCAAACGACTCCTGCCGATCCTGGAGATATCATCATTGGTCCAGGTGGCTCTAACACGGGGACGTCTGGCGGGACAACGGCAACACCGCCGCTCAATGGAGTCCGGTTTATGTGTCAGACCAACACGGGTCAGCCTACGGTTATGTACTATCCTGACAACCGGCCCAACGTCGCCTTTCCTTGGGCGGTTCCGACAGCCATGGGTGGGGGCTGGAGTCCTGAGCGTCGTTGTAATGAGATTGCCCGTCGTCTAGAGTCTTACCGTCCTGATGGATTGGTAGAAATGAAGACAGGAGTTGAAAACGGATTAAATACAGTTTGTGTGACGACTGAGCGCTATCCGTCGTGCCGCATTGTCCTGACTGTCCCGGCTGGACAAGACCCAGTAGCAACGCGCGATCGCGTCTTCCAAAATCTCACGGTTGCCGATAGCGGCCAACAAACTCAAGGCGTCTATACCTACGGTGAAAGTGGTAGTAACAACATCCTTGGTAGATTGGGAGACGCTTTAGGGTTGGGTCGCAAGCGGACACAGGTATCGAATGGCAACATTAACCTGAAGCCTTTCTTATCACCTAAAGATGGCGGCACAGGAGAGATGCTCAGAGGTGGAGTCCAAGTGCGTCAATCAGTTGCGCCGACGAAGAAGCCAAGACTGTTTAAGTAATGTGCAATGAGGAACTTGTAAAGCGGTTCCTGTGGAGTTGCGCCCTGCGCTAATTACTCGTCCAAAGTTTGTTCTCGCAAGTCAAAAAGCGGTGAAGGTTAACCTTCACCGCTTTTTGACTTGAAGTTTTTTAACTAACTGGGGCGCTAGGATTCGAACCTAGGAATGCCGGGACCAAAACCCGGTGCCTTACCACTTGGCGACGCCCCAACGCGCGTTCCTTAGGTATATTAGCAACAAATGGAGGGAATGTGTCAACAACTTTTTTAGTATCTCTCGGCACGGCTTCATCATAAGTCGGGTGACTATCATAGAAAATAACCGCTAAGGTTGGATAAACAGGTCGTGCTAGGAGAATCGCTTGGAGTGAATGCAGCAGAACAAGCTATCAATCTTAAGACTGCCAGCAAGATTGCTGCGATCGTCAATCTATTCAAGTCGGAGTATCCTGACGCCCGCTCAGATCTCAAACCGTGGGCAAACGATGCTGATACCCGCGAACTCGTTGACCCAGATTCTATTGACCTAAGCTTCAATTTTCCGGGCTGGAGCCGTCGATTTCAGAGCCGATGTATTTTGATTCAAATTCGCTTCCATCAGGACTCAGAGACAAGCCTGCACCGCGCGATCGGCATTGAAGCCGCCGGGTTTACTCATGAAGGCAAGCAATGGACGCTCTCAACGATTGAGGATTGGAACTTTGCAGGCGATAAGCATCCGACTCCTGAAATTTGCGACAGTTTGAAAGAGTTTTGTCGCAAAATTCTACTTGTGTTTAACGAAAATGACGAGACTGAAGAGCGTTAATTCTCATCCGTAGCACCATTGTTGCTCTCCAGTCGCTATAGGTAAGTAACACATGAATTCTCAGCAGTTAGGGTGCAAGAGCGCTAGTTAGGCAACAAGGTTCTCTAGTCAACTGAATACCCAATAAAGAAGATTTCTAATGGTTGATTATTGTCATAAAGGACAATGTATCGACTTTCTCCACGTCCCATTGTGTCCCAAAACTCATCCCATATGTCGTAGCCCGTCTCCTCCCAATGATCAAGCTCTCCCCCAGCAATGATGATGCCTTCCACCATCTGCCTTGTGGGTTTATCTGTACCAAATAGAGCTAACGTCTCATCAGCAGATAAAGCCCAAGAAGCAAGGAATTCTGGAGAGTCGCTAATTTTCTGGATATCAAGAATAGAGCCTGTTCCGCTATCTTCAGAATCTTCTAAAGCTGCTTCAATTGAAGCGTGGCGGGCACCTGGAGATATAGATTGAGCATTAGGCGGAAAGTTGAATTGGAACATCCACATTGAAGGGTTGTGCATATTCATAACAGGGTCATACCTTCCTGCTTCAAACTCCTGTTGACGTAGAGCTTGTAATGCACTGTTCACATCAGGTTGGTACTTGGTGAAGTAGAAGTATGGATGAGACCCCATTCAATTTTCGGCGTTGCCCAATAAAGAATGATTCAAGTAGATACTGGAATCCGACGATGCTTGAGGTAGTAGATGAGCAAGCGGACTGAGGCAGTTAACATCTCAACCGATTTGGAATAACACAACGTCTTG
>JAHHHP010000101.1 GCA_019359275.1 Myxacorys chilensis ATA2-1-KO14 | reverse complement strand
ATTTTTTCTTCTCTTTGAGGTGTCCAACTCCTTGAAGAGATTTTATTTGCTTTGCTTCCCCTGCCGCTTCTAACTAGCAACTTAAGTTAAAAACATTACTTGTTAAACGATATTGATCGCGATTAGTTTCAAAAAAGTCAGCAACTTTCTGGAGACTGTTCGCAGGCACCAATACTGACCCAACTGCTGGAACCATCTGCCCAATGTTCTTTTTTCCAGATTGGAGCATTGTGTTTGAGGGTATCGATCGCATATCGACATGCTTCAAACGCCTCCAATCGATGGGGACATCCCACCGCGACTAAAACGCTAATTTCACCGATTGCTAACCGTCCCGTTCGGTGATGAATCACGACATGAGTGACATCGCTCCAGGTGTTGCGAATCTGAGCGGCAATCTGACGAAATACCTCAGTCGCCATCGGTTCATACGCTTGATATTCCAAAGCGATCACCGCATTTCCGTCAGTGTTGTTGCGCACCATGCCGCTCATGACGACGATCGCACCATTTGCCGGATCATCCGCCAACTGATAGACCTCATCAAACGATAGAGGCGCAAACGCGATCGCAAAATGATCTCCCGGATGGGTCGAGACAGAATGAGGAGTCGTTAAAACCATGAGGTGTTGTAAAAGAACTCATCTTCTATTGTGCATCTTACTGAAAGCGTTTTTTATGGGTGCGCTGCCGCATCAGCTCTGCGACGATCGCGACGAAACCGGATGTCAGCATGAGAAATACGCTCAACGCATTCATATCAGGTTTTACACTAACGCGAATGCGACTAAAAATCTCCATTGGCAGTGTTGTGACGCCGCCACCTGCGGTGAATTTTGCAATCAGGAAGTCATCCATGCTCAGCACAAACGCCAGCAGACACCCCGAAATAATCGCAGGCATCAGTTGAGGCAGTAGCACCATTACCAAAGCTTGAAGCGGTGTAGCACCCAAATCCAGAGCAGCTTCTTCCAGATGAGGATTGAGATCAACCAATCGCGTTGACACCGAAAGCGCCACGTAGGATAGGCAAAAGACGACGTGAGCCGCAATCACTGTCCAAAGACTGAGCGGAACCGCGATCGCGGCAAGAAACACCAGCGTCGCCACCGCGATCGCAATATCTGGAATAATCAACGGCAGATAAGCCATGCCTTGATACAATCCTTTGCCAAGAAACTGATACCGCGCTAACCCGATCGCCATCAGAGTGCCAATGATCGCCGAAAGTGCGACTGCGCTGATCGACACTGCGAGGCTATCCATCAGCGCCGAGAGAATTCGGCTGTCTTGCAAGAATTGGCTGTACCAAGAGAAGGTGAATCCTGTCCATACGGCGCTATTGGGAGCCTGATTGAAGCTATAAAAGCTCAACACCGCGATCGGCAGATACATAAAGCCGAACATGAGCAAGGTAAATAACGCTTGCCAGGGGAATCTAGACTGACTTTGCATGGTTATCGCCGTATTTGATTAGAAGCGCGATCGCAAGACTGACCACCATAATCAGCATCATACTGAGCGCTGACCCAAAGCCCCAATTCTGCGTCGTACCGAGAAACTGGTTATAAATCAATCGGGCGGCTGTCATGCTAGATGTGCCGCCAAGCAGTTCTGGATTGATGAAATCTCCTAGTCCATTGATAAAGACCAGTAGCGTTCCTGCCGCAATGCCTGGCAATGACTGCGGCACGGTTACTTTCCAAAAGGTTTGTTGAGGCGTTGCGCCCAAATCTGCCGAGGCTTCGAGCAAGCGTCGATCGAGCTTTTCGAGTGAAGCGTAGAGAATCAGCACCATGTATGGCAACAAACTATAAGTCATGCCAATCAAAACGGCTGGGGCGCGATTGAGCAAGTCGAGAGTCGGCAGTCCGAGGCTAGAGAGAAACGTGTTGAGTACTCCCGTCGGACGCAGAATCGTAATCCAAGCGTACGATCGCAGGAGAGAAGAAGTCCACAATGGCAGAACAAATCCGAGCAGTAGCAGGTTTTGCCAGCGTTGCGGAGCGATCAGCGCCAAATAGTAAGCAACGGGAAATCCGGATGCGAGAGTGAGAACGGTTGTTCCGATGGCAAACAGCAGCGATCGCCAAATCACGTTTAGCCGCTCTGGTTGAACAATGCGGAGGTAGTTATCGAGTCCTGACGGATTGACGATGCCACCCGGATTGATATTGGGAACGAGGCTTAGCTCAAAGATCAGCAGTGTGGGAACGACGAGTAATAAGAGTAGCCAAATTCCCGCTGGAGCGAGCAGCAATGTAGGCTGCACCCATTTGGGAGCAGGAGCCGTTGCGGTTGATTCGGATTTTGGGGCAGAAGAAGTCATGAATCAACGGTGGAGTTGGGTTTCATAAGCAGAATACCCAAAGTTTAAGGTTGTGTTGCGAAAAATTTTGACTATGCTTTTTAACTATGCTATTGATGGAGTCAAGGAGCGCTGAAAATGTCCTTAGCCATACTACTTGTGGCATGCCTCAAAATTTTCGCCACACAATCCTTAATACAAAGTGCTTAATGCAAGGCGATTGAACCGATCGGTTGTCCTCAAAAATTCTCAGCCCATCAGAATCACCCGATCGAGAACGTGAATCACGCCATTGTCTGCGGCAATATCTGCCGCCAACACCGTTGCATTTTTCACTTCAAACCCATCTGAGGTGTTGATTGAAATTGGCGATCCCTCGATAGAAGTTACGAAATCAACCTGTTCTAAATCTGCTTTCATCCACTTACCAGGAACAACATGAAATGTCAGAATTCGAGCCAGTTGAGGCACGTTTTGGACTAGCGTTTGAACCGTACCGGGGGGGAGCTTCGCAAAGGCATCATCATTCGGTGCAAAAACCGTAAACGGACCTGGACCTTTCAAAGTTTCGACCAAATTGGCAACTTGGACAGCCGTTACCAGCGTTTTGAAACCCTCTGCACCCACTGCAATATCAACGATGTCAGCCATTCAATTTACCTCAGTGTTAAGAAGTGATGGAAATCAACATTAAAATTCAAAACTATCGATAGTCTTGTTGCTGAATATCTCGTAGACGAGCTTCTGGACGCTTGAAGCGATCGAGCTGTCCTTCAAAAAATTGTCGATTTGCCATCAAATGCTTGGGGTTGGTGTCATCTAATGGATAGAGCAGAGCAGTGCGTAATGCTTGAATCACCGCAGAGGTGACATTGTACATCGATCGCTGAAAGCTAATTCCCAATTGAATCAGCATGTCATCTTCGCCTCGGCAGTATTGGTTGTAGTAGTCCAACAGGTAAGGTGGCAAGAAGTGCAGCATGTCCTGCATTAGCAATGTAGGCGGAATGCCTGCCGAGCCAACAGGAAACACATCAGCGTAGAGAATGCCGTAGTGAAACTCGTTTTGGTCGGTCGGAATCTGCTTCGCTTGGGCGTTGTAGGACTTTGTGCCACGAAACGGAGAGGTACGGTAGAACACCGCCTCCACATAAGGTAGAGCCGCTTCGTAGAGCCACATAAAGCCTTTCGATTTGGGGATAATTTCGTAGCATTCATCCCCGATGTAGAGGTGGTGATAAATGGGACGACCCGCGATCGCGAAAATGCCGTTGACCAAAAAATCCATTGCCTCTGGTACGGTCGAAATTTTTCCCTCGTCGTATAGGTCAGACATCTCAAAAAAGACGGGAGCCATAACTTCCCAGAACAACCCGAGATTGGCGTAGTAGGACAGTTCACGCACTTGCTCCAGGAACATCTCTGGAAAGAGGTTGTACAACCCTAGCATGGCAGGATTCCCTCGAAAGAACGCTCGAATGGCGCGATCGGCATTCGCTTTGTACTCGTCGGTGTCGAGATATGGATCAAACTGTCCACCCATACCCCGATGCCAGAACATTGCTCGCATACAGGCTTCTGCAAATTCCATGTTGATGCGATCGTGCCACAGATGATGAAACAACTTGGGTAGTTTCTGTTTCAACTCTCCTTTTTGAATAAATTCCAGGAGTTCCGGATGGGCGGTGGCTTCCCCCCGCCAAATGCGGATGTCGGCATCATCCCCAGCGTAATGATTGTGCAGGTCTAGATACTCCTGAGGCAGAAAGTATTTGAAGGCGGGCAGCGGATTGAGAAACACCCGCTCCGCAATGTAGAGCAAATTCCGCCAATAGAAATCCATCGGGACGGCATACGCCTTATAAATCCCAATAATTTGCATGAGATTTTCTGGCGTATCGGGAAGCATGGAGCCACCCGCTTCTAAACGATGAATAATATCAGAAAATTCGTGTGTTGAAGGTGGAATACGATTCTGGGGAAGGGTTGCAGTTGTCATTGCTCTCACTCAGTAGGTTTGTTTGGAGGTTGGTTTGCTGCTTGATCGGCACTGATCAAACCTTAATTGCTTATTTAATAGAGTTGCTGGGCACTACCCACCCTACAGTTTGGGGTGTATTCACTGGTCTACTTACTAAAGCAGTGGTCGGCTGAGAAGGTGGAACGGTTGCCACCATTGCAGTCGTAGTTGATTCAGTCCAACGCACAAGCCAAGTGGGTTGAATTCCCAGAAAAAGGATAGTCAGGGCAAGAATCAATGCTGGAACCCGCTCCCGCCACTCTACTTTCGGGAAGTAAGCGATCGCGTTATCCAATTTGCCAAAGCAGGTACGGTTCAACAAAATCACGAAATAAACAGCGGTTAAACCAGTTCCTACAACACACAACAACGTTTGCAACGGAAACACGGAGTAACTACCCTGAAACACCAGAAATTCAGACACAAAACCAACTAGACCAGGAATTCCTGCACTGGCCATTCCGCCCAAGATCAACAGAGCGCTTACCATTGGCAGTCCCCGAACTGGGTTCATCAATCCGTTGAGGACATCTAGATCCCGTGTTCCAACTTTTGTTTCTATCACACCTACCAAGTGGAACAAAATTGCCAGAATCAAGCCATGCGCCACCATTTGAGTAACGGCTCCAACTAAGCTGAGAGCAGTCAGGGCAGCACCACCGAGCAGAATGTACCCCATGTGACCAATTGAGCTATAGGCAACCATGCGTTTGATGTCTTTTTGCGCGATCGCGACCATTGCACCGTACAACACACTAACAGTTGCCCAAGTTGCTAGTCCCGGAGCGAGCGTTGCCCAAGCTTCTGGAAATAGCCCCAAACCAAAGCGGAAAATGCCATAAGCTCCTAGCTTTGCGAGCACCCCACCTAACAGAATGGCTACCGGAGTGGACGCTGCTACATAGGTATCGGGCAACCAAGTGTGCAGCGGCACTAGGGGAATCTTGATGCCAAACCCAACTAACACAAGACTCAGGAGAACAATTTGCACCCACAGAGGAAGAGATTGTCCCATCAGCGCATCATAGGCAAAGCTGTCAGCCCCTTGCAGCCAAACTAAGCCTAGAAACGCTACTAAAATCAGAGCGCCCGAGAGGGCAGTGTATAGCAGGAACTTCATGGCGGCGTAGTCTCGCTTTTCACCGCCCCAAATAGAAATCAGTAAATAAAAGGGCACTAACTCCACTTCGTAGAACAGGAAGAACAGCAGCAAATTTTGAGCCAGAAAGGCCCCAGCAACCGCACCGCTGACTAGGAGAATGAGGCTGTAGAACAATCGGGGACGTTCGATTTCTTCTTTGCTGCTGTAGAGAGCAATCCAGGTCAGCAAACTATTGAGCATCAGCAGAGGAAAGGAAAGACCATCAACCCCCAATTGATAGTTCAATCCCAATGTTTCTAGCCAAGGCAGGTACTCCTGAAACTGAAGCAACGAATTAGTGAAGTTGAACTGGTGGGCAATCCAAAGCGTCCACAACAGGACAATGCCACTGATCGTGAGTGCAGCCAGTTTTAATTGGCGGAGGGGGAGAACGGCGATCGCGATCGCGCCGAGAACCGGAAACCAGATCAATGTACTCAGCATATAAGTCTCTACAGAATGTGGGGAGCAGGGAATAGGAGAAATATGGCGAATTAGACTAGGGTTAAGGCTCCGGTGTCTAAGTCGTAGTATCCACCAACAATTTTCAGCTTGTTGTCCTGAATCAGTTGAGCCAGCACAGGAGATGCTTTTAATCGATTAATCTGGAGCTGAACGTTGGCTTTGCACGTATTTTCCAAACGATCGCCCGTTTGACTGCTCACTTGCTGAACGGCGGGTCGAATTGCATCTAACAAACTGCCGATCTGACCAGGCACCTGTGTTCCTTTGAGCGTGGCAGCGACTGCACCACAGCGCTCATGCCCCAAAACTAAGATTACCTTTGTTCCCAGCACCGCAGAGCCAAATTCAAGACTGCCAATCTCTTCTGGTGTGGCAACATTTCCGGCAACACGGCAGACAAACAGATCGCCCAATCCTTGATCAAACACAATCTCGACCGGAACTCGTGAATCTGCACATCCCAAAACTGCTGCAAAAGGTTTTTGCTCTTTAGCAACCTCCTTGAGACGAACCATTGTTTGGTGGGGATTTTGCCGTTTATTTTTGACAAAGCGCTGATTACCTTCGATCAACTGTTGCAAAGCTTGATCGGGAGTTAAATCTTGTTTTGGAATTGCATTGGCTTGCTCAGGAGCCAAGATTTGGGAATGTAGCTCGGCGGCTAGAACTCCTGCACCGACTGCTCCAGCTCCTAACTTCAGTACATTTCGTCTTGAAAAACGCATTTTAATTTCTCCTAACAATACCTACGGAATCAGAACATCATCGGAATATCAATCAGTGCAAGATAAGTGACCAACTCATACTGAGAGCGATCGCAGCTATTCCGACGACGATCGTGAGCATGTAAAACTGTCCCTGTCCAGAGTTGCCGTATTTCAGGGCTTCTCCGCTAAAAAGCGAGGCCAATCCGACTAAATTCACCGCGCCATCCACAATCTGGCGATCGAACCAATCGATCAAGCGAGACGCCCAATCCACACAGAAGACAATACTGGAGCGGTAGAGTTGGGGCGTGTAGAGGTCGTAGGCAAAGAAGCTTTGGAGGCGTTGCCAAGGCAGTTGAATCGGTTTAGGAATGCTTTGTCTAACGTAAACCACGGCCCCCATTCCGCTTCCAATCAGGCTCGACCATAACAGCAGCATCGCCATATCTTTATTGAGCATTGCCCAACTCGGTAACAGTGAAAGACTCTGCAAAATTAAGGGCAAATGCAGCGTCAACCCCATCAGCACCATCATCGGTAGGGTGATGAGCCAGAAGTTTTCAGGCGATCGCTGGGTCATCGGTTGGGGTGAACCTGCAAAAATTAACCCAAACTCGCGGATCATGCTGAATCCAGTTAGCCCATTCACCAGCAGCACAATCGCGACCAGCCACGGTTGGGTTGCCCATAGCCCATCTGCCAGCTTGAGCAGTGCCCAAAATCCACCAAATGGCGGTAGCCCAATCAACCCTGCTACCCCGACCAAGTAGCACAATCCTGAAATCGGACGACGGCTCCACAAGCCTCCTAACTGGGTTAGATCTTGGGTAATGCTGTTCAGCCCAATCGACCCAGTACTCATTACCAGCAGTGCCTGAGCCAGTGCATGACTGAGGATGAGCAACAATGCCGCTTCCGTTTGCCCCGTACCCACGGCGATGAAAATCAGACCCATGTAAGCACTAACTGAGTAGGATAGGGAGCGTTTGATATCAATCTGAGCGATCGCAATCAGTGTGCCACCTACCGCCGTCAGAGTCCCGATTGTAATCATGGCTGTCAGCACAACCGGGGACAGTGCCAGCACAGGTTGTAGTTTAATCAACACCCATGCTCCCGTCGCCACCACGACCGAGTTTCGCAAAATAGTGCTGGGAACTGGTCCTTCCATTGCCTCATCCAGCCACAGATGCAGCGGAAACTGAGCGCATTTGCCCATTGGACCTGCTATAAGTGCTAACCCAACTAAGGTGGTAATTCCCGGAGGGAGGGCTTCGCGAATGGCGGGGTCAACGGCGACGTTTTGTGCCCACTGCGCCAGTTCACTAAAGTCCCAGGTTCCAGCTAGAGGGTAAATTGCTAACACCCCCATGAGCAAGAACAGATCACCCACCCGCTTGGTTAGAAACGCATCGCGGGCACCTGTTACCACCAAGGATTGATTAAACCAGGTTCCGACCATCAAGTAGGTTCCCAGCGTCAAAACTTCTAGAATAATGTAGCTGAAGAACAGAGAATCGCAGAGCACGAGGCTACACATTCCAGCTTCAAACAGGGCCAAGAATGCGAAAAATCGCGACCAGCCCCAGTCCATCTCCAGATACCCGATCGCATAAATCTGCGCCAGCAAATTTAATCCTGTCACGACTAAATTTGCACCAACGGTAACTGTAGAAATTTCAATTGGCAGCGTTAAATCTAACCCTGCTACCTGTAACCAGGAGACCGAGATCTGTTGAGCTGGCTGCTGCCAGGCAATTGGGAAGGCCGCCAGACTATGAGCAAATGCGAGAAAGGCCATGAATAGGTTGACATAGCCTGCGGGACGCGGCCCCGTACGACGAATTATTGCAGGTGACCAGAGGACGGAGGCAAGGGCACCAACAATGGCGTAGCAAGGAATCAACCAAACAGTTTGTAGCAGAAATTGAGCCATGCAGTTTACCCGTAGAACTTTAAGAGGATAGAGTTAGCCAAAGGGAGGCAGGTCACTCTTCTTCAGGGGATGAAAGAGCTACCTCTCAGATGATTGAACTGTCACAAAGGTTTGAGTGCTTGTTGTTTGAGTGCTTGTGTAAGCCTGCTATATCGAAAGCATACGGCTGAAAGGCCATAATTAAAAATCAATCTTAAGCATAAAGCTGAAACGCTATAATTAAAAATCAATCTTATTCATGAAAATAATAGATAATAATCTATTGATTTCCCGCACTGCGGAGTCTTTCACAAAATTGTGCTATCAGAGCGGATCAGAACTAGCGATCGCTGAGATGAAGACAAGCCACCAAAACGCTGGTGACGGCGATCTTCGAGAAGATAAAACTGACTTTCTACCAGGCCATCTTCAAGTAGGTTGGGGCGATTTGGTTCTAAAGCAATATAGAATCGAGAGATACGGGTAAAACTAAACGCTCCGGGTTCGTATGTCCTTGTGCCCGTGGGGCATGACATATAACTAGAGTCTATACATCAAGTTCAATGTTATTCATTACTCTCAGCGAAAGAACTCAGAACTGACCGCTTTGATCATGCCGTTATGAAAAACCAAACGCCAGACGCAATAGACCTTGATGCCTATTTTCAACGCATTGGCTACGAGGGTAATCGTTCTCCTACACTCAAGACATTACAGGCAATTCATCTACACCATGCACAAGCGATCGCGTTTGAGAACCTCAATTCATTTCTCAAACAAACCGTTTCTCTGGATGCGAAATCTCTACAGCAAAAGCTAATCTACGAGAGGCGGGGTGGCTATTGTTTTGAGCAAAACCTGTTACTGCGCTCAGTTCTAGTCGCCCTCGGCTTTCAGGTGACAAATCTATCGGCGCGAGTGTTGTGGGGTCTTCCAGATGGAACAATCACACCTCGCAGTCACATGCTGCTCCGAGTAGAGATTGACAGAGAGCAATATATTGCAGATGTTGGATTCGGAGGATCAACACTCACTACGCCGCTGTCTCTTACACCGAATGTTGAGCAAAAGACTCCCCACGAGCAGTTTCGATTGATCACGACTGACCACACGTACATCATGCAGGTATACGTTGATCAGGAGTGGAAATCTCTTTACCATTTTGATTTGCAAGAGCAGCAGCTACCCGATTACGAAGTGAGTAATTGGTACGTCTCAACCCATCCAAACTCGCTGTTTGTTACCACACTGATTGCAGCTAGACCTGATGCAGATCGTCGTTACGCACTGCGAAACAACCAGCTTACAACGCATCATCTAGACGGTCGAACAGAACGACGTGTACTGACCACTGTGACAGAACTACGTACTGTCCTTGAGGATGTATTTCGTTTACAGGTGCCCGCGATCGCTAGTCTTGACAGCACCTTACAGCGGGTGATTGAGCAAGCGGATTAATGATAATCAGAACAGCGCCAGTCGGAGAGCATTTCAATCCATTGCTTTGATTTAGAAGATGATTCATCGTTAGAGACATCCTCTGCTGAGCGTATCGTTCCGACTACCCTACGATCGCTCGATCTGCTTTGGATATAGAGCCAATCGCTGCCGTAGATACAGCACTGCGATTAGCGCAACTGCAATCAGAACAAGTCCGGTGTAGTTGACAACTGCCCAGCCCCAGTCACTCAGCAACCGACCGGATAGAAACGTGGTGAACGCTACAAAGCTGAGCATGAGAAAGTCATGAGTTGCTTGAGTTTTAGCCCGTTCAGTCGGCGTATAGGCTTCGGTCAGCAATGTGGTGGAGCCGATAAACATGAAGTTCCAGCCGATACCCAGCAGCAATAACGCTCCAAAAAAGTGCGGCGCATTTGTTCCTGCTAGATTAATTGCAACACACAACCCGTTGAAGAAGATGCCCGTCAAGATAATCGTCAACACCCCAAACCGAGCAATTAAATATCCTGTAAAGAGTGACGGGGTAAACATACCCAGTACATGCCACTGAATCACTGAAGCCGCAGTGTGAAAGGGATGATGAACCGCAACCATTACCAACGGTGTTGCTGTCATCAACAGCGCCATCACGCCATAACCAATCATGCTGCCCAACACCGCGACAATAAACACGGGCTGTTTTACGATCGCTCCTAATCTGCGTCCATGCTCCTGGTGTTTTTGTTGCGACAACGGTGGGAGGTCAACCAAGCTGAGGAGCAGCAAGGTGAGGATTTGCAGTAGGACGATCGTCACCAATCCACCTGCAAAGGTGACAGGCAACCAGTCTTTCGTTCGGGTAGCTAGTTCAGGCCCGACCAAGGCAGCGAGTATTCCGCCTGCAATCACAAAAGACACAGCGCGAGAGCGGAACGCTTCGGTTGCTACATCTGCGGCGGCAAAGCGATAGTAGCCGACAAAACCGTTGAAGATACCGTACAAGATCGTAGCCATGCTGAACAGAACAAAGCTGCCTGAAAAGACGGCATAGCTTCCCAAACCTGCACCACTCAGCCCCACCAACACCCCTGCTATAAAACCGAGCTTGCGTCCCCACCGCTTTAAGAGAAAGGCTGCTGGAATGGTGGTCAACATTGTTGCTAATTGCAGGAGAGCAAGTGGCAAGGTGGCAAGAGATTTATCTGCCGCTAGCATCGAACCAATCAGCGCGGCAGTAGTAAACAAAACAATGCTGCCCGTCATTGCGAGTGCCTGACAGAGGGCGAGCAGGAGAACAGTTTTCTTCGCTTGATTCACAGCTAGGTCTATCCAAAGTTAGAAGCTTGAGGTGCCCGTTATCATGTCGGATTCGATGAATTTTGTATAGGGGCAATTGTGTCCTGTTTTGTCAAGTACAGTTCAGAAATAGAAATCATTTACCCGCTAGAAGACCCATTTAAGGGGAGGTTGCAGTGGGTCTTCCAGTGGGTGAAGAAAGGGCGGCACTCCATAAATTGTTGATGAATCGATTGAAGATGAAGTTTCTGTCCAAGTGCCCCAAGTGTTTTCAAATGGCTAAAGAAGGGTAGGCAAATAAGACCAAAATGAGTCATGTGGTTGAAACATTGCACTACAGTAAGACGATCGCAACGCATCTTGGGCCTTATGATACGTTCGATAAAAGCGCAGGATAGACATTAGTAAAATTAGATAGTAATCGCTAATATGCAGCGAGTAAAAACACGAGCTAAAAAGTCTTTAACCATTCGTTTAACAACTTAGATGAACTCTTTTTGATTTCACAGACAACAATTAATTTACTAAAGATATTACCGTTTCCACATCTTCTCATTTATTTTGTAGACTACATCTTTAGAACGATGGATAGCTTCATTGAAGTTGCAAAAATGACAGTATGAACCACAGTTAATTTTCAGGGTGATCATCGTTGTTATTATTGGTTAGAAGAAAGAAATGGTTGTCAATCAACAACAGCAGAAGCGTGCGATCGGCGTATTTACTGATCGTGAAAAAGCAGAGCAAGCAATCAAGGAATTGCAGAATTCTGGCTTTTCAATGGACAAGATTTCTTTAGTTGCTAAAGAAGGTGAAAACGAGGGTGAGCAGGTTAGCGGTGTTGAAGTTAGCGATCATGTCGGAGATACGAAGGTCGTCAACACAACAGATATGGTTGGAGATACCTTTGCAACCAGTAGCACGGGCTTTGCTTTACTGGGCTTGACCAGCTTGGCACTTCCTGGAATTGGGGTCGTTTTGGCCGCTGGAAGTTTTGGTGTGGCCCTGGCTGCTGGTGCGGCAAGTAGCGGAGTCGCGGCGATCGCGTCTAACAATTTAGAGAAGGCACTGATTGATTACGGTATTCCTAAAGCTCAAGCCGCCGCTTATAGCGATCGCTTGCAACGCGGCGACTACCTCATCACTGTAGAGGGAACTGATGAGGAGATTCACCAAACTGAGCAGGTGTTTAGTCAGCAGGGAATTCAAGACTGGAGCGTTTACTAATTAATGCTCGTAGCGTAGGATCATGAGTCCGGGTTTATGTTGGCTTCTTTAGTGTCAATGCACTGATATTGTCATTTTTGTACAAGCTGGAATCTCGCGGTTTTGCGTTAAAACGAAACCGTGAACTTTGGCGATCTCAGATGGTTTCGCCAATGCTATTGTCCAAAATAATCTAAACGGCTGAATGAATTTGTTCTACTATTAGCTGGTCGTCTGCATCTCAGCCAATAAACCACCTTGTAGCTTCCTGAGTGATCGCAGCCGGAACCGTATGAGGTCCATTAAATTCTCGATACTGCACATCATATCTAGCTCGTTGCAACTGAGGCACAATTTTTCGACTACAGCGATCAATCTGAAGCACCGAATCGTAAGTGCCGTGGGAGATGAATAGGCGAGGTTGGCCTTTCTGCCCTGCGGGAGCAATAAATCCAGGCGAGAAGGCAATGACGTGAGTAAACAAGTCCCCATTTGTGATACCAACCGAGAGAGCATAGGAAGCCCCGTCAGAAAAACCAGCGATCGCAAGGCGAGCAGAATCGATCGTGCAACAGCGAAATGTTTGTGCCAGCGCTTCGTCAATAAAAGCAATGTCAGAACCGTATTGCCCAAGAATAATATCCCAAGTCTTGCCACGCGAATCGACGGCAAGCAGAATGATGCCAAAGTCGTCCGCCAAGGGTCGTAGTAGATTCAACCCGCCTTCCGCGTCTCCTCCAGCGCCATGTAGCGTTAACACGAGCGGCGCGGGACGATCGCGCTGATAGCTCTTGGGCACGTAGCGGAGTCCATCCCGTTGACCGTTTAGTTTCAAGGGGTGGAGTCCGATAGGCGCGGTCTCCGTCGGTTGGGTTGGATGGGACAACAATTGTCCTTCTGAATACTTTAGCTTGCTCATCATGTTGATACATTGCTATAGCAAAGCCGATCAATCTGGTGCAGTCGATGACTCGGGCTTTGGCGTGTCTTCAGAGGTGGGAGTGGATTGTACAGGCGTTAGTGGCTGAGAACTCGGAAGGTGTAGCGCGTCAGGAAGACTAGGTTCTGAAAACTCCAGCGATTGATCCTCTAGTGATTCTGTTTCAATTTTTTGTCGATCGCTAATCCCAGCTTGACGATGCGCCGTTGAAAGATCGGTATCAAAGTAATCGTCTTGCTGCCCTTGATCGCGGTAGTCAGAGTATGCGTCAGTCATGATGTGGCGTCCTCAAAACTTGAGCGTATTTAACAGTAGGATTTCTGTGGAACTGCTCAACCTACCTAAAGCAAGACGTTTTAATGAATTAGTCAGATAAAAAGATATGAAAATAGTTAAAAATAGATCAGCTAAAAAATAAAAATTGTCAAGGACACAAATTTTTTATTGCTCAAATTTATCACTGCAGCAATTTTATTTTTGCAAACTTTCTCCTTGTTTGTAGAACAAGCTTGAGCAGGCGTCTTCAAGCTCATCCTCATAAGCTAACCCAGGACAATTGAATTCTTCCTTGGTGAGGAGGTTAAACGGCATCAGCTTTTCTAGGCTCATAAGACTGCTATTAGTAACTAGTGTTCTTGGCTAATTGCAGAAATTAACCTCACTATGAATATTCCGGTTTCTCCTTGGGCATTGATGTCAGAAACCTGCTTTAAAGTGCTTCCAGTCACTCGGAGAAATTTGAATCACTGGAAAATTCAGGCACAGCAGATTCCAAATTTAGAACTGCGTAAACAAGCCTTGATGAGCCTTGCAGACAAACAATTTCACTGCGAAGGTGGCTCAATTTATGGATTGCTTGCCAAAAACCATTGGCAGGAAGCAATCAAATTTATCGTCGCTTATCAAACAATTAGTGACTACTTAGATAATTTGTGCGATCGCAGCACTTCACTTGATCCTGAAGATTTTCGTGCCCTGCATGAATCACTCATCGATGCACTTACACCAGATGCAAAAGGCACTAACTATTACCGAGTTCGAGACGATCAAGCTGATGGTGGCTACTTACAAAAACTCGTTAGAACGTGCCAGGAAATCTTAGGTAAGATGCCAAATTACCCAAAAATTGCTCCAGCTCTGCATGAACTAGCAAACTATTACTGCGATTTACAAGTCCATAAGCATATTAAGGTAGAAGAGCGGGTTCCACAATTAAAGATGTGGTTTTCTTCGCATCAGAGACACGTTCCTGAACTCCGCTGGTATGAATTTTCTGCTTGTGCCGGATCAACTCTAGGGATTTTTTGCTTAGTGGCTTACGCGTTTCAGCAGGATTTGCCTGACGAACTCACAAGTCAGGTCAAGAATAGCTACTTTCCTTGGGTTCAAGGATTACACATTTTACTAGATTACCTAATTGACCAGGAAGAAGATCGCATTCATGGAGATTTGAATTTTTGCTTCTACTATAAAAATAACGATGAAATGACCGAACGATTTAAGCATTTTATTCAAAATGCGACAAAAAGCGTTTCTCAATTACCGCATACTCAGTTTCATCAACTAATTAACCAGGCATTGTTAGGAGTTTATCTGTCAAACAAAAAGGTCAGAAGACAACGGGAGGTTCAGAACATCGCAAAACAATTGATTCAATTGGGCGGTAGTCCAGCATCCTTCTTCTTTCGGAGTCGTTTACTGATGTCTCATTAAGGCTGAACTACATGAGGTTGAACTATGTCTAAAATTGCGATCGTTGGTGCAGGACCAGCCGGATGTTCAGCAGGATATCACTTAGCAAATAGCGGGCATCAAGTGACCCTGATTGACAAACAGTGTTTTCCTAAAGACAAGGTTTGCGGGGATGGCATTAGTATTGAATCCATCCAAGCTGTATCGACTATGGGAATTTACCCACAGGATATTAAAAAGAAGGCTTCTGAGTATGCGCCCATTCACCATTTTCTTCTAGGAGTCTCCAATCAAATTTCTCATAGTGAAACCACAAAACTTGAAGCTTACTGTATTCCCAGATTTGTGTTTGATTACCTTCTCTACACGAAAGCAATTGATGCAGGATGTCATTCTCTGACGCAGGTGGTGAACAAGCACGATTGGCGGGGTCAGGGATTATATGATGCGTTTGATACGATTATTGATGCGCGGGGTGTTTATGCCGGTGAAGTGACTGCGATCGCCATTCGCGCTTATTGGACATTGAAGCGGCAAGATGTTTCTGAAACCGCGTTGGCTGAAGCTCAAATTCACTTCGATCGCAGTTTGGGGGTGAACGGCTACGGTTGGATTTTTCCAGTCTCTACGCAGCACGACTTGATTAAATTGAATGTTGGGGTCGGCGTTTGGTTGGATGAATATCAGAAAATCAATACCAACATTATTCAACTCTTTAAGCAGTTTATCCAGAGCAACGAATCTGCACAACAGCTGCTTGATAAAGTGGTATACCAACAACCACCCAAGGTATTTCCTCTAGCGACTGCTAAGAAAGGTAACAAAGTTGCTGAGGGCAAAATTCTGAGGATTGGAGATGCAGCAAACTTAACCGATCCGCTAACGGGTGAGGGTATTGCCAATGCAGTTCTCAGTGGCTTTTATGTTGCACAAGCCATCAACATGAGTCACGCTCCCAATGCGGCAGCGGATAACTGGCAGTATCTTTACGAATCTCATTTTGAAGCGGATCTGCGGGCGGGTCTACGCATCAAAGCATTTAGAAAGTTCTCCTTCATTAATTACGGGCTGATTTGGCTGATGAAGCGTAATCCTCGAGTTGCCCAGCAGGTGAGTCATGCAGTTGCAGGGGTCGTCCCTTATCACGAAGTTCTAGCTTCTCTTAAATACTAAAGCAAATACTGAAGCCATCATAAAAAAGTAGCCCCCGAAAGGACTACTTTGATCATTAACTTCAATCCTTAGAATGCGTAAGTAAAACAAGCACTACACACTAGTTGAAGGTTGAGAAGAAGATTGAACACTGGATGAACTCGTCATTTCGATTTCTGCTGACTTCACAAATCCATAGTAGAACGAGATCGCAGCAACAATGGTATTAAGCCAGACATTGTTACCAAGCAATGGCGTAATCCCAAATAGGGTATTGGTAAACGGCAGTAATCCTAAAACAGCACCTGCTGCATAGACAATGGCAAAAATCCGATTAAACACAAGTGAGCCGCTTAAGCTCGTGTAGGCAGCAATTCCCCAAACACCAACTAAAATCCCAATGGCATTGTGGAAATAGTTGGTCGGAAACACGCCGAACAGATATCCAAAGTCTTTTGTAGGAATAAAGTTCTCTGGAGGAACGACAAAAGCAGGTACAAATCCAGCTAGACCCAATAGCAAAAACAAGAGACCAATGCTCAAAGCAGCGTAGCGAATTGACAAATTTGCAAAGGTTGATGTTTGCATGACTATATTTTGGTTGTTAAAGAACTTGGTTGTAGATTAAACAAATGGTCTTGTTTCAGTAGACTACAGACAGTAATGACTGGCTAATTCAAAATCCTTAGCGGAGCAGTTGGAGCACATCCCGAAGCACACTATAACCGCCTAAGTCCCAAAGAAGATAGGCAACAAAACCAATCATTGCCAGCCGACCGTTCCATAACTCTTGCTGTGGGTTCCAGCCAAAGATCCAAGCGTTGCGATCGGCACCATTGTAGGCTGGAGTGACAGTAGGAACTTGATCAGTATTGATGTTCTTTGAAGTTTTCATATGAATAGCTCCCAATTGCTTTGTTTCACCATTATGCTATCGAGTAAAATTGCTGTGTTTGTCTGCCATTAGAATTGGATTCTATCTATATCTAAAGATTGGATTTGAGAGTGTTTGAGTGTTAAATAACACAAGGAAAATTGCCCTTATAAAGAAAAGTATTTTTTACTTTTGAATGCAATAAACACTCACACAAAGCTACAAACCCTCTCAGATCGTTGTCTGGAAATGCTCGGCTAGACACTTGAAGAATTGAGCCAATTATAGGTTTACATTCTTATCATTGACGGGTAGCATATGCAGGCTCTTTTGGTTCCAGATACTGCTGCGAGAATGTATTAGTGATCATTTCTTTTGCAGCACTCTTCCAATCTTTACTGACGGATGCCCAGTCCATTCTGCCTTTAGTAGCAACGCTATACTACCGATCCAGCTGATCCCGTGTTCCGGCAATGGTGAGTGCTGCGTAGCGGAGAGATTAATTACTTGAGCTTGGTGATTGCCGCTTGGTGCCGCTACCTCAATGGTCAAGATGATCAAGGAAATGCGATCGCGATCGATGACCTCTTAGCAGATCTGCTCAAGCAACAAGCTCGCATCGGCGGGTTAGATTCAAGACCTTTGCTTAGCCTGTCTGAGATTTTTGGAGAAGATTTACACCAATTACCCCAGTTTATTGAAGCCGTGACCGACACCTTGAGCAAACTCTATAAGATTGGTGCTAGAGCCATGTTGGTTAAGTTAGCTGAAAGACATCAAATCATTCGCTAGTGCCACTGCGCCCCACAAGGGCGCTTCATCTCCTAGTGCTGCTGGCACAATTTCAAAGTTCACTTCCGGCAAGGCAGTCTCTCTAGCCACGCGGCGCACAACTTCCCAGAAGTTTGCGCCTGCTTTGGTCACACCACCTCCCAACACAAACTGCTGGGGATTGATTAAGTTCGCGGCATTGCCAATGCTCACTCCCAACGCCCAGCCCGCTGTTTCTAGCACTTCACGGGCTAGTTCATCTCCTTGAGTCGCTGCCCGACTAACAATCTCACCCGTGATAGCTTCTAGGTCATTTCCAACGAAATGACGTACCCCTTGTCCTCGGCTAGGGGAGCGTTGCATCGTCTCTCGAACCTGTTGAGCCATATAGGGTCCTGATGCTAGTCGCTCTAAACATCCCCGCTTACCACATAAACAAAGTGGGCCTTTTGGATCGACAACTGTATGACCAATTTCCCCAGCCATGCCGTCTGCACCCCGCCAAGGGCGTCCATTCAGAATCCAACCGCCGCCAACACCCGTACTAACCGTGATGTACATCAAACTGTCGCATCCTTGCCCAGCACCAAAGCGATGCTCCCCCAATGCTGCCACGTTCGCGTCGTTGTCCACACTGACCGCTACACCAAATTCTTTGGACAGCAGAGAGGCTAAGGGAATGTTCTCCCAACCAGGCACATGATGCGAGAGCCGCACAGTTCCAGTAGAGGCATCCACGGGTCCGCCAAAACTAACGCCAATCGCGGCAGGTTGTGAGTCTTGCAGCAGATCATGAATGAGCGATCGCATGATTTCCAGATCAGTAGTAGCATTCGCGTTGGGGGGTGAAAAGGCACGTCGGTGAGCAGACCACCGTTTCTCGCTTGCCCTTAACACCGCAGCAGCGTGCTTCGTACCTCCAAAATCGAGCGCTAAGAGCAAGGGGGGCACGTTAGATTCAGGCATTTTTGGTTTCTAAGCTTGTTTTCATGTGGTATCTCCGCCAGCAATTCTCATTTTGGCGAAACGTGGCAAACGCATCGCTATCACATAACACCGCATAAGATGAATATTCTACCCTCTGCGAATACGGGGGAATATATTCGATCGCAGTTTTACCACAAGCCTCCTAAAGCTCTAGCAGAGGAGAAGGGAATTTCTTTACCAGAACTGCTAAAACAAATGGAACCTCAACCCACCAGCGAAGGTTCAGGCGCATAGATGAAAGAGCGTTAGTTCACTGGAGTTTAGACTAAGCCCAGCAAAGAGCAGTTCAGAAAGAGCAGCCATAGAAATAGAAAGACTGCTCCTGGCATCCTGAGAAAAGAACCACCTATTCTCAGTGCCGATATGAATGCTGACAAATT
>JAHHHP010000100.1 GCA_019359275.1 Myxacorys chilensis ATA2-1-KO14 | reverse complement strand
AGTTTGAAACGTTCTACACGAAGAACATTCTGTTGAACGAAGGTATTCGCGCTTGGATGGCGGCGCAAGACCAGCCCCATGAACGCTTTGTATTCCCTGAGGAGGTTCTTCCCCGTGGTAACGCTCTCTAATGGCTCATTTGCAGGTAACCGCGACCAGGCATCCTCTGGATTTGCTTGGTGGTCTGGTAATGCACGTTTGATCAATCTTTCCGGTAAGCTGCTGGGTGCTCACGTTGCCCATTCAGGTCTTATTGTGTTTTGGGCTGGAGCAATGACTCTGTTTGAGGTTGCTCACTTCATTCCTGAAAAGCCCATGTATGAGCAGGGTCTGATTCTTCTTCCCCACCTTGCAACTTTAGGATGGGGTGTAGGACCTGGCGGTGAAGTAATCAATACCTTCCCGTACTTTGTGGTAGGTGTTTTACACCTAATTTCTTCTGCGGTTCTTGGTCTTGGCGGTATCTATCATGCTGTCCGAGGTCCTGAGACGCTTGAAGAGTATTCATCCTTCTTTGGCTACGACTGGAAGGATAAGAATCAGATGACCAATATCATTGGCTACCACCTCATTCTGTTAGGGTGCGGTGCGCTGCTGTTGGTTCTGAAAGCGATGTTCTTTGGTGGTGTGTATGACACTTGGGCACCCGGTGGCGGTGATGTCCGTGTGATTACAAACCCGACGCTGAATCCTGCAACCATCTTTGGCTATCTAATCAAAGCTCCATTTGGTGGCGAAGGCTGGATCATCAGCGTGGATAACATGGAGGACATCATCGGAGGTCACATTTGGGTTGGATTCATCTGCATCGCAGGCGGACTCTGGCACGTCTTCACCAAGCCTTTTGGTTGGGCGCGACGCGCGTTAATTTGGTCTGGTGAAGCGTATCTTTCCTACAGCTTAGGTGCGTTGTCCTTGATGGGTTTCATCGCGTCGATCATGGTGTGGTACAACAACACGGCGTATCCGAGTGAGTTCTTTGGTCCGACAGGTCCAGAAGCATCTCAAGCTCAAGCGTTGACCTTCTTGGTGCGTGACCAAAAGTTGGGTGCTAACGTGGGTTCTGCTCAAGGTCCGACCGGCCTAGGTAAGTACTTGATGCGATCGCCGACGGGTGAAATCATCTTTGGTGGTGAAACCATGCGCTTCTGGGACTTCCGTGGTCCTTGGTTGGAGCCTCTGCGCGGTCCTAACGGTCTGGATCTGAACAAGATTCGGAATGACATTCAGCCTTGGCAGGCACGACGTGCGGCTGAGTACATGACTCATGCGCCTTTGGGTTCTTTGAACTCAGTAGGTGGTGTGGCAACGGAGATCAACTCGTTTAACTACGTGTCTCCTCGTGCTTGGTTAGCATGTTCTCACTTTGTGCTTGGTTTCTTCTTCTTGATCGGTCACTTGTGGCACGCGGGTCGCGCTCGCGCTGCTGTGGCTGGTTTTGAAAGAGGAATCAACCGTGAGACTGAACCAGTATTGTCGATGCCTAACCTTGACTAGTTTGAGTTAGTTAAGTGAATAAAAAAGGGGCTGAGATCTCAGCCCCTTTTTTATTAGATCTATTTGGCAGAATAACGAGCTACTCATCAGGAGGGACTACTTTCTCTATCTCTAAAATCAAAGCTGGTAAACTATTTACTGCGGTATCCCAGACAGTATCTAGATCGATCTCGTCGTATTCATGTATGAGTCGATTTCTCATACCATTAATTGCAACCCAGGGGATTGTGATCAAGGTTTGTCGAGTTGTTTCAGAAACTCGTTTTGAGGCTTCGCCAATGATCAAAAATCTGCGGATCACGGCGTCTTGAAATTGCAGATCGGTGGTTAATTCGTCCCGCGATCTTCCAACAATGTAATTCATAACGATTTGGGCAGACTGCAAAATATCAAGTAGAGATTGAAGATCGCGTTCCATAAATCACCTGAGCAGAGGAGAGAATGGCCTTTCGACGCAGATAGTTACGGCTCGTTTCGATGCCTTTGCGAGTAACCAAATCAACGTCACGCTGAAAGAGTATTTTTAATTCGTCCTCCATGTAAGTTAAGTCAAACAAGGTTGGATGGGCTTCTGGATGAAATTGCACCATTACATCAATGTCGCTGTCGGGGCGGAAGTCGTCGCGCAGAACAGAACCAAAGAGGGCAAACTCGATGACTTGCCAGCGATCGCAGAACTCAGCAATTTTTTCCATTGGCAGTTCGATTGCAGGAATGGTCATGTCAGGTTTACCCCAAAGTTTCAAAGTGCTGATTTACGATCGCTAAAGTAGCGAAAGCAATAAAGACTAAGAGTGTAGGAAGTTGTTGAGTTCTCTCGTGTCAATTCAATTTGCAAGATTAGCGACGCACTATCTAACGTTCCTAGTCAGCGGCTGCAAATCACCTTGGAGACTCCATTGTCGGCTTCCTTCAGCCCAGTGGGTTATTAGCTGACGGTTGTAGCATGGAAGATTTATCCATGTATTGATCAAAATCATTGATAAACAAGCCTAAGATTTTACCTTGAGATAGCCCTTTATTGCCATGACCAAGATCTCTACGTATAGCTAGTAGTAACTCTTCCATACAAAGAACAGCTTGCTGACCATCACCAGAGTCACCATTATGTCTGAACTTATAGAATGCGTGTAGAACACTATCTGAACCCCAAACTATAACTTGTTGTGTAAAGCTGAACATGAAATCTTCCACTTCATCTTCTGGAAGTTGCTCACCTTTTTTGCTTGATCTTACAATTTTAAAAACAAAATCAATTAGCTCTTCATAAACTGGAATTTTCTTATCGCGGATCTCTTGGATAATTTTTGCTCTTCGCTCTAAAAACTTAGAGACAAGAACTGAAAATACAGAGACAAGAACGGTTGCAGAGGCTGCAACTATTGCAGCCGCAACTCTAGGATCAAGGGCAAGGAGTAAATCTGCGGCAATCTTCATCATTAAGTAGATTGCAACACCTATCAAAGCAAGAAGTGAAAATCCAAGAAGATTCTGTCCTACAGATTGTTGATTTTGCTGCACTTTATTATCAGAGAATAAGAACAAATTTATTATAGATTTTTAAATTTGAAGTTTGCCGATCTAATCGTTGCTTGCACACCTCATTCTTGAAATCGCTCTGCTCCATGTCGTATTCGCACCTCGCCTGTCGAAATTGATCAACGGGTATTGAGATCGCACCATCCTGTATCGAGTTTTGCATTGATCTAACTCGATTCCCTCACTCTCACATCGAGTTTGTACAAAACCTTTTCTGATACAGCTTGGTGGTATCGAGTTCGCGCAAAAAATTCTTTGATACAACTTAGCTGTATTGAGTTCACGATAGGCCTCCTCGATACAGCATTCCGATCCTTGATAACAAAGTCGCGTTTCGCGATCGCTTCAGAGCTTGTAAAAAAATCGCTCCCCAACCTCAATGGCTAGAGAGCGTAATCAATTGACTAGATGAGTTAATTAACCCGCCACGACTTCGCGAGCGGCAGTCGCGTCGTCAGGATGGATACCCAATCGAGTTAGGTTAACTCTGCCGCGATTGTCGATTTCTCGAATCTTGACCACGACTTCATCTCCAACGGCGACTTCATCTTCAACCTTGCCAACCCGATGATCAGCAAGTTGTGAGATGTGAACCATGCCTTCCTTGCCCGGCAGGAATTCGACAAAGGCTCCGATCGGGATGATTCGAGTCACCTTGCCTGCAAACGTATCACCTGCATTTAGCTTGCGCGTCATGCCTTGGATAATACTTCTGGCGCGTTTTGCTTTTTCACCATCGATCGCAGAGACCGTCACAGTTCCATCATCATCAATGTCGATCTTGGCCCCTGTCTCTTCGGTGATGCCTTTGATCGTTTTACCACCCGGACCAATCACCAAACCAATCATGTCTGGATCAATTTTGATTGTCAGGAGGCGAGGCGCATAGGGTGACATTTCCGCACGAGGCTGGTCGATTGCTTCGAGCATTTTGCTCAGAATGTGCAGACGCGCTGGTTTTGCCTGATTAATTGCATCGGCAATCACTTCCATCGGCAACCCGGTAATTTTCATATCAAGTTGCAGCGCGTTGATGCCTGTATCGGTTCCAGCGACTTTGAAATCCATATCGCCCAAAAAGTCTTCCATGCCTTGAATGTCGGTCAAGATGCGGATTTCTTCGCCTTCTTTGATCAGACCCATTGCTGCACCACTCACGGGCTTGATAATCGGAACGCCAGCATCCATCAGCGCTAACGTTGAAGCACAGACCGAACCCATCGAGGTAGAACCGTTAGAGGATAGCACCTCCGAAACGACGCGAATCACGTATGGGAACTCTTCTTTGGGCGGAAGCACGGGCAGCAGCGATCGCTCAGCCAATGCCCCGTGACCAATTTCGCGCCGACCGGGCGATCGCATCGGGCGAGTTTCACCAACAGAGTAGGGCGGGAAATTGTAGTGGTGGATGTAGCGCTTCTGAGCATCGGGATGGAAATCATCCAACAAATTTTGGGCCTCTCCCGGACTGCCAAGAGTAGCGATAGACAGCACTTGAGTCAGTCCGCGATTGAATAAACCTGTGCCGTGAACTCGCTTTGGCAAGACACCAGCGAAGCAAGAGATGGGGCGAACCTCATCGAGCTTTCGACCATCGACGCGCATTCCGTCTTCCACGATTTGACGCCGCATCAAGGCTTTGGTAACGGACTTGAAGGTGTTGCTCAGCACTTTTGGATTGTCGCTTGCCGCCACCTTCACAGCGTCGTCTTCCGGCAGTTCCGCGATCGCTTGAACAACCGTTTCCTTGATTTCATCTAACGCTGCGTCGCGGATAGTTTTATCTTTCTCAAAGCGGACTAAGACTTCTTTCACCGGAGCCGTGACGCGATCGCGGATGAAATCTTCCAGCGTCGGATCAGCTTTCGGGGCTTCTTCCTTAACCATTTCAATGCCGAGGGCGGCGATAAACTCGCGCTGAGCCTGAATGAGATCACGCACCGCTTCGTATCCGAAATCGATCGCCTCAATCATGTCAGCTTCGGGTAGCTGATTTGATCGCGCTTCGACCATGATCACGCCATCTGGAGATCCGGCGACTACTAAATCTAAGTCACCCGTTTCAATCTCCTCAAACGTGGGATTGATAATAAAATCGTCGCCCACTAAGCCGACGCGCACAGCTGCCATTGGCCCGTTGAACGGAATTTTGGCTAGTAACGTTGCGATCGAGGCTCCCGTAACCGCTAATACATCGGGGGGAACGCGCTCGTCCATAGACAGAGTCGTGGCTACAACCTGGATATCATCACGCAACCAGGACGGAAATAAGGGGCGCATCGGACGGTCAATCAAGCGGCTCGTGAGGACCGATTTTTCGGGGGGGCGTCCTTCACGTTTGAAAATTCCACCGGGGATGCGTCCTCCAGCGTACATCCGCTCTTCGTAATCAACCAGCAATGGAAGGAAATCAATTCCTTCTCTCCCACTCGCACGGGTTGCTGCCACTAAAACTGCCGTATCTTCTGATTGAATTAAGACCGATCCTCCGGCTTGGGGGGCTAACATTCCAACTTTGAGTCGAATATCCCTACCATCAAAGGATATTGACTTCTCGAACTCTTGCATGAAGTGTTCCTTTCCTTTCTTGTTCTTTTTTCCTACTGAGGCAATCCTAGCACTGATAGATTAATGCAGCTTTCTTTGTCGGCAATTGTTGAAGAATCACGCATCTCACCTACAGTTTTGCCACGCTAAATCGACTTATTAGAAAGGTTTGAATCGAGTTGAGAAGAGAAGCTTTTGCCACACGCGCAAGCTCAGACAAAGATGCTCATGCTGTAGAATTATTTAGAAAGGCTTTGTGTTGCTGCAAGTTTAAAGTCTAGTGAGACACATTGCGATTAGTGTCACGTTAGGTTGCATTCCTCTGATTGCCATTTGTGTAGAAATTTAATTTTTATTAATTATTTAAGCGGCTGGTTAGCTCCCCATTACAGTCTGTAGCAGAAGTACTAGAACGCTGAAGTAGCTCGATAAGATCTCAGTGAGATGGAGTTGCCTACTTGCACTTTGCGATCGCGGAGTGCCACGGGATCGTCACCATCTGTCGCTCCATGAGTCAAATTAGGATTGGGGCGTCTAATACAACACAATTTCGTTCCCCATTTTTGAAGCCCATCGCGGAGATTTGAAGCTCGAATGGCAGTCTTACACGGTAGCTGGTTGCAAAGTCAGGACAGAGGTAGCCCAAGGAAGGGGAGTCTATTTTTGTGGGGCGAGACATGGCGACGCCTAGATGATTCAGTTCAGCCAGAACCGAATACAGTTTTGATTCATCCTTTTGAGATGGATCAAAAAGATCTATTGGAGTTCTTGAAACCGCTTCATGATGGCAAGCGATTGAACCTCCCTACATTCGCCAAACTGGTTGAAGACGTGCCAAAACGAGGAAGAAAGAGAGCAGCAGAGCCAATCGGTGAGTGGCAAACTCAAGTGATTGCATTGCCAACCGATAATTTGGTTCCACTTTTATCAGCGTCTGAGCTTGCGTCTGCCGATATTACTCTCCATCCTTGGCGGGTTGAAGGGCTGTGCTTAACGCCAGTAGAAGCGTTTCAATTTTTGAATTCGCTGCCGTTAGGATTGCCGAGTGGAGAGGATACGTTTCTGAGTGACGAGTTGCGGTATTGGTCACACATCGCGCGATGGGCATTAGATTTGTTAGCGCGATCGAAGTTTTTGCCAGAATTAATGGTTGAGGACGATCATGCGATCGCGCAGTGGGAAGTGTTGCTTGACAGCTCGACTGATCAGGCGCGTTTGAGGCAATTTGTCCGGCAGATGCCCTCCATCTGTCGCACCTATCAGCCGGATCAGGAAGATCTCTCGATTCAGTTACCCCTTGAGCCGAAGTCGCTACTGCTTGATTTTCTTAATCACATGATCGACGAGCAGATCCGAGGAACTGCCACAGCCTCCCCGTTACCCAACGGAACAGGTTCGATTAAATCTTGGCTGCAAGGACTAAGAGGCTCAATCCCTGACGTTGATCGCTCTGCTGTTGATTCGTTAGCCCCCATACTGGCGACTTGGAAAGCTCCGATCGCGGACTATCAGACCGATCAGTTTCGGGTGTGTTTTGCGCTCGTTCCACCTGCCCTGGGTCAACGAGATTGGATTCTAGAGTATTACTTGCAAGCAGTCGATGATGCTGACTTGATCATTCGTGCCCCTGTGATTTGGCAAAATCCGGTGGAGCGGTTTATTTACGCAGGTCGCGTGATCGAGCATCCTCAAGAGACGTTGTTAATGGGGCTGGGCTTAGCCTCGCGGTTGTATCCTTTGATCGAATCGAGCTTAGAAGATGTGCGTCCGCAGCGCTGCCTGCTTGAGCCAACGCAAGCCTATGACTTCATTATGAATGTGGCATGGCGGCTGCAAGATAGCGGACTTGGCGTAATTTTGCCGCCGAGTTTGGCAGAGCGTGGCGGCTGGGCAAATCGGCTGGGGCTAAAGATTCGAGCTTCGACTTCGACTCGGCGCAAGCAAGACCGATTAGGATTGCAGAGTTTGCTCAATTTTGAGTGGGAGTTGTCGATTGGCGGACACAGTTTGTCAAAGGCGCAGTTCGATCGCTTGGTGGCGCAGAACATGCCGTTAGTAGAGATTAACGGGGAATGGGTAGAACTGCGATCGCAAGACATTCGCTCTGCCCAATCCTTTTTTGCGGCTCGCAAAGATCAAACTACGCTATCGCTAGAAGATGCTTTGCGGATCAGTACGGGTGATACGCAAACAATGGAGAAGCTTCCAGTCGTAAGCTTTGAAGCCTCTGGAGCCTTACAAGAGCTAGTCACTGCACTAACTGGAAATCAAACCCTGGCTGAGATTACCACACCAAAGGAGTTTCGAGGAGAATTGAGAGCCTATCAATCACGCGGGGTGGCGTGGTTAGCCTTTTTGGAGAAGTGGGGGCTGGGTGCTTGTCTTGCAGACGACATGGGACTCGGTAAAACAATTCAATTCATTGCGTTCTTGCTGCACCTGAAGCAACAAAACCTCTTAGAGCGACCGATTTTGTTAGTTTGTCCAACCTCTGTTTTGGGCAACTGGGAACGGGAAGTGAAAAAGTTTGCGCCAACGCTGAGCGCGATCGTGCATCACGGCGACAAGCGACTTCAGGGACAAGCGTTTGCTAAAGCCGCACAGCAACACGCGCTAATTATCACAAGTTATGCCCTGCTGAATCGGGATCTCAAATCCTTGACCACTGTGGCATGGCAAGGCGTTGTGTTAGACGAAGCGCAAAATATTAAAAATCCAGAGGCAAAGCAATCGCAAGCGGTGAGACAGCTTGAAGCAGATTTTCGGATTGCGCTGACTGGAACGCCTGTTGAGAATCGGCTGTCGGAACTGTGGTCGATCTTAGATTTTCTTAATCCAGGGTATTTGGGCCCAAAGAATTTCTTTCAGCGTCGATTTGCAATTCCGATTGAGCGCTACGGCGATTCGACTTCGTTACAGACCTTACGATCGCTGGTTCAGCCCTTTATTTTGCGACGGCTCAAGAGCGATCGCACGATCATCCAAGACTTGCCCGAAAAGCAAGAGATGACCGTCTTTTGTGGATTATCTGCTGAGCAAGCAGCGTTGTATCAAGCCATTGTCGATCGATCACTAGAAGAAATTGAATCGGCTCAAGGAATCCAACGGAAAGGAATTATTTTGGCATTGCTAACGAAGTTAAAGCAAGTTTGCAATCATCCCGTGTTAGTCAATGCTGAAGGAAATGCGTCGACCCGACCGTTTCGGAATCAATCTGCGAAGTTGCAGCGCTTAGACGAGATGTTAGATGAAGCGGTGGCCGAGGGCGATCGCGCGATTGTCTTCACGCAATTTGCAGAATGGGGCAAACTTCTCAAATCGCATTTAGAAGGGCAACTAGAGCGAGAAGTGTTGTTCTTATATGGCGGAACATCGAAGAAACAGCGAGAAGCGATGATCGATCGGTTTCAGCACGACCCGCAAGGCCCACGCATCTTTCTGTTGTCGCTCAAAGCGGGCGGCGTCGGATTGAATTTGACTCGCGCCAATCATGTGTTTCATTTCGATCGGTGGTGGAATCCGGCGGTCGAAAATCAGGCCAGCGATCGCGTCTTTCGGATTGGACAAACTCGCAATGTGCAAATTCACAAATTCGTCTGTACTGGAACGCTAGAGGAGCGGATTCACGAGATGATTGAGAGCAAAAAGGCGTTAGCTGAACAAGTGGTCGGAACAGGTGAGAATTGGCTAACCGAGCTGAACACCGACCAACTGCGAAACCTACTATTACTCGATCGCAGCGCTATCATCGAAGAATAAAACTAGAACTGCTAAATCTATTGTTAGATGCTCATGGTTGCTGAAGACTAAGCTGTAAAAATCGACATCATGAACAAGCAAGCAAATGAGCCTTTTTCAAGTTCCTCTCATTCGGCAACTTCAAACTCTTGGATTGCTTCTGCTGTCCACGGTCGGTTTTACCCAAAGCTTAATAGCGAAGCAGTTAGAAGAGTTGATGCCTCTGGCTAAGCCTGAAGAAATAACATTCTCAAGTGGCAAGCTGACATTACATGGGTTTGTCCATAAACCGGAAGGTGATGGTCTTTACCCAGCAATTCTGTGGAATCATGGTAGCGAACAATATCCCAAGTCAGGCAAGTTGATGGCAAAACCCTTTGTCAATAGGGGTTATGTTGTATTTGTGCCGCACCGTCGTGGTCAAGGCAGTTCCAGCGATCAAAGCGAGTACATTATGGATTTGATTCGTCAGGAGCCAGAGTTCACAAGAGGGAAAAAGTTTGTTGAGCTTCAAGAAACTCATCAAGAGGATGTGATTGCTGCCTTATCCTACCTCAAGCAACTTCCTTATGTTGATTCAAACAGAATTGCGATGGCAGGTTGTTCTTTTGGAGGAATTCAAACTGTACTCGCAACGGAAAAGCAACTTGGACTACGGGGAACCATCACCTTTGCTCCAGCAGCAATGAGTTGGTCGAAAGTTCCTGAGCTGCGATCACGTTTAATCCAAGCAGTCCAATCAGCTACTGTTCCAATTCTTCTCATTCAAGCGAAAAATGACTATGATTTGAACCCCACAAAAACGATGGTAAAAGAACTTGAAAAGACAAATAAACCACATAAGTTATTAATCTTTCCTAAATTTGGTAAAACCCAGGCTGATGGACATAGTTTTTGTGTGCGAGGAGAACAGGTCTGGGGAAGCGAAGTATTCTCATTCCTCAGGTCTGTAATGCCGTAGCACGCATCTAACAATCCGCTTGCACACCGACCGTATAAAATTAGTCTGTTGAGAGCGAGAGTTCACTAACGGCGGGTGAAGCGGGGCGTTATCGTGATTTTTCTATAGGTTGTGTTCTTAATACAGAGGTTAGTTAATAACTGGTTTGGAACAACCGAGCATAGTTCTTGCCAGTTCTCTAAAGCTTAACTACAAGGGCGGGCTATACTTTAAGACAGATTGTAGATAGTGAAACGCTATGATGATTCAAGCCCTCGAAGCCGTCTTTGATGGTATCGCTCTACATCCTCAAGTGCCTTTGAATTTGGAAGCTGGTACACGAGTTCAGATTACGGTTGAAACAGTGTCACCCGGTTCAGAGGAACAACCAAAGTCGTTTCTTCAAACCGCTAAATCTTTGCGTTTGCAGGGTGAGCCAGACTGGTCAGTGAAGATCGACCAGCATTTTTATGGCGAAAGCGTTTCAGGTAATGATTGAAGTCTTCCTAGACACCTCTTTCGCCATCGCCCTGTCTTCTACTACGGATCAGAACCACATAAGGGCGATTCGGCTTGCTGACCAAATTGAGGCCAAGAAAACTCATTTGGTAACAACCCAGGCAATACTGCTAGAAATTGGAAATGCACTCTCCAAACAAAGATATAGAGTTTCAGCAATCCAGCTTCTTGAATCCCCTAACGCCGATCCAAACGTTGAAGTAGTTGAATTGACGAACGAGTTATATATGACGGCGTTCAATCTATTCAAACGCCGAGAAGACAAAGAGTGGGGATTAGCTGATTGTGTCTCATTCATTGTGATGCAGAATCGGGAAATGACAGATGCGCTAACGGCAGACGACCATTTTCATCAAGCCGGGTTTCGGGCGTTATTGAGAAGTTAAAGTGCTTGTACGGTGAGCCTAAGTTAGCTTTCACAAACTACATTTTCATCCCTCATCCCTCATCCCTCATCCCTCATGACTGACTCCTACTCTCAACCAAGCCGCGAATGGTGGGCACAGCGTTGGATCGATGTTCTCGAATCCTTTGGCTGGATTCGTCGCTTAGCCAGAGCGCGAACCTACGCTAGAGAAGGAAATGTGTTGAGTCTTGAGTTTGAAGGCGCAAAAGTAACCGCCGCCGTTCAAGGCACGGCTCCCGAACCTTACCACGTCTCTCTATCGCTCGATCCGTTTAGCGATGAGCAATGGAGTTATGTTGTTGAATCGATGGCAGAACGCGCGATCTTCTCGGCAAAACTTTTAGCGGGAGAAATGCCGCAAAATATTGAAGATGTCTTTACGGCAAACGGATTGAGCCTATTTCCCTTCAATAAATTTGATATTCACAGCCGCTGTTCGTGTCCTGATCCAGCGAATCCGTGTAAACACATTGGCGCAGTCTATTACTTACTCGGCGATCGCTTTAGTGAAGATCCGTTTGTGTTATTTCAACTGAGAGGACGAACGAAAGAACAAATTATTGCTGACTTGCGCCAAATTCGGGGAGCGGGAGACGCGATTAGCGCAGAGCGCAACTCCAATGGAACCGCAGCACCGTCGGATGAAACTGTGCCTGTCTCACAGACGCCTCGACCTACACCTTTGAACTGCGATCGCTTTTGGGAGTACCAAGAGCAGCTCGAACCATCGCTCATTGTCATCACGCCTCCACCAACCAGTGAGACAATTTTAGATGTGTTAGGTTCCATTCCGTTGAAAGCGGATGCAGCGGAAACTCAAGCGGTCATGGAATACTTTAAAGCCGTTTACCAAGCGGCGAGCATGAAAGCTGTACAAACCGCGATGTCAACCGAATCGTAAACATGGCTTCGCTGCAACACATACAAGACGTTTGTGCAGGTTTCTCGTTGCCAACCGACAGAACCCCTAGAAGGCAGACCAATCGCTAATGAGCTTTGCCTGCTCCTAAATAGAGTTCACCGACTTTTGGATTATTGAGTAAGTCCGAGCCTGCGCCTTCAAAGCGATCGCGCCCTGCTTCTAAAACATAGCCTCGATCTGCCATTTCTAACGCTTTGCGGGCGTTTTGCTCAACCAGTACGATCGCTGTTCCATCCTGATTAATCTGCTTGATTTGCTCGAACACCGCACTCACCAGAATGGGAGACAAAGCGGCAGACGGTTCATCGAGCAACAACAGATTTGGTTTGAGCATCAGCGCCTTGCCCAAGGCTAACATCTGGCGCTCTCCTCCTGAAAGCGTTCCGGCTCGCTGCTTGCGGCGTTCTGCCAATCTCGGAAACCGAGCAAAAATATCATCCTTGAGCGGTTGAAGAGCAACATCTCGCACAAATGCGCCCATTTCTAAATTTTCTTCCACACTCAGCGACGGAAATACATTCGCCAGTTGCGGAACGTAGCACATGCCTCGCCGCACAATTTGATCCGACTTCAGCCCCCCGATCGCTTGTCCCTTGAACTGAATGCTACCTGTGTTTGGAGTCAGTAGTCCGAAGATTGTTTTGGCAAGGGTTGATTTACCCGCTCCGTTGGGGCCAATAATGGCAACTAACTCGCCAGGATACACCCGCATATTAACGCCTTGCAGAATGTTCAAATCCTTGATGTAGCCAGCGTGAACATCTTGAACGTCAAGCAGGGCAGTCGTGGTTGTCATAGCAGTTAGAGGTCATAGCGGTTAGAGGTAAGCAAGGAGCAACCGATCAATGATTCATACACTGAACGTTACTCCTGCATTAGTGTTTACGAATAAATTTACTGCGGTGTGCTTTGCAAATCGGGGCGTTCTTCGGGCACGATCGCGCCTTCAACCGGACAAACTTGCAAACAAATTCCACAATCAATACACGTTGAAAAGTCAATCCAGTACCAGTCTGTTCCTTTGGTGTTTTTGCTAGGGCCTGGATGGATGCACGCGACAGGACAAGCATCGACACAGTCGGCGACGCCTTCGCAGATGTTGGTAACAATCGTATGAGACACAGGGGTTCGTTAGGGATGAAGGAAGAGGAAGGAGGGAGGGCGATGCCCCGCTTCGCGAGGAAAGAAGAGAATCTTCTAACATCGGGTAGCCCAAAGATTTATTGTATCGTTCCTGTTCCTTAATTCACCCGTTCGATCGCGGCGGAACCATCAGACTCGATCCAGGCAATTTGAGGAATGCGACGACCCCGGGCATACTCTCGAATCTGATCGTGATCGTGGCCGCTTAAGTCCATCTCGACCCGAACGAGATCGGATGAGTCTCGCAGCTTTTGAGCGTGAGTAAAAGCGATCGCATGGGTCTGCGACGTCTCCGAAACAACAAGCCAATCGCTTGTAGGTCCTTTGGTTGGCAGTTGTCCTGACGACAGCAAAATTTGATGCAGGGCTTCAAGCTGAAGCGAAAATCCGATCCCCGGCAGTGATTCGCCTTGGGGATGGTATAGCCCGAGAAGCTGATCGTAGCGTCCGCCCTGCCCGATCAAGGTTTGGCCTGACGCTGACTGACCGACGACTTCAAACACGATTCCGGTGTAGTAGTCGAACGTGCGAATCAGGCTCAGATCCAGCACGATCGGCACTTCCGCTTGGCTGTCTTGCAACAGATCGATTAACGACTTTAGATTGCGAACGGTTTCTTGTTGCGATGAATTGAGCGGCAGTTGACCCACTTTTTGCAAGACATTGGCAGGAGCACCGCGCAAATCGAGCAGTGTCAGGGCGCGATCGCGCAAGTCCTCTGACATTGACATTGTTTCTAGGGCAATCCGATCTAAATTGGCGATCGCGTAACGAACGGTGTCGCGTAACGTGTCTGGAAAAATAGACAGCAGCGATCGCGTTAGCCCTGCTTCGCCTAACACCAAATGTCCCGATAAATTCAGATTTTTTAGGCAATCCATCAGCAGCATTAATACTTCTGCATCTGCCAACAGTCCGCCCATACCCAGCAACTCGACACCTGCTTGATAAAACTCCTGCTGCCGCGTGTGATCGCCTTCTTGCGATCGGCGAAACACGTTGGCATTGTAGTAGAGCCGCTGCGGATAGGTGCTGCCTGCCATCCGTGTAATGGCCGCTCGTGCGATCGACGCGGTGAACTCTGGACGCAAACCCAGAGGTTCATCGTCAAGGTGCTGGAGTTGGATCACCGTTGAGCGTGCGATCGCGCCGCCCGCCATAAGAGTATCTAATCGCTCTAACGTGGAGGTGATAATGCGGTGATAGCCCCAGCGATGAAACACCTGCTGCAAGCGTTCTTCAAGCCAGTGTTTTTGGGCAACATCGAGGGGCAATAAATCGCGTGCGCCTGCTGGGGGCTGATAAACCATTATTTTTTCTTTCCACTAAATAGACTGCTAAACAGTCCGCTATTAGACTTGAGGTTACGATCGTTCTTACCAGGTTTTGCCGCACTTTGGGAAGTCGATGGAGCCGGATCAACTTTTTGCTTTCCCTCGATCGCGATCGGATCGTCAGGATTGAGCGCTAGGGCTTTGTTGAAATGGATTTTTGCCATTGTCGCTTGATTTTGCCGCAAATACACCATTCCCATTAGACTATGGCATCGGCTGTTATTGGGTTCAAGTTTTAGGGCATCGCGCAATTCTAGTGTGGCTTGAGCAAAATTTCCTTTAGCCATGAAATTTTCTGCCCGCCGATAATATTGATCAGCAACCGACTCTGAAGGCTTTGCAGGCACGACTGTTGTAGACGCTCCTGTCGATGCTCCCGTGGGTGAAGATGTGGGTGAAGACGTGGCAGACGCTCCGGTGTAGGTTGTTTTGGTTCCACTCGTTGTTTCATCTAAACCCGTTCGGCGCATTAGATAGGCCATGTTCAATTCACTCAATTGCGCCACCATTTCTGGGACTTGATCGAGGTGCTGAAACTGACGTTCTGCTAAATCTTGCAAAGCAGACCGATAAAATTGGTCAGGATTGCCAGCTTTAAGCATTTGTTGCGCCACGCTGCTCATTAGCTCAATCTCATGACGCTTGCGAGCCGCTGCCTGTCCTTTGAGCTTGAGTAACAACTCGTGTTCGGTGCGGTTCTTCTCCTGAGAGAGCTTTTCCCACGCTGGATTCACTAGCTTTGAAAGCAGTTGCGCGGCAAGCTGTTTGGCGTGTTCGGTGTCAGCAGTGCAGCTATCTGGATGGAGACGCCGGGCGATTTTTAAGTAGTTCTTCCGAATGTCTTTCACGTCGGACTCGACGGACACGCCCAAAATCGCGTGGTAGTCACTCATGTCCAGCGTGAATAAACCCCGATTAATTTGAAAGCTCATGTTCGTGTTGTCTACCTGTTCTGCTATGGACTCTATTCTGGGTGGGGGAAAGAGGTGAGGGGAAAGACCCTTTCCCACTGCTCCTCACTCTTTATAGTTCCTTAAAAATCAGTAGGGATAACGCATTTTAAGACAGTAGTTAAGACACTTGTTTGACGTGCATCAGTTCGCGGCTAAGGGCTTCGTGGATCTGTCCGTTGGTTGCTAAGATGCGACCAGAAGCGAAGTCAAAGGGAGTGCGATCGTACGCTGTGACTTCCCCCCCGGCTTCTCTCACCAACACCACCCCCGCCGCGCTATCCCAAGTCGAGAGTCCGCGTTCCCAGTAGCCGTCTAATCGTCCAGACGCGATATACGCTAAATCAAGCGCCGCCGCTCCGTCTCGTCGAACGCCCTGAGTTAAATGCGTAAGATGACAGAACTCAGGGTAATTTGTATCCGAGGTTTGGCGGCGATCGTAAGCGAATCCTGTCACAAGCAAACTCCGCTCTAAATCTGCCGTTTGTGACACGCGGATCGGCTGACGGTTGCAGGTTGCTCCTAATCCCTTGGCGGCGCGAAACAGGTCATTGTGAATCGGATCGAAGACGACGCCCACGTGAGGCACGCCGTTAATTAGCAGTCCAACTGATACTGCGAAGAAGGGATATTGATGGGCGTAGTTGGTAGTTCCGTCAAGCGGATCAATTGCCCATAGGTATTCACTTTGAGTATTATCAAATTGCCCAGACTCTTCCGCTAGGATGGAATGCTCTGGAACGTGCCGTCGCAGCACGTCTAGAATTGCCATCTCTGCCGCTTTGTCGGCTTCGGTGACTAAATCTCCCGGACGCCCTTTCTCCCGAATGTGTTCTAACTTGCCCCAGTGAGTTTGCAGAACGGCACCAGCACACGACGCTGCCTCGGTCGCGATGTCGAGAAAGACTTGAAGTTGACCTGGCGAAGGTTGAACCATTGAAGTTAGAGAACGTGAGTTTAAAGAACACAAGATCGAAAGCAAGTCTACCATTTTGGTAGTAGGTTGCCTGCATCTCTAGGCTACAGAGGCGACTTGCGATCGCTAGAGTTTTCCTTAATCCTCATCAAGCGGCAGTCCTCGCGTTACTTTTCCTTTGCCAAAAAATCGCCCAAACTGAAGCTCGTACACCTCATCTTCATCTTGAGTTTCGACCTCCAGGTCAGAACGGGCATAGCTGACGCACAATAGCGCATAGCCTTGACGCTGCAAGTCGGGAGACAGTCCTACTGCTTCGGGTTGATACAGGTCACCGGATAGAACTTTAACTGCACATGTGGTACAGGCTCCGTTGCGACAAGAGAACGGTAGCTCGACGCCTTGCTGCTCACCAGAGTGCAAAATGTAGCGATCGCTGGGCACACGAAAGCTAAAGTTGGTTCCGGTTTGACGATGATGAACGCGGACAGTATAAAACTCGGTCATAACGATAGAATTTTTTCGTTCTTTATTCAGTATGAGGCAACTTCTGCTAATATTGATTCTTAATGACTGTAAATACAGTTCCATCTGGAGAGATGGCCGAGTGGTTGAAGGCGCAGCACTGGAAATGCTGTGTAGGGGTAACTTTACCGAGGGTTCGAATCCCTCTCTCTCCGTTTTAAAATTCAAGTCCAGTGGGCCTTTCAGGAAGCCCTCAAGATTTCGAGGGCTTCTTTTCGTTTAAAGAAGTGAATGTTTGGCTCGTTGACGCTGTGATAGCTCTGGCGCAGAACTTGTAGGATGCCGAGTGTCAATTCCTTGGGCTTTCCTGGGTTGAAGTTGAAGACAAAGCCTCCACAGAGATACAAGATTCGTAAAGAATTACTTGTAAATCTAGTTAGCAGCAAATCCTTGATCAGAATGTCTAGAGCGTGCCATCAAATAGTTAAACTGGAAGCAGAAAACCAAGAGATGAAAAGAGCAGAGACCTCATGACACCTCGACGATACGCACTGCGAGATGACCAGTGGGAGCGAATCAAAGATTTCCTGCCCGGACGTGAAGGGTCTGTGGGCGTGATGGCAAAGGACAATCGGTTGTTTGTCGAAGCGGTGCTGTATCGCTACCGAGCCGGCATTCCTTGGCGAGATTTGCCAGAGCGATTCGGCGACTTTCGAGTGGTGCACACCCGCTTTAGTCGCTGGTCAAAGAGGGTGTGGGAGCGAGTGTTTCAACACTTAGCAGACGATGCGGACAACGAATACGCGATGATAGACTCCACGATTGTGCGCGCTCACCAGCACAGTGCGGGGGCAAAAGGGGGGAGCCAGAATCAGAAGCAATTGGTCGCAGCAAAGGGGGACTGAGCACGAAGATTCATGCCGTAGTAGATGCGTTGGGCAACCCGGTCAGCTTTCACCTCACCCCAGGATAAAGCAGCGATTTGGACGGCACCGACCAGCTACTACCCGCTGTGGTTGCCGACACTGTGCTTGGGGATAAAGCTTACGATGCCGATGAGCGAGTGATTGAGCCACTACAAGCGTAGGGAAAGACCGCTGTGATCTCGCCGCGCCGCAACTGTAAGCATCTGCGCCAGTATGACAAAGAGCTGTACAAAGCCCGCCACTTGATTGAGAACTTCTCTGCCAAGCTCAAGCAGTATCGAGCCATTGCGACGCGCTACGACAAGCGAGCAAGGAACTTTCTGGAGGCAATCTATCTCGCTGCTGCTGTCGTTTGGCTCAATTAATCACACGCCCTAATCTCCTTTGCAATTAAAGCTCAAGCCTACGGATGGTAGCGTGTAGACCTGTTAATCAGCTTCGATGCGTGTCGCAAAGAGGCAATTAACCGCGTATTTTACAAGGGCGATGCGCGATTCTAACCACAGGTCTACATGCTTGTCGGCGTCTTACAGAGTGCGACTATGAGATAATGCTGTTTTTGTAGGAAAGCCCATGACTGCTGCTTATATTCAAGATGAAGCTGAGTTCGATACGCTGCTAGAAACCGAGCCACTATTTGTAGTAGACTGCACAGCTACTTGGTGTGGGCCGTGCAAACTAGTTGCTCCTTTAATGGATCAACTGGCAGAGGAGTATCGCGATCGCGCTAAAGTCTTTAAGCTAGACCTCGATACCAACAAGCCTGTTGCTAAAAGATTTGGTATCCGCAGCATTCCCGCAGTCATGATCTTCAAGCAAGGCGAGTTGGCAGAAACGGTGGTCGGTGCTAAATCCTACGAAGACTTTAGCAGTGCTCTCGCTAACCATTTAGCTTAGTTGCAAAGTCTTAAATTTCGGCGTGGTCTTCTCTATCAGCTAGCTATATTCGTTTGACGAAGCTCCAGAGATCGCGTAGGTAGACAATTACACAGAATGACCTACGCGATTTCCGTCCGGATGATTGATTACTCGTAAACTGGAAGGATCGACGTAGTGACAAGTGGCTTGATCTTGACAAATCACAGCCCAACCCGCTTCATTGACTTCAATCAACTTGTAAGCTGTGTGCCGAACAAAAGCGCCTTTGTGGTTGCGAGTTCCAGAGTTAACGCCAAAGTTGTAACTATCATTGTTATTCATGTTCATCTCCTTGTAAAAACTGTATTAAGACGGGAATTGCTCTAGACCAATAAAACCGGATAGATAAAAGTAGTTTCTTTTTGTCTTCATTTAATAACCTAAGCCTATCGTTAAAATAATGAATGAATCGTCAAGTTGTTCAAATAAATGACTATATATATTAAGCAATTATCGATCACTTCTTTTAACAGTAACGGTTGAGGGTGGTTCTGAGAATTCTCAAAGTCTAAGAATTTTCAAAGATTGAGCGATCGCTTAGCCAAGGCAGAAAATTGGATATTCCACCTAGGATGAAATCGCAGTCATTACTTATCAAGATGGATGTATGGAAACTAAAGATTCGGTAAGCTCTACCGATAGTTACTACATACTCAGAAAGTCGTTTGTAATATTGCAGTGATCGAAAGCT
>JAHHHP010000099.1 GCA_019359275.1 Myxacorys chilensis ATA2-1-KO14 | reverse complement strand
CACTCAATCTATTTCGATTGCATGGCTTTGCCTCCATCACCAAAGGCATTCGCGCACTCAGTCACGATGTGCGTCGCCTCTTTTCCTTCTTTCAATAAACTAGCCCTGCCATTGGGAGACGGTTGCCCTATCCTAAATAGTTAATAGTTGAGGCTACATCTACGACTCTCAAAGGTTTAGCAAACTTGGATGCGAAGACGCTGGAACTGATTGACAATTATTTGCAGGTGAAGGAGCAGAACAAGCTGTACAAAGATTTAGTTGACGAGTCGCGGCAGAGTTTGCAGGTACTGGGTAGCGAACTTGCCGAGGTTCTTCTTTTTGAAGCCGACAACAGTGTTGTCTCTTTCGAGAACGAGGCCGGGGATTTTTACGTAGTCATCAAGCTGCCTGAACCTAATGATAACGGTGTTTTGCTTGAGGCTGTTGTCACACGGGCCATAAAGCCAGAAAGGGCGAAGCTATATGGGGACAGCGTGTTGAGCGATCTACGCAAGGCAGGTGAGGAGTACAAGAAATACAAGGAGTCGCGGCAGAGCGCCGAAGAGAGTAAATAGGTTTTAAGCTTTGGATCAATTTATTTCGTTCTTCTGAGATCTGAGCGCTTTGGCATAAATTGGCATAAACGGATCTCAACTACGGTTTTGTGGGAGCTTTCTTTGCGCTTAATCTATTGCGTTTAATTACTGTGGAAGCGTTGGTTCTAGGCCATTTTTCTAGATAGAGAAGGGTATAGAAACCCCGCCCACACCAATTCTCCGGGTACGCAGAGTTGTTGGCCTATCCAGAGAATTAACGCGATTGAAGACTCAATAACATATCCCATCCTCATACAGGCTGGGGTTTCTGTAACCCTTCTCCATCTAGAAAAATGGCCTAGAACCAACGCTTTCACAGTAGATAAGCGCAGTAAATTAGGCGCAAAGAAAGTCCGGTGCTAAACCCAAGTCTGCAATCTGAGCTTGAATCTCACTCAAATAATTTGGATTCATGAGAATCACAATGTCGGGCTGGTAGTCTTTTAGAAACTCGGGAGAAACAATCTGCTGACCTGTTCCTGCAACGTATTTGCCTTGCTTTCGAGGATTAATATCCACAACATATTCGACATGCGCTTCATTTCCTAGCGTGTTCAAGAAGGTTACACCCCTTGCTCCTGCTCCCCAAACAACTGCTTTTTTACCTGAACGTTTGATCTGCTTAAATTGGTTTCGCCAGGTTTCAATGCGATCGCGATACCGCTCAGCAAATCCTGCAACGTCGTCCCGCGTCTGAGTTGGATCGACCCAAGGAACAGAGGATAGATGACGCGGTTCTTCAGCAGGTTTAGCTTCAATGTAGAGAAACTGCCGCCCAAATGACTCGCCAATCTCATGCACAATAAAACCGCAATTGGCAAATAAGTAAGCAAGCGAACTGTAGGTGAAGTAAGAATAATGTTCGTAGAAGATATTCCAAATATCAAGTTCCTGCATCATAAACGACATATTAGGCACTTCAAAATACAAAACAGTATCTGACCGTTGCCCAATCGTTCGTCTTAATCCTTTAAGGAAAGTTGTTAAATCCAGAATATGTTCTAACACCTGCCGACAAACAATCAAGTCTGCATCGTAGTTGGCGTAATGCTCAGAATAAAAATCTTGAATAAATTCAACCTGATGTTTAGTCTCGGATTGATTTGATGTTGGCTCATAACTTGGATCAAAACCAATGCCAGAGTTGTTGCCAAGTTGACAAAAGAGGTTAATAAAATCGCCTTTACCGCAACCAATCTCAACGACAGTTTTATGACGAAGTTGATGTCGCTCAATTAGTCGATGCGATAAAGTTTCAGCGTATTGCTGAAAACGCTGTGAGAAATGCAGTGAGTTGTCATAGTGTTGGCTGTATTCCATTAAGCTGGAATCGAATTTAAGATTAAAAGCATGACCACAATTTTCGCAGAAGCCTAAGTGCATTGCACAACGCTGAGCACTCAGCGCTTGCGATCGGGTGGTGTACAGCAACAAGCTATTAACAGGAATCGCCGGAATGTTTGCGATCGTTGTGATCTGGGTTAGGCAGACACAAACGGGACAGCGGCTTTCTAACTTCTGGTGGCTTAGAATCGGAAGAGAAACAATATCTGCGATCGTCATTAGTTCATCTCCTCAAGCGATAAGAAAACTTTGCTACAGTTACCTGTGAACATGCACCCAAAAACTAAGCACCGTTGAGGCTGCTTGTAATCTTGACGCTGTTCGATTAATTCTGAAATTCAATCTCTCATTGCTGACACTTGATTGTTTACAAGTGTGATTTGGGCTTTACAACCCTGGCTTGTATAGCAATCTTTACGCTTTGCAGCGTAAAGATTGCTTAAGTTGAGTAAGGCAATGTCAACTTAACGTTCAAAAATAAAAAGGGGAAATTCACGGTGGAGCTACCGCAGCTTGGTACTCCCCGAAAGAAATTCTTTCCACACGCTTCAAGGGAGCAAAACTTTGATGATATTGTGGTTGCCGACTTCGTTCAATGACGATCATTCTGGCTCCTACAGGTTAAACGTTGAGCAACCGCTGCAAATGCGATAAGCGGAAGTTGGTAAAACTGTTGTCTTATCACCTGAACGTAAAATTAAATGAACACTCACTTCTCAACGTCTGCCATTGGATAGATAAAAGTTAGTTCGCCAGAACGAAATCTCTATCTTTTTTGGGGTAAATGTTATGGGTCTATCGCATGTTGCTTTAATTCGCCTAATGAGGTGTATTCAATCGCAGCCGCATGAGTCGATTCCAACACCACTGGAGGCGCAACGCCTGCGTCAAATGCTTCCTTCCATCGCGAGGCACAGAGACACCAGCGATCGCCAGGTTTAAGCCCTGGAAAATTTGACCTGGGTGTAATTAAGTCATTTCCACGCGATCGGCTAAATTCTAAAAATTCTTGGGTCACTTGAGCGCAGACTACGTGAATTCCAACATCCCCTGCACCTGTGCTACATACTCCGTCTCGGTAGTAGCCCGTCATTGGGGAGATGCAGCAGACTTCCAACGTACCACCGAGAACATTTTTTCCTGAAGTCATGACCGATTTGTTTTGTAGAATGAGCTTCGTTTACTGTAGATCAAATATCTAGAGATCAAATATCTAGATCTAATGTCTGCCGGAGTTCGTCCTCCGAGGCTCTAAATCCGACCAATACCGCCGCTCCATCTTTGACAAAAAGTGGACGTTTGAGCAGCATCGCATCGGCTGAAAAGGCGTTGATCCACTGCTCGTTTGTCCAGCTTTGTTTCTCGTCACCCAACGCTCGATAGGATTGTCCAGACGTGTTTCGCATCGGCTTAGTGCCAAACGTATCTACCCAGTTTGCAATCATTTCGCGGGTCGGTGGATGGTCTTTTGTGTTGACAAACTTGTACTCTACGCCGTTAGTTTGCAGCCATTGCAGCGCTTTCTTACACGTACTGCACGTTGGAATTCCGTAAACTTCTAATGACACTTCTAACGATACCTCTCATGACATCGTGAATTGATTTTTAACTCACTTTGCGATCGCTCATTCGCGGTTTTCTCCAATCCTCTCACACCGCGATCGCAGGACGCTTCTGCACCAGTTCTACAAAGTTAGACAGAATGTCTAATCCTGCCGTTGATGATTTTTCTGGGTGAAACTGAACTGCCATCAGATTATCTTTTGAAATGGCGGCTGTAATCGTTTGAGTTCCGTGAGTAATTGTCGCGGCTGTCACATCTGCATTGAGTGGGTCAACATAATATGAATGTACAAAATAGACCCAAGACTGGCTTGAGAGCTTGCGCCAAAGCGGACTTTCCGGGCGAGTAAACTCTAGCTGGTTCCAACCCATGTGCGGAATTGTGATCCCCGGTTCTGGACGAAATCGCCGCACAACACCCGGAATAATTCCCAGTCCTGGCTCTGTTCCTTCTTCACTAGAGTCAAACAAAATTTGTAAGCCAAGACAAATGCCCAAGAAAGGTTTACCGCTTGCGATCGCGGCTTTAATCGGCTGTTCTAACTGGCGCGATCGTAGGTGCTGCACCGCCGGATCAAACGAGCCAACTCCCGGAAGCACTACTGCATCTGCCCGTTCAATCTCCCGTGCAGAATCTGTTACGGTGGGCGTTGCGCCTGCCCGTTCTAACCCTTTACACGCCGAGTGTAGATTCCCCATATCGTAGTCAATCACGGCGATCGTTGACATAGCTTCAATCCTTAGTGGCAGTACTTAAAATTGTAGTGGGTAAATTGTAGTGGGTATAGCCAGCACCACAAATGAAAATTTTATTGACATCCTTCGATACTTGGGAAGCGCATCAGCAATCCAATTCGTCTGATGATTTGCTAAACGCGCTGATTGAGCGAAAGGTGTTAACCGACGATTGTTATTTTCTCAAAAAGATTCTAGTCGATTTTGAGGTTGCCCCTCAAACAGTCATCGATCAGATCGCCGAGTTGGAGCCAGAGCTTGTGATTTGCTGCGGCATGGCAGAGTCGCGACCCTTTCTATCGGTCGAGTCAACCGGAACCTATCTAGATGAAGCATTAGTTACTGAATTGGATTTAGAGATGTTGCTTGAAGGCACGCTTTGTCCGCCTCACATTTCCCCAGAAGCCGCCACTCGTGTTAGTCACGATGCGGGCAACTTTGTGTGCAATCATCTTTACTACTGGGTACTCAAACACAATCAGGAACAGAATCCCAACTATCGTTGTCTGTTTATTCACGTTCCATTATTAACAGATGACAATCTTGAAACTGTGATTCACGACTTTTTGGCGATCATGCAAAACAGCAAGCGTCAGTTTCTACTTCTAGAGCAAAAATAAGGAGATCTGTTGATTTCTATGACCAGAATGCTCTCTCACTGTCTCTAAACCGATATGATCAGTTCCGCTCCCTTTACCGGACTCCCGCGCTTCGTAATGGTTTTATTCCTTCCGTTGACCTTGGCACAAGCAACCCCGGCTCCGACTCCTCAAGAAATTGTCCAACCCCAAGTGGTGCGATCGCTGCCGGGTCAACTTGATTCGACCCTGGTGTTTAATAGCAACAGTCCAGAAGTCGTGCAGACCGAAGGGATTTTACTCTCTACACTTCCTCCCACCGGAAAGCGCGTTCCCTCTGCTCATCTCGATCAAGCTTTTAACGGACGGTTTGACATTTTTGCTCATCACATTGCAAATGCAGTGAGCGATCCGAACAACCTGCGCTCCCTCTATCTCGGCATTTTGATCAACAATCCTGGAACGCAGCCCGTCACGATTGATGTTCTGCAAGCCGCCAGCTATTTGAGCCAGCCAGATGCGCCCTTTCTTCCCATGCCTGCGTATCAAGACAATCAAGACGGCAAGGTGTTTGCAGGGCCAGGAGGTCGAGCGGTTGGGGAAGTATTACGGGGGCAACGGCAAGACATTTTTCCGGCGCAACTGGTGATTCCGCCAGGGCAAAGTCGGATGATTTTGAATTTGCCGATTCCGGTAAAGGGTCTGACGCCGCCGATCAATGGTCGATCGACGTTGATGCGTTTACGCAGTACGGGTTCGGTATATGTCGCGAGTTTGGGCATGTTCGCTAAAACGGATGCCACTGGCGCTGAGCGATCGCCAACGCTGGAAGAGTGGCAAACCTTGCTTGATACAGGTGATGTGGCAAGTCCGAGAGATAAAACGCCGACGCCGCTCGATGCGAAAAGTGGAGCGGTGATTTATGGGCGAGTCGCAGGCGTAGCGGTGGGTTCTCAATGGACAGCTCAAGTCGTTGATCCGGGGAGTCGTTCCCTCAGCATCCCAAATGCAGGAGAGGCGTTTTCTTACGGTTTGAGTACGCTACACAAAGGGACGTTGGGGACAGGACAAAATCAAAACGCTGAGATGGTGAAGCGTTATCCTGACACGGCCTATCAAGCTCACGCAAACTATGCCATTGAGTATCGACTGAGCTTGCCTCTGCAAAATTCGACTAATCAACCTCAACGGGTTGCGATCGCGTTTGAAACGCCGCTAAAACGTGAAGACACAAAAGCAGGAATCCGCTTTTTGCAGCCTCCTGGCAACCAGACCTCTTTTCGAGGAACAGTGCGATTACGCTACAACAGCGATCAAGGTTTACCGCAAACGCGCTACATTCATTTGGTGCAAAAACGTGGACAACAAGGCGAACCGTTAGTCACGCTGCAATTAAAACCGAACGAGCAGCGTTTGGTGCAGTTTGACTACATTTATCCTCCTGATGCAACACCGCCACATGTTCTAACGGTCAAAACACTTAACTAGCTACCACAGCGGTTTGAATTTGGCAGATTGGAGGCGATTAGTCCGTGTGCGGCGATTTTTAATGCTCAGAAATCGTTCAGAACCAGTTGTTGTGTAGAGCACCAAAAACTAAATAAAAACTAGATGGCAATTCGGTTATCTTGCAAACTCTGACACCATTGAACAACTAGTTTTTGTTTAAAGATGCACGTCAACTACTTTTGAGTACTGATCGTCTCATTCATCGAAACTCATTTCTGAGTAGTGCAAATTTGAATTTACTTCGTAGAGAATGATTTTTGAATCTACTACAGTGTTCTCTTTGAAGTTGAAATTATGGCAAAGTGAGACGTGCGATCGCATGTCTCAAAAGATTCGTTCACTGATCAACGCTGCTCTAGATTGTGTAAATAGTACCTAAGTTGCCAAAAAAACTACGGTTGCAGATCGATAACAGGCTGTGTGATAAATGCAGCACAAAATCTTAGTTTTCTAGTTGCTCAGTTGGCTGGTTTCTAAAGTATTAGCAGTACTGACTCGCTAAATATTTCCTCATTCTTATAGAGTGATGAATCAATAGTGTGTTTCAATCAATTTGGCTGATTTATTACTTGACTAATTTAACTGTTATCGATCGTTTTAACTACTTAACTATATATGGTTGAAATCGTGGCTAGCTGATGTTTCGAGGTTGTGCCAATTAGGATTACTCTTTAGACCAAAGCAGTAAATGGAGTTAGCGATCGATGTCTTTCAATTCCATTGAATTTGCTGTTCTTTTAGTTATTACTTATCTTTTATATCGCGTGCTATCGCTGCGTGGTCAGAACACACTGTTATTGAGCGCAAGTTATATATTTTACGGTTGGTGGAATGTTAAGCTTCTCTATTTGATTGTTTTATCCACTGTGATCGACTTTGTTTGTGGGGCAATGATCGATGTAGGATGGCTGTCAAAGCAGAACCGCCGTTTGATCAGTGTGGTGCTGGTATTAGCAGCAGTGTTGTTCGATACGTTGCAATGGCAAGCGGTTCAACTTAGCCTTCTACCGCTCACGATCGCGGTCAATTGGGTAGATCTAGTTCCCAATACTTGGTCAGGATGGTGGGTTTTGGCGGCAACCGTGCCGTTTGTTGCGATCGCAAACTTCCTCTACTCTCGCTCAGCTCAGCTTGAAGAAGCACGCCGTCGAACCCTATTTCTCGTGCTGAGCGTTGTCGCCAACCTCTCGATTTTAGGCATATTTAAATACGCAAATTTCTTTACAAATAGCGTTGTTGATGGGTTCCGGTGGCTGGGGCTAGAAGCAGATTCGATTACGCTAAACCTAATCTTGCCAATTGGAATTTCGTTCTACACATTCAAAGCAATTAGCTACGCGGTCGATATCTACCGTGGTAGACTGCACGCCTCCCACCACTTTTGGGACTTTGCGCTGTTCTGGGTTTATTTTCCACCCTTATTAGCAGGCCCTATCGATCGCGCGTCGCACTTATTGCCACAACTGACGCACAGACGACACCTCAGCTTTCAGCAAACTAGCGACGGTATTTTTCTGATTTTGTTTGGCTTGTTTAAAAAAGTTGCGATCGCGGATGGGGTTGCGTCCTCGGTTAACGCGGTGTATCAGACCACAGGCGCGCTCTCCTGGCTCGATATCGTCGCTGCAACCGTATTGTATGCACTGCAAATCTATGCTGGTTTTTCAGGCTATTTCGATATTGGGCGCGGTGTCTCAAAGCTATTTGGCATCGAGCTAATGCTCAATTTCAATCTGCCTTACTTCTCAAAAACACCAAGCGAATTTTGGGAACGCTGGCACATCTCGCTGTCAAGCTGGTTGAGAGACTATCTCTACATTCCCTTGGGCGGCAGTCGTCACGGAACCTTCAACACCTATCGAAATTTGATGATTACCATGCTGCTGGGTGGACTGTGGCATGGTGCCGCTTGGAATTTCATTTTATGGGGAGGATATCAAGGCACTTTATTGTGTGGATATCGAGTGTTGTCGAAGACCGAAAGACGGAGCGATGATGTGGTAAGTTTTCGCAAGCGGCTGGCGTCAATTCTTGCGATCGCGATCTTTTTTGGGTTGACGTGCTACGGATGGCTGCTGTTTCGAGCGACATCACTAGAGCAAATCGTCACCTTTACAAGACTACTGATTGTAGATTTCGGCAACCTTAGTTTAGGAATGCCAAAACCGCCGCTATCTGCTTTGTTGGGCATTCCGCTGTTAGTCGGCTACGAGTGCTTAGAGTATTTCACTCGCACCTCAAAGGTGGCTCTTTGGGTGCCAACGCCTCTGCGGGCAGCCCTATATGCCACACTCATTCTAATTTTGATCATGGGGGAGAGCAATGCGCCTGTACAGTTCATCTACTCTCAGTTCTAAACTTAAGGCTCTGTCCTCCAAGACTGCAAGATCTCGCCGCTCACCGCTTCAAACGGTGATCCTCACTGGGCTGTGGACGCTGTGTTTTCTGGTCATGTTTGATGTTGCCATCAACCGATTGTTTCCCTACCCCACCGATCCGCTTACGCCTCGCCCCAGTCAAATGAACGTCTATTTTGAGTACGGGCGATCGGTTGAAGGAAAGCTGGCGCGAATGGTCGGAGCAAACGATCAGAGCAGTTCTGACCTGGCAAAAGCTGGCTGGCTCGCTCCTGCGGAGTGGAGTCCGGCGAAACTGCCTGCCAAAAAGAATTTGCTGATTGCGATCTATGGTATGTCGTTTACCGAGCAAATCTCTGAGGCAATGGAGCAGCTAGATCCTCGCCTTGCCTTTCGCCGGGTTGAGGCTCCGTCGGCTCCGCCCAATCATTCGTATACAGCATACCTCATGGATCGGGGCAGACACGATGCCGATGTTGTGATCATGGGCATTTTAGCCTCCAGTGTCAAAGCGATGCCGACCTTGAGCGCTGCAACTTGGCAGTTTGAAGTTCCGGCGCTCTATACCTATCCCCGCTACACGTTAGAGAAGGGAAAATTACAGGCAATCGAACCGAGAGTGCATACTTTAGCTGAGCTTCGCAATGTCTTGAATGATCCGCAAAGCGAGTTTTTCAAGCAGTTGCAGAGCCGCGATGCCGCCTACAGTTCGTTTTTATTTGAGAAAAATTGGCTCGATCACTCTGCGATCGTGCGGTTGGTGCGGCGAGCTTGGGCACAACGCCATCTTGATCGTCTAGAGAATGGAATTCACTCTGCTAAAGGCTTTGCTAAGGAAGAGGTTTCTGTGCTGCAAGCGATGGTGAGCGACTTTGCGGCAACGGCTCGTCAAGACGGTAAGTTCCCGATTGTGGTGGTGCTAAATGATAAAGGCTATGAGGATCATTTGATTCAAGCGCTGTTGCCCCGGTTAGGTCAAGAAGCCATTCCGTATGTTAGTACCCATGCGATCGCGCCTGCCTCAAATCTGAGTAACTTTATTGGCGATGGGCACTTTACAAAATCCGCTAATCAACGGATTGCGAAAGCTGTACTGACCGTAATCAATCAATCTGTACCTCGTAAGCCTGTACGCGGTCAGAACGTGTCCAAATAAAAAATATTCAAATAAATAAAAGTAGGGGCACCGCATGTTGTGCCCCTACGGAGACCTGTCGCCGTAATTTAGGAATAATCTAGGAAATTGATCTCACAAATCATTACTGGTCTCACAAACCATTGCTATAAAGCATCCCTACTTGCAAACTGAGTCGAAGACCTCCCTCAAACCGGAAGCTGATCGATGTCTTCGTTTGACCCAATCACCACGATCGCTGTTCCTCTACGAAGTTGAGTATCGGGATCAGGATTGATAATGAATTTGCCGTCCTGACTAAATGCGAGTAGGTTCAGCCGATAGCGCGATCGCAGCTTGAGTTCTGTGATCGTTTTGCCACTAAAACTTTCAGGAATAATCAGCTCAACGATGCTGTGTTCTGGATCAAGATCAAACCGCTCTAGAATGCCAGGTTTTGTCAGCGATCGCGCCAAATTGTACCCCATTTCATGCTCTGGAAAGACCACATGATCTGCGCCGACCTTCTTAAGCACCTTCTCGTGAATCTCTGATGATGCTTTAGCCACTACATGGCGGACGCCCCCTTCTTTCAGATTGAGTGTTGTGATGATACTCTCCTGCACATAGTTTCCGATCGCCACAATCACCGTATCTTGCTCAAAAAGTCCAGCTTCTCTCAACGCAGATGGCTGAGTCGAATCAATCTGCCTTGCGTGGGTGACAATCCGATCAGACAGTGCCTGATCGACTTTACACATATCGGTATCAACTGCCAAAACCTCGTGCCCGGCACTGTGCAGCGTACCACAGACGGCACGCCCAAATCGTCCTAGACCAACTACGGCAAATTGCTTATTCCTACGGTCGGAGCGCAAACTATGAAAGAAACCGAGTGAAGACAGATTCACAACCTTCTCCAATGCAACGAGGGGTAACCGTTACTGAGCGACACGCCAACGACACGAGGCGACCGACCGGCAACAGGGGTAGATCCGATCATAGTTTGAATGGGTCAACCGACAAGCAAATTTTCTTCAGGATAGTTTACAAAGCTAGGTTTAGAGTCACCTAAAAGCGCCCCTACCAGTAGTAAAACTCCAACCCGCCCGATGTACATAATTGGAATGAGCAGCAGTTGTCCTGGAACTGATAGATTGGCAGTTCCAACTGCTGAAAGCCCTACTGTTGCAAACGCAGAAACAACCTCAAACAAAATGCGAATAAAGTCAACCCCAGGGTCAGTTAAGGTAATTAGAATCGTCGCAATCAGGACCGTGGCAATCGATCCCATGAACACTGCGATCGCCTTGAAAAGTAGGGCAGTCGGAATCTGGCGATGGTAACACAGCACCTCTTCTTTGCCTTGCAGTACAGCTTTGGTACAGTTCACCAGCACTCGTAGGGTGGTTGTTTTGATGCCTCCGCCTGTACTGCCCGGACTTGCGCCAAGAAACATCAGCGCGATCGTAATAAACAACCCGGCGCTCGTCATCTTGGTAATGTCAATCGTATTGAAACCTGCTGTGCGCGTTGTCACCGATTGAAACCAAGCCGCCAGAACTTTTTCCGATAAATCCATGCCTTCCAGCGTTTGGGCGTTGCGAAACTCTGTCATGAAGAAGGCAATAGTGCCCGTTACTAATAGAAACAGGGTTGTACTAGTGGCGACTTTAAAGTTGAGCGAAAAGACCGGTTTACAAGGCAATCGCTTGAGGCGATCGCGCCCCCACAGATACGCCTCCATGATCACTTGGTAGCCAATACCTCCAAAAATAATCAGTCCGGTCATGATACCCACCAAGGCAGGATTGCTGGCGTACTGAATCAAATTGTCAGGCAATAAGCTAAAGCCCGCATTGTTAAAACCATTGATGCTGTGAAAGATTGACTGCCACAGGGCGAGACCGGGGCGATCGTGGAATTGGGGCAGAAAGATTGGCATCAGCAGCAGAACGCCTGTGATTTCAAAAAGCAGCGTCGTGGCGATGATCGATTGCAGCAAACCTGACAGGCCAGACAATCCTTCTACATCCAACGATTGCTGAATGGCGATTTTATCCCGCAGTCCCAATCGCCTCCTTAGAATTAACAGCAGGACGGTGGTTGCTGTCATGTATCCCAAGCCGCCAATTTGCACCAAGAAGAGAAGAAACAACTGTCCCCAGAAGGAGTAAAACGTCCCGACATCGACGATTGAGAGACCGGTCACACACACGGCAGAAGTAGCGGTAAATAGAGCAACAATGGGAGAATTCCAAGAGCCATTAGCGGTTGAGAAGGGCAACATGAGGAGCAATGTGCCAACCGTGATCACCATTAAGAAGCCTAGACAGATGGTACGCGGGACGGTCATGAGGAGTGCTATTACTAGTGCTATTACTTTAGACGAACAGGTGAATCATCAAAATAGATCATCAAAGATAACGCTATCACAGTGCGCATTCTTCAGTTCTTTAGTCTAGGGGCGGCTTTTAATTGGTCACGAATGTAATAACAGATGTAGCAAATGAACTTCTGATTTTCCTTCGTTCTTGAAGGTATTTACCCAATGGGCTACCCCTGAAATGATTGAAATTAGAGCAAAGATCTAAAGTTGTAATAATAAAGGTGTAATAGAGGCTAAACCTCGAATCTTGCTAACCCTGATGTTTCAAACGACCCGTCGCCGTCTCGCGCTCTGGTATACCACTATTACGGCGGTACTTCTGCTCGTTTTTGCCAGCGGAGTTTACTTCTACGTTCGCAGCACGTTAATTGAACGCATTGATGACACCTTAAATCACGTTGTAGAAGTCGTGCAGCGATCGCTGGTGATTCAACCAGAAGGCACTCAACTTCGCGTCAATGTAGAAGAAAGTTTTCGGGATAATGCCATTGCTCTAGAAGATGATCACATCGATTTGGAATGGATCAGCCCCCTCGGAGAAACGTTGTGGTCCACCTTTGCAGAGCCGATTTTCGTTCCGTTACATGTCAATACTACGGGTGAAACGGTTCATGTTTCCGAAACACAATTGCTGCGTCAGGTAACACAACGAGTGCAGATTGGACGGCAAGTATTGGGCTATTTGCGGGTGAGTCACCCTTGGTTTGAAGTGACCAAACCCGTTCGTCAACTCGTGTTCGATCTGAGTATTGGAACGACGATGATGATTGGCATTGTTGCTGCAATCGGTTGGTTTTTGTCCGGCATTGCAATGCAGCCGATTCGAGAATCGTACCAACAGTTAAAACAGTTTACAGCCGACGCCTCTCACGAGTTGAGAAACCCGATCGCAGTTATCCAAACCAACGTTCAAGTTGCACTTTCTGATCCAAACCCAGATCCGCAAAATCAACGTCATCACCTACAGGTAGTAGAACGCTTAACGCGACGCTTAGGGAAACTAGTAGATGATTTATTGTTTCTTGCTAGACAAGATAGTGGAATTGTCCAACCCCATTGGACGACGGTTGATCTCAGTGATCTGTTAGCAGAAGTGTTAGAAGAACAAGAAACAGTGGCGGAAGAGAAAGCGATCGTACTCTCGCTCGATCTTAAAGATGAGGCTGACTGGATGATGCAGTGCGATCGCGATCAGCTATCTCGTTTGTTTACAAATCTAATCAGCAATGCCGTGCAGTACACCCCCCAAGGCGGAACGGTTGCACTAAGTGTAACCCGTCCAAAGCGCTCTAACGGTTCTGCGTTGCAAGTTAAAGTAACTGATACTGGAGTTGGCATTGCTGAAGAGGCACTGCCGAAGTTGTTTGATCGGTTCTACCGAGTTGACTCGGCAAGAACAAAAGCAACGGGTGGCTCAGGGTTGGGGTTAGCGATCGCACATGCTATTGTCGAAAATCATCACGGACATATTCAAATTGAAAGTAAAACAAATCAAGGCACAACCGTCACCGTAACCCTACCGCAGACAGTACAAGATTTACTTTAGTTAGGCTGATTTCTCTTCGTAATGGGTAGCTTTGCGTGAGAAGGCATTGCAAAACGGCTTAAAACAGGCTTTTAATTTGAGGTACTTTGCAGCGCAAGCAACAGCTCTATCTTAGCTGACGGATCTTCAATTTATTTAGGTCATAGATCTTTCAGATAGTTCTACCTTTAGGCATATATTTTGATGGAGAAAATCTATCAACATTACTAGCTAATGCTTGACCACACTAATTGTTTATCACGCAACAGATCTGAGAGGGAACGCAGCAAACCTAACAAGTCTGATTGGTGCTGAAATCTTAACTCTCACAATTTCAACTCTCTAAGTCCCAGTGCAAACTCTACCAGCGCGGAGGAACGACAGTGCAATTACAACATTTGCCGCAATCCATTATCTCTAGCATGGCTGCTTTCGTAGCGCTGACCACCCTTGCGATCGCGCCCGCCCGTGCTGCTGACTTCAATCTCTCAGGAAAGTTCTCACCGCCACGCTCACCCGAATTTCTTCAGCTATATCCTGATCTTGCTCCGTTTGTCGGGGGTTCATTTGATGGCACTTACTCGGCTGAAGGTCTTCCCCCAATGTACGAACAAGTGATTAATTTTCCCGACTGGAAAATTAATCTTCGGAATGCTGCGGGAACCGTTCTGGCTACTAGTTCACCTACTTTGCTTGTGCCACAACCTCGAGGAGCTGCGATTGGTCCTCATTCTCGTGACCCTAACGCCATTCGCCTACTCTTTGGGTTTCCTACCGAGCGTAACAATCTTACCCTCGATATCGAGTTCCCACAGGACTTTAATGGTGAAGGAATCGCGATCGACGATGGAATCGGCGGTAAACCAGGCTTGCGAACCCAAGAAGCACTTTACTATGATGCTTTGGCTTACCAAGACACGAGTAGCACCCCAGTTCCAGAACCTAGTACTTTTTTGGGTGCTGCGATCGCGAGCGGTATGGTTTGGCGGATGAGAAAAAGAATAAGACGCTAAACAGAAAACGTTTCCCTTGGAGCAACGCAAGGGCTACTCGAATTGGGTTAAGGTCACGACCTTGAAGTCTGCCACACAACGGGTTAACCATCGCTAAAGTCACGCTCTAACTAACGCTGAGTGGCAGATTATTCAGACAGCTTGGCAAGCATTTGATTTATAGCATCTAGTGCAAACTAATCATGCCAGTACCCACAATGATGAGCGCAGTCGCAATTCCTTTTTGAGTCAATACAGTCCGGCTAATGTCTTCATACAAAAGTTTCGGGAACTTAATTGACAATAGAATTGATAGTATCAACACAAAAACCACTTGAATTCCTGCCGAGGCACTGACTAGGGAAGCAGGTGCAATGGACATCGCAAAGTTGCACAGTATCAACGCACAGAAATCGAGTAGACCGTTGAGAATTACCAACTTTTTGACATGAGGTTTCATGTAGCTGATCGTTGTAATAAACTCAACTCGATTTTGAGGAATGAGTAACAATCCCAAAAGGCAAAAAGCGACACTTGTTCTAATTAACGTGAACCCATCATAGAAGGGAAGCTCAATGTAAATTGCCCTAGCAATTAAACAGTAAATAGCACTAACAAGACTAGAAATTAGCATCAGATAAAAGGCTTTACTCGGTCTAAAGATTTCAGAAATATGCTTAACTGAAACCAAAAAACCACCTACAACTAGCATCAAAAGAGCTAATAGTTGATAGGAATCAAGCGCCTCCTGAGCGAAAACACCAGAAAATAGCAAGATAAAAAGTGGTGTCAGCCTCGATAAGGGAATAACTCTGGATGCTTCCTCAATTGCAAGTGCTTGGAAATAAGGAATTAGAATGAAGAGGTAGAGTATTCCTGCTGTCAGTCCTAATGCCAATACGTGAAAACTTGGAATAGTAATTCCTTGAACAGGAATTAAAAATAGGGGTAATACATTCCAAACTCCCATCGTAATGAGATTAACAACAGGACTTTTGATATGTTGGCTAATGAGTACTTTACAGAGTAAGTTACAAAACGCCCAAGACAAATAGGCTACTAAGGCAAATGGCAGCCACTGCATCGTCAATGCTCCTCACAGTTAATGACCGGTATCTAGTGAAATAGCTCCGGCTTGATATTTTTTGAACGAAAATGTATTGCGGTACAATTCTTGTTTTATACTGCCCACATTCAGCAAATTAATGAATTTGGAAGTCTGCTTAATGTGGATTTCACTTACACTATTCAGCATTTATTAGACGGTGTGAATCTGTTTCAGCATTAACTCAATGTTTTAATTTCAAGACTTGGTCTCAAGAAGCCAAATCTCCTCTTTTTGGTGTCATTTCAGGGGCATCAGCAGGTTATGTTTAAATGTGGGGAAAGATTTTAGGAAGGAGTGAGTTTTGCTGCCCTCTAAGTTTGCTTTGTCGCAGCATGGCTCGCTTAGGGTGGAACTAGACCGACTTGGACAGCCAGCTGCATGAGTTAGATTAAAATTGGAGAGGGTCGGACGTCAGTTTGATCCTCTCCAATTGCAGCATTCATCCGGTTTACTGAAGATAAGAGTCGATCTGATACTACGGACGTTGTAGCATTCATCCAGATTGCTGCAATTGATGTAGTGTGAGCAATTCCAAGAGCAGCTTTATGTTCTATGGCTGCGATCGCTTGGAGCTTAGCAAAGTTAATCACGGCTAGTACGGGTGCTGCTCAACTTGTAATGGAGCTACGAGGGCTTTGAAACCTTTCAACTAGCAGTTTTGTAGCTTACACAAGCTAGATTGACCAACATTGACAAAGTTTCTGTTAACTTGCTCAGATTTATCGCCCAACGATTTCTTTTTGCGCTAATGTACGAACTTATGATGGGATCTATCAACAGAATCTATAGAGTAAAATCTATAGGGTTTGGATAGAAGAGCCTGAGTAAGCTGTCTGCTACCGTTACAAAACTGCTTCAACAAATAATTTTGTTTTGGAAGTAGAAAAAATACAAAGGCAAAATGCATCTTTGGAAAAACTGCAAAGATGCACCTAATCTGATTGCTCTGTTCCCGCTCAAATGGTGTAATAACCGAACACGTAGAAGTACGGTTGAATTCAAGAACACATAAATCTGTCTTTAAGGCGATAGAAATACTTATTTAGACTGAGATGTGCCCCCGAAAAATCAGTCTAGTAGCGCCCTGTAAATCTATCGGCAGGTCGGTACTTTTGCATATGCAATTCTGTAGTCTTCTATATATTACGAGCGTAGCAAGAAAGGCAAAGTCTAAGATGTCAAGTCGAAATTTCCGTCTTGGCAAAAAACAAATTTTCCCGTAGATATTGCTTAGCTACCTTGCTGTATCTAGCAAGTAAAGCTTTCACTCGTGAAGAGGCTACCGAACCATTAACCTTGTAGGAGGTTTATATGCGGATTGCTCAAGTTGCCCCATTGTGGGAGCGGGTTCCCCCCCCCGCTTATGGCGGCATTGAACTGGTGGTAAGTTTGCTAACCGATGAGTTAGTGCGACGCGGACACGAAGTGACGCTGTTTGCAACTGGCGATTCGCTCACCCTAGCGAAACTCGAATCAGTTCACGCTCGTGCAGTGCGTCTTGATCCACTCGTAAAAGAGTATCAAATTTATGAAATGCTGCAATTGACGCAGGTTTATGAGCGTTCCCAGGAATTTGATGTAATTCATTCTCACATGGGGTGTCCTGCCTTGCCCTACGCAAAATTTACGAAAACTCCAACCGTTCATACGCTACATGGCGTATTCAGTTCGGACAATAAGAAAATGTTTGCTCATGCTCGCACTCAGCCCTTTGTGAGCATTTCCGACGCACAGCGAGAGGCTCGCCTAAACCTTAACTGTGTTTCAACGGTTTACAACGGAATTGATGTAGACAGCTATAAGTTCTATTCCAACCCCTCTGAGGCTCCCTATCTTGCCTTTTTAGGTCGGTTGTCGCCTGAGAAAGGTCCGCATATTGCGATCGAGATTGCCAAGCGCACTGGTTGGCGGCTCAAGATGGCAGGAAAAGTAGATATTGTTGATGAAGAATTTTATGAAACCGAACTTAAACCCCATATTGACGGTGAACAAATTCAGTATTTAGGTGAAGCTAACCACGTTCAGAAAAACACGTTAATGGGCAACGCTTATGCGACCCTCTTCCCGATTACTTGGCGCGAACCGTTCGGTTTGGTAATGGTGGAATCAATGGCATCGGGAACGCCTGTGATTGGGATGAATTTGGGATCTGCCCCAGAAGTCATTGCTCACGGCAAGAGTGGATTTTTGTGTGAGTCAATCGATGACTGCATTGCTGCCCTTGATCGAGTTTCGAGTCTCGATCGGGCCGTCTGTCGTCAACATGTGGTTGACAACTTTAGCGTCGAGCGCATGACCGACGGTTATGAGGCGGTTTATCGCCAGTTAGTAGGTGAACGCTTTAAACAAAATGGTCGTTTATTGAGTTTAAGTACACTATCAGATCAACGGAATTAAGAAGGTGGGTGAGGGCATCCGCCTTTTTTTGTCCTCATTTTTAGGGAATCTTCTGGCGATCCGATAGACGGCTTGCGATCGGCAGTAGCAGTGGTGGCAGACAGGCAAAAGCATTAGCCAGACAAGGTCAATGGACAGCTCCGTTTGCTTAAGAATCTGCTGCTGATCCAAGCTTGCAAGAAATTCAATGACCTGTGTTTTGTTCAGGTGAGGCAGGAGGTGTAGCGGCTTTGCGCCCTCTCCTAGTGCCTCTATGTCTTCATGAGGTGAACATTATGGTATTTGTAAACGGAAAGTCACTGGCGTCAAATGACGGTTCTACAGGGTTGCGATCGTCATTCTTTACTTCTCGATCAAACACGCCCAATCGGCAGGCGATCGCACTCATCTCGGATCATGGCGATCCGGCTGCTGAGATTGGAAAAGAAGAGGCAGGCGGTCAGAATGTGTATGTGCGGCAAGTGGGTGAAGCCCTCTCGAAGTTGGGTTGGCAAGTGGATATGTTTACCCGCAAAGCGAATGCAGACGATCCGACCATCGTGCAACACAATCCGTATTGCCGCACGATTCGGTTGAGCGCTGGGCCAGAAGAATTTATCCCGCGCGATCGCTTGTTTGAGTACATGCCGCAGTTTGTCGAGGAGTTCCAGAAGTATCAAGCCAAGCATCACTATCCATTAATTCACACCAACTACTGGATGTCGGCTTGGGTCGGGCTAGAAGTGGAAAAGACCCATAACGTTCAGCTAATCAATACCTATCATTCTCTCGGTGCTGTGAAGTATGAGGCAGTTCCCGATCGTCCTGCGATCGCGGATACTCGATTAGCCGTTGAAAAGGCGATTCTAGAACAGGCGCACTGTACGGTTGCGACCAGTCCTCAAGAAGCCGAGATGCTGCGATCGCTCGTTTCCAGTTTGGGACACATCGAAGTGATTCCGTGCGGAACCGATGTGAGTCGATTCCACGCTATTCCTAAAGCAGACGCCCGGATTCAGCTTGGCTTAAATCCGACCGATGAGGTCATGCTGTATGTGGGCCGTTTCGATCCGCGCAAGGGTATCGAAACGTTCGTGAGAGCGGCTGGATTAATCAAACAAAATGCCGTAGACACCTCTGATCTACGTTTAGTGATCGTCGGCGGTAGTGATCCAACAAAATCGGATGGACAGGAACGCCAACGCATCGAGCAACTCGTCAACCAATTAGGATTGGCAGATCACACCATTTTTGCGGGACGAGTCGGACACGATCTCTTACCGCTTTATTACACAGCAGCCGATGTCTGTGTGGTTCCAAGTCACTATGAGCCGTTTGGATTAGTTGCGATCGAGGCAATGGCGTGTGGCACTCCGGTTGTTGCCTCTAATGTGGGCGGGCTAAAGTTTAGCGTTGTTTCTGAAGAGACAGGATTGCTCGTTCCGCCGCAAGATGAGACTGCCTTTGCTGTAGCAATTGAGCGCATTTTAAAGGATGAACTATGGGCGAGAAAGCTAAGAAAACGCGCCTGCGAGCGTGTGCAACAAAATTTTAGCTGGACAGGAGTAGCAGCTCAATTGAGTAATTTATATCGACGGATGCTGGCTCAGTCGATTATGGGTGACAGCAGTTCATTCAATCAGCTTGTCACTAATGCATCGCCCAACGTAGACGAAGCCGCATCATCGCGCAAAACAATTTCAACAACAGCTTCGACAACAGCTTCGACAAAGAGTTTGACAAAGGTGTCGTAGTTGGACTGCAAATATAGCGTTTCCTACTCGTGTGAGGTACGTCAAACAGTTGACTTATGCGCTTTCCAAGCCTTGTGGCTGTACCGCATCTGATTGAGAAACGCTATAACCCTCTTTGGTCACTTTAAGGAGAGGAATTTAGACTAAGGATAGAACGTTTGAGAGGAGATTGGATGTTCTATGCCTGCTTCGAGAGAGGCTCGACCGACGATTCGGTTTGTGGATGAATACTGCCACCTGTATGCGGATTTGTTTCCAGAAGTGCGTAGCTTTGAAG
>JAHHHP010000098.1 GCA_019359275.1 Myxacorys chilensis ATA2-1-KO14 | reverse complement strand
GATCGTAGCGGCCTCGACATCCACTGTATGAGTATTGGCATGAATCGCATCAACGGGTCTTTCTTCAAAAACAGCCAGGTCAAACCAGAACGTCGTACCAACGCCAACTTCACTCGTTAAGCGAACCTGACTGCGGTGACGATCGATAATATTTTTCACGATCGATAGCCCTAATCCAGTTCCTTCCAACGTATGGACACGGTTTTCTACCCGGAAAAAGCGATCGAAAATCGCTTCTTGATCTACCGCATCAATGCCAATGCCTGTATCTGAAATTTCAACTCGGACTTGTGGGTTGATGTTCCCGTCCGTTTGATCGACCGCATAGGCTCGAAGCACAACTTTACCGCCTGCTTCGGTAAATTTCAAAGCATTGCCAACGAGGTTTGTGAAGACCTGAAGCAATAGATCATAGTGGCCGTATACCGCCGGTAAGCCAGGCTGAACGTCCTGAAGCAGCTCAATTCCCTTATCTTTTGCGTTCAACTGATAAGTGCGAAGCGTTTGCTCGATCGGTTGCACCAAATCTACAGCTTCAAACGTGTAAATCTTGCAGGACTCTAGGCGCGACAGATCGAGGACATCGTTCACCAACCGAGTCAGTCGATCTGTCTCTCGGTTTGCGGTTTCTAAAAATTCGTGCTTTTCGGATTCGCTCAGTTCCTCGCCGTACTCGTGGAGGGTTTCGATAAACGATTTGATGTTAAAAAGAGGCGTCCGTAACTCGTGAGACACATTGCTGATGAACTGACTTTTCGCTTCGTTTAGTTCTGCTTCGCGCGTAATGTCTTGAATGGTGACAGCCACTCCTTTGACATTCTCTCTCACTGGATCAGCAACTGCATTCAGCAGAATTCGCAGAGTCCGATTGCTCGGTTCGGTTAGCGTGATGCGAAATTCGGCCTCTTCGCGGAGTTCGCCTTTTGCCATTTGGTAGAGTGGGCGAGTCAGTTCGATTTGAACCGGAACAGGTAAGCAGTAGAGGGCATTTTCTTCTTCGATCGCTTTGTTGTCCCACCCGAAGATATGACGGGCCGTGGGATTGACCAGAACAATCTGAAGATTGGTATCGAGAAGAATAGCTCCATCTGCGATCGTAGAAACCAATGTTTCCAGTTTGGCTTTCTCGGCGGTCAATTCCTCGATGTTTTGCTCTTCGTAGCGCTCTAACCGCTCTGCCATGTCATTAAAACTGGCAATTAGTGCACTCAGTTCGACCCCTGCACCGACAGGCAAATCGACTCGCTGCTTGAAGTTGCCTTTCGCAATATTGCGAACGCCCACCACCAGTTCTTGAATCGGTTTCGTGATTTGCAGCGCGTTAAACACTGCCCCCAGAATGACCATCACCCAGATGGAAACAAACACGGCAACCGTAACATCGCGCGTCAGATGGGATGATGCGGCTACGGTGGGATTGGGGTTGGTTCCAATCGCGAGAACGCCGAGATAGTTGCCTTCATAGACCAGAGGTACGAACACATCCGTCACTTCACCATCCGGGGTCACGTGCTGCCGCACCATCGGTAAATCCGAGTGTTCCGCAAAATTCTCTGGAAGCTGAATTCGTCTCCGAATCGTCAGCGAGTTTTGAACTTCCGAATCGGAAAACGGAATGCCAAAAAAGATGTTGCCATCGGCATCGGCATAAAGCATGTAGCGCACGCTGGAGGTGCTGCTGTAAAACCGATGAGAAAAACGGGCTAACTCTGTGCGATCGTCCTCTCTGACGAGCGGCGCAACGTTAGCCGCCAGCAAAAGTCCTAAATCGCTACCAAAGCGGGTATCGTTCGCACGGGCATCCGCTTGAATGGTGTTGACGGCCCAAAACGTCAACCCACTCATAATAATTGACACCACCAGCGTTGCGGCTGCCATCAGTTTGGTCTGAAGGCTAAACCTTGCCCACCAGCGAGTGAGAATATCCCGAATCATTTTGATGAGAGAAACCAAGGCTCTAAGAGATGGGGGATAAAGACACACCGAACCTGAGTTCGCTGCTCATTTTCCTATATCTTAGGCTAATTTTAGAAGCTAATTGGAGCTAGAGCCAACGGTTCTGACCCGATGCCCAATATCACGGCGATAGTACATGCTCTCAAAGTGAATTGACCGAACTGCCGCATACGCTCGATCGATGGCTTGGTCAAAGGTTTCGCCGATCGCTGTGACTCCCAATACCCGCCCGCCATCAGTGATCAGTTTTTGGTTTCGGAGTTGGGTTCCAGCATGAAACACCACGACTTCATCGGTTTCGGCTTGGTCGATGCCCGTGATGTCTAGTTTCTTTGGGTAGTTGCCAGGATACCCTTCAGCCGCCACCACGACACAAGCAGATGCGCCCGCTTTCCATTCAATGGTAGGAAATGATCCTAGAGTTTGGGTGGCGCAAGCCAGCAAGAGCTTTTCTAGGGGCGTGTCAAGGAGCGGAAGAATGGCTTGCGTTTCTGGATCTCCAAAGCGGCAATTGAATTCAATCACTTTCGGTTCGCCTGCAGGTGTGACCATTAGACCTGCATAGAGGACGCCACGGTAGTCGATATTGCGGCTGCGCAACGCCGCGATCGCAGGTTCTAATACGGTATTTTGAATTTGCTCCATCAGTTGGGGTGTGACGACGGGTGCAGGCGCGTAAGCTCCCATGCCGCCGGTATTTTCTCCCGTATCTCCCTCACCGATGCGCTTGTGGTCTTGAGCGGGGAGGAGGGGACGAATGGTGAGACCGTCGGTCACGGCAAGAATCGAAACTTCTTGTCCGCTGAGGCATTCTTCGATCACAACTTGGCTGCCCGCGCCGCCAAACTGCCCCTGAAAGCACGCTGCGATCGCGCTATCAGCACTCTCTACCGTTTCAGCCACCGTGACGCCTTTTCCTGCTGCCAACCCATCGGCTTTAATGACGATTGGGGCACCTTCAGAACGGACGTAAGCCTTCGCCGCCGCTTCGTCTGCAAACACAGCGGCCTTAGCGGTCGGAATTCCAGCGTCTTCCATGAGGGCTTTTGCCCAGGCTTTGCTGGATTCAATCTGAGCGCCTTCGCGAGTGGGACCAAACACATTCAGTTCTTTGGCCTGGAGATAGTCTGTAATCCCCATTGCCAGCGGGACTTCTGGCCCCACCACAATCAACCCAACATTATTGACAAACGCAAAGCGAGCGATTCCTTCAAAATCGTCTACGTTCAAAGGCAGATTGCGGCACCGTTCTAGAGCGGCTGTTCCGCCATTGCCCGGTACACAGATAATTTGCTGAACTTGCGGAGATTGCAACAACTTCCAAGCTAGGGCATGTTCTCGCCCGCCGTTTCCTACGATTAAAACTCTCACAGTGCCCTCGCTTAGAATTGAACCAGTGTGATCCAGATAAAATCTTAAGCTGAACGGTGGGCTTTTCGATAAGAAGAAGCCAGCATCTCTATATTTTGAGAGTGAAATTTTAGGTTGAGAGCCAACTTAGAGCAAAATAATGGGCTAAATTGCAAATTTGAAACTTTTAACGGCACGGTCAGTTCTGAGTATAAAGCGACGGAATTTAGGGAAATGGTGGTTAGGATGAGTCAGATGTTGGGTCGATGGTTCTGGGTGAGTATGCTGGTGGGAGGTTCGGTTGTGGCAGGGCAAGTTATCTGCGGGGCGCAAGCTCCAGCCGTTCAGCCTTCTCCTCAACCGACAACCCCAACCAAACCGCTGCCCGATCGCTTTCCCCCCAGTCCATTGGAGTTAACGGTGCCCGATCCGCTCTTACCAGGAGGTCTAAAGCGTCCCTTGAGCGAGGCAGAGCGGCAGCAGTTAGATCAGGCGTTGGATGCCTTGAATGTGCAGGCGACCGAAAAGCTGCAATTGAACGATCCGATCGCTGCCTTTGAGATCTGGAATCGAGAATTGCGCTTGCGTCGAGCGTTAGGCTTTTTAGAAGAAGTAACGGCTTTGGGTCGAGTGGGCGATCAAGCCTGGAAGCAAAACCTGTCTGAGGAAGTGCGCGTCATTACCAATCGGCTCAAGGCAATTCAAGCCGAGGCACAAAAGCCCGTTCAAGCCAGATCAGCTTCCTCTAGCGGCGTGCAGGACGTGAATCGAACGGCCTTGCGATCGGCATTAGGAACGGCCTATCAGCAAGTGCGATCGCCAGGACTAGCCGTGACGGTGTATAACTCAATGCTGGCAGATGCGAGAGCCGCGAATGATGTGACTCAAGAGACGAGTCTGTTAACCACGATTGGACAACTGCATCTCAGTTGGTTTGATTATCCAAAAGCGATCGCAACGTACACCGAATTGTTGAACTTGGCAAAAGCAAGAACCGACCAGCAAAGCGTGTTTGTGAATCTGATTCAGCTTGCCTATGTCCATGAACAAGCTAAACAGCCCGCGCAAGCGGCAACTTATCAGCAGCAGTTGCTCGATTTGTATCAACAAAATGAACAGGCGCAGTACATTCCAGCCCTAAAAATTAAACTTGCGGACAACTACGCGGCAAGTGGTCGGTTAGATCTTGCCGAGCAGCAGTACCGAGAAGCGTTCCAGTTGGCCCAGCCGCTCCTTCAGGTCGCCTACGCGACCGATGCATTGCAAAAGCTAGGCAAACTGTACCGAGCCAACGATCGCTTGGACTCAGCCCTGCAAGTGTATGACTATCTTGCTCAAGCCGAGCAACAAGCCTATAACGCTTACAGCGCGATGGATGCATTAGATCAGGTTGGGCAAATTCACCTTGCTCAAAAAGCGTATCCAGAAGCGTTAGCCGCCTTTAGACAAGGGTTAGAAGTCTCAAAGCAGTTAAATTATCGAACGGATTACTTCAACGAGCAAGTTCAGAAAGTGGCGCAACAAGTCCCCCGTTAAAAAAAATATAGGGACGTCATGGGTAACGTCCCTACCTTATAAAAATTCAGATCGACAAACATCTAGCTCAGCAAGCTTACGCCATGCTGTTTTCAATCGCCCAACGCGCTAATTCGGTGCGGTTGTGTAACCCGGTTTTCCCCAACATATTACTCACATGGCTCTCGATCGTGCGTTGACTCACGTTAAGTTCCTCCGCGATTTCTCGGTTTGCCATGCCGCGCGCCACAAACTGAACCACGCGCAACTCAGTCGGCGTCAGTTCGACATCGAACGGCACCTGAATTTTGGGTGCATTCTCACCGCCCTTAGCATCCTTGTGCTGAATCAGACGAGAGGCTTGCTTCAGGGAAGATTCGACCTGAGCCACTAATTCTTCTGGCTCAAACGGCTTCACCATGTAAACATCTGCACCGATGTTTAATCCCTTAACGCGATCTTGACTTTGCCCCTTGGCGGAGAGAAACAAGACTGGAATCCAACTGGTTTTTGGATCTTGGCGAATCGTACTGACGAGTTGGTAACCATCCATCTCTGGCATCATCACGTCACAGATGATCATGTCTGGAGTTTCGCTCTCCAACACCTCTAGGGCTTCGCGCCCATTTTCTGCGGTGACAACTTCGTACCCACGGAACTCTAGATAGTCTTTGACTAGCAAAATAAGGTTCGGATCGTCGTCAATCAGCAGCAACCGTCTGTGATTCCCTGCGCTAGTTTCCTTCATGCTGTGCTACTCGCTCTGCCGAATCTGAATAACGTTTACAAATTAAATTGGAATTGAAGCCAACTTCGAGAGATGGACACGTGTTATTGTGGACGATCTCGTAACCATTAAAAACTAAATTGCTCCCGATATTAGTAAAGATTCAGAATTTTGGCTATAGGTCTCGTGACATTATATACGACCAGTCAAGAAATCAGACTTCTTTGGCCTATATTTATACTCCTGTAAAAGAATCGTTCAGACAGAAAATTGTACTGTATTCAAAAATGATCTTTCGCTCAAATCGAGCCATTAGTAAAGGTGAGGCAGCGTTTAGCTGATATGTCTTTGAGCAACTGAAAGAGAATGCGGCGCAAATTTACTTCTATCAACGGTACAAAAATCAGAATTGAATTTTTAGAAAAATCACGATGTTGATGGGGTTATAGAATTGCTTGAAATAGGGGCGAGTGGATGAGTCAAAAAGACATATTCGTGGACAATCTGATTGCCAATTAAATGTTCTTGAATAATGCGTTCGATCACCTCTGGAGTGACAGAATGGTACCAAACTCCATCGGGATAGACGACTAAAATCGGTCCTTGCTGACACACGCGAAGACAGTTCGCTTTCGTTCGGAAGATACAGCTTGCAGGGGCGTCGCCTGCCGAACCGCTAGGAGTGGGCTGGTCGAGCTTCAGTTCTTTGAGCCGTTTTTTGAGGTAGTCCCAAGCGGCTAAGCCAGTCTCTTTGTCGCAACAAATTGCTTTTGTTTGGTCAGCACAGATAAAGAGATGACGCTGAACCTGATTCAGTCCTAATTTCTGAGCGCACGCTTCAAGTTCAAATTGGGGGGCAGTCAGTTCAGTAGTCATGGATGAGGTTCAAAATGAGGGGGGATAGAAGTTGAGGCGATCCTTTGCAACTCAGGCAGCGCTTCAACTTCACAGCGCTCCTTTATGCTAGTCGATTTTGGAGGGCGCTCCGCCTGGAGCCGTTGGTTCTAGCCGTCTGGGGGCGGGTGGTTCTAACCAATCCATGCGGCGAGTGAAGTACATGATAATGGCCAAGAAGACAAATAGCCCGATCGATCCCATGAGTAATGAGTAGTCCTGATTGGCTAACACGACGTAGAGATAGCTGTAGAGCGCAATCTGCATGACGCCTACGATCGCGCCTCGTTTTCTGGCTCGAAGGACGGCGACCGAGTATGCCGTGATCAAAACGACGACTGCAACGGTGGAAATAAGATAAGCAGTTTTGAATCCTAAGTGCTCAGAAATGGCGAGTTGCAGGAGATAAAACATCGACATTGCCACACCGACGAGCAGATATTGCAATGGATGAACGCGCAGTCGAGTTGCGGTTTCAAACAGCCAAAACACGGCAAAGGTCAGCACTAGAAATAGAAAGTTGTACTTGATGCTGCGATCGCTCATTCGGTAATTATCAACTGGCGAAATCAGATCGACGCCAAAGAGCGAGGCTTGAATTAGCCCAAGGTTGGTGGGTGATTCGTTGTTCCATTGCTGCGGGTAGTTGCGACCCAGAGAGGGAATATTCCAGGTGGCATTAAATCCTTTTTGGCTGATTTCGCGCTGGTCGGGCAACCAGACGCCTTGAAAGCTGGGGTTTGTCCAGTTAGAGGCGAGGCTGACTTTAGTGACTTTCCCAAAGGGAGCGAAGGCGATTTTCTCGCTGCCGTTCACTATGAGCGGGATGGAGAAGGTGAAGGTCTCTCCTTTCATCTGGTCTTTTAGAACTGCGTGAATGCCTTGTTGGCCGTCGCCGTATTTGCTTTGCCCGGCGGTGAAGGGAATAGATCTTTGGTTCCAGTTGAGCGCCGCCTGGTTTTGAATGGCGTGAGCGTCGGAGACTTGCAAACTCAGTTCGGCGCGATCCCACAGGATGTCTTCTGCGCGAGTGCCCCAACTGGTGAAGTCTGGACGATCGAAGCGACCGCGAATGTCGAGTTTGGTTCTATAAACGGGAACTTCAAAGATGCCTCGGTAGCGCACGTCTGAGTCGAGATTGCCCGTAATTTGCAGATCATCAGGTAGGAATGTGCCGTATTTGACTTCGGCTTTTTCTTCTTTTCCGACTTGAGAGCGCTTGATGTAAGGGACGTAGAGGCGGGGGCCAAGAATCGACTGCGATCGCCCCCAATTTCCGGTGATGCCTGCGATCGCTTCTTGGCGTAAATTCTGGCGATCGCTGACCAAATTCTGGAGCATCACCGTCGGGATTTGCAGTAATAGAATGAGAAATGTAATGAACAGAATGCGGACGAACTGCGAGTTCTTGATTTGCTCGTAGGTGTTCATGTGAGGATTTCCAGTGTAGCATTCGGAAGATAGTTTCCATAGAATTCACTGGTACTCACAGAAATTTCGGATGATCGCAACTAAAAACATCGCGATCGAGCCACTAAAGACCACCGAACCCGGAATTTAATTCATTTCAACCGAGGTGAGCGATCAGCCCGAACTTTCATTTAGGAAGGATCGTGAACTGAACTAACCGCTACTTGCGCTCAAAATTTCGGTTGTGAGCTTCAAAGTTTCTACTTTCAAGCCCAACTCTTCATACTCCGCTCTCCGAACCTGAAATTCCGCCTTCGGAACCTAGAACTTCGCCTTCGGAACCTGGAAGTTCAGGCTTTTTACTCCGAACATGAAATTCAGAACCCGGAACGTCGAGCAAATTTCTCTAACCTTCGCGTTCTGAGCTTCAACGATCAGCCTCCGAAGTCGAACCGTCAAGCTTTTTACTTCTCAAGCAATTCTTCCTCAATTGCAGCCCCAGAGGGAACCAACGGTGAACCTGCTACTTTATGCTGGAACTGTCACAACAAAACGAACTAGCAACAACCTATCTCCGAGAACGGTGCATTGCTGATGTTGAACAAATAAACCATGCTGCAAATTTCTAACACCGTGAGTATCCCAGAGCATGAGATTGAGATGAGTGCAATCCGCTCTCAAGGAGCAGGCGGGCAAAACGTAAACAAAGTGGCAAGTGCCATTCACTTGCGCTTCGACATTCCAGCATCTTCACTGCCCGATCGCTACAAAGATCGGCTGTTAGCGCTAAACGACCAGCGCATGACAAAAGAAGGGGTGATCGTCATCAAGGCTCAAGAACACCGCAGCCAAGAGCAGAACCGAGAAGAAGCCTTGCAACGACTAAAAGATTTGATTAGAAGCGCGATCGTATTACCCAAACCCCGTAGACCCAGTAAACCAACTCGTAGCTCCCAGAGAAAGCGGCTCGATAGTAAAAGCAAACGCGGACAGATTAAAGCCATGAGAGGAAATGTCACGGACTAAATGACATTCATCGATTATTCATTGATAAATCAGGAAGAGAGTCAAATTTAATGGAAACAATTGATTGGATGAATGTCATTCCAGCAGGGTTCGCGATCGCTATCTTTGCAGGGGGAATGTTCTTGCTAATATCGGGTGTTTGGTCTGCACGAGATAAGTAAGCACAATGGATTTCAGAACGTTAGATTTCAAAACGTTGGATTTCAAAACGTTTTTAGAACACTTCGACACCGTCGCCCGGATGACTAACGCGATCGCAAAACTGCGATCGCTCATCCTTAATCTGGCAGTACAGGGAAAATTAGTGTCTCAAAAAATCAGAAGATCAACCTGCATTTAAATAGAAGAAGTTAGATTCTCTTCATCACCGACGATATTGAATTAACGTCAATTCGGGTTAAGCCATCAGTGCCAAAGCCACGCTCCGGCCCGCCCTCGCTTCTCGACCCGTCCCCGCTCATTTCCCTTAGCGAGGGGGTGTCGGGGGACGGCTTCCGTCTCCTGACAGGCGGGGGCGCGGGGGAAAGTCCCCCGAATTGTGGCAACGCCACCCAACCCGCTCTAACGCATCTCGTCTTATCCCGAATTCACGTTGAATTAGTCGCTGTACAGATACAAAAAACCGACAGTCTTCCTGAGAAATCTGTCGGCCAGTCGTGTGTTCCCTGTTGATGACTCGGCTAAAGTTGAGTCTTCTACAGTATGTCTGTGGTTAATGATACCTTGAGTGATTCGGATCACACAACCCTGTGATCTCGATCACAAAACGGCAGGAATTGAAATAACTATATCTTTAGATAGAGTTGCAGAGATAGAACTGGTTTTAAGGAGCTATATCAATAGAGCTAGAGTTTTCTGCGATCATTTCCTCGGTCGTCCCAAGGTTGTAATGTAGAGAACCGCTTCGTCAGACGGAATCCCCAACACCTCATTCACCTGATCATCGAAGAAGCCACCAATACCGCTCACGCCTAGATCAAGATATACCGCCGCCAAATTTAAGCGCTGTCCTAAGTGTCCAGCGTCCATGTGCAAATAACGATACGCGCGATCGCCATATTTATTAACAGCTTTTTCTAGATCTGCGGTATGAAACATAACTGCCGCCGCATCGCGTCCCAAGTCTTGCCCTAAACAGAGATAGTGCAGTTCAGAGCGAAAGTTTTTAAAGCGAATTTGGCGCAATTCTTGGGCCTTGGGAGCGTAGTAATAACAGCCTTCTTCAAGCCCAGTGACACCCGAAACGGCAACGAAAGTCTCGACCAACTCTAGATCGAAATAATCAGGGGAGCCGTCTAGATCTTGATCAATGTAATGTTGAGGCTGATAGGTAAAATCGAGGAGTGCTTTGAGTTCGTCCAGAGTCAAGGGTTCGCCAGTATAAGCACGAGTCGAGCGACGATTAATCATAGTCTGCTCTAACCCGTCGAGATTAGCGTCCCAGTCTATAGGTGAGGTCAAGGTTGGGACTTTAAGACAGAACGGAATGTTGTATTTATCCGCGCGATGCGGTGCAGTCTGGTCAGAGACATCACTGTTGCTTACATTACTGCCGCCTACAGAGGCATCGGAGGCTTCGGTGGATGTCCAATCAATTTTAGTATTGGCATTAAACTCAATTTGAGTCGCTTGATGAAAATAGTTTAGAAGCTGACCATCTTCAAGATGAGGATACTCTTGTTGTGTGGCCGCCGGGAGTGCTGTGCGGGTGAGGGAAAGGTTTTCCCCAATCTCCAATCGATCTGCCAAGGGAATTACTGCGATCGCGCCTTCTTGATCCGCATCGAGATACAACAATTGGTTCACCGCTTCATCAGCAAATCCACCAATCAGGTGGGGACGGTAATCATTTGCCGCACACGCCAGTTCCAAATTTCCAAGCAAATGTCCCGTATCTAGAAAAATGCGGCGATAGGCTCGATCCTGATAGCGCCATGCTGAGCGAAAGAAAACGGCAGTTGCGACTAACGCCAGTTGAGTTCCGGCTAAAACCGGATTCCAAAAGCAGGCAGATTGAAGCGCTGTCCAAACATCGTTTTCCCAGAAATGGATCAGAGAGTGTGTTTTGGACTGGTAGTGGTATAGCCCCGACGGAAGGCGGGGAGTACCGCGAGAAATAAGGTAAAGTTCGGCGGGATAGAGACCGCCAGCAGAGGGAGACGATCGCAGGTAGTGCGGTTCTCCTAAAGTCGGAATCATTCCCGTTAAACCATACGTGCAGTAGAGCAACTTCGAGAGCCGTTTCCACCACGATCCAGCCTCTACAGAAGGGTCTTCTAGAGCAGGCTTGAGGTCAAATGAGGTTCCTAGCGGGTAGGTTTTGAATAGGATCGGTTGTTCTTCCCAATTGAGGGCATGGCTTTTAGCGTGAATCGTCTTCGGGTCGTACTTGGTGCGTTCATGATAGTGCTGTGCGATTGACATAAAAAATGGGGGCTAAAAAATAATCAGTTTGGGGAGGATAGGTAATTCAAGATACGGCTAATCGAAATCGCAGGCTTCTATCTATGATTGTAATAGGTATAAAAGCCTAAAAAAAGGTTAAGGAATACGAAGCTGTATCCTCTTTTTCTTTACATTTCTACAAAGAACTGTAGCTGTCTAGTCTAGCGATCGTAATGAGAAGGTTAGAGATTCAGGAACTGTTTTCCCGATATGCTGAGGGAGAGCGAGACTTTGAAACAGTAAGCTTAGATGACGCAAACCTATTTGAGGCTTCGTTACAAGGGATTAATTTTAGCGACAGCACCCTGCAAAACGCTTACTTACCCTACGCTAATCTTAGTCAAGCAACGATGTCCCGATCGCAGCTTCAGCAAATTGAATTGAGCAATGCCCGACTCGATCAAGCCAATCTATTAAATGTCAACCTTCAATGTGGACGGTTAGTGAGAGCCGATTTAAGTTTTGCCAACTTGCAGGGAGCCGATTTATCAGACGCCGATCTTAGCGGAGCTAGTCTCTACTGCGCGGATTTAAGACAGGCAAAGTTGTGTCGCGCTAATCTGAGTCGTGTGGATCTGCGGCAAGCGAACTTATCTGGCGCTAATCTATCCGGTGCAACATTATTTCGGGCATCTGGTGCAGAGTTAGATGGAGCGATCGTCGATGCGTTCACCACCTATCCTGACGGACATCGAGAGTAGTCAACACCTCTAGACATTACTGCTCTAAACACTGCGACCCTAAACACTGCTACCCTAAACATCGCTACATCGCCTCTTTAGCGTGCCGCAAGTTTCCTTGATGCTGAGCTAACAAGCGATCGCTCTCGTCTACACTTAACCCCGTCCACTGCATCAGCAAGGCGCGTTTGACCGAGAAATTACTCTTGGTTAACAAGTCGTCTGCCTGTTCTCGGCTCAAATCGGTCAGATCGCACAGAATTCTCAAGGCGCGATCGTGGAGTTTTGTATTCGTCACGGCCACATCGATCATGCGATTGCCATACACCTTGCCTAAGCGAACCATTGTTCCGGTAGACAGAATATTTAAGGCAAGTTTGGTCACGGTTCCTGCTTTTAGACGCGTCGAGCCTGCCAGCACTTCAGGTCCGACTAACAGCCGGATGTCAATATCTACATTGACTGCGACCTGTTCTTTCGGGACGCAAGCTATAAAAATTGTTGTTGCGCCGCGTCTTTTACCCTCGGCCAAGGCTCCATGAACATAGGGCGTAGTCCCTCCTGCCGCAATGCCTACCACTACATCCAGCGAGGTAATGTCGCGATCTGCGATCGCACTCGCTCCATCGTCCGATCGATCTTCCAAGCCTTCTGAACTGCGAACCAATGCCTCCGACCCACCCGCAATGATTCCCTGCACCATTTCTGGTGGCGTGCAGAAGGTGGGAGGACATTCGGCCGCATCTAACACACCCAACCGCCCGCTTGTGCCCGCGCCTACATAGAAGAGCCGTCCTCCCTGACGAAGATTCTCAGCGGTTCGATCGATCGCGTCTGCCAACTCATGACGAACGGCTGCGATCGCGCTAATGGTCTTTGCGTCTTCCCGGTTAAACACATCAACCATTTCAAGTGATGAAAGCTGATCGAGATTGGCGCTCTCAGGGTTGACTTGTTCAGTCAACAGGTGTCCGCGTTGATTGGAGGGATGAGGGATGAGGGATGAGGGATGAGCGGGTGTAGTCATATTCTGCATTCTATAGCGTTATCTAGCGGTGCTGAATGAAGGGATGGCTTCGTCAAAGCTGAAGTTCTTTGCGCTCCCTCAATTCCCTAAGCCTAGGGACTCTGAATATCTGGTTTCCCAACTATGGTGATTAGAGGTCAACTTCATCCCACGATTCAGCACTCCCTGTTATCTTGATGTCTGTTCCTATTCTTTCATCCCTCATCCCTCATCCTTCATCCCTCACAACAGCCCTTCTAACTGTCGCCGTATCCGATCCAAATCTGTATTCGACATATCCGATTCTTCCGCTTGCGGAGCTGGTTTTTCGTCGGCTGACCAATCAACTTGATCTAAATTCTTCTCAGGAGGCGCTAATAGCAAGCGCTCGAAGTCGTTCTGTGGCACAAAGTTTTGAGGAATTAAGTAACAGTCATAGCCTGCCCCTTCGCAAAAATCCTCAACCTCTTCTTGGTCAAGCGTTTCGACCGCCGGAGTAGGAAAATCTTGCGCTTCGAGCAGCAACGCATACCGTGTCGCGTCGTCTTCCTCTTCAAACATCAACACCAAGTTACGATCGCCAACGCTAATCGTGTGAATTCCTTCGTTTTCCGTTCGGGCGTTAAATAGCAGTACGAAGACTCGCATGATTCTAGGAATGTGGGTGATCAATATTCCAGGGTACTGCAATTACTTGATTATTCGTAATTTCTAATCAAGAGTGCCTGACTTGTCGGATTGAGGTATACAGACATGGGGGGAGAACAGGAGCCAACATGCAGATCGATTTTCATCATGGCGTGACTTACACAGTGGCACGACTTGCAGGATTTGAGCATCAGCAAGCTAGTACGATCGCCTATTGCGCTCAGTATGTGGACGATGCGGTAAACGCTGGAATGGTGCGGTTTGATAATGGCGCGTTGTTTGAGCGCATCAGTTCAGCACACAAAATGTTGGACTACCGCAACTTTCGAGAACTTGCCAATCATTATGTTTGGATTCCGTTTCATTTTTTGCCCGGTAATGACGGCTTGCCTGCGGGAACAGAATCAGACAGTAGATTCGTTGATAAGTTAATTTGTCGCCCCAACAGCGATGTGGCCCAACAAATGGTGCGCGAATGCATTCTTCGTCAAGATGCGCCTTACGGGTTGCACCGCCTAGGCATCACGATGCACGTTTATGCCGATACCTGGGCGCATCAAGGATTCGCAGGCATTCGCGATCGCGTCAATGAAGCCACCCGTTTAGTTGATGAATGGGGAGTCCCCGACTGCAAGTTCAGGGAGCGAATGACGGGCTATTTTATGAGTGAGGCAATGCCGCTTGGACACGGAGCCGTGCTGAGCCAGCCCGATAAGCCCTATTTGCGGTGGGGGTACACCAATGGGCGAGGAGAAAAAATCTGGCGAGATAACCCGAAGGACTTTTTAGAAGCGGCAGATCACATGTGTCGAGCCATGCAGCGCTATCGATTAAAGAATCCGGATGCGATCGTGCCCGGTTTACCTCCTCTAGACCGACAGGTGATTGCAACACTCTTTGAAACGCTAACCTATCCCAATCGGAAGCTACGACATCGGCTCTGGTTAGCTGCGATCGCAGACGGTAAGTTCAGTTTTGGTCGTACCGTTGTGGACTATATTCCAAAGGGCAAATTATCGTGGAAGTTTTTGGCGTTGGGCACAGAGCGAGAACGTGATCGCGGCGATGAAGTCTTTCCCTACCGAGAACAATTTCTCGTCAGTGATTGGAAATACTTTCACGATGCCTTGCAAGCACATCGGTTATTTGTGTTGCATGATCTGCTTCCCCGCTATGGCATCTGTGCAGCCTAGTGAGAAGGTCGCTCTGCACGAGAGGTTTACTTGTAAAGTGCGGCTCGTCGAGAATTTTGGTGAAGTGTGGGAAAATGAGGGCGATCGCGGAGGACGTATAGAGCCAACAAAAGGAGCAGACGTAGATGGGGAAAGGGAGGCTAGAAGCATTTAGCGATGGTGTAATTGCTATTCTCATTACCATCATGGTGCTAGAACTGAAAGTGCCACATGGGGTCGAATTGGCGGCGCTGCGTCCTCTGATTGCGGTATTTCTAAGCTATGTGCTGAGTTTCATTTATTTGGGCATCTATTGGAACAATCACCATCATTTATTACAGGCGGTTCGACACGTGAATGGTCGGATTCTTTGGGCTAACCTGCATCTGCTGTTCTGGCTATCGTTGATTCCTTTTGTCACGGGTTGGATGGGCGAAAACCACTTTGCTGCTGTGCCCGTTGCCCTCTATGGTGCAGTACTGCTGTTATCAGCGATCGCTTATTTCATCCTCACTCGTGTGCTTGTGACTTATCACGGCAAGGATTCCGCTTTGGCGATCGCCGTGGGCGAAGACTTTAAGGGGAAAATATCAATGGTGTTCTACGCGGGGGCAATTCCACTTGCTTTTGTAAACTCGTGGTTTGCCTGTTTAGTATACGTTGGGGTTGCGATCTTATGGCTCATTCCTGACCGTCGCATTGAGAGGACTCTAACGTCCTGAACAGAAAGTTTCTTGGCTTACAGATGGGTGTTGTGAAATCCTTGCATAAATGCGATCGCCGCTTCTTGACTCGGCAACTGAAACGGGGATGGCTCATACAGAAAGGCTAAATCCTGCTCAGCAAGGGGTCTTTGAATCCGCCGCTTGCCGAAATTTGGATTTTCATATAGCGTCAGCGTCTGGTTGTTCGAGTTCATCAACACCGTTCGAGTCGGAGACTGGAAGAAGGGCACTTTTTTGATGGCGATCGGAATCGACTGCAGTTGCTTGATGGCATTCACCTGTTTCACTTGGTAGCTTAAACGGGCGACAAGCTCCTGAAACTGCTGGAGCTGCCTTGCATCTGAGTGAAAAACTTGAGAGGGAATCGACTGGACGATCTGCAAACTATTCTGCTCGGTTGGCTTGGCATCGTCGAATGGAAAAACGGCAACGTAGGCAGCGAGAAAAAGTTGCTCGTCGCGCTCTAACTCAAACGTCAGAATTGTTCGACGACGATAGACTTCGATGCTAGGTGCAGGAATCAACTGTCCACTATGCCGAGCGATTTGTTGGTATGTTACCGCTAACGCACAATTGGCCTCTGCCCCCAAGCGATCGTCGACGATGATCTGCACAGTAGGGGGCTTCTCGTTAAAGTATTCCTGCGGATTCTCCGTTTGAAATTGGTACACTTTACTCTGATCTCCATTCTGGCTTAAGTCAATCCATCGACAAATTGCACCCTTAGTTTTGACTCCAAATGGCGAAACTCCGTAGAGTTTGGCTCCGGTTAAGGTAGAGCCACTGAGATCTGCGCCTGCCCAATCGACCCCAGCAAGGTTGGCACGAGTCAAATCGACGTGAACTAAAGTGGCATCTAGCAGAGTGGCATGACTGAGGTCGGCTCCTGTGAGGTTAGCTCCACTAAATTTTGCGTCGCTCAGATCTGCCCAGCGCAAATCTGCACCGCTTAGATCTGCCCACCGTAGATTTGCACCGCTCAGATCTGCCCCTTGAAGATTGGCTCGGCTCAGGTTGACCTGTCGAAGTTCAGCGTTTCTTAAGTCTGCACCTGATAAGTCTGCACCGGTTAAGTCACTGTTGGCTAAATTAGCCTCGCTGAGATTGGCGCACGTCAACTTAGCATGACGAAGAATGCTGCGGCTGAGATTCGCTTGAGATAGAGTCGCTTGCCGCAGCTTGGCATCTTTTAGGTCGGCGTTGCTGAGATTGGCGCGGTGTAGGTTTGCCCCGTTCAACTCAGCGCGGGTCAGATCGGCATTGCTGAGATTGACGTTGCTCAAATCTGCCTCGCTCAAATCTGCCAGCGTCAGATCTGCTCCGCTAAAATTGACGCGATCGCCCTCTGCTTTACCAAAATTAGTGCTGGTCAACTTCGCCAAACTGAAGTTTACGTTGACCAGTTTGGTCTGACTGAGGTTGACTCCATTGAGATTAGCTCCGGTCAGCTTTGTGTCACTGAGGGTACTCCCAGAAAACTCTCTCTCGCCTACTGCGTATTTTCCTAGAATGTCCTCAGCCTTCATTGAGCAACCCCTGTACCAATACCTCGAAAAACCTCGAAAACCGTGCCTGAAAAAACGGTCTTGCAACCGAATGTTCTCGACCTGAATGGTCTAAACTTGCAGTCACAAAGTGTACTGTAAACTACACTTCATCCTTCACGTCGTCTGGTGCTAACGTACCCAGATCTAGAGCAGAATTACCTTGTACGCCGTTTAAGAAGCTTATGAAAATTGGGATCGTTGGGCTAGGACTAATTGGCGGATCGCTGGGGTTAGACTTGCGATCGCAGGGGCACGAAGTTTTGGGAGTGAGCCGCCGAGAGCGAACCTGTGAGATTGCTGTCGCGCGGGGTGCGGTAGATGATGCTGGAGTAGAGCTGGCTCTGCTGGCAGATACGGACTTGATTTTTGTGTGCACGCCGATCGCAAGCCTTCGCTCAACAGTGGCCGAATTGATTCCTAAAATTTCTCCTGACACCGTTTTAACCGATGTGGGTTCTGTCAAAGCCTCTGTCGTTCAGGAAATTACTCCTCTGTGGCATAACTTTGTTGGCGGGCACCCGATGGCAGGAACGGCAGAAAGTGGTATCGAATCAGCACTACACGGGCTGTTTGCCGGAAATCCTTATGTGCTAACTCCGACAGAAGCAACTCCTGAAGCCGCGATCGCGCTGCTCGAATCGATCCTGCGTCCGCTGCAAGTCAAGCTGCACTATTGCCGCCCAGAAGATCACGATCGCGCGGTTGCTTGGATCTCGCACCTGCCTGTGATGGCTAGTGCAAGTTTGATCGCCGCCTGTGAATCGGACAAGGCGACGTTAGAGTTAGCTCAACTGTTAGCAAGTTCTGGATTTCGAGATACGAGCCGAGTCGGAGGCGGCAATCCGGAGTTAGGCGTGATGATGGCACGGTATAACAAATCGGAACTGGTGCGATCGCTCTATGCTTACCGAGAACAACTGAATCATTTACTGCATCTGATTGAGCAAGACAACTGGGAAGCATTAGAAGCAGTACTCCAGCAAACCCAGCAAGCCCGACCGAACTATCTCAAGCCCTGATTCTCAAGCCCTGATTACTCGTGATCGGATGGACGCATGGCTTCTCGCCCTAACATCGTCAACCCGGCAACGCCCATGCTGATAAACCAAATATATTGATGCCAATACTCGTGAATTTGCCCGATCGCACTCAGTTCGGGACGCAGGATGGATAAGCAAAAGGCAAGAAACATCATCGTCAGTCCGCCAAACCCGACAAAGGTGAGTCCGCTTAAAATTCGGGCGGGCTTGAGATCGGCGTCAGTAATCTCCTCTAGGTCAATCTGGGAGAGTTCCTCAAGTGACTTGTCGGCCTGATGAGATGCTTCACCGAGCGTCAAGGCAAGGTCAGAGGACAGAAGCGGCGCGATCGCGTCAAGGGTTCTGACCCGCAGCGATCGCTCTGTATCTCGTAGCAAGATCAAAGGTTTACGGACAGGCGGTTGGTCAACGTCCAGTCCGTCATCCGACGATTGAGATCCTAAAGGTTGAGATCCTAGGGGTTGAGATACCTGCCGCTCAAGATCCATACTGAGTTGCCCATCGCTAAATAGCTATGCGATCAATTGTAAGAAGTTGTCACCTAATAGAGACAGAGACAACGAATAATTTCTGTTATCCGTTGCTAAGCTGCAATTGATCCAATTTCGCTAAAACTTCTTTACTATGCACGATCGGGTTGACGCCGGTAAACGTCGCCCTTAGAGTGCCGTTTGGGTCAATGATGAAGGTATGGCGAGCCGATCGAATGCCAATCCACGAGCCGTAAGCTTTACTGGTCGTTCCCTTCGCGTCTGCCAGCAGCGGAAACTTCAGCCCTTCAGAATCGCAAAATTCAGAATGTGAATTCACATCATCTGCACTGATGCCAAGAATTTCAGTATTGCGATCGCGATACTGGGGTAGATCTTGCTGAAACTTACGCGCCTCGATCGTGCATCCCGGCGTAAAATCGGCGGGATAGAAATAAGCGACAACCCACTTTCCGCGATAATCTGCCAAAGATATAGTTCCTTCCCCAGAGTTACTTGGCAGCGTGAAATCTGGTGCGGGTTTGTCAATTGAGGGAAGCGTTCCGCCTAGGGCAAAAGCAGGCATAACGGCGCTGAAACTAGAAGCTACTACAAGGCAGCACGTTAAGAGAACACCAAGGAAAGTGCGACGAGACATAAAAGCGATCCTGAGCATAACTTAATGAAAGTTTACCTCAGATCTGGTAGTGTTCTAGACGTGTAGAGACGAGGGAGAATCAAGCTGGTCGTTTTTCCTCAATTGGTATAGGTTTTGAAAGCTGTTCTTTGCCCAGATTGTGGCAGTGATGATGTGGTGAAGCAAAGTCGTTCTAGGGCAGGCAAACCACGGTATAAATGTCGCGATCGCGAGTGCCGTCGTAGTACCTTCATTCAAGCCTATAGCGATCGAGGCTATCTACCCCAAGTAAAACAGCAAATTGCTGATCTGGCCCTCAACGGGAGTGGGATTCGGGACACCGCACGCGTGCTCAGAATCAGTCCGACGACCGTGATTGAAGCATTAAAAAAGATCGTCACCTGAAGGCGATCAATGAAGCCCGTTTAGCCGAAATTGAACCCACTCAAACCCTGGTACAGTTGTGTTAATGGCAGGATGTAGAAGCCCAACTGAACGAGAGGTGGAGTGTTCAGTCCAAGCAGCAGGAACGTTGGCTGTGGCATGCCCTCGACCACACTACGGGTGAGGTGCTGGCTGATGTGTTGTCAGAATCACAAAGACATTGCCTTCCTAGAACTGAAAGCTCTGTTAGCCCCGTTTGGCATCACCCAGTTCTACACAGACGGTTGGGGAGCCTATGAACGGCATCTTGAACCCGTATCTTATAGCGTTGGTAAAGTCAATACTCAAACCATTGAGCGTAGACATCTAACTCTACGCACCAGAATCAAGCGGCTGGTTCGCAAGACCATTTGCTTTTCCAAGTCCATCTGATTGCATGATGTGGTCATCGGGCTATTCATCAATCGATTTGAGTTTGGATTATCTGTTTAGTCAGCTTTCCACAGGTCTAGAACATTACCAGCAGGGCGCAGGGCTGTTTCATTGTCAGTGTAGAAAAGCTAGACTCAGCGGTGTCGTGACTCGGCTTCAACTGCTATGAGCTTGATAGACTATCTGCAACACATCCCGGAGTTTCGTGCCGCCCGTGGACAAC
>JAHHHP010000097.1 GCA_019359275.1 Myxacorys chilensis ATA2-1-KO14 | reverse complement strand
GCATTCCAAATCAAAGCAATGACTAACCCAGTCAAAGCCGCAAGTCCGATCGCAATGACCAAAAATCCTAGTAGCAACAGCACAACAAACGCTGGATTCGCGCGTTTATGAGACGTTGGAGCGTCTAAATGAGCTTCTAGAAGCGCTATATTTTTGCTATTGGCTTTCCAGGTCGCATCAAAGAAATCTCCAGCAACGGGAAGTGAGCCGAGTACCGCATCTAGAACCAAATTCGAGACCATTTGCCGGACTGTGGCGGGCGGCAATCCCATTCGCGCTGCTTCCCACACGATATACACCGAGAGAACGGCTGTGATCATATCTCCGCCTCCCGGCAACAATCCTAAGATCGGATCAATGCCGATGCGGTAGCGTGTGCCTGGAATGCCGATCGCATTGTCGAGGACGTGAGAGATCGATCGGAGTTTTGATAAGGAAGTCATTTTTTTCGTATCAGCTTGCATACCAGTTACCCAAAATTTTTGTCCTTAGAATACACTGCTGCTTCGATCTCAAATTAAATTCTTCCCTCAGAACGACGGTCTTGGAAGAGATAAATTGCTATTGTCGCTACAGAATTTAATGAGGAGAAGTCTGCCGTGACGATCGCTGACTCTAACACACCGCAACAGAGTGCGCCGCTTGGAACTCCTGAACGAACCATTTCAGCCATCTTCAAAAATCGTGAGCAAATCGACACCGTGGTTCGTCGCTTGCTCGATCACGGCGTTTCTCGGGATCATATTTCGGTGGTTGGCAAGAACTTTCATTCAGAAACGCGAATTTCTGGCTTTATTACCAAGCGAGATGTAATTCTAGGCGGATTGAAGCAGGGAGCCGCATTTGGTTCGTTTTTTGGTTCGATCTTAGGTTTGCTTACGGGGGTTGGCGTTCTGTTTGTGCCGTTTGTGGGCACCGTGGTGGCGGCAGGCCCTATTGGAGCGTTGCTGATTGGGGCGGCGAGTGGCGCGATCGCGGGATCGGCTGGAGCAGGTCTCGTATCCGCGTTTGTCGCAATTGGAATGCCAGAAGACAAAGCGGCCATCTATCAAACTCGTGTCGAAGCGGGAGAGTTTCTAACGATGGTGGAAGTGCCCGACAGCAAGACAAGCGAAATTCAAACGCTGCTTCAAGAATCGGGTGGTGAAGAAATTTCAACACTACAATCAGCCTTGCCGAGGCAGAAAGAAGGTGCGATCGAGGATGTCAGTCATCTGTCGCCCGAAGTGCGATCGCACCTCTCAGAAGACGCTCAGCGCAAGTATTTGGAGCGCTACAATGCCGTGTTGACCGAAACAAATGATGAAACTCAGGCAGAGCGCTCAGCATGGGATATGATTCATCAGCAGTATGAAGAAGACCAATCTGGCGTGTGGTCAAAGCCTAAGTCAGCCGTTTAGCAGCGTGGCAGCGGATGTAATAACGGATGTAACAGATATAGCGGATGGGGTGCGTTTAAGCCATACATCCGCTACATCTGCTACCAAATCCGCTGCCAGCTCAGCGACTCCTAACCCAATCTACGCTCATCTAACCATCTTGAGGCAAGCGCGATCGTTGTTGACGCCTAGCAGATGCCCGTATCCATACAGCGATCGCACTCAGCGAAAAAATTCCCACAATTCCCGCCAACGGATTTCTGCCAACCCCTGTTACCCACTCGGGAACCTGATTAGAATACTTCACTAGCTGTCCTACATTAACGATGTAGTAGCCCCAAATCAGCCCAGCATGCAGCCCAATCGAGAGTCCCAAGCGTCCTTGAGTCGCTCGCTTTGCCCAGACTAAGATCATGCCTAAAATAATTAGCGCTGGAAACTGAATCGATTCTTGCAACGGGCGAATGCAGTGCAGCGCTGCATAAACGATGCTGCTGGTTAAAAGAGCCGTTCGAGCCGAATAGCCGCGCTGAAGTTCATCCAATAACCAACCGCGAAACAGCAGTTCTTCTGCCAGCCCGTACGCGATCGCAACGATCGCGCCTTCTAAAAATATTTGGGCAAACGTAGGTTGAGGACCTTGCCAAATTACCCATCCGAATAGGCTTTGAACCACAAACATCAGCATTAAGCTAATTAACCCAATGCTCAATCCTTTAACAAGATTACGGATCGTCTTGCGAGGTTGCCGAAATCCATATCGCTTCAACAGATTAGGCTGCTGATAGACAAATCGCCCCCACAGTACAACCAAGAGAACAAACTCGGCGTACAGCAGAGGCATCGTCAAAATTGTAGCGAGGTTGTTATCACTAACTAACCGAGTGATCGGTAGCGCGATCGGAACCCAAATCGTTAACAACGTCAGCACAAACAGTCCAATTCTGATCGGAGTTGGATATTGGGCAATACGAGTAAGATTGAGTTTCAAAATGTAGACAAAACGCTATTCGTCAGGCTCGATCGTACTATCTAAACCATGCATCTTGAGCGTTTCGCTGTAGAACTCAGCGGGTTCTTGAGCGCAAGTAATCACTAAGGCAAGCCCATTCACATGAGCTTCCATCATGATATTTACAGCTTGGGGTTGACTCAGACTAGGCACAGTCTGGATCAAAACTTGTACTACATGCTCCATAGAGTTAATGGCATCGTTATGGAGTAATACTCGATAGCGCGGTGCAGGTTTACGGACGGTCGATGTTGAGCGCTGTTCGATGGTTTCGACAGACACGATTTTCACCTCTGCGTAATCGATGGACAACAAATTGTGGAAGCTGCTCCCTCTAAAATCGCTTCTTTCCCTGCAATGGCAACCAATTTAGACTTTTTGCTAGTTTGGTTTAAGAGGGAAAAGCACCTTGAGTGAGCCTTTGTCATTCTAACTCAGCTTTTCCTGATAGAAGTCACGCATTGAGTGATTTCTTCCGCTTCGACCATCATTCGTGTCCTTTGTTATGCAGGCGTCTCCTGATCAGGCGGAAGATGAGTGTCTGGCAGATTTGACAGTCCCCACTTCAACATCGATTTCAGCACAGGACGTAAACTTTCTCCCCGTTCTGTCAGGTGATAGTTCATTCGACGGGCATGAGTGCTGTAAGGCTGTTTGGCAACTAAACCCAATTGTTCTAACTTTTTAAGCCGATCGGTCAAAACATTGGTTGAGATTCCTTCGGGTGAGTCTAGAAACTCCTCAAATCGCTGTTTTTTGAGAAACAGCATGTCACGGATGATCAGCAACGTCCAGCGATCGCCAATCAGATCTAACGTCCCTGCGATCGGGCAACTCGAACGACGCTCTTGCATACTCTAGAAGCTCTAAAATCAACGCTTACTTGCATTTTACAAGTTGCTCTGGTACCGTCACTTTTAACTTGCAATTTACAACTTACAAATCATGAATAGCAAATCAGGCGAAAACTTCTCAGTCGCCAACGTTGGGTCATTTTCTGAGCTAGACGAATTTACCTTCGAGGCAGCTAATTTGCCCCTCAAAGTTCAAGGCAAAGTGTTTCTAAAAGAGCTTCTTAGCCTCACTAGTGCAGAGATTTCCTTTAATTCGATTCCGCCCGGAAAATCCATTCCCTTCTATCACAAGCATCGTTTCAATGAGGAAATTTATATCTTTATTCGCGGCGCGGGAGAGTTTCAGGTTGACAATGTGGTGTTTCCGGTTACTGAAGGAACAGTTGTGAGAGTTGATTGTGAGGGGGAGCGGTGCTGGCGAAACACGTCAGATGCCGATTTGCATTGCATCACCATACAGGCGCGGGCAGGATCGTTTCCAAATCACACGATTCAAGATGGGCTTAAAGTTGAACGAGCGGTCAGTTGGGAAGAAAAGACGCGAGTATAGCGTCGGTGGAGTTGAGCGGATTCTACGAGGATTGCAAGGTCATGTTGTTCAGATGGGTTAACACTCAGATGAGTTCATAACGATGCCTTTGTAATCCTCTATCACTCCTTCTCATCTTCAGTTTGAAGTGAATACCGTTTGTCTGGGTCAATGTTGGTAATAGAGCGATCGCTGGCTTAGCTGCCAAAATGAGATTTACAAGTTACCGCTTAACTCATCAGAACTCTTAGAGCGATCGCAACCAACAAAGTTAACTTTAAAGCTTCGTAGCCCTATTAATTTTATAAGCATTAGCACCTACAACCTAGGTATGGGGCGGTAAACCGTCACCTGCGATCAAGGTAGAAGCATCAACTTTATTGTTAAGTTTATTAAAGAAAGCTTAGAAGCATTATCCACAATGAAGCATCCCAATTCGCTGTTTAACTCTCAGAGGAAGAACTAAACCTTCTTTAGACCATTCTCTTACTGAGTACCACTGCCCTCAGTCACCTCACCTTCTATCGATCGCGATTTGCGGCTATAAGTTTGTCGCGTTAAAGCAGTTAGCTCAAATCTGGGACTGACTGTAACAGCATAACTATTCTGCAAACCAAAGCACATTCCCTCAGAAGCAGGATGGATTTAGCCCACACTTCGCGTTCATCTTAGAAGGTCAAGCTACCACAACAAATCAGGATCGAGATTAATATGCCGATTAAAGATAAACCAACGCCTTCCCGCCCCCGCTTGATTGCAAACTTGCTGCTAGGCGTATCGGGGCTCTTTCTACTTACCAATCTATTCTTGCCGGGAGCGTTTGGAACGCAGAACACCAGTGTTCCCTACAGTTTGTTCATTCATCAGGTGCAGGAAGGTGAAGTCAAGCAGGCGTCTGTAGGACAAAACCAAATTCGCTATCAACTCAAAGGCGAAAACGGTACACCAGGTGATGTTTATGTGACGACTCCTATTTTCGACTTAGGACTGCCCAACCTACTTGAAGAAAAAGGCGTTGAGTTTGCAGCCACGCCTCCGCCGAAAAATGGTTGGTTTACAAGCCTCTTAGGTTGGGTCATTCCGCCGCTGATTTTTGTGGGGATTTGGCAGTTCTTTCTAGCCCGTGGCAGTGGCTCAGGCCAACAAGGCGTACTCTCAATTGGAAAAAGTAAAGCAAAGGTGTACGTTGAGGGAGAATCTGACAAAGTGACCTTTACTGATGTGGCAGGGGTCGAAGAAGCCAAGACAGAATTGGTTGAAATTGTGGATTTTCTTAAAACGCCGACTCGCTACACTCAAATTGGCGCACGAATTCCGAAAGGGGTGTTGCTTGTAGGCCCACCAGGAACGGGCAAAACACTATTGGCAAAGGCAGTTGCTGGAGAAGCGGGCGTTCCGTTCTTTAGTATTTCTGGCTCTGAGTTTGTGGAAATGTTTGTGGGCGTTGGCTCCTCGCGGGTGCGCGACCTATTTGACCAAGCGAAGAAGCAAGCTCCATGTATTGTCTTTATTGACGAGTTGGATGCGATCGGAAAGTCTCGCAGTTCGGGTGGGTTTTACGGCGGCAATGATGAGCGAGAGCAAACGCTCAACCAATTGCTAACCGAGATGGATGGCTTTGCCGCAGGCGATGCCACGGTAATTGTCTTGGCTGCCACCAACCGTCCCGAATCTCTCGATCCAGCGTTGCTGCGTCCAGGTCGATTTGACCGTCAGGTTTTAGTTGATCGTCCAGATTTATCAGGTCGTGAAGAGATTCTGAACATTCATGCTCAGAAAGTGAAGTTGGGGCAAGACGTGGATCTAAGAGCGATCGCAACTCGTACCCCAGGATTTGCTGGAGCAGATCTGGCTAACTTAGTGAATGAAGCGGCACTGTTAGCGGCTCGCAACCAGCGTCAAACCGTTGCCCAAGAGGACTTTGCTGAAGCGATCGAGCGAGTTGTGGCAGGACTTGAGAAAAAGAGTCGTGTGTTGAACGAAACCGAGAAAAAGATCGTTGCCTATCATGAGGTGGGTCATGCTCTAGTAGGTGCTTTGATTCCAGGCAGTGGTCGAGTTGAGAAGATTTCGATCGTGCCTCGCGGCATGGCAGCGTTGGGATACACGTTGCAACTGCCAACAGAAGATCGCTTCTTAATGAATGAAATGGAGTTGCGCGGTCAGATTGCTACGCTTCTAGGGGGACGTTCCGCAGAGGAAGTCATTTTTGGCAGTATTACGACCGGGGCCTCAAATGATTTGCAACGAGCGACCGATTTAGCAGAGCGCATGGTGACGACTTACGGCATGAGTAAAGTCTTGGGTCCATTGGCATATCAACAAGGACAACAGGCAATGTTCTTGGGTGACAATTCACCCAATCCTCGGCGATCGCTGAGTGAGGATACCGCCAAGGCGATTGATGTCGAGGTCAAAGACATTGTGGAAACAGCTCACAAGCAAGCATTGGCAATTTTGGAAGCGAACCGAGAGCTACTAGAAACCATTACTGAACAGCTCCTTGAAACCGAAGTGATTGAGGGTGAGAAATTGCAGAGTTTGTTGAATCAGGTGAAATCGGCTGAATTGTCTCTGAGCAACTTACGTTAATTAGAGTTCAACGATTAGCGCCGACTCTCAATTTTTCAGACATGAGTGGGATTAGTAGGTGCGATCGCGGGGTCGCGTTTAAACCGCGATCGCACCTACTAATCCCACTTCAATCCACTCCACTTGCGATGTATACAACGCTCCATTAATTGCGATCGGATTGCTGCCCCTGTTTCTAGTGTTTCCACTTGCTTCTAAAGCGAGTGGAAATTTAGTTTAAAGTGGCTAGGGCTAGAGCAGTGCTAGGAAAACTACTCACCTTATGGCAAACACTAAAAGTTTAGTTATACATTGCTATTTAAGCAGCTTCACTTAATCTTCATAGTACCGACTTTTGACCTAGTCTAATTCTTCTATTAACAACTTCTGTACTAAAAACTTTGTTTCAAAATCAAAAAAACAACTATACCTCTAAACCTGTATTTTTTTAATAAAGACTCCGTAGAAGCACTGGCTTTTAGCGCCCTGCTTTTGCTAAATTTTGCTAACCAGTAGGATGCACACATGACAGCACAGCGACGGTTTAGCACTCGGAGCATATATCAGTCCGTCCTTCAATGAGCACCTAAGGGGTTTTCAGGGATGTATCAAAAGTTAGGACGTAAACTGAGATGACTAGCGATCGCATTCGCGCGAATGAGGGTTCTGCACGTAGTAATGACTCATCAAAGTTATTACATTTAATACTCAAAATGGTTCAACTCTTTAGAGCCAATCTTATTAGCGATACTGCCGAGTATTACATAGCAGATTGCTACAAAGAGACTTATCGAATTTCGAGTACTTCATCGCAGATGTGTTGGATTTTTCAGACGTTAGCACAGTTCAGCACAGCCCGCTCTTCAAAGCGATTAGCTGATAATTTAGGTCTTTTCTCGGTTTGAAAGAGGAGTGCAGAGTGGCAAAATCAGCCATTAGCGCTCTATCTGAATCCGTAGACATCCCTCTTTGAACGACACGATCCTGTCTTCAATTTAAATTTGTGTTCCCTGTCCAAGTGCTTCGTAAAGTCTGTGTGAGCGTGACTTGCCCAACAACCTAGAACTGGCTAAACTGACACAGCATTTTGAGATGACTTAATATTCTGCCTAGCAGCAAGCCGAGCAAGCATACATTGAGGAGAGTGGTCAAAACCGATGAAAGTAGCAATTCTTGCAGGGGGGTTAGGTTCCCGTTTAGCGGAAGAAACCGAACTTAAACCTAAGCCAATGGTAGAAATTGGTGGTCGCCCGATCCTGTGGCACATCATGATGCACTATTCCACCTACGGCTACAAAGACTTTGCGATCGCGCTCGGCTACAAGGCTGAGTACATCAAGAAGTACATGGTAGACTACTGCTCCTTAAGCAGTAATCTCACTGTCAATCTAAAAACTGGACATATTAATCAACATGAGGGGTACAGACCCGATTGGACAATCGATCTGGTCGATACTGGGCTCAAGACCCAGACGGGTGGTCGCATCAAGCAACTGGCTCCTTACGTGAACAATGAGACGTTCATGTTGACCTGGGGAGATGGCGTATCCGATGTCAATCTCCACGATCTGCTAGCGTTCCATCGCTCTCACGGCAAACTTGCCACCCTCACCGCCGTTCGCCCCCCAGCAAGATTTGGCCATCTCCAGATCGATGGCGAACAGATCACTGAGTTTTCGGAGAAGCCCCAGATCGGCGAAGGATGGATTAACGGCGCATTCTTCGTTTTAGAACCCGAAGTATTTGACTACATCGATGGCGACCTGACGCACTGGGAGAAAGAACCCCTAGAGCGACTTGCGAGAGATGGACAACTGATGGCGTACAAGCACAACTCTTTCTGGCAGTGCATGGATACCATTCGTGAAAAGAAATTATTAGAAAGCCTCTGGGAAAGTGGCAAAGCACCTTGGAAAATTTGGGAGGAACACAATGCGAGTATTACTAACGGGGCATCGGGGCTATATCGGAACAGTATTGACGCCAATGCTCTTAGCAGCAGGGCATGATGTTGTTGGCTTTGATAGCGATTTGTATCGACGCTGCTCATTTGGAGAAGGCATTATTGAAATTCCGTCTATTCAGAAAGATATCCGGGATGCAGAAGCATCCGATCTAGACGGGTTTGATGCGATTCTTCACTTAGCTGGGTTGTCTAACGATCCATTAGGCGATCTGAACCCAAATCTGACCTACGACATCAACTTTAAAGCGTCTCTTCGATTAGCAGAACTCGCAAAACAAGTTGGGGTTGAGCGCTTCATCTTCTCGTCCTCATGCAGCAACTATGGCGCGGCAGGCGATGCACCCGTCAACGAAACCTCGGAATTCAATCCGGTAACGCCTTACGGGTCTTCTAAAGCCATGACGGAAATTGAAGTTGCCAAGCTTGCAGATGACGCCTTCAGTCCAACTTTTCTTCGCAGTGCAACAGCTTACGGCGTGTCACCCCGCTTGAGATTCGACTTGGTCTTGAATAACTTAGTGGCTTGGGCCTACACAACCGGAAAAGTTCATATCAAGAGCGATGGCACGCCTTGGCGTCCGATCGTTCACATTGAAGATATTTCTCGTGCTTTCTTAGCGGTACTGCATGCGCCTCGTGAAGCGGTTCACAATGAAGCGTTTAACGTGGGGCGCACTAGCGAAAACTATCGAATTCGCGAAATTGCAGAGATTGTGAAAGACACGGTTCCAGGCTGCGAAATTGAATTTGCAGAAGATGCCGGGCCTGATAAGCGCTGCTACCGCGTGGACTGTGACAAGATCGCTCGCGTTCTCCCCGAATTTCAACCCCAATGGACAACCAAGAAAGGCGCAGAGCAACTGTACAACACCTATAAGAAGATTGGGTTGTCTCTCGATGAGTTTGAGGGTGAGCGGTACAAACGCATTGCCCACATCAAATATCTGATTGGTGACGGCTTGCTCGATACCAACCTCCGCTGGCAGCAGGCAACCCTAACTTCTGCTGGAGCGGGATTGTAGGCGCATCTCTTAAATCACCTCTTAAAACTATGAGTGACTGGAAAATCTCCGCGTGCCGTTCATGCGGCAACCCTGACCTAAACGTTCTGATTGCTTTTGGCGAAACGCCTTTAGCAGATGCGCTGGTGACAGAAACCAAACTGGGAGAGCCAGAAATCTTCGCACCGCTCGACCTTGCCGTTTGTTCTGAATGCTCTCTAGCGCAGATTACAGAAACGGTTCCTCCAGAAATTCTGTTCTGTCGGGACTACCCGTACTTTTCATCGGTTTCAGCCGCATTGCTAGAACATTTTGGCGGAAGTGCGCGATCGCTAATTCAAACCCGTCAATTGAACAGCAACAGCCTTGTGATCGAGGCTGCCAGCAATGACGGGTATATGTTGAAGAACTTTGTCGATCAAGGCATCCCAGTTCTGGGCATCGATCCCGCCGAAGGCCCGGCAAAGTCAGCTTTGGAAAAAGGTGTTCCAACCCTCAATACCTTTTTCGGCAGCGATCTAGCGAAGCAACTGCGATCGGAGGGCAAACAAGCCGATGTGTTTCTAGCGAATAACGTTCTTGCTCACGTTGCCGATCTTAACGGCTTTGTTGATGGCATTCGTACTCTGTTAAAAGACACAGGCGTTGCTGTGATCGAGTGTCCTTATGTTGTTGATCTTGTCGATCACGGCGAATTTGACACCATCTATCACCAGCACCTCTGCTACTTTTCTGTCACTGCCCTAGATAAACTCTTCCGTCGGCATAGTTTGTATCTCAATGATGTCAAGCGAACCACGATTCACGGCGGCTCTTTGCGCCTGTTTGTCGAACCCATTGAAGCCGTCCACGATTCGGTCAAAGTGCTGCTAGAAGAAGAAGCAAACCGTAAGGTCGATCGCGTTGATTACTACCTCGATTTTGCCGATCGTGTTGAATCAATCAAGCGCGATTTGCTCAAAATCTTGCACGACCTTAAAGGTCAAGGGAAGCGCATCGCGGCTTATGGAGCGGCAGCAAAAGCAACGACGCTGTTGAGCTACATCGGCATCGATACGTCACTTGTAGACTATGTAGTAGACCTGAATACCTTTAAACAAGGTCGTTACATGGGCGGAAATCACCTACCGATTCATCCTCCCACAATGTTGCTCGAAGATCGTCCCGATTACGTGCTGATTCTGGCATGGAACTTTGCGGACGAAATCATGAAGCAGCAAGATGCTTATCGCCAGCAAGGCGGTCAATTTATCGTACCAATTCCGATTCCTCGAATTGTTTAGTTGGCTGTTGCAATAGACGTTGTAGTGGTAGAAACAAACTTTGTTTCTACCACTTTTTACCATTTGTCCCAGTGCTTTATTTAAGAATGCTTTAAATGTTTTACCTGATGGCTAAATCTAGCTTTCGGACTAGTTGCGCCCACCCTCATTACCAAGCTAAAGCCTACGATCGTTGTCCTGCGTTTCCTTAGTTACAAAGTCATTGGTTGGATTAATCATTACACTAATTTGAAGAAACTTAAGAGTAACTGTGAAGACTGGGTGAAAACACTTGCTGCTAGTTTTACAGACAGGATAAGGTCTTGAAGTAACAAGAAGCGCCAAAAGTTAATGGTCTTACGATTATTTCACTGCCGCTTCCGTACCTTGCCTTCCGTGAATTCAAGTAATTAGAAAGGGCACTCGTCAAATAGTGACAACAATCTAATCCGTACCTTTTACATACAAAGCCAACTTTGAATAGCGAGATTTACGGAGAAATTAGACTACTTGATGCCCGATGATTCTTTAGAGGTTGCCGAAGTGAATTCTATAGGCGAGCCTGTCGCCTAATCAATTATTCTGTAGCGTCTAAAGCCCACAATAAGCCACTCATGGCAGCGATCTAGCCACCACCCTACCTACAGTTCTGAGGAGAACGTTTGATGCATACGGTTTACGTTGATTCTGCGGTTAACGATCAGGTGAGAAGAGAGCGGCTCTACAACGGTCAAATCTTTGTTTTCACCTCTCGTCCTAGCACGATCGCGCTGATTCAACATGCTCGCAAGATGATTGCAGCAGCGTTTGGTAATCTTGATCCTCGCGATGCTCAGTTCCACATGTCTGTCGAGGAGTATGTATCGATCGTGGCTCCTCTCAAGCCTCAATTTATTCACCACCCCGAAACCAAGGGACTGATTCAGGACATTCTACGGGACTTCTCCTGTGATTTAGAGAAGACCTATCTGGATGTTCCTCGCCTCAGAATGGTGACTTCTGACGGATACCTCACCAGTGGAGTTGGCTATGCCCATCACCCCCATCGCGACACCTGGTACTCCGCGCCAATGTGTCAGTTGAATTGGTGGTTGCCGATTTACGAAATTGAGACAGAGTGCTCAATGGCATTCCACCCCCGCTACTGGAATCAAGCTGTGAAGAATGAGTCCAGTAGCTTCAACTATTATGAGTGGAATAAGAGCGGACGCAAAAGTGCTGCTCAGCATATCAAGTCAGATACCCGAAAGCAGCCCCATGCTGTCGAAGAAATCGAGCTAGATCCGCAAGTTCGGGTTGTTTGTCCTGCAGGTGGAATTGTCCTATTCTCAGGTGCTCAACTGCACTCGACCGTGCCGAATACTTCTGGGTTCAGCCGCTACAGCATTGACTTTAGAACGGTTCACCTCGACGAAGTAACGTCTATGAGCGGCGCACCAAATGTCGACTCTAAACCAACCGGAACCTCGCTGAGGGATTTCATGCGTGGTAGCGACCTCTGCCGCTTGCCAGAAGAGATTGTACGCCAATATGACGAGGGTAGCCTCGTTGAAGAGGGATTGATCTTCAAACCTGACTTGGGTGACGTTGAGAAACGCCAAGTGTCAGTCGTGTCATAACGTTTTGAGGGGTTTCTCCTCCATGCGAGTCAGAAAACCTCTCAAAACACATTGTTGCTTGGCTAAAGAAACCCTATTTACCTTTAAAAATCCTATGAATCAGCCATCTACACTGGGGCAAAAAATTCCCGCTGGAACCCGTCTTGTATCGTATGACTGCCCAAGCTGCGGACACCACGAATCAGCCGTATTCTATGAGGTTCGCAACGTTCCGGTACACAGTTGTCTAATGATGCCCAGTCATCAGGAAGCGGTGGACTTTCCGTGCGGGGATGTAGTGTTAGGATTTTGCCCAAACTGTGGGTTTGTTACCAACGTTGAGTTTGATGCAAATAACTCAGACTACTCACCCATTTACGAAGATCAGCAGAGCTTTTCACCAACGTTTAACTCATTTGCTTACAAGCTAGCGACTCGTCTGATTGAAAAGTACGACTTGCGCAACAAGAAGATTGTTGAGATTGGATGCAGCAAGGGAGACTTTCTACTCTTGATGTGTGAGTTAGGCAACAACTACGGGGTAGGAATCGACCCAAGCGCGATCGTAGGTCGGGTCGAAAGTGCCGCCGCCGAGCGAGTGATGTTCATTCAAGATTACTACTCTGAAAAATACTCAGAACACACGGGTGAATTTATCTGTTGCCGTCACACGCTCGAACACATTCACCAAACCGCAGATTTAGTACGCACCGTCCGACGCTCAGTGGGCGATCGCCTCGATACCGTCATTTTCTTTGAAATTCCTGACATGGGACGGGTGCTGATCGAGCAAGCCTTTGAAGACATCTATTACGAACACTGCTCCTACTTCACACCCGGATCATTGGCGCGGTTGTTCCGGCAAGAAGGTTTTGAAGTGCTTGATGTCTATCTAGACTACGGCGATCAGTATTTGATGATTGAAGCGCGTCCAGTTGCAACTCCATCGACCAAGATTCACCCTGCGGAAGAAAGCGTTGAGCAATTGGTGAAGGATGTTGAGCTGTTTGCATCCAAAATTGGGGACAAGTTGGGCTACTGGAAACAGCATTTGGAGACGATGAAAGCGGACGGCAAGAAAGTTGCGGTTTGGGGTTCTGGCTCAAAGTGCGTCGCGTTCCTCACCACTTTAGGAACCAAAGACCTGATTGATTGGGTCGTCGATATCAACCCTCACCGGCACGGTCGATTTATTCCAGGTGTGGGTCAAGAGATCCGTTCTCCTGAGTCCCTCAAGGACTACCAGCCGGATGAAGTGATCGTCATGAACGCCATCTATTGTGACGAAATTCAAAAAATGCTGGATGATATGGGCGTTACAACAAAAGTTGTAGCCATCTAAAGCATTAGGTTTGGGAGGAGGCGGGGTCGTCTTCTGCCTCCAACCACTCAGTAGACTTGAGTGAAGCAAATGTCAGGGATAGTCATGTACGATTATGCAATTGTTGGTGGCGGAATTGTTGGCTTATCGACTGCCGTTGCCCTCGGAAGACGATATCCAAATGCCAGGGTCTTGCTGTTAGAAAAAGAAAGTCAGTGGGCATTTCATCAAACTGGCAATAACAGCGGTGTGATCCATTCAGGAATTTACTATAAACCTGGAAGCTTTAAAGCAAAATTTTGTCGAGATGGTAGTCGCTCGATCGTTCAGTTCTGTCGGGAGCATGGGTTAGAGTACGACATATGTGGCAAAGTGATTGTCGCGACTAAACCCGAAGAACTTCCTTTATTAGACAATATTTATCAACGGGGTTTGGACAACGGCTTGAAGGTTGAGAAGATTTCAGCGCAAGCGGTTCAGGAAATTGAACCTCATGTTGGTTGTCTTGCTGGAGTTAAGGTTTACTCGACTGGCATTGTTAGTTATAAACAGGTTTGTCAAAAGTATGCCGAGATCGCTGCCTACCAAGGAGCCGATTTGCGGTTAAATACTCGCTTAGAATCGTGCATCAGCACGACAGATGGATATGACATCACCACAAGTAGTGGCAGCTTTACGACGCGATTTTTGATCAACTGTGCCGGATTGCACTGCGATCGCGTTGCCAAATTGACCACCGCCCAACCTCCTGCCAAAATCGTTCCCTTCCGGGGCGAGTACTACGAACTTACGCCTGAAAAACGTTACTTGGTCAAAGGTTTAATTTATCCGGTTCCCAATCCAAACTTTCCCTTCTTGGGCGTTCATTTCACTCGCATGATTGACGGAACCGTTCACGCTGGTCCGAATGCCGTGCTGAGCTTGAAGCGAGAAGGCTATCGCAAAACGGATTTTGATCTGCGCGACTTTACAGAAGTGATGACTTATCCAGGATTCTGGAAGCTGATGTCAAAACACGCAGATCAAGGAATTCAGGAAATGATTCGCTCGTTCTTCAAAGCGGCATTTGTGCGCAGCTTACAAGAGTTGATTCCTGAAGTCCAATCCAATGACCTTATTCCAACTCATGCTGGCGTAAGAGCGCAGGCACTGTTGCCCGACGGAAAACTGGTCGATGACTTTCTGATTGAGCAGGGAAAATCTGCGCTCCACGTTTACAACGCCCCTTCACCAGCGGCAACGTCATCTTTGGAGATCGGCAACGCGATCGCGGCCCAAGTTCCGGAATTTCAGCTAACCCAGATTGCTCTAAGTTCATAAACCAATCCCTTACTTAGGAGGCATGTGTGGGCACTCGTCAACCTTTGCGCCAATCCTCTACTTCTGATCCTGCCCCTAAAGTGTGGGCAAATCGCATCATCGGCAGTGCCATTCTCATCATTTTGCTGGCAACGCTATCGCCGTTTGAATTTACAGCGGAAGGCGTGACACTTAAAGGTGCGATTAAGGTTTTTTTTGCTCATCCCAGCGACTGGAGCGATTTGATCGGCAATGTTCTCTTGTTTATGCCGTTGGGGTTTGGAATTGCGCTACGCGCACAGTCGCAGGGAATCAAACTCCTAACCGGGCTGGCGATCGCGACAATCATTAGCCCTCTGCTATCTTTTAGTGTTGAATTATCGCAGGTTTTTCTGCCATCCCGGAGCCCTAGCTGGATTGATATCTCAACTAACACCACCGGAGGCTTTTGTGGCGCATTGAGCTACATTCTACTGACGACAATCAGCGCGAGGCATAACTCTACAACAACCGCATCTAATCAAGTCATATCGGTTGAACAAAAGGTCAAACGGCTGCTGACCATTCGGAACTTGGCAGTTGCATTGATTGCCTGGATTATGATGATAGGGCTAGTCTCATTGTCTCTTCAGGAAGCGGCGCAACTGAGTAATTGGAACCCTAAGTTGCCACTTCTATTAGGAAACGAGAAGACAGGCGACCGCCCGTGGAACGGAACTATTTCTAAAGTGGAGATTAGCGATCGCGCTCTATCCCAATCTGAGATTGCTCAAGTTCTCCAAACTAAAGGTTCGCTTCCGCAAGCCGGGTTAGTCACAGCGTATGATCTAACCAACTTAGAAAGCCGCAACTCGCTCAGTAAACCGTTAAAAGATCGCACAGGTCAATTACCAGATCTAGTGGCTCAGGGAGATGGAATTTCAGCAGTTCCAGAAGGTGTGCGCGTATCGGATAAACATTGGCTCTCAACAGCTGAGCCTGCCTCAGTGTTATCCAACCGATTGCGGAACTCCTCTCAGTTTACAATTAGTACGATTGCAGCAACCTCAGATCTAGATCAAACTGGACCTGCTCGAATCCTATCGCTTTCTGCCAATCCAGCCCGTCGGAACTTTACACTGGGTCAGGAACACAATCAACTCGTGTTTCGGTTAAGAACGCCGATCACAGGAGAAAATGGAGTCTACACTGCTCTGTTTGTACCCAATACTTTTCGAGATCTTAAACCTCATCATTTTCTCTTAACCTACTATCAGAGCGTTCTTCGTCTGTATGTAGATGAACCGCAAAATTCTTACAGCCTAGAACTAACTCCTGAAATTACACTATTCCGCTATCTATTTCCATTCGAGGGACGGATTCTACAGCTTACAAACTTTAGTATTTCGGTTCACAAATTGATGTTCTATGCCGTTTTCTTTGCTCCTTTAGGCGGTATTTTGGCGCTTATTTCGAGTAGGTTCAAACAGCAGCCTCGGTTTGACATTTTGCTAATCCTAGGTGGAATATGTGTTCCTGCTTTTCTACTTGAACCCATTATTCACGCTGAGCATTTGCGTTTAGAAAATATCGGTCTTAGTATTGGCATTGCTCTAATAACAATGCTACTGAGTAAAAACAAGATAACGTCATGGCTGTACTCTACAGATAAAAGATAGACAGTAGTCGTCATCAAGCTACTTACTAGAAGGTTTTAGTACCTAAGCAAATCTTGGTTCTAACTAAACCGGGTTTTAGCAAGTCTTTTGTGTTCGGTCTAATTTATCTCAGATGAAACTCTAGAGATGCGCTGTTGATGTACTTGAGGTAACGCCCACCAAGGAACATGAGGATGCTCATGATGCTCTAGATGGTAACCAAAGTGATAGCAACTAATAAATGAGCGGAATGTAGACCAATTCATGCTTTGGGCACGGCTGCCGTTCTGGTAGCCTCCCTTAGGTTCACGATGAGGCAAATACGTTCCAAAGAAGAAGAGTTGAACGGAACTTGTGATCGCAGGAATCGCCCAGAACAGAATCAAATTGAGTTCAGGAACATGTAAGAGACCACGCAGGGTGTGGAAGATGACAACCAAACCAACTAATCGTGTCCAACTCCAGTAGTTGAGCATGAAATTGAAATACCAAGCGATCGGATTTTTATATTGCCCGTTGTGGAAGTCTGGATCAGTTTCAGATGCGGGGTGATGATGATGTAGCCAATGAGTTTTTAGCAAGCTTTTGTATGAGAAAAGCGCATAACAGGCAATTGATAGAGAACCAATAAAGTTATTGAGCTTAGGATTTCTGGGAGCAACTGCGCCATGCATTGCGTCATGAGCATTGATAAACAAGCCTGTGTATAAGAACGTTTGTAAAGCTACTAATGCAATGCAAAGTTCAGTAGACAAGGCAGCTACATCGATAGATAGTAAGATAAATAAGCTCAACGCCCATAAACCGAAAATAGCAAGCGCAATGACAACGCCACGTTCAATGCTGGCGCTCCATTTACTAATTCCTGACATTGAGGTTGAATGAGATTGAGTTCTGTTTTGAGATTGTAAAAGCATCAGATTCTTACCAAGAGCATTCTCAATATCGTGTTGATATCAATTTGGAGTAGCAATCAATCATCAAGTTGAGCTACATTAACAGTCTAAAAATTGAATGAGTTGATGCTCTCTGTCAGAGTACTAACTTAAGCTCAAGCCTAAAGGATGAGCTTTTGACATGAGATATATCACTTTTGAATAAGGTCATGCAGAAAATTTTTAATGGGAATTGTTCAGTTCTAAAGACATAAGAACATCACAAAAGAGATGCGCGACCGCGCACATCAACATTTGCATTGCTTGTCCTCCAGGCTTAAATGGTTATCAGTTCATAAAAGGCTTTAAGTACATATATAGTGTTGGCCTATAGAAAATTGTAAATTTATTAAGAGCTACTAAATTCAATCAATAAATACAAATCTTAACATGTATCTTGATGCATAGTTTAATGGGGCACTGTCAATAAGAGCGCCTCAACGCATGAACCCCTGAAAGATGCTCACGCAGTTTAAGAGCACGCATTAGAGGATGTCCACTTCGGTAGAAAGCGGTTTTAGCTTTGTTGCAGGTTTTCAAAGGATTTAAAGCGGTTTCTGTGCTGCTAGCTTAGTAGTGACTAGACAGAATGCCGCTGTTGTTAATTTAGGCTGGTTAGAACTTTCTGAGTTTCTGGCTTGGCTGATTTGGGTGTTTGCCCACATTTACTGCTCAGAACAGGGAGGGAAGCGTAGCTGACGTAGTACTTGATCTAAATCTAGGGACAGGAAGAGTGCGGGCGATCGCTGTTGAACTGCACGGGCAATTAATTGTTCGGACCACGAAAAGTTATCCGCTGTTCACGCCACAATCCGGTTAGACGGAGCAAAATCGGCAGATTAGATAGAAGCTAGCTTAGACGCTTTATCAGATGTGGCTCAACGCTTGGTGAAAATCGTGCGATCGCCCTGATTCGGGCTGTCCTGGAAGGCATTGCATTCAGCCTACGAGAAGCATTGGACGTGATTCACACAATCACCCCCATGTATCAACTATATGGCAACGGGAGGAGGGGCACGATCGGGCGTTTGGTTAAAAATTCTGGCAGATGTTTTGCAAACAGAATTGGTTGTGCCCAGAGAAGAAGGAGCTGCCTATGGAGCCGCAATTTTAGCAATGGTAGGGATTGAGGTATATCCCAATTTGGAAACAGCGTTCAAGATTCTGCCCCAAGTTGGGGATGTTGTACAGCCGCAAGAAAATCCGATGTATGAGACTGCGTTTCAAAAGTATAAGCGCTTGTATGAAGCCCTGAAAGCGGTTCGTTGATCGATTCACTAAAATTGAGGGTCTTCGTGTAAGGCGATCGTTGTTGTGGCTGACTCAGTTTTAATCCTTTATCCAACGTTTTCTGATCAACGTGAGTCTCCATTCACCCTTGCCGCTACCAAGCCCAGCGATCCTAAGCTTGGTAGCAGCGATGAAATGTCGCAGAACGTCATGCGACTCCCGCAAAGGCTAGAAGGTCAACCATTGTGAAATCACCCTCAACACTCCCATCCCGGCGAGGAAGCTCTGGTTCCCATTTTGGTTGCTGAGACCAGTAGGACGCGCTATCACTCAGCAGTAGCCCGAAGAAAACCTCTGCGACAATTCGACTGCCGACCTGTCCCAGTCGTTGTCCCTCATGCTGCACTAACGCTTCTTTCAGAACGTAGTACCAGAGAGGCGTGCTTTCGTGGAAATTAAGGTCTGTTAGTTCTGCAAGGTCTGCCTGAGTTAGCGGGTCGTAACCCAACTCACATGCGATCGCTTGTCCCGATGGCAACCCATGTAAAAGATGCCGTTCGAGATTCCGTCCAGCTAGGCTCTTGAGTTGGTCTCCTGGCCCAACCAACCCAGGCCCCACTGGTAGATCAAACATGGGCGAAGAGATGAACGGGTCGATCCGTTTGTTTCTTTTAACCTTGGGTCGGGCTATAGGAACAGGACCATCAGGACCATTGGGATCAGCAGCTACTTCCAGAGTCCCGAAGTCAAAGAACGTGTCCCATTCAACAAATCGGCGAGTTGCCCGCCGTCCTCCCCGGAGATCGTTCGGGTCACCCTCTCGCGGATCGATCGCAGCATCAAAAATGGGCGCACCGAATCCCTGATTAACTTTGTAGCCAGGACGAATTTGACTGTGTCCAAAACGGTAAACCGCAATTTGAAATTCACGGGGAAGCGTTGGCTTAGCAGATACCTTAAACAGAGACGGACTATTGCTCCGCACCTGCTCAAAAACGGTTGGATCTAGAGAAACTTGTAAAAACTGGTTGACCACAATGTATTGGTAGTGCCAGCGGACAAGCTTTTGTGCTCGGTTGAACTGTTCCTCTGCGCTTTCCCCAGGGTAGCGAGCAACCACCCAATCGACGACTCGGTTGTGGAACTTTAGAAAGGCTAAGTGAAGCTGTGAGATGATCACGTTCTCGTCATTTCGGGGGTCGCCGATGATCGCCCGTTGCTGACTGGTTCGGGGTAAATCGCGAGGAGCGTCAAAGTCGATAAGAAATTTAGCGGGTAAGGGTCGTTCGATCTCAGAGGCGCGATCGTATAGAAGCCGATCTTCACCCGGTCCGCGACCGTAGACGCTATCCAAGTCCAGAAACGGGTTTCGCAAGTTTGGGCCTGTTGTGGCAGGAGGTCTGAGAGGCGCGGGATCGAAGGTGATGTCGTGGTCGAGAAACTGTCCGAGAAAGGTGAAACCAACCGTCATTTCGGGGTTGGGATTGTCCGGGTTTAAGACAGGATTCGAGTCTAGCGGATTAGTGACCGTAATCCGTGGGTCTTGGGCATCCATCAATCCGCCCCTCTGACCTAACTCGCGCAGCCGAGCAATGACATTATCTGGGTCGGTCGTGTTCTAGACGTGTGGAGCGATAGCTAAATGGGTAATCCAAATTCGTACCGATTGATGAACAGACCAATAACTACATCATGCAACCATTCTGATTTGGAAAAGCAAATCGTTCTACGCGC
>JAHHHP010000095.1 GCA_019359275.1 Myxacorys chilensis ATA2-1-KO14 | reverse complement strand
AGCGACCCGAATCTCACTGAGCGTTCGATCTTCTTCAGGAGTCAGCGTAATCTGAAGGGGAGCAGGCATTTTTAGTACAAGGTGACACTCCTACTCTATCTTATATTTAATTGCACCTCTCTACTTACCTCAGATTGAATGAACGCTTTTCTCCACACAAGACAAACTTCTAAGTTTTAAGCAAGAGCGCTCAGCAGTCCCCATTTTATTAATTCGACAATATTGGGCAGAATGGGCCAATATGGCAACTGGTCTTATAAAAAAGATGCTTGGATGTGAGTTATAACTTGCATCTGTGAGATTCATTCTTATGCTGATCAATGATTTGAGTTACTTAGAAAGTATTTCAGAACCCAATGCAATTTCAGGTGGAATCCTTGTAGGGGTAACAGCTGATGCATTGGCTACAGGTGATCCAACCTTAGCCCTGACCGATACAACTACTAAAGTTCATGAGTTAGGGAATGGCGGTTTTATGGGAAAGGGACGTGGGAAGGCGGTTGCGATCGGTGATGACCCTCTTGCTTTCGTTGATGTATTTGGTGTTGGGGATAAGGTAATTACGCATACAAAAGTGAAATATTTTCCGAACAAAGACATGATGGTTGCAAAAGGTTTTATAAAGGTGATTGACCGACCTTAATTGAAGTGTCGCAACGGATGGAAAGCGGAGGTCGCGCATAAACCTCAACATTCTTATGCGCGACCTCCGCTTTCCCATCCACTGCCAATCTAACAAATTGGATGCGATCGCTTTGCACAATTAAATCTTGATGGGGTGAATCCTGGTGCGGCCCATCATTTTTGCAACAGAACTGTTTTGTAGCGGTAGTTCTGCTCGATATCGTGTTGCACTCAGTTCATGTTGCTTGGGATGGAAGTGTCCTCGAATCGGTCCACATGCGGATAGAAATCGTTGAGCTTGCCCAAGCAATTTGAATCGTCGCATTCGCCTTTCTCTGACTTTTGTCGGTTGACGCGAATTCTCTGCTCGATTATTCACTCCCTTATGCTGTCGATGCTCTACCTGCTTCACTAGCTTGACAATGCCGGAATAAGACCAATTGCCTTGCTGTAAACGGATGATTCCTGCCAAATGTATAATCCGCTGACAGCAATGATTCGGCAAGCATCTCTATCTGCTTGTGCCAGTAGCAAGGCATTTGAACCTTGAGCTATTGTTTCACTCGCAGTTTATGCTGAAATCTCTTGAGGGGCTGCGATCGCACCAACTTCTGCGATGTCGATCGCGCTCAAGACAATTGCGATCGACAGGTGAATAGACTGGTGTTGATTAATTTGCATGATGTGATCCTCCTGAAATTTGCTTGTCAACTTCTCTTGTGATCATTCTTGTGATCACATGTTGTTCTACTTGTGTCCTGTTAGCACTGGCAGAACGCTCTCCCCAAAGACGTCGATAAATTGCTCCTGCTCTCGGTTGACGTTATGTAAAATCAGTTCATCAAAGCCTAATTCGATATCCTTTTGTAGCCACTCAATCTGTTGCTGCAAATTGCTTGAGATCCGAACATGTTCATTCAGTTCATCTGGTGTGACAAACTCTCCTGCTGCGTCAAATTGTTCCGGGGTTCGTAGCTGCGTCATCAAAACATTCTTAAAGATATTGTTGCGCCATTGTTCATGCGCTTTTTGACGAGCTATGTCATCCGTGCGATCGTAGGAAAGCTGAACTTTCAAAATCATGGGCTTCCCTTCTCCACCTCCGCGCCGAAAAGCATCCACGACTCGCTTCAGTTTTTCAGGTGGGCGTGAGATGGTAATCAGCCCATCAGCCCAACTGCCTAACCATTCAGCAGTTGCTTCTGTAACTGCCGCCCCCAGGATCAGGGGTGGAGTGTCAGGGCGAGAATAAAGTTTGGATTCTTCCACACAAACCAACCCATGATGGGTTACAGTTTCGCCTGCCCATAAGGCCCGGATGATGTCAACACACTCTTTGAGCCGAGTATTGCGATCGCGCTTGATTAGCCACTTATTTCCGGTGATATGTTCGTTCAGTGCCTGACCACTGCCGACTGTTAACCAAAAGCGATGGGGAAACATCTCAGCGAGAGTAGCGGTGGCTTGAGCAATGATCGCGGGATGATAGCGATCGCCGGGAGCATTGACGACCCGGTAGGAGAGGCTGGGGGTTGCCTGCATGGCTGCGCCTAACCAAGACCAAGCAAATCCGCTTTGCCCTTGTTGCTCGCTCCAAGGGTGGAAGTGATCGGATGAGAGAACCCGTGTAAACCCTGCCTGTTCTGCCTTTTGGGCATACTTCAGCAGTTCACTGGGTTGAAATTGTTCGTGAGAGGCGTGATAACCAATCTGTACCATGAGATATCTTTCCTGATAATTTACTGCAATCCACTACGATTAGGAAAGTGCTAATCAGGCCAAACAGAAATGCACGGGCCGCAATCCCAAACTGCCCTGCTCTCTTAGCCCAAGGATAGACAGCAACTCGCTGCCCCTGCTGTTGGATTTGAGGTTGAGAGCTGTCATAGCACTTAATGAGTCTGATTTACCCGAAACCAGCGATAGCCATAGGGAGATAGTGGAATAGCTTTATTATCATTGAGTGCTTCGTAAGGGCGATCGCCAAACAGATCAAACAGATGCTCATAATCAGTAGAGTTGAGTGTTACGGTACAGTCGCGATCAGCTGAGTTATGCACCGCAATCACAGCGCGATCGCTCCACTCACAACAGTGAGCAAAGACACAGGGATCATCAGTTTCTAGAATATGTAATGTGCCATAGCCGAACTCTGGACATTGCTTGCGAATGCGAACAATTCGTTCTATCCAGTTGATTAGTGCAGCCGGATCGCGCTGTTCCTGAGCCACGTTAACTTGTTTGTAGCTATATTCTCCCTCGCTGATGACAGGTCGTGTAAGTTGGTCAGGGGGAGCGTCAGAAAAGCCACCATTCGGTTCATCAGACCATTGCATGGGAGTTCGCACACTCGTACGCCCCTCTAGGCGCAGATTATCGCCCATGCCAATCTCATCACCATACCGTAATAAAGGAGTACCCGGTAAACTAAACATCAAGCTATAAGTGAGTTCAATATGGCGGCGATCGCCTTTTAGCATCGGAGGTAACCGGCGACGAATTCCCCGTCCATAGATCTGCATATTTTCTTCGGGGGCAAAAGCATCGAAAATTTCCTGTCGTTCTGAGTCACTCAAGCGATCAAGGGTCAGTTCATCATGATGACGCACAAAATTCAACCACTGACACTGACTAGGAATTTCTGGTAAAGTTCTGAGTCCATAGCGCAGTGGTTCGGCTGCTTGACGCGCCAGCGCCAAGAACATGTATTGGTTCAGCAAAAAGTTGAACAGCAGATGCATCCGGTTTCCCTGCCCAAAATAAGTAGAGATTTCCTCTGCTGACACATTTGCCTCTGCTAGCAATACTGCATCTCCTTGACGCGAAGCGAGAAACCCCCGCATCTCATCAAAAAAGATCTGTAGGTTTTCCTGGTTAGCCCCTGGGATACCAATACCTTCGATGACGAAAGAAGCTGCATCAATCCTAAAACCAGACACGCCCAGTTCCAACCAGAAGCCCATGATTTTACAAATCTCTTCTCGCACTAAAGAATTAGCGATGTTCAGGTCAGGCTGATGTTTGTAGAAGTGGTGCAGATAATAGGCTCCTGCTTGCTCGTCATAATCCCACAAGCTATCTTCCACCGTGGGAAATGCGATCAGGTTCGGATCATCCTCACGTGGATTCGTTGACCAAACATAGTAATTGCGGTAGCGAGATTGAGGGTTGGATCGAGATTCTTGAAACCAAGGATGCTGATCAGACGTGTGATTAATTACTAGATCGATCAACACTCGCATCCCTCGCTCGCGTGCTTGGTGCATGAACTCGACAAAATCGCCCAATGTGCCTAATCGTGGATCGACATTGTAGTAATCCATCACGTCATAGCCGTTGTCTCGGTTAGGTGAGGGGTAAAACGGCAATAACCAGAGACAGGTAATGCCCATTGCTGCGAGGTGATCAAGTCGCTGCGTCAGCCCTTGAAAGTCACCAACGCCATCTGCATTGGAGTCCATGAAGGTTTCAACATCCAGGGAATAGACGATCGCGTTTTTGTACCAAAGATTCTGCATAAAACATCTAGAGCTAATTACAACTAAGTTGACTTTATTCTCCAACGCTGAGCTGACGTAAGGAAATTTGTTTGCATAAGCTCTCAACGGCGAGAGTCAGCGATCGCATTAGCTCTGAATCTTCCCGGTAGTCAGCGATCGCTAAATTGGTGACTCGCTGACTCTCACTCACTTGAATCTGCTCATTCCAGGCTTGAGCCTCTTTGTAAACGCCGATCGTGATTCCTCCTTCATCATTTAGGACCGAAAAGCAAGGGACATCAGATGTCCCATCCCCGACATAGATCATTTGTGACAAAGGAACGTGCAGTTGGTCGGCTGAAACATCTCGGTAGGTAAACGATTGCCCATCGCTATCTACCTGATCTCGACCACTAGCGATCTGCATTAAATAACGGGTCTTCTCTGTATGGCTAATACTGCGTTTGAGAAACTCGATCTCGCCCGTCTCGCTATAGTGAAATTCGCAGCCCCAAATTTGAGTCAAGTAAGGAGCAATGCAGGTGTTGCGAACCACTTCGCCAAAACCACCTGTAACGATGTAAAACTCTAGTTCGATTTCTGGATTAAGATCTTGTACATGCTGATGCAGGCGATCGAACATCTCGGTAACGCCGTCAAACGGCTGTAATTGTTGACCGAATTGGATCAAGTCATCTTTGGTAATTTTGTCTTGAGGCTTCTGGCGACGCTTAGATTCTTGAATCAAGCAATAGAATCTTGCTGCAACATGATCCCAACCTGCATCTTTCAAAGGTTCATATCGCTGCTGGCGAAATTCATCTACATTTAACTCTAAAGCTTTTACCAGCCCATCAAAAGTATCCGGGGCAAGGGTATCGTCAAAGTCAAACACGATCGCAATGCGATTACAAATAGGCTGAGTCGCTCGTCGTTGCTGCTTAACATTTGATTGAGTTGTTTGTGATGATTGAGTTGTTTGTGACATAAAGTCCTCCTAACTTCCGCCAGAGCCGATGACTCCAGTGAGCTGTAATAAATAGGTCACTGCAAATCCAGCGAAAAATACACCGGCTACAACAGTTGCCCAGAAGCTTAGAGCAGCAGGCTGTAGTTTCTTCGGTAGCATCTGACGGTTGAGATATAAAGTTAGCCCAGTGACGATCGGAATATGAGAGGCTTCGATGGCTCCAGCCGTCTGAAGCAACCCCACAGGTTCGCCGAAAAAGAGATATACGGCAATCGGAAGCCCTGCTAGTAAAGTAGCAATGTAAAACTTGCGTAAGAATTTTTCATTCGTCCAGCGACCACCTCGGATACCAAACCCTTGCAGTAGAATCTGCGTTCCATCAGCAAACATCCGTCCAAACCCATCTTGCACCGACATCGCCGTACTGCAAAAGGTGATAAACACGATCGCGACCATGAACCAAAAGCCGAAAGGTCCCCAGAGATCTCCTAAAAGGCCCCCCAAGGTTTCTGCAACCTGATTTTCTTTGGGTACTAACCCTGCTGGCTGCAACAGTTCTGCTCCTAAAATCAAAAACGAAAGGGCCGCTAGTAAGGCTCCGACTACGGCTAGGGTATTGGAGAAGGTCATCAGGTTGAGCCATCCCTGCAACCGCTGCCGTTGATCGCGATCGAGCTGCTCAAAATCAATGGGTTCTTCGCGCTTGTTGGTAGCAGCACCGTACCCTCTCGCACCAACCCAGTAGGAGTACCACATCAGTCCTGCTGCCCCTGCCAACATGAACCCCAACCAAGGCAGAATCTCCTGATACTGGACATCTTGAGGAATTTGAGGAACCAATCCACCTGACAATTTTCCCAAGTTAGGAAAGACGAAAACGGCAGCAGCTACCACAGAGATCGTGCGACCAATGCCAATGTAGGATGAGGCTTTCTCGACTCCGTCGTATTGCCCCAGAAAGACGATTGCTGCCGTCACCACAATGATGATCACTGTCCATAGTTGTGTTGTGCCCCCGGTCATTAAAATCAGTGCGGTTGCGGCTGCGCCTGCCATGCCTGCGACAGTCGTGATCGCGACCACAAACTGAGGCACTAAAATCAGCCAGATTGCCCAGTTCTTCGGTCCAGGAAGCCGCTTAAAGCCTTCTAGAATCGTCACCCCGCTGCAAACGGTAAACCTGCCAACTTCGCCGTTGATAAACCATTTCAGGACTACTGCTGCTAGGAGTGCCCACAGCAATGTATAGCCATAGAGCGCCGCGATTCGGGGAGTGAACAGCAACTCACCAGAGCCAGCTGCAGACAGCATCCAGAGAAAGCTAGGTCCTAACCATTTCAACCAATCTCGTCCTTGAGGCGGTTTGGGAACTTGTGGTTGTGGGTTGTCGGTAAATCGGGTGCTAGCTTGTATTTGTTGATCGCTGTTCATTCTGCTCTCTACTCCTATAAGGATTTAGCTCAGCACAGGCTCAAGCCCAGCTCGCTCAATTTCAATGCTGCTTGTTTAGCGAGATCTATAGCGCTTTAAGTGCAGATGTTGTTGTCACTTGCCTAATACAGGTTTAATAGGTTGAGTGGTATTACCACCCAACCCATCCTCAAAGCTGTAACTTACTTTCTAACGTCTGGAATTGCTGAAGGATAAACAGCGTCAGCAATCAATACAGGTTTTTGCCTGTACTCTGCTTCTAGCTTTCTCTGTAAACCTAAATCCCAGGTCAGGTCGTACTCTCGATCAAGGTCAGCAACCACAAAGGGACGCAGTACACCCGTTACCGCAACTGTTTTACCATCTTCGATCGCTGCTGGGGTTGGGGCACCTGCCTTAGGGTTCGCTCGTAAGACCAGCAAATCAGTTGCACCTAACAGTTGATCTTCATCCAGTGTGAATGCGTTCGGACCTGTCACTTCTTCAATTTTACCCGTTACAGCTAGTGGCTTGCCGTAGTACCGTTGAGGATCTTCGGTGACTTTGCCCGGTTCCGGCGCTAGTGCGATCGCTTGAGCAACAACTGCAGGTTTGTTTTCGTACTCAGCATACAGTTCAGGCTTTAAGTCTAAGTCAAACTCTCGTTCAACGTCTGCCAATACAAAATTACGAACTTGGCCTGTCACTTGTACCTCAACATCGTTGTCAGTAGGTAGAGTGAAAGGTGTGCCTGAAGCATTCACGACCAGAATGGATTCAGTACCAAAGAATTGCTCATCGCTCACTGTGAAAGTGTTAGGAGCAATCTTCTTAATTGGCTCACTTCTAATGGTCACAGTCTGTCCAATTAAGCGGTTAGTCTCGTTTGCAACTTCTTTAGTTGTGACATTTCCTGTAGCGGGCGGGGCAGCCGCTTCTTGTCGCCCATTAGTGCAAGCGGGAAGAACTAAAGCCATTAGGGCAAGGGCAATTCCTGTAGGAAGCGCTCCATTAACTTTCCACAACTTTTGAGTAAAGCTATTGTGATTAGAGTTGGTGTAGCGAGTCATGTGATTTTCACTCCGTTGATTTATGTTTGGAAAACTTTTCGAGTTCACTTTTTCAAGTTCACTATTGATTAGGTCAGAACAGAACAGTAAATAAAAAATCTGTTCACACCTGATTGCTTGATTTCTATTGCTTTAGTTCAAAAAGATGGTTTAGTTCAAAAAGACTTGACCATCCTTTTGAATTCTCAAGACGCCTTGGTTATCAGTCAAGGTGGTCGTTTCATCAAGCGATACTGCCAACATTCCGCTTCTAGAACTGGGCATTGACATCACTTTCAATAACCCCTTGTCCTGCCGCACCATCGTGATTGTTGCGGGGGTTGGTAGCTTTAAGGTGGCTTCTGCTCCTGCTGGTAGGAAACGACGCTGCGTGTATCCGATCGCTTCATAACTAACGAGAGCGTTAGTGTTATTCTTCAACCTCACACCTACTTCCCCTGCCACGGGTGTCACAGTCGCGATCGGCTCAGCTCTATTTTCAGGAAGGGGTGGTTGTGCTGGACGCGTAGGGATTCCAGAAGGAACAACAACAGGAACAATAACCTGCTGGCGTGGTAATTGGGTTTGCTCGCTTAGAAGCCGAGTGGCAGCATTAGATGGGCAACCCCTAGGAACTAACTTTGTGCTGTTATAAGGTTCCTCATAATAAATACCAGGACAGGGATTTAGCGAACTAGGAGTGGCTGGGCTAGCTAAGGAAATTGTCGGTAGACCAACTATTAAACTGCCGCAGATCGTTCCTAGTAAACCAAAGTTTTTTTGAATCAAATGAATTTTCTGGCTCATAAATTCCTCCAAAACAAAATGCTTATTGAGCTTAATTAGAAAGCATTTGTTTGACCTAAAACATCTTTAGGATGTTTACAAATATTTTTTGAGTTTCTTACAAGCAATCAAACCTTAGCTATTTCTTCATTGCTATTAGTACTATAAGAATTGAAGTTAATTGTTTCTTCCAGCCAAGGAGGTAGTGAGTATTAGTTTATGGGTTGAGCAAAATTTCATGCTGATTTCATCATTAACTCAAACCATGTATGGGCATGCTATCAGCATTTATATCCAATGGGCGAGATGAATTTCACGCTGATTTCACTATTCTGTAAGTACCTTATAACTAAGGGATTTTAGTTAAGAAACTAAAGTTATTAACAATGCGACTTCTATTAGTTGAAGATGAAGCCGATTTAGGCGCAGCCATTAAACAAGTTCTGAATCACCAGATGTACGTGGTGGACTGGGTGCTGGACGGCACGCAAGCCTGGAAATATTTAGAAGCACACTGGACTGAATACACTTTGGCGATTATTGATTGGATGTTGCCAGGGCTGTCAGGGGTGGAGTTATGCAGGCGGCTACGCGCCCAGAATAGCTCGCTCCCTGTCTTGATGTTGACTGCCAAAGACCGCATGGAGGAAAAGATTCAAGGGCTTGATAGTGGCGCAGATGATTATTTGGTTAAACCTTTTCAAATGGCAGAACTGCTGGCCAGACTACGAGCATTGCGACGACGATCGCCTCAAATTCAGCCTGCCCAACTCCAAGCGGGTCACTTAACGCTCAACTATGGGACTCACGCTGTGGTTCGGCAAAATGCGAATGGCGATCGCCAGGTGATTCCTTTGACCATCAAAGAATTTCAGCTCTTGGAATACTTCATGAAGCATCCCAACCAAATTGTCAATCGCGATCAAATCATGAATCAGCTTTGGGAAGTGAGCGCTGAACCTGTGAGCAATGTCGTGGCGGCTCAGGTGCGTCTACTCCGGCGTAAATTGGAAGATGAGGGGGCTGCTATTGAAACTATTTATGGCGTAGGCTATCGCTTTAACCTTGATGTATGAGCTATGAAAGACAATCAGCTCTTTGGTGCAACTCGTTTCCGTTTAGCTCTCTGGTATGCCAGCGTCATGGCCTGCATTATGGGTATATGCGGTTTGGGAGTTTATCAAGTGGTGGCCCATGCCTACCGTCGAACCATTGATCAAGGATTGCAGGCCGTTACAGGGGTTGTGGCTAAACGAATTGAGCCTGTCTTGCAGCGACCAGAGCAGCTACGTCAAGTTGCTGATCATTTGTCCTTGAAGCTGTGTTTGACTAAAACAGATTGTATCCCTAGCACTGAAGCAGCCCAGCTTCCTGGAATAATTCGACCTCCCCTAGTCGGAGTTCCTGATCCCATCAATTACTACATCCGCTTATTGGATTCAACGGGAAGACCCATTGTTGTCATGGGACTACAGGTAGACCAATTACCGAGCACGTCGGGAAAAGCCCAGTGGCAGACATTGACAGATCATCAAGGGATTCACTATCGCCAAGTCTCCTTACCACTACAGATCCAAAATCAGCCTGGAGGCCATGTGCAGGTAGGGCGATCGCTACAAGACCTAGACCAAAACCTGGCTGCCTTACGCTGGACGCTGCTGCTGGGATGTGCGATCGCGCTGCTATTGGTCGCTTGGTCAAGCTGGTGGCTAGCGGGACTCGCGATGCAACCCATCTACCGCTCTTATCAACAAATGCAGCAGTTTACGGCCGATGCCGCCCATGAATTTCGCACTCCGCTCGCTGCAATGCAGGCCACAATTGAATCTACGCTGCGGTTTCAAACTAAGCCTGAAAGCTCTACTTTAGATACATCCGGAGGAGCCCTAGCCGTCCTGCAACGGCAAACTCTACGACTCTCAGAGTTAGTCAAAGATCTCCTACTGTTGACTCGGATTGATCAGCGTAAACGGACAGGAGAGCACCTCCCCTGCTGTCTCAATGATCTAATCAGCGATTTGATGGAAGAGTTAGCCTTTTTAGCGGTTAAGGAGGAGGTGGAACTCTCAATGCAGTTACAAGCGTCTGATACAGTTTATGTTTTAGGCGATGAAGAACAGCTTTATCGTTTGGTTTGCAACTTAACTAACAATGCGATTCAAGCAACACCAGCGGGTGGGAAAGTTACGGTTTTGCTAAACAAAGATGAACAGTACGCCGTAATTCGAGTTCAGGATACAGGGTTAGGAATTGCGCCAGCAGAGCAACGCCGAATTTTCGATCGCTTTTATCGAGTGGAACAAGATCGATCGCGGCACACAGGAGGTTCTGGTTTAGGCTTACCCATTGCTTTAGCCATTGCTCATGCCCATCACAGTACTATTCAAGTTCAAAGCAAAGTGGGCGAGGGCAGCATCTTCACTCTGCGCTTGCCATTAAAATGATGTTGTTCTCCTATGGACTAAAGTTGTGGACTAAATTTGTTAACTTCCCGCTAAACCTGCTCCTAAATACTCAAAACAGATTACTGGTGAATATAGTAAGTAGCCATTGAGAAGTGGCTATCCCTATGAATGAATGAGGGAGTCTCTTCGGGTTCTTGATCGACTGAGTGCTGCTATCCCACTAATGCGTTTGGGATCAAAGTTCTATTAGCTCAACGCTAGACACAAAAATGATTGTGGGGCTGTGTCTTTGAGGCTATAAGGAAGCGATCGCAACTTTTGTAATTGCCTAGTTAGACCTTATCGGATTAAAAGATAGATAGAAATCTGCATAATGGTATAGCTATTACTAACAGATGTCCGCTTGGATTAAGGCATTAACAATTATCAAAGCAATACAGCAATACATATAGGAGCAGAAGTGCCATGCGTCAACTACTCGTGCAAGTTCCACGAGGACATGGAAAAGAGGTCTTGAACACGGCCAAAGATCATGACGGGACGAATCTAGCATTGTTTGAGGCGATAGGGACTGATGAATTGCTGGACGTAGTCATTATTCACATTCCTAACCGTAAGGTTGAAGATCTGATGCAAGCTCTAGAAGGGTTGCCCAATCTCCGAATTACACTCAATCCACATGGAGTGATGGGATTAAAGCCACCTGCTGATGAAGCTGCACAACAAGTTACAGACGTAGCACCTCGTAGCCCTATTGAAGTGTTTCTCTCTGGATTACAAAGTGTTGGTTCTTGGAAAGGCTTTTTGGGATATGCGGCGGCGGCTGGAGTGGTTGTATGGATTGGGCTATTTACCAATACCAATTATTTGTTAGTCGCCGCAATGTTAATTGCTCCCTTTGCAGGTCCAGCTATGAATGTGGCGTTGGCTACTGCAAGAGGCGATCGCCGTCTCTTAGGCCGTAGTTTGCTGAGATATTTTGCAGCCTTAGCTGTCGCGATCGCGGTTGCGGGACTGCTCACCTTGGTTCTGCGTCAAGAAACTGTAACTGAGCAAATGGCTGCAACAAGTACAGTTTCTGCTGTCGCTGTGCTGCTGCCAGTGGTAGCGGGTGCAGCAGGAGCCTTAAATCTGGTGCAGTCCCAACGCAGTAGCTTGGTCTCTGGAGCCGCTACAGGGATGCTGGTTGCAGCATCCTTAGCGCCTCCGGCTGGGCTGATCGGCATGGCAGGAGCAATGGGCCGCTGGGACTTAACAGTCAATGGAGCGTTTGTGCTGCTACTGCAACTGGTAGGAATTAATTTATCAGCCGCGATCGTGTTTCGGCTTTATGGGATTTCTGCAAAAGGAGCACGCTATCAGCGAGGCAAAGCCTGGGCGTTTCCCGCCATTTTAGCGGTTACAGTTGCAGCGCTGGCGGGACTGCTTACCTGGCAATTTTCCAGCTCTCCCAACCTCCAACGTTCCAGCCGTACCCAGCGAGCGACCGCCGAGATTCAAAAGGTAGTTGATCAAAGCGGTTTAGCAACACTGGTAGAGTCCAACGTTCGTTTCACCCGTCCTGACATTCAAGGGCAAAATACAATGTTGGGTACCGTTTATGTGCAGCAACGACGGGGGATAGAACAGTCCACCGAAGCAATCCGCACTCAATTAACCCAAGATATCCAAATGCATTTGCTTAACCAAGGATTTAACGTGACTCCTCTCATTGATGTCAGTGTTCTAGAAGCACCCAATCGTTCGTAACTAACCCTCATTTGTTACTTTGGTAGGAGCAAAAGCTGAAAGCTCTGCTGCACCTGCGTTTTGCTCTTTTGTCACTTTCGAGCCGTCAAAATAGGAAACTCGCACTGGGGCTAAGTTTCAGGGTTCGCTTCAGCGAGAGTAACAAATGAGGGTTAGCGCTCTTCCATCACTTTAGGCAGAGAGAATTGGGACGGGAGCATCCCTTGAAGCCGATGGAATTGCTCCTGGAAACCAATCCATGAACTTCAGTAAACGTATAGAACCTATTTGACATCTTTACAGGGGTGAATCAAGGTACTCAAATCCCTTAAATCCGCGATTATGACGTACTCCAGCAGCCTCAGCGATGCAGAATGGGAAATTCTCGAACCCCTGTTGCTACAGATACTGCCTCAGAAGAAGCGAACCCGACCTTCCAATTGGACAAAGCGGCAGATCCTGGATGGCATCCTCTATCAACTGAAGAATGGTTGCAATTGGGAAGACTTGCCCAAAGACTTGCCGCCTTACTCAACGGTCTACTGGCACTACAAACAATGGCGAGCAGCAGGGATAATTGAGCAACTAATGCAACTCTTACATGAACAAGTGCGTGAACAGGTGAAAAAAAGCCTAAGTGGACGACGCTGATCATCATTGACTCTCAAGCCGTGAAAAATACCTGCACGGCGGGTGTGAACTCGAAGGGCTTTTGTTTCTACAAATCGACGAATGGGATTAAAAGGCATCTAGCGGTTGATACACTTGGGTTTCCCTTCTTCACCTATTGCACCCCGGCCCATGTCACCGATGATGCAGGGTTAGTTGAAATGTTGACGCTCAACATCGACTATTTCAAGTCGAAACCCGTCAATATTCCCAAGATCACCATTCTGCTAGACCACGGTTATCACATTGACGCTTTGATTGAGGCGTCAGAGAAGGTGTATCCCCAGATCATGACGAAAATCAAGTTTGAGCTCTCGACTAAGCCCTCGAAACAACAAAAGGCAGAGCAAGGAAAATCTGGATTTGTTCCAGCCGTGGCTCGATGGGTGATTGAGCGCACAGCCCTGTAGGAGGGTTTCCCTCCGTAGGGGACTGTGTAAGAGAACGATCTAATGCTTGGATGGAGCGTTGTAAAAGTCTAGTCAAGAACTTCGAGCGAACTCTAGCTCATGCAACCACTAAAATTAACCTCTGTTTTGTCAGACTGATGCTGAAGCGCCTTGCATCCCCTTCCTGAGATCTCAAATGGGTTCTATACTGTCCACCGCCACCCACGACTCGCTGCCGAACTCGGCTCGTCAATCGCCTTCGCTCCGTCGCTTTCCACAACGGCTCGACTGCCTGACGAGTTGGTCAAACTCCTCGACTGTAAGTCCGGTGAATCGTTGAAACTTTGCTGGAGTCTTGGCAAGTTTGGCGTAGGTGAGCATGGCAGGACAAGAGGGTGATTCTTCCATTCAACCCTAAATCTACCTATCACGCAAAAGGTCTAATGATAAGGTGGAAAGCTCAATTTCCTCTGACCTCACCCTAAATGGCATCGCAATCTCTGTTTAAGTGGCGGCACTTCTTACCTGAAATTATCCTGTTGAATGTGCGGTGGTACTGTCATTATACCTTCTATCGAGATTTAGAGGAAATGATGACGGAACGGGGAGTTGAAGTCGTGTCCTACGGAGCTTCGCGAAGCGAACACATTCAACAACTAATCGGTGGGTGCTAAAAGTTTTGCCCGAACTCGGTAAACGAATCCAACCCTACTTGAATCCCGCGAATGATTCGTGGCGGGTGGACGAGACTTATATTCAGGTCAAAGGGGAGTGGAAATATCTTTAGCGCGCGGTGGATTCTGTGGGCAATAGGCTGGATTTCAAGCCCAGTGCGAAGCGAGACGGGAAGGCAGCGGCGCGGTTCTTTCGGAAAGTGCTAAAGGCTGAACACACTCAAGTACCACGAGTGAGTCGCTGCGCGAGCTTCAAAGAACTCACGGTGGACAAGAATGCTGCCTATCCAGTGGCGGTTGAAGCACTGAAAGCCGATGAGACGCTAGAAGAAACGACAAAGTTACGGCAGAGCAAGTATATAAACAATGGGATCGAGCATGATCATCGCAACATCAAGCGAATCGCAAAACCGATGATGGGGTTTGGTTCATTCAATAGTGCAAGACGAACCTCCAGTGGGATTGAAGCGATGAGTATGATTCGTAAAGGACAAGTGAAAGGAATGAGCAAAGGGGACAGTATATCTCAAATGAAGTTTATGAAGAAGTCTTTGGAGTGAGCGCTTAAAGAAATACGAACGAAATACTTCGTTTGTCACTAAACAGAATCTGCGACACAACCGTGATTGTTGCGGTAACAGCAGCGATCGCAGTTTCTGCTTCAAGCTCTTCTTCTAATAACTGATCCACCAATGCCCATTAAACCATACAACAGCTACTGTTCAGTTAAGGAAGAATGCCATCTTTTTGGAGTTGCTTCTGGAGCGTTTTCGGTAGATTCTTGATCTTGCAGTTTTTGGGAGAGTCACCTTCGTAGCGCCAATTCAAAATCTCGCCTGAACGATCGGACTCTACATCAATCTCACAAAAATCTCGATCAACAACTGTCCCTCCGCCTGTAACAACGGTTTTCCTTTCACCGCGCCGATTGCGAGACTCGTTCACCTGAATCGGCTGTTTGTAAGTTTGCTCGCGGTCAGTTTTGTAAGAGTAAAGCGTATTCCCATTTGGCAAAGCGAAGGATGTGGTTGGCGCACCATACTTGCGAATAAAGTCACTCACATCGCGTCCAATCCAACTGTTCATCGTTGTATTCAATTGCTCCTTCGCTTCGCGATCGTTGCAACCTACCAAGCTGACACCTACGACAAGTAGAAGTGCCAAAATCCATGTTTTCATTGTTATTGCTCCTTTCATGAGACTAAAACGAGACTGTCTGAAGTGTAGTAAGCTCTAATACTTGATGTCTATCAGATTCTTATAACAGTTCGTTAGAGCCAAATTCGGACTGACGCGATCGCTGGCAAAGCAACACGATCAGACTCTGAAAAATCATCGTAAGAATCTGAAAGAAGTTAAGTATTGGAATCAGTACAGTTTAGATAGAACGTCAAGGAGCTAAATTGTGACAACCCAGCATCCAATTTATGAGATTTTAGTGAAAGAGATTGCTTACATCTTTGGCAATGCTAAATTTAACCAACCTGTCAATGAGTTTTCGATATTACGCGATCGAGCCTGAAGTGACACAATGGCTCACGTCCAGGCAAAAGGTTGAAACCCTGAGACAGTTCGGTTTCTCTTTCCAAAAATTCATTCTTGAGATCAGCGATAAATTGGCCTCGCCTACATTCGCTCGTCAGTCGCTAAAGGTTACTTTCACCCGTACCACTCGAAAAATGAGGTAGATTAATCATGAAATATAGTATCCGTTTGAACTTCAAAATAGTTTCGCTCGTGGGTGCATTTGTGTTGATGTTAGTGTTAACGATGCTGTTTCAGCTTCCAGGTATGGCGCAGTATAATCCACAGATCATCCCGCGCATTGAGACGATCACAGGAAACCCAAAAAACTTTCCTCCTTCCTATCGGCTTACTATTAGCCGACCTCAAGATATTGTGTTTGTTTCGTGCCCTAGCAACCATGCTCCTAAGCTAGGCTACCTGCGGAATGCCGAAGCAATTCAGTGTGAACCAACCTAGTTCAATTTCTACAACAATATTAGAGAGGTTGTGTTCCTCCTCAGAACGATCTACTCATTTGATCTCTACACAAGAACAACAGCACGATGAAAACACTACTGAAACGTTCCACACTCCTGCTTGCCTTAGTACCTTGTCTTGCAGCTAATTTCTCCTTGCCTGCGATGGCAGACTCTACCGCTGATTTGCTCCTGAACTTGAACTGCCAAGGTGGATACAACATCAATGTCTGGAAAACAAGGAAGTCGGGAGAACTCCTATATCGATCGACCAGTTCTAACGGAAATTTGAGTTTAGAGAGAGGAACCAGTCAGGCGACAGAAGGAGTTCGAGTTTACAAGTTTCAGAATGGCGATTATCAATACTGGGTCTGGGATGGAACGTTGGATAGCCAGCAAGCTGGAACATTAGAGGTGTACAAAAACAATGCTATTCAACGGCAATATGCTTGTACGAAATCTTAGTTCCCAGAACTCAGCACCCAGAAAGAATCATGTTGCAGCAATTCCTCTCCTTGTGTGGCGTTATTGATGGCGGTTGCCAGTGGAACGATCGCGGGTGTGTTGATCAACCACACTTTGATTGAGAAGAATTTGCCTAGCCCAATTGCAAAAGGCTAACTTCAGCGCAGTTTTGCTAACGACTATGGGTTAATCATTGGAACTTATTTCTCTGTTAATGCACCTTTAGATAAAGAAAAACAGGAGAACCAAAGCTTGTGGCACTGATATAATTCGTGGCATGGCTGATGATACTGATAGGGAAAGAGTTCAATGATTACCCTAGCTGGAGTTGCAATCCAAAGCCAAATTTATGAAAGTTCAGCCTCTCTAATGTATTGGGGTGTGAGAGTGCAGGATAATTGTGCGCTGCCTGGACGCAGAGTACCACGTAAACAAGCGGTTCGCGTGTGCGTCGTTAAGGAATCTATCGCAAGATGGGAGCAGCAGCATCCAAAATCATCCCGTCCTATGCCCTTGTCTAGATTTCTCCAGTTCGAGATCGACATTACAAGAATTTTGGGGAGCATTCATAACGCTAATGAATCATCTTCATAAGTTTCATTTAGTCGAGGCAGAGAAAGCGCGGGTCTTGGGGCAATTTCTTGAGGCAGAAGAACTTTATGAACAAGCGATCGCAGGTGCTGCTGAACATGAGTTTATTCAAGAAGAAGCATTAGCCTATGAATTAGCAGCGAAACACTATCTAGCGCGAGGTCGAGAAAAGTTTGCTCAAACCTATATGAAAGAAGCTCACCACTGCTATGAACGGTGGGGTGCAACGGCAAAGGTCAAAGATTTAGAAACTTGCTATCCACAGTTCTTTGCTCAGAAGACAGCTTCTACATCAACTCATACGACTGCTGAAAATGCTTCTGATCATTCAGCGATCGCGACTTTAGCGCAACAGGTCGCCGAACGAACCGCAGCATTACAGAAAAGTGAAGCGAACTACCGCAACCTGATCCAAACTGCGAATTCAATCATCCTTCGCTATGATCCGCAAGGACGAATTCAGTACGTAAATGACTACGGGCTAAGATTTTTGGGCTATGAAGAACATGAGCTTTTAGGGCATACCTTACTCGAAACGATTGTTCCAGAAACCGAAATCTCTGGACGTGATCGCAAACAATTTATTCAAGATCTACTTCGCAATCCTGCATCCTACTCTCACGCCGAGGGTGAAAACCTGTGTCGAGACGGTCGGCGGGTTTGGATTGCCTGGTCAAATCAAGCCATCTTGGATGACCAGGGACAGGTCGTGGAAATTTTATCCGTTGGCAATGACATCACCCAGCGCAAACAAGCAGAAGAGGCATTACAACACAGTGAAACCAAGTTCCGAGCTATCTTTGAAAACTCGCAGGTCGGCATCTTCCGAGTCCGCCTCTCGGATGGATTACTTCTCGATGCCAATCAACGCCATGCCAATCTGTTTGGCTTTGATTCACCAGAGGAGATCATTGGGCTTGAACACGTCACAGGCTATTATGCAAATCCCAGCGATCACCAACACCTCATTGAGTTGCTGAAGCGAGAGCGGGAAGTGCGAAGCTTTGAAGCCCAGATGCGAAAACGAGATGGGACATTGTTTTGGGGGCTTTTCTCTCTTTATCTGAATGCAGGCGATGACTACACCGAAGGGGTGGTTGCAGATATTAGCGATCGCAAACAGGCAGAAGCAGCATTACGGCAAAGTGAAGCGAACTACCGCAACCTGCTACAAACCGCGAATTCAGTCATTATTCGGTATGACACGCAAGGGCGGATTCGATACATCAACGATTATGGAGTGAAATTATTGGGCTATGAAGAACACGAGATTTTAGGGCGAACCGTATTTGAAACCATCATTCCAGAAGCCGAACTTTCTGGACGCGATATTCGACCCTTTGTCCATGATTTACTTCGCAATCCTCAATCGTACCCGCAAACCGACGGTGAAAACCTGTGTCGAGACGGACGGCGAGTTTGGGTTGCCTGGTCTAATCAAGCCATCTTGGATGACCAGGGAGAGGTCGTTGAAATCTTATCGGTTGGCAATGACACCACCCAGCGTAGACAAGCAGAAGAGGCATTACAACGCAGTGAAACCAAGTTCCGAACGATCTTTGAAAACTCACAGGTCGGCATCTTCCGCACCCGCCTCTCGGATGGATTAATTCTCGATGCCAATCAACGCTTTGCCGCTCTGTTTGGCTTTGATTCACCAGAGGAGGTGATTGGGCTGAAACACACCACAGACTGTTATGTGAATCCCAGCGATCGCCAGCAAGCTATTGAATTGCTGAAGCGTGATGGTGAACTGCAAAACTTTGAAGTGCAACTGCAAAAACGAGATGGCACGCTATTTTGGGGACTTCACTCTACTCGTCTGAATGCAGCCGATGAATGCATAGAAGGTGTGATTGCAGATATTAGCGATCTCAAACAGGCAGAAGTCGCTCTACAAACGAGTGAAGAACGACTACGCTTAGCATTAACCGCTTCAAATCAAGGACTCTACGATCTCGATTTAAAGACTGAAGAAAGAATTGTTAACCCGGAATACGCTTTAATGCTGGGCTACAATCCAGCAACATTCCACGAACCCATTTCTGAATGGATTGCTCGTTTGCATCCTGATGACAGAGAATCAGTTGTCGCAACCTACCGTGCTTACATTGCTGGAGAAATCCCCAGCTATCAAGCAGAGTATCGCCAGCGTACCCAGGATGGTCAGTGGAAATGGACTCTTTCTGTTGGCAAAATTGTTGCCTGGGACGAATCAGGTCAACCCATGCGGATGTTGGGAACCCACGTTGACATTAGCGATCGCAAACAAGCAGAAGCAGCGTTGCAAGCCTCTGAAGCAGAATTGCGGGCGCTCTTTTCAGCCATTCCCGATCCGCTGTGTATCTTCACTGCTGAAGGGCAATTGATCTGTGCAATCGAAGGAAATCCGTCCTATGGAGTGTTGGATGAGGAGGAGTATATTGGTAAAACACTGTATCAACTCTATGCTAAGGAACAAGCTGATGAATTCCTGAGTTATATTCAGCAGGTGCTGAGAACCCAACAAGTACTCACCGTTGAATACAGCAAGTGGATAGCTGGACGAGAAATCTGGTTTTCGGCTCGCATTGCCCCGATTCGGCACGAACAGGTGATTTGGCTAGCGCGAGATATTACGCTGCAAAAGCGAGCAGAAGCAGCCTCGATTTTAGAAGAACGCAACCGCATGGCACGCGAAATTCACGATACACTCGCTCAGGCGTTTACGGGCATTCTGGCTCAGGTGGGAGCGGCAAACCAGGTACTAACGGATGATGTAGAAGCAACTGGGGCACACCTAGACCTGATCAAAGAATTGGCGCGAACTGGACTGTCTGAAGCGCGGCGATCGGTCGTCGCGCTCCGTCCTCAGCTTTTGGAGGAGGGTAGTTTACAGAGTGCTCTACATCGTCTCGTTGCTCAACTCAGAACTGCCGCAATGGATACCACTCTATATTATGAGATTGAGGGTGCAGTGTATTTTCTACCTACTGAAGTCGAGAGTAACCTACTGCGGATGGGACAGGAAGCATTAACCAATGCAGTTAGACACGCCAATGCTGACGAGATTCGAGTGGAGCTAGTCTACGATCGCGATCAGGTTTGCTTGCGTGTGAAAGACAATGGACAGGGCTTTGGAGTTGGCAGTATTCCATCCTCTGAGGGGTTTGGCTTACTCGGCATGAGCGAACGGG
>JAHHHP010000094.1 GCA_019359275.1 Myxacorys chilensis ATA2-1-KO14 | reverse complement strand
TCAGCTTATTTCGCGTTCATGGCTATCCCTCGATTGTCAAAGCCATCGATTTGCTCAGTCATGATTTCGACCGTTTGCTGCCCATGCTAGGAATTTTTCCTCCCTAACATGAATCAGCCCTGCCAACCAAGGGGGAACCCGCTTCTATTCTTTGTTTCACCATTTAGAAACCGCAAATTATTTTGTGTGTTCCGCGCAACTAGGGAAATGCTTATGCTGATTGATTTTGACCGTTCAACCAACAACAAGTTTCCTTAGAGAAATGGTTTTGAGGGGGACAGGTAGTGTGAACCGCGCAAACCTCTCCTGATACGGGTGATAGAAGCTCGTTTCAGGAAGGCGCGGTCGCAATCGCCTGTCCTAATTGGGGCAGGTTGAAAGGTTGAAATCAACGAAAAAGAGTTTCGTTGCAGAGTGGTCGCAATCGCCTGTCCTAATTGGGGCAGGTTGAAAGCTTTCAGGTTTGAATCCTTCCATTCCCCGGCACCAATGGAACTCGTCGCAATCGCCTGTCCTAATTGGGGCAGGTTGAAAGATCTCAAAAAACGGGACGCGATCGTAAAAGAATGTGGTCGCAATCGCCTGTCCTAATTGGGGCAGGTTGAAAGTGAATACTTCCTCAAGACTCTGAAGTTCCCTAACATGTCGCAATCGCCTGTCCTAATTGGGGCAGGTTGAAAGGTGAGAGACTATTCGCAGGCGGACGAGAATGAACTGTCGCAATCGCCTGTCCTAATTGGGGCAGGTTGAAAGATTTCATCGTGCGTGATCGCATTTAACCGTCGAAGTTGCAATTGCTTGTCCTAATTGAAGCAGGTTGAAAGAACAGTAGAACTCGACTTTGAATATCCAGGACAAGTCACAATCGCTTGTCCTAATTGTGACAGGTTGAAAGAGACAAAGCGCAAGTCGAAAAAGGCATGTAATTGATCGCAATCACACGTCTTAATTGAGGCAGATTGAAAGATCCTTCATCTGATTGAGCCATCATGGTTGCAATTGCTTACCCTGAAGAAGGGTCGTTTGCTGAACTTGATTATCGAGAGGATCTCTAAATCTTCAGGGGGTGACAACGAAGCTAAGATGCCGACTGAATCAAGGCTATCGCATTGAGACCTCGCCCAACAAAGAGGCGTTTTTGCGGTTGGAGTGCCATCAGTTTACCTGCTAACGATCACCAAAGATTCAGGCTATGAATCCACAAACTTCCGTACATTCAGATCCAAAGCTGGCTGTGTTGCTGTTGAATGCGCTTGGTTCTTTAACGCGCCCCACCTAACGCTGCACGTGTTTTCTGCGAATGCGTTGACCGGGTATAGGGGCAATCGAACACGCAATGGTAACCAGGATAAGCAAAGAAGTGAAGCGGGATGGATTAGCATGGCACTGTTCGAGGTTGTAGCCCCTCAATTTCAGGTCTTTGAGGAGCGGCTCAATGGAGAATCGATTCGAGTAGGCTGAGAGGGCCTGTTCTGCATCGCTCAAGTTGGTAAGCAGATACCTGTCGCTTGGGTTCGATTGACGTTACTCGTGTTTTTGTCGCAGCACCAGATTATGTTTGCCGAAGCCCCGTTTTTTCGCGACTTAAATCTAAAGATAGTGTTCAGTCAATTCGGGCATTTGTGGCGAGTCATCCAGACGCGAAAAGGTGCTGCTGTCCTCAGTTTTGACCGTTGTACTTTTGGGTAAACAAAACCCAAGCGACACGTTCTTTTCAACACACTAAGCAGCAAGTTCAATGCTGTGAAACTTGCGGTCTCCAATCAGCAATGCTTTTTCAGCACCTGAAAGACTGGGCGCAACACCTTTTGTTGATCACACAGTGCACGTTGCCCTTACTTATCGAGCCAGCTTCAATACAACGAAAGCGCGCAGTTTTGGTCAACTAGGCTGACCATGAGTAAGTTATGGTCTTGCCATTGAGCTCGATCCATGAACGTTTAACCTCTGCTTTACTTGGCATATCGCTTGAGCCACTGCTTGATGATAGGAAACCACATGGCTTGCGGCGTCAGTTGTGACAAGCTCAAACATTTTTAATGTTGCGCCGTCTACTCTCAAATAAAATCGCTTGTGGAAACAGTGTTGCTAAACGCTCAATAGTGATTTGTCGTTCTTTTTGCAACAGTTCGACCAATATTTCTAGCGTCGCGAATTGAATCTGAGAGAGTTTCGATTGCAAACAGGTTTGATAGAATAAGGGCAACATTTTTCGATAGATGAGGTGAAACAAACTAAGTTACCTCATTTTTTCTGTCTTTAACGCTGCTATCCGGCATCTGCTCTAACTTCCAATCCCCCTGTCACCTCTAAATATTTGAATTCTGTATGGTGAACAGCGTGGGTTGAAAGCTTGCAGGTAGACTGTTGAATCTGAAGGTGCAAGCTTTAAGATTTCAACTACCGCTAGCAAGGTGGGTTCAGGAGTATCATTCAGGGAAGTCTAGGCGAATACTGCCACGGTTCACTCGGTTAGCACTAAAGTGTCTATTGTCCAATTAAGACAGATAAGTTACCAGTAGTACAGGGTTGAATAACGACAAATAATTCGTCACCACCGCTTAAACGACACTAAATCGTCACTACGACATTTAATTTGTCTCAACGACACTAAATTGTCATCGATGACATTTAATTAGTCACTGTACACAAAGGCAGGTAATCGTGATTACAGATAATCGCTCTACTGTTCGTCGAGTTCTACTGTTGACGCTCGTGCTGAATCTTTTTGTAATGGGATTGAAAGCGATCGTCGGACTTTCGACTGGCTCGCTCAGTTTGTTTGCCGATGCCTTGCACAGCCTGACAGATAGCGCTAATAACATCCTTGGACTGGTAGCGAGTCAGTTTTCGTCGCCTCTGCCCGATCGCGAGCATCCTTATGGACATCAGAAGTTTGAAGCGATCGGCGCACTTGGCATCGCCGCCTTTTTGGGAATTGCCTGTTTTGAAATTGTGCAAAGCGCGCTCGAACGTCTGTTTGGCACCAATAAACCCGTTCAAATTTCTAGCACTGAGCTTTGGATTCTGCTGATTGTGCTGGGCGTCAATATTTTTGTCGCGTTCTATGAGCGTAACGAAGGTCGGCGCGTCGGTAGTCCTATTTTGCTCGCCGATGCTCAACACACAATGAGCGATGTTTGGGTGACGATTAGCGTTCTCGCTGGCTTGCTGGGGATTTGGCTGTTTCAGTGGCAGTGGTTGGACGTTGCGTTGGCGTTCCCGGTGGCGATCTTAGTATTACAGAGTGGCTGGACGGTACTGAGGCAGAATCTGCCGTGGCTCGTCGATGAGGTCGCGATCGCGCCCGAAGCCATTCATGCGATCGCTATGTCGGTTCCGGGGGTGGTTAACTGCCACGATATTGCCTCGCGCGGTGTTGTAGGCCGTCAATCCTTCATCGAAATGCATCTAATCGTGGATGCCAAAGATGTCAATACTGCCCACGACATTACAGAAGCGATCGAAGCAAAATTAATGGAGAAGTACAGCCCTGTCCGCGTCATAATCCACATTGAGCCACCGTCTTACCGATCTGATCAAATCAGCTATGGAACGGCGCATCACTCATAGCCATCCTGCAACTAAGAAGTTAATACATGAAGTCAATAATACATTCTGTAGGATTCTATGAAAGCCTGAGAACTTGTGAACGGCAGATAGCCGCAAATTACAACACTAAGCTCAATATCAAGCTCAATGAATTGTATTAGGTTAAGCTATCGCCCGATCTCAAATCAAATAATGATCTCAGAATTAAACGATGGTCTTGACTCTTCCCGTGTCCAGGTCATACCGACCTCCCACAATTTTCAATTTTCCAGATTCTACCCGTTCCATTAAAAGTGACGATCGCTTTAACTGCTCAATCTGGTAGGACACATTTGCAATCACAACGTTGTCAATGGTGTCACCAGACTGCCCCTTAACCCTGTCTACAGCAGGCAAAATCGCCTTTACAAAGCTCCCAATCTCCCCTGGCAAAGCTTCATTTTTGACGGCTGCCGTGACTGCTCCGCAGCGCTCATGACCCAAAACCATTAAGACAGGCGTGTTTAGTAGAGCAACCGCATATTCAATGCTGCCGAGCGCCTCCGACGTAGCAATGTTGCCAGCAATGCGGACATCAAAAATGTCTCCGATGCCTTGATCAAAAATAATTTCGGCAGGCACTCGTGAATCTGCACAACTCAGAATGGTGGCAAACGGATGCTGGGCTTGAGCAACCTCCTGCAATCGGGCCTGAGATTGATCAGGATACTCCGGGTGATGCTCGGTGAATCGCTGATTTCCCTCTATCAGCTTTTGCAGGGCAGCGTCCGGATTAAGCGCTGAATTGGTTGAGGGTAGCTCCCCAGCTTGAACCTGTTTAACATGCCAGACTAGATCGCTCCCCGCTACTAGCATGGCGGCTCCCGTCACTCCTAACTTTAAGAAATGGCGACGTTCCATAACACGTTTTGTTGAATTCATGCTTCTCCTACACTGCTTCTTCTACAGTCATGCAACTAGAGGGCGACGTCACTAGATAGCGACATCATTTAGAGTGATGCAACACACTTGATCGAGCGGATTTCCATCACCTCTGAGATGTAACACGTGCCCCCAAATTTATTGAGCAGAGGGGTGATGTTTTCTACAACAGGTTTGATCAGATCGGGCATACAGAACGCAATAATGTAAACATTGTCGAGCATAGTCATGTCTAAATCTTCGTTGCCCTCTCGCAAGCTTTTTCCGGCAACATTGCGAATGACGGCATGACCGTGAACGCCCGCCTTTTCTAAACTATCTAAAATTTTGCCAAGCTCAAATGAGTTGGCAATGATTTCTATTCTTTTAACAGCGTGCATTTTGTTATCTCCACAACAGCTCAATTCCATACAGGTAGAGCGGAATTCCCACGATGATGTTGAATGGGAATGTCACTGCCAAAGCAGTCGAAACGTATAGGCTGGGATTCGCTTCAGGAACGGTGATCCGAATGGCGGCTGGGACAGCGATGTAAGAGGCACTGGCACACAACACGGCGAATAAGAGCGCATTTCCTTGAGGCATATCAATGAGTTTGGCAATTAATAATCCGATGCCTGCGTTCAGTATAGGAATCAGTATGGCAAACGAGATGAGAAAAACTCCGGTTTTTTGCAAGTCTTTAATTCTTCGGGCAGCCACCAATCCCATGTCGAGTAAAAAGAAGGTAAGCATGCCATAAAACAACCCTTGCGCAAAGGGTTCCATCACCTTCCAGCCGTGTTCTCCGCTCAGGAGGCCAATCAGCAGGCTACCCACGAGTAGAAAAACCGAACTGTTTAAGAAAGCTTCTTTCAACACTTCAGACCAAGCGAACTCTCGCTTCTCATTGGCGGTGAATAGATTGACCAAGATTAAACCCACAATGATGGCTGGAGATTCCATCAGCGCTAGGGCAGCGACCATATAGCCATCAAACGCAATTCCAAGTTCGGTTAGAAATGCACTTGCCGTAATGAAGGTAACAGCGCTGATTGAGCCATACGTCGCTGCGATCGCGGCTGCATCATAGCTGTCCAACTTCAGCTTGAGAATAAAGAAGGTGTAAATCGGAACAAAACACGCCATGAGCATTGCGGCTAGGAGCGTCAGGGCGACTTCCTGAGTGATGCCACTTTTGATCAGTTCGACGCCGCCCTTAAAGCCGATCGCAAAGAGCAGATACAGCGAGAGGAGTTTGGGGACGGGTGGAGGAATCTCTAAGTCAGACTTAACGAGAACAGCCGTCATTCCCAAAAAGAAGAACAGGATGGGTGGATTCAAGATGTTAGATATGATCAAGCTGCCATCCATGTCCATTCCTCCCTGAGGCAATAAAACCGAGCGTTTGAAAAACGTTTCATGTTGAAAGTTAACGTAACCGTTAAATCATGATGTATCGCGTACAGCTACCATATGTCAATCAAATGAGGCGATATATTAATCAAATGAGGAACTCAATGAGGATGCCTCACTCGAACCAGCAGAGCGAATTGACTGACAAATTTTGCTTAAAAATAAACCAATTTATATTCGTTGTTGATCAACTTAATTTATGAGCTGATTCAACTATATTCTGTGCTTAAACACCTATTTCTGTGCCTAAACACCTGTATTTTGTGCTTAAACAACTGCGATTGCTACGCAAGCTCCGAAGGATCGCAGCAAACTTTGGTTTGAGCTAAGAGCAATGCGCTAGATTAGCGTTGATGGCGCTCATCACAAACCTCACCTGCGTCCTTCTCTGCTCATGTCTTATAAAGATCATCGTTGGTTTACTCCCACGGCTCGAATGGAAGCCGAAATCCTCGAACTGTACCGGACAACCCGCGAATTCTATGACGAAGCAGAGTATCGAGAAGAACTCGATCGCTATAGTGCTTGGTATCAATCAGTGGCGCAAGAGAATCGCCGCGAACTTCAGAAAATGCGCGGCGACCTAAATCTATTTGGTTGGTTTTGCCGAAAGCGCTAGATTGCTTCTAGTTCCGCCTCTTGCAAATGAACCTTGAGCTTTGCGCCAATCTTAACCAAAACTGGAAAATTCGCGCTGACAGGGCGACCATGCCACTCTTTCACGATCGCAACGACCTCCCCTTCCTCTCCCTGCAAATCATACGGTTGATTTCGATGTTGGGGATGGTGATAAATTACAACCGATTCCTTAACTCGGACGCGAGCTCCAATTTCCATAATGTGTAACGTACCCCTATCAGCAGCCTTGACCACCATCAGCTAGACCTATCTAGAAAGACAGCTTTTTTATCTTTGCACAGGTGGGGACTTCTTCCTACCGTTTAAGAAAAGTGTCAGGAATGCGATTTTGCACCTCATTTGTGATGCGATCGCGCACTTGCCGCACTTGAGCAGGGTTGATGGAGTACCACGCGCCGAGTCCGATGGCTCCGCTTAGCACAAGGAACAGCATGAACCGCCACACGGTTCCTTGACGACGCGGTTTTGCGAGCGGCAGTTCGACCTGTTCTTCTGGCTCGGGTTCGGGTTCGTCGAGCTTGAGATCAAGGGCGGGCGGCGCGATGGGTACTCGCACATCGATCAACGGCGAAGAGACATGGCAGTAGGTCAACACCATAGATGCGTTGTCGTGTCCGTTCTGGGCGTTGGCATCTTCTAGCCACGATCGCACGGTGGTTTCTAGAGAATCTTTGCCTCTAAGAATCCGTTCGGCGTACTCTCCCCACGATCGTTCGATTAACTCGTTATCACTCAAGCCGTCTGAGCAAAGTAACAGCATTCCGTCTTCTTCGAGTAGGAAGCGTTGCACGGTGGGATGAAGATATTCGCTGTCTCTTGTGCCTAGGGCTTGAGTCAGTGCCCCGGCATCAGGACGGTTGAGGGATTCTTGACGCAACGCTCGTCCCATACGGACTTCACGCACAGCGACGTCATCATCGACGGTCAGTTGCTGACAGTATTCCGGCGTAATCCAATAGGCTCGGCTGTCTCCCACACTGACAATGTAGAGTTCGTGCGCATTGGCCGCGATCGCGCCATCGGCGAGTTTGATGCGTTGCGGCAGTTGCAGCGCCATCACCAGCGTTGTACCCATCCGCCGCCGCCCCGACCGATCTTGGGCATCATTTTGAGCCGAGATTAAATTGTTCACTACGCGTACGATCGCCGCGAGTTGTTCACTCATTAGCGCGGGCAGCACTGGCTCAGACTCGTCTGCAATTTCAGTCAACAATGCTTTGATTTGCATTTGCAAGGCTTGCACCGCTAACTGACTGGCAACTTCTCCGCCTTCGTGTCCGCCAATGCCGTCACAGACGATCGTCAAGCGGGGCGCAAGATCATCATGCAGTTGATGTTGAGAGTTAGCGGTGAGCGGATAGCACGCATCTTCGTTATGCGCTCGCGCTCGCCCGACATCGGTTGCACCATATACCTGTAATCTGAGCGGCAGTCGCGCCGATTGTTCGAGCAGAAGCTGATTCAATCGCTGAGCCACTTGTGGATATTCCAGTCCCTCTTCTATCTGTTCACAAAGGGCTTGGAGCGGCTCAGCGATCGCATCTTTAGCGTCGGGCAGTAACCGCATCCAGCATTGTGCCAAGTTTGCCAAAGATGGTCTGACAACCGAAGCGGTCCGCCCTCTAATCTGGGGTTCCCCGTCTTGAATTAGTTCTCTGAGCCGCAATCGCCAGCCCTCAACATGCAAATTTTCGGGCGATAATAGACTAGAGGCAACATTCAGCTTCCAAAACGGAATCCAAAGCTCTAACATCTGCCATAGCCAATACGCCTGCCGCACGGCGGAGGCGTTGTACCACGATCGCGCCAGTGAGGGCAATAGGTCTCCCGTCGCGGTGAGGGGGACGTTTTCTAACAGTAAAATCTCTTCTCCAGTCTCGTCGTCTGTGCAAAAGCCATACACTTCTGGTACATGGAGACGATAGGGATACAGGTAGAGATAAGGCAGCACGTCATCTTCAAAAAACTCTGGCGAGTTAGGACCTTGGTGCGGAGCCGTATCCACCCAAACATGAGGAGAAACCACCTGATAGCGATTCGCTCCAACCCGGCTTCCGGTTGGCTTGTGAGCAACCGTCGAGCCAACTGCCCAGAGCAACCGATTCGATGGTAGAGGCAACGGCAGGGGAGAGAAACTGGAACGATCGTTAAGTTTGCTGGGAGTTTTCATATTGCATGGCTAGGATGAGGACACCAAAACCCATCAATCAGGGAAAGCATCTTGAGGGAATGAATGCCCCAAGAGCAGGGATTGCGGAATGTGTGGGAAGAGATTTGTATCAACGCTTAGGAGTTCGATTAGATACCGCACCATGGTTTAAGCTCTCGCGATTTTACCCGATGCCTAAAATCCCGTTTCTGTGAAAAACCTCACCACTATACCAGCGATTTTCGAGAAACACACTTCAATTTACACAGCTTTTCTCTAGTCACGTTCTAAATTCCTATGGTGCTTAATCCGACAATGGTTTGGTTAGTGGCAGGAACAATTCTCTGCCTCGTTGAACTGATTCTGCCGACGGCCTTTATTGCGTTTGTGATGGGACTGAGCGCGATCGCGGTAGCGGCAGTTTCAACCGTTCTGCCGCTCAATTTTCAGATTTTTCTGTGGATTGTGCTGTCGGTGCTGTTAGTCGTTCTGTCTCGTCGCCTGGTCAAACGCAAGGCTGCCTTAAGACTAGATGCGACCGAAGCAGAAGCGTTGACAGAAATTCTACCTGGGAAGAATGGAAGGGTACTCTATGAAGGGAATTCTTGGGCGGCTCGGTGTGAAGACACCGGAGTGACTATTTCGGCTCATCAACGGGTCTACGTTGTGGGACGCAAAGGCACGACGCTTCTAGTGCTGCCTCATGAATTTTAAGAATCGAAATACATTATTCAAGTAGGAGACTCATTGCTATGTGGGGTTGGTTTATTGCTTTGATTATTGGTGGTGGCGCAATTTCAAGCGTGAAGGTGATCCAACAGGGAAACGAAGTGTTGGTGGAGCGGTTGGGTAGCTACGATCGCAAGCTCGGTCATGGACTCAGTTTTGTGATTCCGGTGCTCGACCGGGTGGCGTACCAAGAAACCATTCGAGAGAAAGTGCTGGATGTTCCACCACAAAACTGCATCACCCGTGATAACGTCTCAATTACGGTGGATGCTGTGGTGTACTGGCGGATTGTAGATATGGAGAAGGCTTACTACAAAGTGCAAGACCTCCAATCTGCGATGGTGAACCTAGTTCTTACCCAAATTCGGGCAGAGATGGGTTTACTAGAACTCGATCAAACCTTTACGGCGCGATCGCAAATCAACGAAACGCTGCTGCATGAACTAGATGTCGCCACTGATCCCTGGGGCGTGAAAGTGACTCGCGTTGAACTGCGAGACTTGATTCCCTCGAAAGCTGTTCAAGAATCGATGGAGTTGCAGATGTCGGCTGAGCGACGCAAACGAGCTGCCATTCTCACTTCTGAAGGAGATCGAGAATCAGCGGTGAACTCGGCGCGGGGTAAGGCAGAAGCTCAGGTGTTAGATGCTGAAGCACGACAGAAAGCCGTGATTTTAGCGGCAGAAGCAGAGCAGAAGAGTATTGTTCTTAAAGCTCAAGCGGAACGGCAGCAACAAGTTCTTCGTGCCCAAGCCACCGCAGAAGCAATTCAGATTGTGACTCAAGCCCTCAACACTGACTCGCGTGCGGCGGAGGCCGGAAAAGTATTGCTGGCGTTGAGCTATCTAGAGATGGGAACAACGGTGGGCAAGAGCGATAGTAGCAAGGTGATGTTTATGGATCCACGCAGCATTCCGGCGACGCTGCAAGGGATGTTGTCGATGGTCGATGAAACGAACGGCAAAGCATAGGCGCAATCATTGGGTGAGGATGGCTTGAAGCGATTTCAATTTGAGTTTCCTCACCTAGAAGCGATCGTTAGGCTGCGATCGCTCCTCCTAAAGTAGCGGAAGCAACCCAGAGTGCGAGTGTAATAAGCTGTTGGGGTTTCTCGCGTTAATCTAATCCACAAGATCAACGATCGCATTGTCCATAGAAACAAGTCGAGCGTTTTGTTAAGCGGTCGTGCTTATCAGTTTGCACTCTGTTGACCCAACTCGATTCCCCCAATTCCATATTGAGTTTGCACAAAATCTTCCTTAATACAACTTGGCGGTATCGAGTTCGTGCAAAAAATTTCTTCAACTTCGCTGTGTTAAGTTCACGATCGTGCTTCCTCGATACAGCATCTCGTCGATACTTTCTCATGCAGGCTGTTTCATTGCTATCTTTTTATCCTCTATATCTAAATTTACGTTCCCTTCGCTTCTTCTGCTTGGCAGCGATCGCACAATCCAAAAAATTCCAGCATGTGATAGTAAATTTTGAACTGATGTAGCGTATTGAGTTGATGCTCAAGATCATGCACAGGGCATTCATCAATAGGACGTGAGCTTCCACAGCGCAAACATGTGAGATGATGCCGATCTTCCTGAATTAAGCTGTAGAGCGCTTCGCCGTTAGATAGTGTTCGTACCTGCACCATTCCCTCTAACTTAAGCGCTTCTAACGCTCGATACACCGTTGCTAAGCCCATCGACTGCTCCCGATTCCGCAACTCAATATAAAGATCTTGAGCTGAAATTTCTTGACTCAGGATTTTCAGAAGATTCAGAATTCGGTCTTGACTGCGGGTGCGTTGTGCTTTCATAACGAGGTTGAAGTAAAAATCCGGGTTTTGATTTTAGGGAATTAGGAGATTGCAGGCCGTTCTAGTGAGGAGCACGCCACGTCGCTCGTAGATTTAGAATAAAAAGCTGTACGATTCAGAACGATCTCTCTATTCCTTTAGGACACGACTGTGACTCAGAAATATCAGGCTCAGATCTATGTTACTCTTCGTCCTTCGGTCTTAGATCCCGCAGGAACGGCAGTACAGTCGGGACTCTCTCACATGGGCTACACCAATGTCGATCAAGTACGGATTGGAAAATATGTCGAAGTAACGCTGAATGCGGATGATGAAGATGCTGCCCGTCAGCAGTTAGACCGAATTTGCGACGAATTATTAGCTAATCCAGTCATCGAAAACTATCGATTTGATTTAACAGGTTCGTAGAGACACGATGGGTTGCCTCTGTTTGCCAAGCGTCTGACTGACCTGTGTCTGTCTAATCTGTGTCTATCTAACCTGTGTCTAGTTATTAACATGGAAGTAGGCCAATCGCTCCTCTCTACTATCATTGCTCAAGGAAATAAAGATGAAATTTGGGGTCGTTGTTTTTCCAGGATCGAATTGCGATCGCGATTTAGTTTGGGTGACTCAAGGCTTGCTCAATCAGCCAACCCGCTTAATTTGGCATGAAGAAAGCGATTTGTCAGATATTGATGTCGTGGTCGTGCCAGGAGGATTTAGCTACGGCGACTATTTACGCTGTGGTGCGATCGCTCGCTTTTCACCCGTCATGCAATCAACTCTTGATCACGCCAGAGCCGGAAAGCTGGTTCTAGGAATTTGTAACGGCTTTCAAGTTTTGACGGAAGCAGGATTATTACCCGGAGCGTTAGTGAGAAATCGCGACTTGAATTTTATCTGCGATCGCGTCCCGCTTCGAGTTGAACGCACCGATTTGATTTGGACAGGAGGCTATCAGAAAGGGCAAGTGATTACTGTGCCGATCGCACATGGAGAAGGCAGTTACTACGCTGATGCAGATACGCTAAATGAGCTAGAAGACAACCAACAGGTGCTGTTTCGATACTGCGATGCAAATGGAAACGCAACACCAGAAAGTAATGCCAACGGTTCCCTCAACAACATTGCAGGCATTTGTAATCGCCAAGGCAATGTTTTAGGAATGATGCCTCACCCGGAACGGGCGTCTGACCAGGCGCTCGGCTGCGTCGATGGCTTTGCTCTGTTTGAGGGATTGTTAAAAGCAATGCCTGCGATCGCTTGAGGTTTGGCACCCTTTAAAGCGATTGGAAAGCGCCAAGTTTCTAATTAAGAACCTTTGGAACTCCTGAGGTTCTTTTTTCTGTAAAAAATTGCTTTCGCTGTTCAAAAAACAGAACTTTGAATATTTTTGAAAAGGAACTACAACTTTCTTGCAAGTCTTAATACTTTCGTTATACTTCTGCAACTAACCGTGATGAAGAAATGCGAACAAGTTATGTAAAGAAGTGCTAACTCAAGTGGCAATGCTTTCAAAGTTCGCTGGTTGAAACTGAGTTTAGAGGTTAAGTACAAAGATTCCTAATCAATCTCCTTAATATGTCTTAATTACAGCGACGGTTAAAGATTGTGTCAACTTAAACTTCAGTCATTTCTATATAAATTAATCCACCAAACGACTAATAAAACTTAACGCCGCTCCCTGAAAAACTAAAGATAGATGTCAATAAGATGAGATGTAGGTAAATCATTCATTCTGTTCATCGAGCTCGATTTACCGAAACTCATTTGTTGTTTCTACGCAATTATTAAAATCATGACCACAACATTACAAAGACGCGAAAGCGGCAATGTGTGGGAGCGCTTTTGCAACTGGGTGACCAGTACTGACAACCGTATTTATGTCGGTTGGTTCGGTGTACTAATGATCCCGACCCTGCTTTCGGCGACCATCTGCTTCATCATTGCCTTTATCGCTGCTCCTCCTGTTGATATCGACGGCATCCGCGAACCTGTTGCCGGTTCTCTCATGTTCGGCAACAACATTATGTCTGGTGCGGTTGTGCCTTCGTCTAACGCCATTGGCCTGCACTTCTACCCGATTTGGGAAGCCGCTTCTCTCGATGAGTGGCTCTACAACGGCGGCCCTTACCAGCTGGTCGTATTCCACTTCCTGATTGGTGTGTTTGCTTATATGGGTCGTCAGTGGGAACTGTCCTACCGCCTCGGTATGCGCCCCTGGATCTGCGTCGCTTACAGCGCGCCTCTATCAGCGGCAACAGCAGTTTTTCTGATCTACCCGATTGGCCAAGGCTCCTTCTCGGACGGCATGCCCCTCGGCATCTCCGGAACCTTCAACTTCATGATTGTGTTCCAAGCCGAGCACAACATCTTGATGCACCCCTTCCACATGCTGGGTGTGGCTGGTGTGTTTGGTGGTTCTTTGTTCTCCGCGATGCACGGTTCACTCGTGACCTCCTCCTTGGTGCGTGAGACGACCGAGAACGAATCGCAGAACAGCGGCTACAAGTTTGGTCAAGAAGAAGAGACCTACAACATCGTGGCGGCTCACGGCTACTTCGGTCGCTTGATCTTCCAATACGCGTCGTTCAACAACTCGCGTTCCTTGCACTTCCTCTTGGGTGCATGGCCGGTTGTCGGCATCTGGTTTACGGCCTTAGGCGTTTCGACGATGGCGTTCAACCTGAACGGGTTCAACTTCAACCAGAGCATCATCGACTCGCAGGGACGAGTGGTGTCGACCTGGGCAGACATGATCAACCGGGCGAACTTGGGGATGGAAGTGATGCACGAGCGCAATGCTCACAACTTCCCGCTTGACTTGGCTGAATCGGAAGTTACTCCGGTAGCTTTGCAAGCTCCTGCAATCAACGGCTAATTTCTTAGAGAAAGGGAAGTTTGCCTTAGGGTAAACTTCCCATACATATAACCCTTGATTGATAAGAAACCCTTAGTTCTGCATGGACTAGGGGTTTCTACTATTTAATAGTGTACAGACATGTCTTTATAAAAGGTGATGTTCTAGACCTGTGGATGGGTAGTGGACTAGACCTGTGGAAGTAACGATGTCGTCAAACAGGGACAATCGGGTGAGGAGAAGCAACGGTACAAATGTCGGAACTCCGACTGTCCTCGCTGCACCTCTATTGAAGCGTATGCCTATCGAGAATTTTTACCCGAAGTTATCTTAATGTGAAGCAAAGTGAATTGGGTCTTGATCCCGCCGATGTTGGGCTGAAATGGGGAGACCTTGCTCATCACCTGCTAGAGCAGCAGTTTTCTCCAAAGCCTCCCTCAGCCGCTTAGCAGCATAAATTGACATATCGCGAGGTACATTGATGCGATCGCGCAAATACCGCAGCGCAAAGTCAGAGCGGGTTGGTGGTGTACAGGCTTCGCCAGTCATCATGAAGGTTAGGGCACACCGCAGGGCTTCATCAATTACCTGGTCATCGGCAGGGTTGACTCGAATAATATTGGCGCGGTGCTTGATTACTCGGTGAAGGGCTTCCGCGCGGGAGTGTTGAGGTTCTGGATAAGCAACGTCAGGTAGGCCGAGCCAAGGCCCGTTATCCACCCGATGCTTATTCACTAGCATTTGAGGTTCGCCATTCTCCCAGCAGCCTCCCATCTGGGGCGGTAAGTCATGGGCATGGGTGTGGAAGTCGCTCTGGGTGCCGCGATACGTGAAACGGCTTTCCATAGCCTCAAACCAAGCCGCCAAGTGGGGGTTGTCCTCTCGAAGTGAGTAGCCCTTGTAGTAGTAAAGGCTAGCGTTCATGCGTTCGACATAAGGTGTGAAGATCACATCAGCCGTGCCGAACTCCTCTAGAAAATAAGAACCAAGAGTACGGGCTAGGGCCTCCTCGACTTTGCCCACAACTGCTATAAATTGCTCTCGGTTGCGCTGCTCTTGCTGAGATAACATCACTGGGTAGCAAAGCCATGTACACCAGGCTCTAAATAGAAGTCGCTCCAGTTGCCGCAGCGGGAGCACTGTGTCGTCTTTCATGCCCTGTCCTAAAGGACCAAAGACCTGTTCCAGGGCGATTAAAATATCATCGCTTTCTGTGATTAGGCGTCCATCTAGTTCGATTGCGGGTAACATACCGGATGGCACCTTGCGTTTGTACCAGCTTTCTTTCTTCCCGTAGCAAAACATTGTTACTTTTTCAATGCGGTAGGGAATCTGTTTTTCCTCAAGCCATAGCCAGATCTTTTGGCAGTAGGGGCACCAAGCATGGTTGTCACGATATAGCGTCACCCGCACATCCGATTCGCTGCGGCCAAAAAGACGCAACCGAGCTTGAGCTGTGGTAGGTCCATGAACGGTATCAACTTGAAAGTTCGTGAGTGCTTGTAGCTCTGTCCAGCTTAGGGGAGCAATGGTCATGCGGGTATCCTGAATGGTCTCAAAGTTATTAGCTTACAACGGCTTGGCGATCGCTTGATGGTGGGGATGCTTCACAGAACTCGTTTGCCAACTCGATCAATGATGTTTGTGACATTGGCGCAAAAGCTGTGGATAGAGATAATGGATGCCTTCAAAACGGTAAGGGAAATCGATCATTTGTCTATCAAAATTAGTTATTGATTGAAAAATGTTTGCCGTTTCAATGGTTTGATGTGATCGAAAGAGAAAACTTGACATCATAAAATTTTCAGTTGAAGCGATCGCTAATCCTAACCTGTGAGGCGTGCTTAGAAAATTACAACTCTTTGAGCTAATTTGATGAAGCAGTTTATGAGCGAACGCCATTGATCCATTAGAGCGATAAACAGTTTTACCAATATCTCTAGAGTCAGGAATTAGACATGGGAAAATTGAGATTGTGAACAGGCTTGATAGGATGCAGACAACATTTTTATATTACTGGAGTGAATATAACTATTTCACCCTATTCTTTTTACCTCTCTCGCTGCAATCCAGCATCCTATCTTGCTTTTAAGGGTGCTGTCAGCCTATGACGTCAGATTGTTTAAGCCAGCAGCTCAAGCCTCTCGATAGATTCGGGAGCGATGAGGATCGAGTCTAAAATTAGTGTGGATTAATGAAAAAACGCTGACAGGAATTCCTTGCGATGCTGAATGTCTTACTAATTGTGGATGTGCAGATGGGCTTTATTAACGACTTCACCCATCACATTCCGCAGCGCCTCGTGCGACTTCTTCAAACCCATCAATTTGATGCTGTGGTATTTACACGTTTTATCAATGATTGTGAAGGACCGTACTCGCGGTTCTTGCAATGGCATGGGTGCGATCGCGAACCCGATACCCAATTAGTTTCTGAGTTACACCCTTTTGCTCAACCTAATTTAGTGTTTTGTAAAACAGGAATCTGTGGTCTTCCTGACCAGTTAGTGGACTATCTGCGTCAGCAATCGGTTGAGCAGATTTCTGTTGCTGGCATCGATACAGATATGTGCGTGTTGAAGATTGCTATGGATTTGTTTGATCTGGGCATTGAGCCAGTCGTCTTAATCGATTGCTGTGCGAGTACGGCAGGCTTGCAAGCCCATTTGGCAGGGCTAGCGGTTCTCAGTCGGAACATTGGTGCCCAACGGCTCAAAGAAGCGGGGGTCGGCGATGGAACGCTTGCCGCACCCTAGGTTTTGTCACGTGAGTTCTTAATTTTTCCAGGCTAATGCATGAATGCGATTGCTAGATTAGACAAAGAAGAGATATCTGCCAAGGCCGATCGCAGCAGCATTCATGACATTCCATGCAAAATAGCGACTTCAAGATCAATAACCTCAAACTAGCAAAAAAACCGAGAAAGGCGCGACATCATCGAGCAGTTTGGCTAGGTGGCATCGGCTGTATCGCACTTCTGTTTGCGGGAACGGGATGCGAACAGATAAGAGAACGGTTTCCTGAGTTCCCGAACATTGAGCCTTCACCCCGAGCGTCAACACCTCCGACTCCTGTACAATCGGCTACCGCAGCCCAGATCGAGACAGCAATTCATCAACAAATTAATCAAGTGCGTCAACAAGATGGATTGACTGGGTTGAAAACTAACGATAAGCTTGCGACGGTTGCTCGACGGTATAGCCAGCAAATGGCAGAGCAGAATTTTTTCAGCCATACCGGTTTCGACGGCACTACGCTGGTAGACCGAGTCCGTGCCGGTCGCATTTCTTATTACGCTGTGGGTGAGAATCTGTTTAAGGGAACAAATATTGCTCAACCTGCTCCAGTGGCCGTTGATGGGTGGCTCAATAGCCCAGGACATCGAAAAAATATTTTACGTCCGGTTTTTTCTGAAACCGGAGTTGGTGTCTGGAAAAAGAACAACACGTATTACATTACTCAACTCTTTCTGCGACAGTAAGTGATAGCGCTAATAGTTTCGTGACTATTAATCGATTGGGTAATGTTCTAGACGAGTGGAGCGATCGCTAAATCGGTAATTCAACTTCGTAGCGATTGATGAACAGATCAATCACCACATCATGCAACCAGTCTGATTTCTGCCCCTCTAGATTGGGCAGCAGTCATGCTAATTGGCGAAACAAATTAAAAATCAACTGAATATTCAGAAATGTCCGCAGTAATAGAACAGTAGTGAGCGCCAACCAACTGAGCGTTCACGAACAATTATGTTACGAATAACGTAAAAAGAATCAAATCAACGATTATTCAAGCAATCACGTTCAACACTAACGCTACAACGCTGGTTGAACCAATTTCTAACGAACTGCAAAAAGCAAATCATTGTCAACATTTGTCGTTCACTGGAGAACATTGACCAAGGTGATGGCACTCAAAAAAGGCGACACCATTATGTGCCATAAAATTAACTATAAGAGTATAGAGAGCGATCGCCTTTTAATCATGCGCTGCACAAATTTTCTACCTTGTATTTTTGGGCTCGTTACATATCGAAATTTGTTTAGTGAGAGGGTTATGTGTACTGCTTGCATTGCTTCAATAGGGGTTTACGATTAGGAATAGCGATGCAGTCTAACACTGCTCGTGCACTCCTATCACCGAGAAGTTATCTATTGGAATCGAGAGGTGATTTGTAGCGGTTGATGAGCAACGTTAGCCATCGCCCACCGCAACTAGGCTATCAACATGAAAGTGAAATAAGAAAGCCCTAAAGACTTTCTTGAAGATCGTAAAGAGATTACACAGGTATTTCTATGACAGCACTTTCCACTACCGATTCAATGATTGAGATTCTTGAAGCACAGCGGGCATTTTCAGGGACTGGAGCTACCAAGCCAATTGAATTTCGCTTGGAACAACTCAATCGACTGAAGGCTGCTATCTTGGAGCGACAGACCGACATTGTCCAGGCTGCCAAAGCTGACTTAGGACGCCCCGAGTACGAAGGCTATTTTGAGGTTGGGTGTTTGATGGAGTTGAATTATATCCTTAAGCATCTTAAATCTTGGGTCAAGCCTCGTAGGGTGGGGCTGCCATTAACTCAGCAACCTGGATCAGCATGGGTGCAACCTGATCCATTAGGAGTCGTTCTGATCATTGGGCCTTGGAACTATCCTTTTCAGCTATTGATCTCTCCCTTGATGGGAGCGATCGCTGCCGGAAATTGTGCCATTCTCAAGCCTTCAGAACTAGCCCCAGCCACCTCACAGGTTGTGGCTCAGTTAGTGAAGGAAACCTTTGACCCCAAGTATATTGCGGTTCTAGAAGGAGGCGTTGAAACGGCTCAAGCTCTGCTGGCACAGAAGTTTGACCACATCTTTTTTACGGGAGGAACCCGTGTGGGTCAGATCGTGATGGAGGCGGCTGCAAAACAACTCACTCCCGTCACTCTAGAACTGGGAGGTAAAAGCCCCTGCATTGTCGATCCTGATATCAAATTAGAGGTCGCTGCTAAGCGCATCATCTGGGGCAAGTATGTGAATGCTGGGCAAACCTGTATTGCGCCCGATTATCTATTGGTACATGAGGAGATTAAACCGGCATTACTAACCGCATTACAGCAGGCGATTCAAGAATTCTTTGGCGATGATCCAGCTCAAAGTCCTGATCTGGGGCGGGTTGTGAACGATCGCCAGTTCGATCGTCTGACTCATCTTCTAGAGGGCGAAGAAATTGTGGTGGGTGGACAAACTGAGCGAGAAACCCGCTATATCGCGCCGACTATTCTCAACAATGTCAGTTGGGATGCTCCGGTGATGCAGGAAGAAATTTTTGGTCCTCTCTTGCCAGTGTTGACGTACCGAGATATTAGAGAAGCGATCGCTGCGATCAATGCTCGCCCAAAACCTTTAGCGTTATACCTGTTCACACGCAATCAGGCCCTACAAAATATGGTTCTCTCCTCAACTTCATCAGGTGGGGTGTGTCTGAATGATGTGTTTTTGCAGGTTGCTATCTGGGGGCTACCGTTTGGAGGCGTGGGCAACAGCGGCATTGGGGCCTACCACGGCAAAACTAGCTTCGAGACGTTTTCTCATCAGAAAAGTGTGTTGAAGAAACCTTTTTGGATTGATCTAGATTGGCGATATGCACCTTATGCAAAGAAGCTTGACTCTTTCAGAAAGCTAATTGAATCCTGAATCTCAGCATTAATCCGTTGTGCTTATGGGATCGATCTCCAGAGACACAGGTTAGCACTTCATGGTACTAGGCTAACGAAAGCAGTTGATGCCGAGATGAAGTCTCTTACTGTCGCTGCGTTATTTGGGCAGAAAAATGCAGGACGGGCTGGAAACTTCTGCCTAAATTGAGTTTCAAAAAACTGCCGAGGATGGTCTAGAGGGCGGAACTTCTGCGGTAGGCGCAGGAGATCAAGAATAACTCTGTCGTATGAAAAGGTTATGACTACAACCATAAGCCACCCAAAATAGACAGCTTATGGTTGCAGTCACAGCCAATAGTTGAAATGTAGATGGGAAACAGGTGCAAACATACCCACTTCCCATCTACATTTCATCCTTAATTTGAAAGACGCAGCAAGCGTCGGCTCCCTTGCAAGAGCTTCCGGAGACAACTCGCAGGGTAAATGCGAAGATTCCCCAGAGACCCTGACTCAGTGCCCATCTGAAGACACCTGTCCGGTAAGCATAGTCTCCTGCATTACTCGCAACAGATCTGAGATTACGAACGCTGCCAGTACTGAGTGCAGGAAGCGATTCGGTCGCGGGTCGCGCGTATCCCCCGTATCCCCACTGGGGATCGATTTGCCAAAGGTGATTGTGGACTGTGAAATGTTAGGTGACAATGAGATAGGGCTCTTCCGAGCTTTTGGTGAAGCTGAGAAAACGATTGCTGCACTACGTTGAGCTTGCCGTTATGCAGTCATAATGAAGCGCTTAGCGAGTAGCTCTAAGCCAGCCCTGCCGTACATCTGTCG
>JAHHHP010000096.1 GCA_019359275.1 Myxacorys chilensis ATA2-1-KO14 | reverse complement strand
GTAGCCCTTGTCTGCAATCCCGACAATGTTCGGCATATTCACCGCGATCACGCGAGTTTTCTCGGTTATGCCTTGATTCTTTAATCCAGGTCGATCAAGAACCACGACAATCTTCCATAGGGGCGCTGGAACGGTCACTCAATTTTTACGATATAGCAGCTTCAAACGCCTAGATGGCGTGTATTTCTAAAAAACTGGCACGGTTGCTCTCGTTCTAAGGGATTCTATTGCGAACAACTCCTATTTATTGAGAACGAAAAAGTAGACCGGATTAGGGTCGACTTGGTTAGCTGGGTTAGCAATCACAACTCCTAATTCCAGCTTAGGAATTCTGGCATTGTCAGGTTAACCGGAATGTAGAATAATCGTACTGATTTAACTCAGCTGCCTTTGGCACACGCACAGCGTGTTCACAGCTTCTCATGTACGCCCGTCATCGCTTTCGGGAGCGAAATCATGGGTTACTGCGTTTGGCTCTATTACACTTTCCCTTTGAGCTACCGGGACATCGAGAAAATGATGGTATATCGAGGCGTTGAAGTGACGTACGAATCCATCCGAGAATGGTGCCAGAAATTCGGACAACAATTCGCGAATGGGCTGCAGTACAAACGTCCTTATATCATGGACAAATGGCATCTCGATGAAATGGTGGTCACGAACACGCGCAGCGTGAGCCAGAGGCAACAAGAAACAGCAATACTATCTGTGGCGAGCAGTGGATTCAGAAGGAAATGTGCTGGATGTCTTGCTGCAACGGCATCGAGACACGAAGGCAGCAGAGCGATTCTTCCGCAAGCTGTTAAAGAAACAGGGCTGCGTGCCACGGGTGATTGTCACCGACAAGCTGAAGAGTGACGAAGCGGCAAAGAAACGAGTAATGCCAAGTGTGGAACATCGACAGCACAAGGGATTGAATAATCGGGCGGAGAACTCGCATCAACCGACCCGAGTGCGAGAGCGACGAATGCGACGCTTCAAATCTCCCGGACAAGCTCAACGATTTGTCTCTGCTGCTGACCCAATTCGATCCCACTTCCACTCCAAGCAACATCAACCCAGTGCAAAACGATATCGTGAACAACTGCACCAACGCATAGAAGATTGGTGGGAAATCACCTGTGTGAAAAATGCTGCGTAAACTTGAGCGAGACTGACGATTAAGGGAATTACAGTGCTTAATTTTAATACTCCCGGTTAAGTTGATAGTGCCTCTCTGAGTGTTAAATACGAATTACCTTTTAGAAATACAACTTTGGCAACACGCACCGTTTCATGAGAAACGGGAGGGATTGGCTCAAATGCGAGAGACATAGCAATTCACCTTGAGCAATACAAAGATTGCTTTTAAGATAGCTGATGTGATCTTAATCGAGGTTCGCTAACAGTATCGGACCCTTTGTTTGACAAATTGCTGGGGAACGGCTTGCAGCTTGAAAACTAGGACTATCAGAATTTCTACTGGCTCTTAGCGTCTCAAAATCTTCAGTTTGACGAGTTTTGATACAGTATCTTTAGACTGCTTGCACCTTTTCGATGGCGGCTAGCTCTCGCCTCATTTATAATCCTGATAATCGAACTTTATAAGGGATTTCTTCAACGGGTAAATCATTGCAGTCCCAGTCATGATAACGAAGCTGTAACCGCCGTTCTCCTGCATATTCCACTAACCTTCCACCATACAGCTTGGCCTCAGTACCTAGACTTTGAATTCGGATCTTACCGTTGAAGACAGTAGCACGAGCGAGGTAAATCACGAGGTCATCTCGGGAAGGACGATTCACAGTGGTACTTGCGGTCAAGTGAGCTAACCCTCGCTCATCCATTTCTTGAGCTAAGGCAATAGCCGTGTTGCGAATGCCGCTAATCGCAACAATATTGGCGGCAACGGCCATTGTGATGTCTACACCACCATCAGTCACGATGGAGTTGTTGGATAAAAATTGAAAATTGAGTTCTCCCAAGTCACTGCGAATGCGGCGATGAATTAAATTGTCGGGATGGTAATGAGTTAAGGTTCCCACAATAGCGCCACAGGCTGCACGCGGTTCTCGCCAAGGAGATTCACGGGTTTTACCGTAAATCTGTTGACCATTCTCGCGTAATCGCCCAACATGAGTTTTGAGGTCGATCGCCACAAGAGAAAGCGATTGAGGATTGCCTGCATACACTCGTCGTTTTAAGGATTCGTCTAACTCATGAGCCACGGTGACATGAGCTAAGGTCGCCCCATTGTCCGTGCCTCCACCTGCTGGGAAAAAAGCTTCTAACTTGAGTTCTCCAATTTCAGAGAGAGTCGCAAATCGAGAGGCGACGACATCACGGTAGCGTTTGGTCGCCTCGCCTTGATGGATGCGATCACCACAGTTGGTATACGCCAAGGTGGTCACAACGCTGGGTAGGGTCATGTCAGCCCCGCCGGTGTTCATGTCTGTCGGGCTAGAGACCGCAAGTTGAAGTTCATCTCGCAAGATTTGCAGCCCCTTGATGAGCGTGTAGCGATCTCGGACAATTTCATTGAGATAATTATGGTAGGCATTGCGCTCCATTCCAAAACTGGCGGAGAGCCGCCAACATTTTTCGACCCGTGCTTCGGTAGGGGCAGCATCAAAGGGTAAAGACATAAGTTGGCAAGACGGATCATGAATGCTGGATGAGATATTTCAAACTATACAGGCCATCTCACATAACCTCTAGTGCAGTTGATTGACCGCAACTGATCATGATGCTGCAAGGTTCTCAATAGCCGCGAAGAAACGTTTTTTGAAGATGGATGTAGGCCGTTCGCTTTATATAACAAAAAGCACGATGAAATTTTGGCTCTAGCAAAGAAGGACTGTTGACGCTGAATGCCCCGTTTACGTTGATTGAAGCAATATTTGGGCTGGTTCTAGCCACGTCAATTATTGATCTCGTGATTTGACCACTTCCAAAGAACGTTTGATGGGGTAGCTGCGATTGTGCCAGTTGAGGGTGTCTCAAAATCGGCCATTTAGTTGTCACTCAAACGCTCCTTTCTTTTACACTTTTCTAACTCAAGGGCAATCGCTCTTTCCCATAATCTGCAAAACTATTTTGCATGAACGCTTCTACGGTATTTCCACTGTTATTCTTAAGGGATTCAGATCGTAAATAAACTTGTAAATAAATCTATGTCTCAAATTAGGGTGGCTCTAACGAGTTCTGATACACTAACAGTCCGTTAGCTCTATTCCTGCCATGCTGATCGGATACGAACGAGTTTCAGCCGATGATCAAAATCCTGCCCTACAACATAATGCACTTCAGAACGCGGGGTGTGACAAGATTTTCTCCGACAAAATGAGTGGTGCTAAAGCTGATCGCCCTGGTCTAAAACAAGTGTTTGAGTTTGCCAGAAAAGGAGATACGCTCGTCGTGTAGCGGCTAGACCGCTTAGTGGCAAGGATAGGGCGTAAATTATGCCATCAAATGCCTTGAGGTTCGGGTGAAGGCTGGACTGGCTATGGCGGAGTTTTGGATGGAAGGGATGTATTTTGGATGGGTGTGATCGCCAAAAATTGTGATGAGTCTTCTATAGTTTGAGGTATACCCTACCGTACTCCTCTAAAGAAGCTGCATGGTTGCTTTACCAGGGATTGCTATCCAAAGCAAAATTTACGAAAGCTCTAATTCTCTGGTGTATCGGGGCATTCGAGACGATGGGGTAGCGATCGTGGTCAAACTGCTCAAGCAAGATTACCCTTCTGCCCAAGAACTAACGCGCTACCGACAGGAATATGAAATCACCCGCTCCCTCAAGCTGGAAGGCGTGATCGAGGCATATAGTCAGCAAGACTATCAACGCACGCTTTTTATTCTCTTAGAAGACTTTGGTGGAGAGTCCTTGGAACGATGGATGCGCCAGCGCCCAGATTTCTGCCCCATGCCCTTAGCCACATTTCTACGGCTGGCGATCGCCCTCACCGACATTCTGAACAAAATCCATGCTGCCAATATTATTCACAAAGACATTAATCCTGGAAACATTGTTCTTAATTTAGAGACTGGCGTTGTTAAAATCATTGACTTCGGGATTGCCACCCGATTTAACCGCACCAATCCCACATTCAAAAGCCCACATATTTTAGAGGGCACGCTTGCTTACCTGTCTCCAGAACAGACTGGGCGGATGAATCGGCTGCTCGATTACCGCACCGATTTTTATTCACTCGGAGTAACGTTTTACCAATTACTGACTGGACAGTTGCCGTTTGCAACAACCGATATCCTGGAATTAGTCCACTGTCATATTGCTAAACAACCTGTTCCACCACACGAACTGAATGCAACCATTCCCAAGTCTGTTTCAGACATTGTCATGAAACTGATGTCGAAGAATGTCGAAGATCGCTACCAAAGTGCCTGGGGCATCAAAGCAGATTTAGTAAACTTGGCAGCACAATTTAAAACAACCAGGCAAATCGACACCATCCCACTCGCGCTGCACGATATTTCCGATCGGTTTCACATTCCCCAAAAACTGTATGGACGGGAAGCAGAGATTGCAACCTTGTGGGCAGCATTTGAGAGAGTAGCGGGAGTGGATGAGTGGGAGAGCGAGATGGCAGGAGAAAATATTTCCTCATCCACCCATCCACCCATTCACCCATCCACCCATAGTCAACTAATGCTTGTCTCTGGCTACGCTGGAGTTGGGAAGTCAGCCTTGGTGCAGGAACTCTACAAACCCATCACGGCAAAGCGCGGCTATTTTATCTCTGGTAAGTTTGATCAGTTTCAGCGCAATATTCCCTACAGCGCGATCGCCCAGGCTCTACAAAAATTGTTACAACAACTGCTGGGTGAACCAGAAGAACAATTGCAGCAATGGCGATCGCGTCTACTCACAGCCTTGGGCAACAACGGACAGCTCATCATTGATGTCGTTCCTGAAGTAGAACTGATTATCGGCAAGCAGCCACCTGTTCCAGAGGTGGGAGCCACGGAAGCTCAAAATCGCTTCAATCGCATCTTCCAGCAGTTCATCCGAGTATTCTGCTCAACAGAGCATCCACTCGTGATCTTTTTTGATGACTTACAGTGGGCAGATTCAGCCACACTCAGATTAATTGAGCTAATCATGCTTGACGAACAAACCCAATCCCTGTTTCTGATTGGAGCCTATCGCGATCATGAAGTGACTTCATCCCATCCATTGACAGTCCTGTTGGAGCGATTGCGAAAACAAGGATCAGTGCTTCAAGAAATCAATCTGGCACCCTTAACACTAGAGCCATTAAGCCAGTTGATCGCTGGAACGCTGCATCAAAACACTGACACTGTGCATTCCCTAGCTGAATTGGTGTTGCGTAAAACGAAGGGAAATCCTTTTTTTGTCAACGAATTCTTGCGAATGCTGCATCGCGAAAATCTATTGACCTTTGATGCGACACGCTTAAGCTGGCAATGGAACATGGAACAGATCCAAGCCCAGAACATCACTGATAATGTGGTGGAGTTGCTACTGCTCAAGTTGCAGAAGCTACCAGAGGGTACTCAGCAAATACTCCGCTTAGCCGCTTGTGTCGGGGCAGAATTTGATTTAGAGACGTTGGCGATCGTTTGTAAGCAATCTCCTCAAGCGATTTTTCTAGATTTGCTGGCAGCGATTCAAGCGGAATTGATTCAGCCTTTTTCTGAATTAGATGAGAACTTGTTAGTTCAAGAGTACAAATTCTTGCACGATCGTGTGCAGCAAGCTGCCTATGCCTTGATTGATGAGTCGCAAAAGCAAATTGTTCATCTTCAAATTGGTCTTACTCTGCTTGAAAAGACATTGCCAGAGCGCCAATCAGACCGATTATTTGAAATTGTCGATCATTTCAATCATGGAATTGAGCTTGTTACCGATCAAGTAAAACGAGATGAAATTGCCAAGCTGAATCTATTGGCAGGGCAGAAAGCAAAAGGGGCAGTCGCCTACAGTACGGCGCAAAACTATCTAGCTACAGGAAGGGCATGGCTAACTGCTTCTAGCTGGCAAACAAACTATGACCTGACCTTAGAGTTATATCAAGAAACAGCAGAAGTCGCGTACCTGTGTGGCGATTTTGAACAGGTGGAATACTGGGCAGCGATCGTTTTACAAGAGGCTAAAACGATTCTTGATAGCGTAAAAACGTACGAAGTCAAAATTCAAACCGATGTTGCACAGAGCCAACCCCTAAAAGCGATCAATACGGCATTGAAAGTTTTGCAACAACTGGGAATCAATTTTCCAGAAACGCCTAGTCAATCAGATATTCACCTTGAACTAGATACAATCACCGGTCTCTTCCATGAGAAAGAGGTTGAGAGCTTGATCCATTTGCCAGAGATGACTGAACCGGACAAGCTAGCGGCGATGAAAATCCTATCAAGCATTACGATCGCCGCCTATGTTGCGGTTCCGAATTTAATGCCTCTGCTTGTGACTAAACAAGTAAGCTTATCAATTCAGTACGGTAATGCTGTTGTATCTCCCTTTGCCTTTGCCACCTTTGGGTTAATCCTTTGTGGAATGATCGGAAACATCGAGGCTGGCTACCAATTTGGACAGCTTGCTCTACGGCTGTTGTCACAGTCTCGTACCCATACACTTAGAGCTAGAACGTTGCTGTCCGTCAATAACTTCATCATCCATTGGAAAGAACATGCTAGAGAATTATTGAAGCCATTACTGGCAGGCTATCAAATTGGGCTAGAAACTGGAGATTTAGAGTCTGCCGCCTACTGCGCTTATACCCACTGTTTTCAATCCTACGCCAATGGAAAAGAACTCGCAGAGGTTGAACGCGATATGGCGATCTATGGCGAAGCGATCCATCAAATCAAACAGGAAACGGCACTAACTTGGAATCAAATCTTTCGGCAGGTCGTCATAAACTTAATGGGACGCTCGACTAGCCCAACTCAACTTATCGGCGAATTCTACAACGAGGAGAATGAACTGCCAAAATATGAAGCAGCAAATGATGGAAGTACTATCTTTACTGTACATTTGAACAAACTTTGCCTATGCTACCTCTTTTCTGAATATGCTCAAGCCGTTAAAAATGCAGCCCTAGCAGAAACTTATTTGATCCGACTAACAGGTGCCTTCCTTCAGCCTTTGTACTATCTCTATGATTCTCTGGCGAGGCTCGCAACCTATCTTGATAGCAGTACTGAAGTGCAGGAGGAAATTCTCAAGAAAGTTACAGTTAGCCAGGAAAAGATGAAGCAATGGGCACATTACGCCCCTATGAATTATTTGCACAAATATCATTTGGTTGAAGCAGAAAAAGCACGAGTCTTAGGTCAGTTGCTTGAGGCAGAGGAGTTCTACGAGCAAGCGATTCAAGGGGCTAGAGAAAACGCATATATCCAAGAAGAAGCGTTAGCCTATGAATTGGCTGCCAAGTTTTATCTGGGGCGAGGGCGAGAAAAGATTGCTCAACTATACATGAAAGAAGCTCATTATTGTTACGAGCGCTGGGGCGCAACCGCAAAAGTCAAGGATTTGGAAACGCGCTATCCTCAATTCTTTGCTCAGTCGTCGCGTGTGAACGCTCCTTTAATTCTCACCACAGTTGGAACCACCTCTAATACCTCACAGGTTGCTTTCGATTTAGCAACAGTGATGAAAGCAGCTCAAGCTATTTCAAGCGAGATTGAACTGGAGCAGTTGCTCAGTTCGTTAATGCAGATCCTGATCGAGAATGCTGGGGCGCAAACTGGATGTTTGCTTTTAGAGAACGCAGGCGAATGGAGAATCGACGCTGCTTGGGAACTGGTTGAAGGTGAAAGTGTCCGCACAATCCAAGTACTGCAATCGACTCCAATCACGAATCGCTTACCTAAATCAATCATTCAATATGTGATCCGAACACATGAAATCGTCCTCTTAAATGACGCAACTCGTGAAGGTCATTTCATCCATGATCTCTATATTCAGAATAATCAAACTCAATCGCTTCTCTGTTTGCCGCTGCTGAATCAGAGCAAGCTTGTTGGCGTGTTGTATCTAGAAAATCAATTAGCGGCTGGAGTTTTTACACCCGATCGAACCCAAGTTCTGAATCTACTCTCCACCCAGGCAGCGATCGCGATCGAAAATGCCAAACTCTACTCACAGCTCCGCGCTAGCGAAAGTCAAATGGCTCAATTTCTCGAAGCGGTTCCCGTAGGCATTGGCATTATTGACGCCATGGGTCGCCCTTACTATGTCAATCAGCGGGGCATTGAGCTGATGGGTAAAGGCGTTGATCCTGCCGCCACCCCGGAGCAACTTTCAGAGGTTTATCAATTTTATGTAACGGGGACGGATCAAATCTATCCATTTGAGAGACTACCAATCATCCGGGCGTTGAGCGGTGAACGCACTAGGATTGACGATGTAGATATTCACCAAAACAACGCAATTATTCCTGTTGAAGGGTGGGGAACTCCTATCTTTGATGAACAAGGCAATGTTGCCTATGCGATCATAGCCTTTCAAGACATTACCGAGCGTAAGCAATCAGAGAAACTGCTAGCCGACTACAACCAAACGTTAGAACAACAAGTCACTGAGCGAACATTGCTGCTTTCACAAGAGATTGAACAGCGTCAGCAAGTTGAAAACGCCCTGCGCCAAAGTGAAGAGCAACGTAGGCTGACAATGGATTTCTCCTACATCGGCAGTTGGAATTGGAACATCTTAGAGAATACAGTGCATTGGGATGATAACAACACCCGATTGCTGGGGGTAGCGCCCGGTGAAGTTAAGGCTAGCTATCAGGCGTGGCGCGATCGGGTTCATCCAGAAGATGTCGATCGGGTTGAGCAAGCGCTTACAACCGCTCTGGCAACTCATACTGATTATGAAGGTGAACATCGAATAATTTACCCAGATGATAGTATTCACTGGCTCGTCAGTAGAGGTCGAGGTATTTATAACGAAGCCGGACAGCCTGTACAAATGTTGGGTGTATCTTTCGACATTAGCGAACAGCGAAACGCTGCACTGCGAGAACGCAAACGTGCCGAAGCAGCCTCCATTTTAGAGGAACGCAACCGCATGGCACGAGAAATTCATGACACGCTGGCGCAAGCATTCACAGGGATTCTGGTTCATATGGGAGCTGTCTCTCGCTTAGTCGCGACTAACCCAGATGCCGTGCAGATGCATATTGATACGGTTCGAGATTTGGCTCGTAGTGGGCTAATAGAGGCTCGACGATCGGTTGCGGCACTGCGCCCCCAATTACTAGAAGATGGCGACCTGTGGACGGCACTGGAGCGATTTATATCCACCATGTCATCCTTAACCGAAACCCGCCTGGTTTACGACATTATTGGCACACCCTATGTGCTACCGCCCGAAACTGAGAATCATCTCCTGAGAATTGGGCAGGAAGCCTTTACGAATGCAATCAAGTACGCCCATGCGGGCGAAATTCGAGTGGAGTTGGTTTATGAACCAACCTCATGCTTTTTACGAGTTAAAGACAATGGACAAGGATTTGAAGTTACCCCTACCACACTCAGCCAGGGATTTGGCCTACTGGGAATGACTGAACGAGCCGAGCATATTGGGGCACAACTTTCGATCGAAAGTCAACTAGGGCAGGGAACAGAAGTGCTTGTCACGGTGAATCAGGAGGCAGCGATATGAGTCAGGCAGCAGCAGTCCGCATTTTGATTGTTGATGATCACGCGATCGTCCGCCAGGGACTCGCCGCCATGATTGAGAATGAGCCAGATATGACCGTGGTAGGACAAGCGGGCAACGGGCAGGAGGCAATCGACCAATATCGACAGCTACAGCCCGATATTACCTTAATGGACTTACGCATGCCCCACATGAGCGGTGTAGATGCGACCATCGCCATCTGCGCTGAATTTGCCCATGCCCGTATCATTGTGCTAACCACTTATGATGGCGACGAAGATATTTATCGTGGATTGCGTGCTGGCGCTAAAGGCTATCTGCTCAAGGATGCTGAACCCAAAGCGCTCCTCAATGCCATCCATATCGTTCATAGCGGGCAACCATATATCCCTTCCGAAGTTGCTGCCAAGCTGGTGCAACGCATGAACAACCCAGAGTTGAGCGATCGCGAGCGGGAAGTCATTCATCTCATGGTCGATGGTTTAAGCAATCATGACATTGGTGTGGCTTTGAATATTACTGAAAGTACGGTCAAATTCCACATCAATCGCATCTTGAGCAAGTTGGGCGTGAGCGATCGCACTCAGGCGGTGGTTACAGCATTGAAACGAGGGCTTGCTAAGTTGTGACTGAACTTAAGTTCGGTTGCTGATTAGCCGCAGAGATAGATAGTGCCCATCCTTTCGTTTCTTCCAAGACTCAACGCTGAGTTGGCGACAAAGTATTGTCAACTCTGTAAGCTAAAGCTATCGAAATAAAGGAGCAAAATTCCAATATTTTGGGAAGAACAAAGGGTCAAGAGTAAAAATAAAACAAATTGCTTTTCATCCTTTTTCCTCTTTTCTCCTTGATCAGGATGTATTGGAAGGTTCAACGATTGTAGGAGGAATCATAAATATCAGTCATGTCAGTCACTCCTGTCATGAGAAACTCTTTTGTCAGAATGTCCGATGAACCAAGATAGATATTCTACCCAACTCCTTGTTCTATCTTCCCAGCGTGACCACTACCAGGGAATGCTCAATGCCCCAGTTGTACTTGTGGAATATGGGAACTACGAATGTTCTCAATGCGGAGAACTGCATCGATTAATTCAGGTCATTCAACAGCATTTCACTTCTGTTTTTCCTGAGGAGAATTGGCTAGAGGCACAAAGTGCAAAACACTTCATTCATACAGTGCGAAGTGTTGGCTACGTGTTGAGAATGGGCACTTACTAGCCTCTAACTACTTTTCTGGTTCAGCCCCGTACTGAGGAAGTCCCCAAAATCTGCTGGGGAGTTGCCTAAGGTACTAACGCATGAGTGGTATTTGATGCTTCTCAACCATCCTCTAACAAAATTTATTGAATCGAATTGTCACAGAGATAGTTTTATCTCTTTTGGACTTCATTATCAGTATTTTCGGACTGTTACCACTGCTCGATGACTTCAACATGAACACAACTACAAACACATGCAACATGAACACAACTACAACTACAAACATACAAATTGATTCCACCGAACTACTCGACAAAAGAGTTTTGGTAACAGGCGGGACAAAAGGCATCGGTGAAGCTATTGCTACACGACTAAGGCAAGCCGGTGCAACGGTCATAACTACCGCTCGCTCAATTCCCGAAAACCTTCAATCGCCTGACCTGTTTATAGGGACTGACCTCAGCACGCCTGATGGAGTGAACAAAGTTGTGCAGGAAGTATTCGCTCGTTTCGGCAGTGTAGACATCTTAATTAACAATGTCGGCGGCTCCTCTGCGCCAAGCGGTGGCGCGCTGGCCTTAACAGATGGGGATTGGCAGCAAGCATTCAATGATAATTTATTCGCCGCCGTCCGTTTGGATCGGGCCTTTCTACCCCGGATGCTTGAACAGAAGTCAGGTGTCATCATCCATATCTCGTCTATCCAACGGCGGCTCCCGCTTCACGACGCGACATTAGCGTATGCGGCGGCAAAAGCGGCGCTGGCAACCTACAGCAAAGGGCTGTCAAACGAAGTTGCGCCTCAGGGAGTGCGTGTCAATGCCGTCGCGCCCGGCTTCATCGAAACGAAGGCGGCTGAGAGACTCATCAAGAGATTAGCTCAGGAGTCCGGCGCTGACCTTGATGCTGCACGTCAAGGACTGATGGACTCACTCGGAGGAATCCCGATGGCACGACCAGGTCGCCCCGAAGAGGTCGCGGAGCTTGTCGCTTTTCTGGTGTCAGATCGTGCCTCTTACATCACAGGCACTGAATACGTCATTGACGGCGGAACGATCCCGACCGTCTGACGCCCAAGCAAGAACAAATCAACATTACGAAATTTGGAGGTACTTCTTTAATGGTGACCAAACACTACGACTTCATCGTCTGCGGCGCAGGCCCTGCTGGTTCAGTAATAGCGGCAAGGCTCGCCGAAGACAAACAAGTTAATGTTCTGCTAATCGAAGCAGGTGGAACTGATGAAGTGCCAGAGGTGATGACTCCGGCACAATGGCCGTTAAATCTTGGATCAGAACGTGACTGGGCCTTCGTTGCACAGCCCAACCCGCATCTGAGTGGACGCTCAATCCCCCTGAATATGGGCAAGGTACTGGGGGGCGGCTCAAGTATCAACGTCATGGTGTGGGCACGAGGACACAAGAATGATTGGAACTACTTCGCTGAGGCTTCCGGCGATCCGGCGTGGGGGTATGAATCTGTCCTGGAGATCTATCGCCGGATCGAAAACTGGCAGGGAGCGAGTGACCCTATGCGTCGGGGAATAGGCGGCCCCGTTTACGTGGAATCCGCAGCAAGTCCCCAGCCCATTGCACAGGCCATGGTTGAGGCGGCAAACAGTATGGGTATTCCGTGTTTCGAGAGTCCCAACGGCGAAATGATGGAAGGGCGCGGAGGCGCTGCTATAAACGATCTAATTATCTGGAACGGACGTCGCTCTTCCATCTTTCGGTCGTATGTTTATCCTCTCCTGAATCAGCCGAACTTATCGGTCTTAACTCACACTATGGTCAGTAAGCTTATCTTTGATGGCAGGTCTGTCATCGGAGTTGAGGTGATCCAGGATGGCAGGCGCAATCAGTACTACGCTTCGGAGGAAGTCATCCTCTCTCTCGGCGCAATCAATACGCCGAAGGTTCTCCTCCAATCCGGAATCGGGCCGGAGGAGGAACTTCGCAGACACGGAATACCAGTTGTTCAGCACCTTCCTGGTGTTGGCCAGAATCATCAGGACCATGTTTCGTTTGGCTGCATCTTTGAATACCGTGAGCCTCAGAAGATTGGAAATGGCGGCTCGGAAGCCACTCTTTACTGGACTAGTGATCCCAACCTAAAGCGGCCCGATATGTTTCACTGCCAGGTTGAGTTTCCGGTGCCCAGCCTGGATACGGCTCACCTTGGGGTTCCAGCGCACGGTTGGACGATGTTTGCGGGTCTGGCGCACCCTAAAAGCCGGGGCAAGGTCAGGCTTTCCGGTCCTGACGTAAACGATCCGGTGTTAATCGATGCAAACACTCTGTCGCACCCCGGCGACCTGAAAGCCGCATTCACCAACATCGAACTTTGCCGTGACCTCGGCAATAGTACCGTCTTCGAGAAGCTGGTGAAACGTGAAGCGCTGCCAGGCAAACTAGGTCGAAGCGAAATGGAGAACTTCGCCCGCAACGCAGCAGTTACATACTGGCATCAGTCGTGTACTGCCAAGATGGGGCAAGATTCCATGTCTGTAGTCGATGGCAAGCTGAAGGTCTATGGCATCAATAAGCTGCGCGTGGCAGATGCTTCCATCATGCCTGAGATCACAAGTGGAAATACGATGGCTCCCTGCGTCGTCATCGGCGAACGAGCAGCAGACATCCTCAAGAAGGCGCACCGAATGATGCCCTGCCAAGCGGTGGAAGTGGCTGTCTGAGCCGCCCACTGTACGTAGATGAAAAGGGAGCGTGACGGGTGCGAGATGTCGAAACATCCAGGTGAGTATGGAACCGAATGACGACTGTCCTACTGAACGAGAGCCGCGGCTCTCGTTCAGTCTGATTCGCTGAGCATCTCGATCAGATGCCGACTCCTGCACCTGAGCATTGAGTGAAAGCTTGCTGTTCAAATCCCAATTTCCGTCCTCAGTCACGCACTGATGACTACGCCAAATTGAGTTCGATCGAAAGTGGCATGGAGGAATAGCCGCATGAGTATCTCAACCCAGCAGCATATCATAGCTACGTCCCACGGCTCCCTTGCAGTCGAGGAGACTGGATCAGGCGGTATACCAGTGCTGCTGATCCATGGCAATTCGTTTTGCCGTGGCGTTTTCCGCAATCAGATGCAAGGACAGATCGCGAAGAAACATCGCTTCATCGCGTTCGATTTACCAGGTCACGGGCAGTCCAGCAACGCAGCCGATCCGAAACTTAGCTACACCCTACCCGGACTTGCGGACGCCGCCATCGAGTTGCTCGACGAATTGGGTATAGCCGAGGTCATCGTGTTGGGTTGGTCGCTCGGCGGACATATTGGGATGGAGATGATTCCGCATTTTCCGGGAATGCGAGGGCTGATGATTTGCGGTGCCCCACCTGTGAGTCACGATCAGATGTCGCAAGGGTTCAACGCGTCACCGCATCTGAGCGTCGCAGGCAAGCAGGATTTGTTTGAAGCAGAGATCAACGCCTTCGTTGAAGGCATCATCGGTAAATCGGCCGAGCCATTCCTCCGGGATGCCGTCGCGCGCGCAGATGGCGGTTTTCGCAAGAGGCTGTTTGAGTCCGCGCGTGCCGGAGAAGGCGTGAACCAGCGTCTGATCGTGGAAAGCAGTCCTGTTCCGCTCGCAGTGGTGAATGGTGGCGCAGATCGCTTAGTCAATCTTGATTACTTCGATACCATCGCGTATGCCAATTTGTGGGAGGGACGCTGTCATCGCCTGAGTGGACTAGGGCATGCTCCTTTCTGGGAAGCGCAGGAAGAATTCACTCCGGTACTCGAACGTTTCCTACGGGATGTCGAAACCGGCCGTGGAACCAATTCTTATAAAGACTGAGATTGTTCTTGTGCTTATCGAAATCAAACAATAGACCAATTCACAAAAAAGGAGACTCTCATGCCTTACGTTACTGTCGATCAAGAAAATTCTGCCAGCATTGATATTTACTACGAAGATTTCGGAGTGGGTCAACCTGTGGTGTTGATTCATGGGTTTCCACTCAGTGGTCATTCCTGGGAAAAACAGGTTGGAGTGTTGCTGAAAGAAGGCTACCGAGTCATCACTTACGATCGCCGTGGATTTGGTGACTCCAGTCAGCCTTCGTTTGGCTATGACTACGATACCTTTGCTGCGGATTTGAACACGCTGATGACCAAACTTGACTTGCATGACACTGTGTTAGTCGGTTTCTCAATGGGAACAGGTGAAGTCACGCGCTATCTCGGCAGATATGGCTCAGAGCGGGTGCAGAAAGCCGTGCTGATGGCTCCAGTGCCGCCCTTCCTACTGAAGACCGATGATAATCCTGAAGGCGTTGACCAAAGCATTTTTGATGGCATTATGAAAGCAATTGTTGAAGACCGTCCAGCCTACTTTTCTGCATTTTTCAGAGAATTCTTCAATGTGGATGTGCTGCTGGGCGATCGCATCAGCAATGAAGCAATTCAGGCAAGTTGGAATGTGGCAGCAGGGGCTTCTGCTAAAGGGACTTTAGATTGTGTGCCGTCCTGGCTGACTGATTTCCGCGACGATTTGCCCTGCATAGATGTACCAACGCTGATTATTCATGGCGATGCCGATCGCATGTTGCCGCTTGCATCTACCGCATCGAGGCTGCCGCAGCTTATTAAAGACAGCCGTCTTGTCGTTATCCCTGATGGACCGCACGCCATTAACTGGACTCATGCTGATCAGGTCAACCCTGTGCTGCTGGATTTTCTCAAGGAAGATTAAGCTACAAAAAAGCGTAAACCAAAAGATTTTGATATGGACAACATGACGACGGAATTCTAAGTTTGCCGGGTGTGTTTGTGTATAGGGATTGCGACAGGATACGTGTAAAAACCTGCAAGATAGACCTCTAAATTTTGGGTGCTTATAGCTTCTAGCGATTCGGTCTTGGATGGTGTGAAAAGCGGTTGTATCGCAAAAATGATAGGGTGGGGAGGCACAATTTTCTCTCATCTCATCCCAAATGGCTTCCCAATCTTTGTTTAAGTGGCGGCATTTTCTGCCAGAGATCATCGTGCTGAATGTGCGGTGGTATTGTCGCTATGGGTTGAGCTACCGGAATTTGGAGGAGATGATGGTAGAACGGGGCGTGAAGGTGGATCATTCCACGATTAATCGATGGGTGTTGAGCTACGCCCCGGAACTAGAAAAAAGGGTTCGTCCTCATTTGAGTTTGACGAACGATTCATGGCGGGTGGATGAAACCTACATTCAGGTCAAAGGGACGTGGAAATATCTTTACCGAGCGGTAGATTCAGCCGGCAACACGTTGGACTTCATGCTGAGTGCGAAGCGAGACGGGAAGGCAGCGGCGCGGTTCTTTCGAAAAGTGCTGAAGGCTGAACACACTCAAACACCACGAGTGATTACGGTGGACAAGAATGCTGCCTATCCAGTAGCAGTTGAAGCACTGAAAGCGGATAAAACGCTAGAAGAAACGGCAAAGTTACGGCAGAGCAAGTATATAAACAATGTGATCGAGCAGGATCATAGCAACATTAAGCGAATCACAAAATCGATGATGGGGTTTGGTTCATTCAACAGTGCGAGACGAACCTTGAGCGGGATTAAAGCGATGAGTATGATTCGCAAAGGACAAGTGAAGGGAATGGGCAAGGAGGACAGTGTGTCTCAAGTAGAATTTATCAATAAAATCTTCGGAGTGATGGCTTAAGTCAATACGAACGAAACCAGTTCGTTTGTCACTTCAAAGTTTTTGCGACACAACCAAAGTGATTGGCTTGCCGTTTCCGATCTTCTTTAGCTACGTCGCCGCCTACACAGAACTGATTGGGGCACCCTTGCTGGCAATTGGTTTTCTAGCTCGTCCTGCCGCCTTCGGGTTGTTTGGCACAATGTGCGTTGCAATGTATCATCACATCCTAGTCGCGGGCCTGAGTATTCCTTACCTTGAGCTGTCTGCGGTCTATGCAGCTTGTTTCCTGTTCTTCATCGTCAATGGCCCTGGCCTATTTTCAACGGACGCTTTGCTCCTGAATTGGCTGGACTCTAATGCTCTATCGACAAAGGCTAAGCACGTCATGCGTCTGGAGCGAGCTTTCAATTCAGCTGGTTCTGAGGCGGCAACTGTGAGCAAGCAGAGATTGAGCAAATAAAAGCTGGATGACTTTGGACAGGGCTGAACCGATTAGACCTTGCCCACTCATTTCTCAGTCTTGATCCAGGAGCTACCCAGGTGAAATGGGGAACAAATTGGGTAAGTTGCCGCTATCCCTAGATCACCGCGTCATCCATAATGAAAGAACATTCAAAACCGCTAGCCACCTAATCAGGCTGGCATTTATCAAAACAGGCCCTGGGCAATTGCTCAGGGCTTATTAGTTGGGTCACGGCGAGGTCAGGGGCTGGAACTTCTACCACCCCGAAGACTGTGTGAAAACTCTTCCGTTTCAGGTGCTGAAAGCTGCATGACGCAGGGCTTTGATGCCCATATGATCATTTCCCCGATCTCGGCTCAATGCCTACAGGGCGTCAACTCGATGAATTGACTCGATTAGCTCTTCAATCTCTTCATCGCTAGAGCATTGCTGCACTTGAGATTTGAACCACTCTAATTCCTCCGGTTCTGTGTCCTCCACTTGGTACACGAGCAGTGTTCCTGCTACCCGCGCTAAGGTGAGGGGTTCATGGGAAAGGTGATCGAGTAGGGCGCTAGCATCTTGATACAGCCGTTCTGCTGCACCTTCATGCAGCGGCTGCCCCATCTGGGAAGCAATTTCCTGCAAGCTTTGCTGAATTGATCGTTGAAGATCTAGTGGAAAAGAACGATCCATAGTGTCAGTGTCACGATTCAAATGCGTCAGACGTCATCTTCATTCTCGCCCCCTGGTTCTAGTCTGGCATTTCCTGGAGGCTGCGCGGTTCAACCTTCGGCTGCTGATTCATCTCATGGCGGTAGCGGCTGGAGGCTTCGTATACTTGCATCCGGACTCGCTGAATTTAGCCCAGCGGTCGATGCTCCGCAATGCAGTGCCAGGCGTTGAACGATAGCACTTCATCGACATAAACACGCCGTGCTGGACTATAGGCCTCCTGCACCGGAATCGTGATCTTGGCGATCGCTTGGTAGGGGCTTTCCTGCTCTGACCACGGAATGGAGGCATCCTCGATCGGCATCGTCTCCAAATTGGTGCAAAGCTGGGCCCGCAGTTCATACTCCGCAGGCTGCTGGCGGAAGAACTCGACAATCAGATCGCGCAAAACAGAAGGGTCATCTGTTTTAACCGTCTTGCCGATCAACGGCTGCAGACTGGGGGATACCGGAACGGCGCTGACTTTGGCAATGTAGTCTCCATAGCGCAGAGCGGCAGTCGTGTAGTAGGTCTCTCCCAAAATGTGCGTTTCTGGCAGAGTGATCCCCAACGCGGTCGGGTAGAGGTCTATCCCCACCTTTTCAGTCACCGCATTCACAGTGCGTAAAGCCGTTGTCAGAAGTTGTTGCGCTTCTTCTGGGGCGCTCACCACGACCTTTTCTTGGAGTAACTGCTCATTGAGGTAGCGAGCGACGTTTCCCGCCGGAAAAACTGGACGGTTAATCATCAAAAAATCTTGGGTCAGTGCGTCTGGTTCGGAGCTAATAGGACCTTCCACGCCAATGACTTTGATGGCCATACCGCGAAATGAGGACATGCCATCCGGCATGATGTCACCCGGGGCCGTCGAGAAGCGAATCATCACAGGATAAGTTCGGGGTTCACGGAACAGTCCCTGCGCCAGGGGCGCAGGCAGGTTGTCGTAAATCTTCAGTTCCCCCTTAAGTCCACCATGGCCCTTGGCATGGGCACCGCGCATGGCATGACGATGCTTGTCAAACACCTTTTGTCCCATCCGCGCCACCGAGTTCAGAGTGTCGTGGATGAGCCTATCTTCATCGGGTTGCTTGACTTCTACATCGTCCGAGTAGCGGATGTACTGCTCTAGCGGGTTTGGCATTGAGGCTCCTGGTGGGGTTAGGGATTCACTCTAGACAGTCGTAGTGTAACAATCTGGAATTGAGCTTGCTTTGAAGGACGACAATTTCTTCAGATATGACTGACAACCCCAACCTCTCGATTACACAACGTTGCGACGGCCCCAATTGAGTGCGGCGAACCTTATGCTAAAGGTACTGCCCAAGCCGCTACAACGCTTTAAGCTTGCAGAACTTCTCGAATTCAAACCCAGTCAGTCGAACTTACTGGCTATCTCTTCGCTATGGAGGGGCTGATGAACTTACCAAACGTGCTACACACTCCAGGCTTGCTTCAGGAATTTCAATGGATCATCGACCCCGTGGGTTACATGGAAAAGGCAGCCCGCCAATACCCTGATATCTTTACAGGAAGCATCTTTGGGGGTGAACAGTTGGTGTTCGTCAACCATCCACAAGCCATCCAAGACATCCTCACCCAGGATCGCAAGCGCTTCACTGCCCCAGGCGAAATGAACCGCATCCTAACTCCGCTGATCGGCGGCGCTTCAGTGATAATGCTCGATGGCAATCAACACAAGCGTCGCCGTCAACTCTTGATGCCCCCGTTTCACGGTGACCGAATGCGGGCTTACGGAAACCTGATTTGCCAGTTAACTGAAGAAGTCTTGGGCCAATTCTCCTTCGGGCAGTCGTTTCCAGCGCGAATGGCGATGCAGGAGATATCATTGCAAGTCATTTTAGAAGCCGTGTTTGGACTCTGTGAGGGAGAGCGGTTTGAGCGGATGCAGCACTTGCTCACGGCGATGACTGACTGGTTTCGTTCCCCCTTGAGCGTCAGCTTTTTGTTTTTCCCTTGGCTGCAACAAGACTGGGGGAAGGGGTCGCCTTGGGGGAAGTTTGTGCGGCACCGCTCAGAAATCGATCGACTGCTTTACAGCGAAATCGCTGAGCGTCGTCAGCAAGGGGACGTGGATCGAGCCGACATTCTCTCACTGCTAATGGCCGCACGTGATGAAAACGGGCAGCCCATGAGCGATTTAGAACTGCGGGATGAGCTCATGACGCTCCTTCCTGTTTGCTGGACATGAGACAACAGCCTCAGCGATGGCGTGGGCGCTGTACTGGACTCATCAACTGCCCCACGTGCACGCAGCCGTGATGCAAGAACTAGACTCTCTCGGTCCGCACCCCGAGCCGCTGGCAATTGCCCGCTTGCCTTACCTCAGCGCGGTGTGTCACGAGGCGCTGAGGTTGTATTCGGTCGCCATGCTCACTTTCACCCGAGTTGTCAATGAACCGCTGGAACTACTGGGGCAGTCGCTTGCACCTGGGACGAGTGTCGTAGGTTGTATTTACTTGCTACATCACCGCGAGGACCTTTATCCAGACTCATATCAATTTAAGCCAGAGCGCTTTTTGAATCGTCAGTTTTCGCCGTTTGAGTTTATGCCGTTTGGCGGGGGAGCACGGCGTTGTATTGGCGAAGCGCTGGCGCTGTTTGAGATGAAGCTGGTGCTCGTGTCTGGTGTCAATTACAAAGACCGCTTTATTGAATCAAATTTCTTCTCCTTTTCGCCACAAAATAGAACTTAAAATTG
>JAHHHP010000093.1 GCA_019359275.1 Myxacorys chilensis ATA2-1-KO14 | reverse complement strand
TTCACCTTGTTTGTGGGATTCAGTTTTGACTCTACGGGCGGATAGATATAGCGATAGTAAGTCGGACGACTGATTCCCAAATGGAAGTGACTCTTTGCTTCGGGTCTGCTGTCAGCGCTCGCCCAATTTCAATTTGCCCGGGCGTTAACTTCTGTTGGCGTCCGCCTTGGCGACCTCTAGCTCTAGCCGCTTGTAATCCCGCTTGGGTGCGTTCTCGAATTAGGTTGCGCTCAAACTCTGCCAAGGCTCCAAACATGTGAAAGATCAGCTTGCCACCACTCGTGGTAGTGTCAATGCTTTCCTGCAGCGATCGCAACCCAATCTGACGGCTCTCTAACTCTTCGACTAGAGCAATCAAGTCCTTCAGCGATCGTCCTAAGCGGTCGAGCCGCCAGACTACAAGCGTGTCGCCTTCCCTAGCATAGGAAAAGGCTTGCTTCAGACCAGGACGATCCGCTTTAGCTCCACTCATTTTGTCGGTAAAGATTCTTTCACACCCTGCATTCTGGAGTGCATCGTGTTGCAGAGCAAGGTTTTGATCATCGGTTGAAACTCGCTCGTATCCGATCTGCATAGCAGGACTAGCTCTAAAGTACGGCTACTGTATCAGAACTCGTTAGCATTACCCTGATCTGAAACATAGATTAATTGACGTGATTTATTACACCTTAAGTGATGTGAAAGGGTTGATCTCTCTTAATGGAGCAAAGTGTAAAAGAAAGGAGCCTTTGAGTGACAACTTCAGCTGGCATGCCTCACATGGGGTTCAATTAAAGAACGAAGGTTTTCAGAACAGGTGAAGCACACTCAACTGCCAAGGGTATCAAATGATGAGTAAGAATGCTGATTATTCCATTGCAGTTGAAGCCCTAAAAGGGGATGAAACGCTCGCAGGAGTAGCGGAGTTACGACAGAACAAGTACTTGAACAACGTGATTGAGCGAGATTATCGGAATGTCAAGTGAATTTTGAGACTGATGATGGGATTCAAGTCGTTCAACACTGCAAGGAAAACGTTGAGAGGGGCTGAAGCCATGAATATGATTTGGAGAGGACAAGTAAGTGGAATCAATGAGGGAATACTGTGTCTGAAGCAAAATTCATCGAAGAACTCTCCGGAGTTGTTGCTTAAGGCAATGCGAACAACATATATCGTTTATCACTCAAAATTATTTGCGACAGAACCCTCAATTCTGAATTTACGGGTATGTTCAGTATTAAGCACGATAATCCTCCAACATTCAGCGTTGCTCAACTTTATGCAGCAACTTTCAAGCAAGTGATTTCTCGTCAATCCTCAAAGTGTTAGTGCAGTTCTTCTCGGTATCGTTTTGCACTGGGTTCATGTTGCTTGGGATGGAAGTGTCTTCGGGTGGGTTCAAAGGCTGAAAGGAATCGTTGCGCTTGCCCTGGCGATTTAAATCGTCGCATTCGTCGCTCTCGCACTCGTGTAGGTTGATGCAAATTCTCGGCTCGACTATTCAGTCCCTTATGTTGTCGATGCTCGCTTAAGAAATGCACTCTCAATGATTGTCGGCTTAATATGTGCGATCGCACCTCGCCTAGAAAGTGCAATCGCATTGGGTCTACCTCTAATCCAGCACTGAACTAACTTCAAATGCGATTCTCTGCTTTCCATCTCCGCATCAACTCTTCTGATGCCTCAAAGTGCATTGAATCCTCTCTTGCTCTTGAATATCCAGCCCCCCAGTAAAAGCCCTCCCGATGAAAATAGGGATACAATTCGTTGAGACCGACTTGAGTTTTACCGTCGCCTCGCTTATCGAGCTTGCGGTTAATCTTGATATCGATCGCGGTTCCCCAAGAGTGATTCGAGAAATTTGAGCCACCCCGAACTTTGCGAACACAAAGCATTCCTGCGGTTCCAATCTGCCGATAAAGCTCTGGCTTGTCTCGTTTAACCTGGGCAAAAATTCGATCGAGTGCTGCGATCGCAGGCTTAAGACCTGTTGCTTTCAACGGTCCTACATTTCTTGTAACAATGAGCCGCTTGATTTGAGGATTGGTAAGGTCAGAACAATTCTCAGTCAATCTACCCGGTTTACCAAGCAATTTAATCATCAAATCAGCGTCTGGTGAGGTTAAATTTTGGTTAATGGTTGCACGCGAGGGAGTCGAAATGAGCCGGGTGTAATCGACAGCAAGTGCCTGCTCAACGGATATACCAGCTAGTACAAGAAGAGAGGTGATACTAATAGCAGCAGTAGTAATGCGATCGGAGTTTATGAAACTCCATTTAGTGAATTTAGCGTTCATTGTTTCTCCTGAGTTAGTAGCAAAGAATTGACCTCAATCAACAATGCTCGATGGGGCATATAGAGTTGTCGGGAAATAGAACAAGAAATCCTTGAAAGTTTCATGTATCAACCGCTTCCGCTAATTCTGCTGAAAATCGCCGCAACCTATGTATGTTTAGCAGGACTTTCAGCTCTTTTTCCTGTTATTACCCGACAACTCTAATCAGTTAGGGCTTAAGAGCACTTGTTTTGGCTAGTAACGTTCCGCCATGTTTGACCGTTCTTGCTTCCGTAAGTGACACTGTTGAAGATGGGCTTGACTCTCTCAGACCCTCTGTATCCCCAAGAAGCTTTTCCATCCTTGTTCGAGTCATAACCCAGTTCAAAATGGAGATGGGGATGATTGTTGGCTGTGGGTCCAGTCCTGCCGACCTTTCCGATCACAGTTCCCAACTGAACTCCTTGTCCAACCCGGACATTGCGCGACTGAAGATGAAGATAGGTCGTAAACCAGCCGCCCCCATGATTGATCTGGATAACATTACCCGCGTTTCTGTGTTTGAAGGACTGGTTAACCGTTCCAGCCGCAGGAGCAAGAAGAGTCGCACCATTAGTACCAACTTGCTTAGGCTCTCTCACCATATCCAATGCAGGAGCATGTGCCCAAGTATCCAGTCGCCATCTCTGCTGGCAGGAGAATGGCAATTGCAAGTTGGGTTTGCGAGCTGCTGCCGCTGTAGGTTTGATTGACTCTGGTGTAGAAAGTGTTCCTTCCTCTGGGGAGGCTGTAGGATTGGTTTCTTCTTCTTGTGTTGATTCCGATGTAGAAGGTGTCTCCTGGGAAGGTGTGGGATTGGTTCCCTGCTGAGCAAAGACAGGAGTAGCAGCCGGAGTGACGACTAAAGCTAACCCGACTACAGTAGCGGAAAGCGATTTAAGGTTCATATTTAGTTCTCCAAGTTTTGGTGTTTGAGCCATTGTTTGATAGAGAACAACGGCAAGTTTTAGCATTTGCAAAGGAATTCAGTTCTGCTGCTGAGGCAATTTCCATGCCTCTGTTGATGAATCAGACCTGAGTTGAAAAACTCTGAAAATTAGGAACAGGCAGATTTGCTAAAGCAAAACTCTGACCTCAGCAAAGGCTTCAAGGCCATGCGTCTTTGCTTCTGTAGATGTAGTTTGAATCATTGTTTCTAGTGTCATGATTTGGTTCCTGAATGCATTTGCTTTTGTGAAACCAGTACAAGTTTCATGACTCCATCAAAGCGATGTCGTGGCTGAGTTCATGCCTTAAAATGATCGACTTAGGCTGACTTATGTGCTGCTTCTGATCGAGTTCCAAAACATCAGAGACAACAGAAACATTCACATCCTGTTTTTCCTTGCTCAGCCTTTTCTAATGGCGAGGGTTTAGTAGAACGCTCAAATCCGATTTTTCGTGACTTGAGGATAAATCTTCTCTACCTTCTGAGTCAGAGAGCCAAGGTGATATCCGTGGTCTAATAGAATCGTGATTTTAGGAATATTGACGGATTTGCTTTAAAGTCATGGATGTTGAGCTTCAGCATTTCTAGCCATCCCGAATCATCGCTTAGGTTGGCTTTGGTTCAATCCAACAATCAGCAAGGTGTCCTTATCCTTGCGACATAAAGTCTGCCTGCTGCCTCTGTTCGTCCTTAAAAGCACTACCCGGAATCCATCAAAGGGTCCGTGTAGCTCAAGCAAAGCCAATTGAAGCAGTTTGGGAATTACCGCTCAGATAAGGTGAACAGCACTTAGGAGGTTTGGCAACACAACTGGCGTCTGAACGATTTCATCCGAACTTTAAGAAGCTGGTAAAAATTGTTATGCCACGATCACTGAAAGTTCGCCAAGATTGCATCGGCTCCATTAAGCTCTCGGTGAGGTTTCTGCGTCATGATCCTTCAGGTTTAATGGAGATGATATGGTAGGCCCATCTGACAACCGTAGTATCAGCATTCAGGAAAGTGCGATCGACAGCACACTGATTTCTGGCAATGGCAATCAAGTCATCATTTATAAGTATCAAACCGAGCGCAGAGAATCACCTACAGCTCAGGCTGAATCGATTTCCACAAAATCTTTGGGTGCAAATCCTTACAAAGGGTTGCTGGCGTTTCAGGAGACGGATGCTGATCGCTATTTCGGTAGGGAAACAGAAATTCATATCCTTTGGGAAAAGCTTCGTAGCCTGTACGAAAGCGAAGCAAGTCGACGACTGTTACCCATCTACGGGCCTTCTGGATCAGGAAAGTCTTCTTTGGTGCGAGCCGGTTTGATTCCAGAACTGGCACGACAACCATTACCAGGGCGGGACAGAGCTCAGGTTGCAGTCTTAGTGCCAGGTGTGCATCCGTTAGAATCCTTAGCAACAGTCTTAGCACGTGCTGTAACGAGAGATGTGGCTCCAGTCGCTAAAACACGGGAGTTTAAGGCCGAATTGCAACAGTCCAATGAGGAAGGCGAGTACGATGGATTGCGCCGAATTGCTTCTGCCCTGCCAGCAATCACAACGTCACCCTTGATCGTATTGGTGGATCAATTTGAAGAGGTTTACTCGCTTTGCGAAAAGGAAGAGGAACGCAACGCATTCATCGCTAATTTACTTTACGCCGCCGTTGATCGCTGTCGGCAGGTTTTGGTCATTGTGACCTTACGGAGTGACTTTTTAGGTCAGACACAGGAAGACTCCCAATTAAACCATTTGTTTTCATCACAAGGATTCCTGGTTCCGGCGATGAGTGAAGAGGATCTGCAAGTCGCTATCGCTAAACCGGCTGAACAGGCAGGATATACACTAGATGGAGCAACAATTCAGTTACTGATTGAGCAAACAGAAGGACGGGAAGGAGCCTTGCCCCTGTTACAATTCGCCTTAACTCAAATTTGGGAAGGGTTGATAGCAGGAGTTGCTCCTGCCACGACGCTAGAGCAAATTGGTGGAGTGGGTGGTGCGTTGGCAGGAGAAGCGCACCGGGTGTATGATGAGCTGACGGAAAAGCAGAAGGTAATTGCCCGTCATATCTTTTTGGGTCTGATTCAGTTGGGTGAAGGGACCCGCGATACTCGTCGTCGCGTTGGGCTAGACCGTTTGCGGGCGCAACAGGATGATGAATCTGATTTTAGAACTGTCCTCAATCGCTTTTCGGCTCCGGGTGTGCGACTGATTACCCTTGCAGCCGCTGGTGAGGAAACAGATACAGCTGAAGTAACCCATGAGTCATTATTTGAGTACTGGCAGCAGTTAAACGTTTGGCTAAACCAGGGTCGGGATGATCTTCGGTTTCAGCGGCGACTTCAGGATGCAGCTCAACATTGGGACAACCAAGATCGCCCGGAGGGATTGCTATGGCGTCCTCCTGATTTGGATTTGTTGAAAAAATTTTATCAACGAGCCAGTAGTGAAATGACTCCATTAGAACTGGAGTTTTTTAGGGCATCCGATGAGGCAATTGAACGAGGCAATCGAGCAATAAAACGTCAGCGACGACGCACAATCGTTGGATTAGCTGGCGGTCTAGTTAGCGCATTAATTTTGGCATCGATCTCTGGGGTAGGATGGTGGCGTGCTGTTGTTTCTGAAACGAACACTCGACTCCGCTCACTAGCAGTTTCATCCGAAGCGCTTCTTAACACAGATAAGTATCCATTAAAGAAGTCAGCAACAAAGGCCGAGATAGAGGCAAGAGCAAAGCATCAGATGGACGCGCTGATTCCTGCGATCAAAGCGGGCAAGGAATTGAAACATGCGATTGGCGTCGAATCAAGCACCAGAATGAAAGTGTTAGCCACATTGCAGCAAGCGGTTTATGGGAAATCAAAAGGAACGGAAATTAACTTGCCTGAGTGTGAACTAAGTCGAGGAGGCGTTTCCGTCTTGATAAGTCGTGATGAAAAGACGATTACCTGTACAAGCCATGACGGAACCGTGAGGCTTATGGATGGTAGCACGGGGCAAAAGCTGAATACTCTGAAAGGTAATTCAGAGTGGATTAATGATGTTCGCTTTAGTCCGGATGGTAAAACCATCGCCTTTGGGACGGCGGAGGGTAATGTAAAGCTTTGGGATCGCAAAACTCGTCAAGTCATTAAAACTCTCAACGGAAATCCCAGTGAGGTGAATTGCTTGAGTTTTAGCGCGGATGGTAAAACTCTTGCGGCAGGCAAGTTTGACGGCACGATTAGTCTTTGGGATCTGGCAACAGGAGAGGAGCTTAAAACCTTAAATGGGCATTCTTCGAAAACTGTGAAACAGGTGTTTTTCAGCCCAGATAGTCAGACAATTGCCTCCATCAGTTTTGACGCTGACGATAGCGCATTAAAATTGTGGAATTCCCAAACTTTCAAAGAACTCAAAACCATAATAAAAGACAGTTCTTCTTTCGACTCCATAATAAGAGATGCTCGCTTTAGTGCTGATAGTCGAACGATTAGTTACGTCAGTGGATTCAAAACAGTGACGGTCTGGGATATTCAAGCTGATCGACAAATTAGAACCTTTGAGGTAGGTGATAGCTCCTTTCTCAGCCCCGATGGAAAGATAGTCGCCTCTGGTCTTGCTAAAGTTGGAGATAATACAGTCATTGTGCGAGATGCTTCAACGGGTAGTATCCTAAAAACTCTTAGTGCAAAGTCAGGCAAAGTCAGTCCTCGCATATCAAAATATGACGTCCATGGTCCCTATAGCAGAGTCAGTCAAATTGGCTTCAGCCCTGCTGGCAAACTGATTGCAGTTGCCAGCAGAGATCATACAATGACTCTGTGGAATCTCAATACAGGCGAAAAACTTAAAACGTTTGAGGGACTATTAGACTGGACAGGTAGCATCAGCTTTAGTCCAGATGGCAAATGGATTGCCACATCAGGAGGATCTGATGATAAGGATCAGGCAGTTCAACTCTGGGATATCTCGACGGGTAAAGAAGTAAAGACTTTGATTGACGAGCGTGCGGTATTTTTTGGCGGAATTGGTAGAGATTTACACTTTAGCCCAGATAGCCAAATGATTGCTGTAAGTAGTAGTAGGAGCACGGCAACAATACAGAATATTCCAACTGGCAACGCACTAGAGATTTTCCCAGAAACAAGTTCCAGTCAGGTGTCAACTGTCCGATTTAGCCTAGATCATAACCAGGTTTCCACAGCTAACCCCGATGGCACCATTAGCTTGAGAAATAGCCAAACCGGTAAAAATCTCGCAACGCTCAAGGGACATTCGGGTCAAGTGAATGATATCAATTCAAGTCGTGATGGTAAAACCATTGTGTCAGGTGGAACTGATGGCACCATCAGAGTCTGGGAAAGTGCTACAGGCAAACAACTTCATCAGCTTGAACCCCAAGCTGGTGAAATTTTCAGTGTTAGTTTCAGTCCTGATAGTCAGATGATTGCAGCCGCAAGTTCTGACAATCGCATCAGATTGTGGAGTGCTGCCGATACTAGAGAACTTAGAACACTTCAAGGAGAATCTCAAGCTATTCTTCAAGTCGGGTTCAGCAGTGATGGGCAACGAGTGTTTGCCAAGAGTAGTGACGGTTTAGTGGAATTCTGGAATACCAATACAGGACAAAAGCAGGAAGGCATCAGATGGGAGCGCAGCTTGATAAGTACCTCTCATCTCAGCAACGATCTCAAATCAATCTTGACGGTTGATTGGAATGGAGCAGCCAGACAACGGGATCTGGAAACCGGAAAAGAAATTGAAGCGTTCAAATTTCGCCTTTTTGCTGCAACCCGTGTGCACATTAGCAATGATGGCCAATTGCTTGCTGCTGCTATAGCTAGTAATGACATGAAAATATGGAATATTAAAACAGGAGAGAAAATTCAAACGTTAAGAGAAAACTTAGATTCGATTGAACGTATCCAGTTTAGTCCTAACAATAAAACAATCGCAGTGCGTGACAAAAATAACACAGTAGAACTTTGGGATGTGAAAACTGGACAAACGATTAAGACGCTTGAAGGATATCTCAAGAAATCAGCAAAATCAATTAATAGCTTCGATTTTAGTCCAGATAGCAACATCATTGCATTTGCAAACAAAGATGGCACTATTAGCTTATGGGATCTTACAAGGGAGCAAGCAGTGCAGACTCTCAAGCCGCATTCTGGGGAAGTAACTAAGGTGAGTTTTAGTCCAGATGGTAAGACAATCGTTTCAGAGAGTATTAGTGAAATAAAACTATGGGATACAATCACAGGCCAAGAAATCAAAACTTACTCTGAACTGTCCAGCACATATGGCTCATCCATTAGTGACGATGGTAATGCGATTATGCTAGCTGACCTTGGTAAAATCATTGTGTTAAACCTTGATCTCGACGATCTATTGAGTCGAGGTTGTAATATCTTACGTAATGATCTAAAGACCAATCCTAATATTAGTGAGCATGATAAAAAGCTCTGTGATGTTTCTTAAACCGCCGAGCCTTGTCTAACTTTGAAGCGAGCTAATTCATCACACTATCCTCCCTGACGTTTCCAAACTTCTGCTAAACGCGCATGCAAATCTAAAATTGCTCTACATTGTGGTGTGTGCAAGAATTAGTCAGTGGTGAGGGGAAAGCCTAAATCCTTGCGTCTAACTTCTCTATGTCCACCTCGTCTCTGTTCTAATAACAGCATTTTCTGCCAAAGATACCCTATCCCATACATGGATGGTATTGTCTATCTATTCCGTATCTTCTTTGTTTTTCGATTCATTTGCTTCTGTTTCTGGCTGAGTTCCCTCATTCCGCTTTTGCACTTCTCCAGCAGATCGCCCCACCACCCCTGGAGAACGATCGTCATCCGGATCCGACGATTGGGAAGTGGGATTTGACACAACTGGCTTTCGGATGACCGGCACATCCGTAGTCTCTGGTGATGTAGACCCAGTTCGACCCACTACCCCCGGAGAGCGATCATCATCTCGATCCGAGGATGTTGGCCGCTGCTCTGAAACAACCCGCTCCCTCACCACAGGCGTCTCCTCTGAGGAATTGGGCAATTGCGAAGCTGTATCTGGAGCTTCAGCATAACCCTCGTCTGCTTTAGCCGCATCTGCTGAGGCTGCTTCTGTTGGTTTGTTCGTTTCCTCAGTCATGTTCTATGGCTCCTAGTGCTTTCAACGTTGTTTTCTGAGCGGTTGTCAAACCGATCGCATCTATAATTTTCATCCCCTCATAGGGACGGTACATTTGTAACGTTCTCACACACTCTCCCGTTTTCACCTTCCAGAACCAAATTCGTTCATCCTTACCTGCACTGACAATCATTTGTCCATCTGGGCTAAACGTTACCGACCAAACGACCGTGCCCTGTCCCTGTAACGTCCTCAAATGGTTGCCCGTATCAACCTGCCAAATCCTCACCGTCTGATCATCACTGCCGCTGATTAATAGCGTCCCATCTGGGCTAAAGGCGATCGAGCGGACTCGATTCGTGTGCCCTGATAGGGTCCTCACGCACTCCCCGGTTTGGCTATCCCACACCTTAATCGTCTGGTCTGCACTGCCACTGGCAAATCGCTGACCACAAGGGCTAAACGCCACTGACAGCACCCAATCCTGATGTCCCTGCAGTGTCTGTAAACACGTTCCTTGTTCCAGATTCCACAACTTAATCGTCTGGTCATCACTGCCGCTAGCTAATAATGACCCTTGTGGAGAAAACGCGATCGACTTTACCCGATGCGTATGTCCTGTTAACGTCTGCAAACATTCACCCGTGCGCCAATCCCAAACCTTGATGGTCCGATCGTCACTTCCACTCGCTAGTATTTCGCTCCCTGGGCTAAACTGCACTGATTGCACCCAATCTTGGTGCCCCGATAGCGTTTGCAAACAGTCCCCGGTTTGAGCATCCCACACCTTAATCGTTTGGTCATCACTGCCGCTCGCCAGAATCGGAGGATGGGTACTCTGTGGCGCAACTGCAACGGCTGACACAATATTCTTGTGCCCTGATAAGGTTTTAGAGCATTCTCCAGCGGGCACATTCCACAGTCGCACCTGCTGGTCTTGGCTACCCGTGACTAGCCATTTACCATCATCACTAAAAGCAATTGCTGCAATCCAGTTACTGTAAGCTTCTAACGTTCTCAAGCATTTTCCTGTTTGCGTATCCCAGAGCTTCACAACTTGATTCTCGCTGATGCTAATCAACTGGGGCTCGTGGGGATGAAATGCCACCAGCCAAACGCGATCGCGATGTTCCTGCAAGGTTTGCAAACATTGACCTGTCTCTACCTGCCATAGTTTCACGGTTTGATCTTCGCTCGCTGTTGCCAGCATCTGCCCATCTGGACTAAAGGCCATGGCCCATACCTGACCGCTATAGTCCAAAGTACCGAGACAGTCTCCTGTTGCCACCTGCCAAAAATTCACTTGGTTGCCGTTGCTGCCTGTTACTAACGTTTGTCCATCGGGGCTTAATGCCACTGCCAACATCCAGTTGACTTGCGTCTCAATGGTTCGCACACATTGACCGGTGGGAATATCCCAGAGCCGGACAATGCAATCATCTGCACTGATCAACGTTTGACCATCAGGAGAAACCGTAACCCAGAGGACACTTCCCTGGTGTCCCGGTAAGATCTGAAGGCAATCACCCGCTTGCACATCCCACACGCGCACCGTTTGGTCATGACTGCCGCTCACCAAAATGAGCGGCTCAGAACTCGCAGGTTCGCTGGATCCAAAACTCACCGACTGCACCCAGCTTGTATGTCCATGCAGCGTTTTGAGACATTGCCCCGTCTGGACATTCCAGAGCCGAATTGTGTGGTCGTAGCTACCGCTCGCTAACAGCGTTCCATCCGGACTAAAGGCGATCGATTGTACCCAAGCAGTATGTCCCCTGAGTGTGATTAACGGCTTACTTTCATCAACCTGCCACAGACACACCTCACAATCAATTCCGGTTGCAAGCAGCCTTCCATCCGGACTAAAAGCGGCGGATAGAATTCCACCCAGTGTTTGGGTAAACACCGAGCGGCTCAAATTTGCGCCTGTGAAATTCACCTGATGCAGATTCGTTCCCTGAAGGTATGCCTGCCAAACCGTTAGGCGAGAAAAATCATAGTCGCAAATCTCAAGCTGCAAGTGTGCCAGAAGATTGAGCAAATTTCCGGCGGCATACCCAGGTTGTCGGGGCGCTTGCTGTAAGCTCAACAGAATTTGTTTTAAGTGGGATTCAATTGCCTCTAGGCTACCTAGCGCTGCTAGCAGCCGATCACCCAGAGGTTTGAGGATCAGACGCACCTGAGCATTGCGTAAATAGTCTTTCGTCTGAGCTTTCATCAATGCATGAGAATTGAATAGATCAATATTGCCACTGATGATTTCTGAAGTAATTTGCTCAATCAATCGATCGGTGACATATTCCATCACTACAGGTTGTTGCGTAAAAGTGGTCGATTGCTTCTCAATCAGAGATCGCAACTGCAATGACTCCAGCGCTTCTAATAGCGATCGCGGCAGAATACTGGGAATCATGTCCTGCTGTAGCTCAGGAATGGAAACCCACTCACGTTCAATCGCGAGCCAGTACATAATGTGCTGTTCTAGGGGAGGCAAGCGTTCAAATTGTTGATCCAGTAAGTCAGAGATATCACCAAATACCGCTGTCCCCTGAGCGAGGAACTGCGCGATATCGCCATCAAACACGTCTTGAATGGTAGTGGCAGCAATCTTCAACGCCAGCGGATTTCCAGCATAGTGATCAATTAACGCTTGGCTCGCTGATTCTGAAACCGAAACTACTTTTTCTCTAAGAATTTCTTGCCCCTCAGCTTGCGCTAGTCCTGAGAGCCGTAGCGAGCGTAACGGAGAGCCTGCTCCTTCTTTTGCCCCTAACCCACGCGGTTTTTCTCGGCTCGTCAAGACTAAACAGCTCTGGTGTTGAGCTTCCCAAAGGCATCGGAAGAGCTGCCCATAGCCCTCGTAACCATCTCGGTAAGCTCCAGCCCGCTCATCCCTGCGCAAAACCGACTCAGCATTGTCTAAAACCAGCAGACAGCGCTCTTGACGGAGATACTCAAGCAAGCACAAAACTCGACCGTCAATTGTTTCTGGCAGATGGGTTTGCTGTTGCTGAGACAGAATTCGGATCAACTCCGCCAACAAATCTTGAATGGGAGGAGCGTTACGCAACGATCGCCAAATTACAACGACAAACTCATCTTGAACTTGCTTGGCGAACTGAACCGATAGCGTCGTCTTTCCCATCCCGCCCATGCCGATTAGCGTAATCAGGCGACAGCGTTCTTCAACCACCCATTGCTGTAGTTGGGCAAGCTCTTGCTCTCGTCCGTAAAAGTTGATAATATCAACTGCTTCACCCCAATTCCGCTGTTTTCGGGCAGATAAGCGATCGGTTGGAGTAACGATGCTTTGAGCAGCAATAGATGGAGAGGATGCAGGATCAGGTGGGAGTTCTCCAATCTCCTCGCATTCTAAATTCAACTGAGAGCAGATTTCAGCAATTCCTTGGCTGTCTACAGACAGCCTTTGGCATATTTCTTCAAAAACTGCTCGGTCAACAGGTTTTCCGGTGAGAAAATTGACAACGGTCGATCGAGATAGGCTCAGCTCTTCGGCTAACGCTTGCTGGCTAGGAAAGCCATTTCGTCTGACCGAGAGCTTAATGGAGCCGATGCAATCTTGGCGAACTTTCAGCGATCGTGGCATAACAATTTTTACCAGCTTGTTAAATTTCGGATGAAATCGTTCAGACGCCAGTCAGTTATGTTGCGAAACCTCCTGAGTGCTGTTCACCTTATCTGAGCGGTAATTCCCAAACTGCTTCAATCGGCTTTGCTTGAGCTACCCAGGATCTTTGGTAGATTCCGGGTATCGCTTTGAAGGACGAACAGAGGCAGCAGGCAGACTTTGTGTCGCCAGAGGATAAGGCCACCTTGCGGATTGTTGGAATTAAATGGCCTCCTGCCGCTGATACGCTTGAGTTTCCCTTCTGTACCCATTCAACCAAAGCCAACCTAAGCGTTGATTTGGGATTGCTAGAAATGCTGCAGCTCAACATCAATGACTTTAAAGCAAACCCGTCAATATTCCTAAAATTACGACTCTATTAGACCACGGGTATCACCTTCGATCTGACTCAGAAGGTAGAGAAAATTTATCCTCAAGTCAAGGAAAAACAGGATGTGAGTGTTTCTGTTGCCTCCGATGTTTTGAACTCAATTAAAAGCAGCACATAAGTCAGCCTAAGCCAATACATAAGTCAGCCTAAGTCGATCATTTTAAGGCATGAACTCAGCCACGACATCGCTTTGATGGAGTCATGAAACTTGTACTGGTTTCACAAAAGCAAATGTATTCAGGAACCAAATCATGACACTAGAAACAATGATTCAAACTACATCTACAGAAGCAAAGACGCATGGCCTTGAAGCCTTTGCTGGCGTCAGGATTTTGCTTTAGTACAGCTGCCTGCTCGTAATTTTCAGAGTTTTTTAACTCAGGTCTGATTCATCCACAGAGGCATGGGAATTGTCTACAAGCCTCAATGTATCGACTTTTATCAGCTTCCTCTGCATAACACCAAAAAGCAGACGTGTTGAATCAGGGAAGCGGGCAAACCGTTTGTCACTCAGCAACGAAAACTTTGTCTACCTCTACATTTAGGAGAAAAAATGCGTTTAAATAGCTTTCGGATTCCTGCCGCAGTTATTGGACTAGCTTTACTCGTCACTCCGGTTGTCACTCCTGCCCCTGCTTCTGCCGAGACGGTGGGCGGAAACGTCCCGAGTCGAGCCAAAGCGGACAAAGTGCTTGTGTATTCGGCCAATGGCTACGGCTACGCAGGCGCGACCTTCAATTGGACTGGCCCAGGCCAGCTGTCGGACATCGACCTGCTGGTGACCGACCAGAAGTGCGACAGCAACCCTGTCTGGGCCTACTTCCGCGTCAATCGCACAAACAATACGTTCTTCACCACCGGCACTAGGCGCTATGACTACTCCGGGTGCGACAAAGAGGACTACAGCACATACAACGACCTTTCACTCTCCGATGGGTTCGATATTAAGACAGTCCAGCTGATTATTTGCGTGCGCAATGGCCCGTGCCACACTGGAGGCGAGTCCGACCGCAACCCCTACTTAATTACTTAAGTAGGGGTTAATGAAAACTCCCCTCTTGCTAGGGTGTATCTGCAAAGTCTGAATGTAGCGTAATGAGTTATTTCAACCAAATAAGAATTGCTGCAATCGTCAGCATTGCTAAGTAATTATCGGCTCGTTTTTCATAACGGCGTCGAATTGACAGCTTGACCTGTTCAAGGCACTCAGCACGAACTCGAAGAGATCGAGGCATGGTAAAGAGGAATAAGGGGATTGCGTTCTGTGTGAAGCCCAAATGGGCTTTTCTCTTGGGAGTACAGTGAACAGGAAAACTGTCGGAAACTCATCTGTGAGAGGGTAGATCCTCTATCGTTGCCTGACTGCTGCTCTAAACAGCTCCGCATAATCCTTTGCGCTTTCCAGGTTCTTGAATGAGCTTGGACGTCTTTCTAGAAGCACTTGGGGCAGTTGATCGCAATCACGATCGGCTAAATGTTCTAATTTAGCAGGAAGTTTTACGTTGCAAAGAATCGGCAAATTCTTTGAGTTAGTCAGTTGAGGCTGTTCTAATCCCGTGCTGTTGAGATCAGCGGAGATTGGCGCGATCGAGGTTGGCGTTGCTGAGGCTGGCGCCGGCGCCGATGAGGTTGGCGTTGCGGAAGTCGGCGAAGATGAGATTGGCATAGCTGAGGTCGGCGTCGCGGAGATTGGCGCCGCGGAGATTGGCGTTGCTGAGGTCGGCGAAGCGGAGGTTGGCGTCGCGGAGATTGGCGTTGCTGAGGTCGGCGTTGCTGAGGTTGGTGCGGTCGAGGTTGGTGCGGTCGAGGTTGGCGCGGCCGAGATTGGCGCCGCCGAGGTTGGTGTTGCGGAGGTCGGCGTGGTCGAGGTTGGTGTCGCGGAGGTCGGCGGAGATGAGGTTGGTGTTGTCGAGGAAGGCGTTGCTGAGATTGGTGTTGCTGAGATTGGTGTTGCTGAGATTGGTGTTGCTGAGATTGGCGCCGCTGAGATTGGCGTAGCTGAGGTTGATCGTTGCCAAATTCCTGCCCTGCAGTGTTCGGCAGGTTCCAAATACTCTCTCACCTACAGGGTCAAGCCAGCTCGGGAGTGATTGAAAGTCGCTACATCCTTTAGTTAATGCCTTCACTGCCTCCGGTTTACCTGATATGTCTTTGCTATTGAGAGTTACATAGTTTCGTTGAACGAACTCTTCTCGTAAAAAGCTATCGACGACAAGCAGTGGCAGTATTAGGAAACTGGCAATCGCTGCTCGGTTGAGCCAGCACTGCTGCACACTCTTCCGCACAAACTCTGCTGCACACTCGGTCAGAGGCAAGGTCTCGGCATATTGTTTCTGAAAACTGCGAGCATCATCTAGCTGCCGTCCCTGCAAAAGATAGCCTCGCTTCTTGCCTTGCTTTTCCCATTCCTGGGCTAGAGCATTAATGCGTCGCTGCTGGCGAATGCGGTCTCGTTGTCCATCCAGCCATTCCCTGATCTGTTGCCAGTGATCTAACAATGCCTCATGCGTCACTTCTGCCACCTCTTTGCCTTCAACGCTTGAAAGCGTTAGCAACCGTGCTCCAGGCACTGAGAAGCGTCCCATCACCTCTCGCACCAATGTTGCATTGTCTTGAGCTGATACCAAGCTTTCAACAGTAGCTCTACGCCGTGTGTCCCTTGTTCCTTCTCCAAGCTCTACCAAACCGATGAACACACGTCTGGCAATATCCTTCTCCTTATCATTCAGGCTGCTGTAGATTCGTTGGGCTTCCCCTGCCAGTGCCCCGCCAATCCCGCCAATCGCTTTCAGTGTTTCAGTTGGAGAGTTGCCATGTCCCAGCCCTTCCCAGATGCGTGTCAGGGCAAACTGGAGCAGCGGCAATGCGCCTTCACGTCCTTCGGTTTGCTCAATCAAGCGATCAATAAGTCCCTCATCCAAGGGATAGCCTGCTTGCTTTGCGGGTTCTGCGATCGCTCGATGTAATTCTTCTGGCGTCATAACCGACAGGATCACACTTTGAGCAGCAATAATTTGATTGAGCAATGGATGCCGTTGGGTTTCTCCAGCAAAGTCCAGCCGCATCGTGATGACGACTGAGACGCGAGCTTCAGCAGAGGATGCCGCCTCAATCAGATTGTCAATGAAAACCGCTCGCTCATTCGCATCCTTACAAAGGGAATAAACCTCCTCCAATTGATCAACTAGGATAACTAGAGGAGAGGACTCAAGACAGGGAATGTCATTCACAATCTTCCTCAACTGATCGTGGGTTCCCTGTCCACCCGATTGCCTCAAGATTGCCTCAAACTCCGCCCGTTTTGTCGAAGGGCTAGGGTCATTCGTCGCGATGCGAGCTAAAACCCTAGCCAGTCCTTCTAACGGGTTTTTCCCTGGCTTCATAATGGCGACATAGGTTTGCTGATATCCCGGCAGCGGGCGTCGAGCGAGCTCCGGCAGTAACCCAGCGCGAGCCAGTGAAGATTTTCCAGACCCGGATGCTCCCAGGATAGGTAGCAAGCGCACAGGAGGCTTGTCCTGAACCGCTCGTTCTTGCAATTCGCGCAACCAATCCCACAATCGATCGATCTGAGCTTCTCGCCCAAAATAGACATTCGCATCTTCCACCTGAAAAGCCGCCAGCCCGCGATAGGGGTTTGCAGCTAGATGAGACGTGAAGGGCTTTGTCTCAATTTCGACCTGGCGATCAAGATGGTAGTTGTAAATCACAACTTTGTTGCCATCCCCAGACACGATCGCACTGCTGATCGCATCTCGTTGAATTGCAATATGTCGATCGTCTCCCTGATTTGTTTCACTCATGGCACAAACTCAAAACCCCAGATGGACTAAGGTCAGCAGTTTGTACCAATTCCCACCCAGCCATGCTGCTGCTTTTTCAACATGAGGACGCAGCTTATCGATCGCTTCAGCAAACCCATTGGCTTTCTGTGCGTAAGTCATTGCGCGGTTGAGAGCTTCCCCCACTTCATCTTTATCAGGCTGTGACTTCTTCAGTTCTTCTTTGGCATCATCAACCGCATTCACAATCTTGCGCGAGTCAGGAGTATCAAGCTGCATCAGGATGGGTTGCAACGCTTCCAGCACTGAAACCATATCCACCGTTTGCGGCTGCGGCAGAGCAGCGGGTTGGAATTGAACTGAGGTAGTATTATCATTGCCAGTTATAATGGCACTGCCTGTTACCGAGCCATTCACCGAGACACTTCGGTTCTGATGATAAGAAGGCATTGACGGAGTGGGAGTAGAATTTGGAAGCGCAGCGGGAGGATCTGGAGCGATCGCAGGTTCCGGAGCAGCAGTTAATCGATGTCGGTACTTCAACACAGGTACAGACACATCTGGATTATTCTGTAGGTCGATTGCATTACAGCCCAATTTATAGGCTTCCTCAAAGGAGCGGTTTGCTGCGATCGCACGATAAAAACCTTGAGCAAATTTAATTGCAGCTTTGTCACCAATCGGTTGATTCATACCCACAACACAATCAATGGACTGGTGAATTGCTTCTGCCTGAATTTCTGAATAACAAGCGTTCAGACAAACACACTGAATCGTGTTTTGCAAGATCGAGAATAGCGTTGCCAGTGCTTTGGTGCTAACCATCTGAAGTTTTCCAGACCCATTCTCCAGTACCAGCCCCTGTTCTCCGCCACCATGACCTGAGAAATGAACAATCTGCGGAGAGGATTTGAGGAGAACTTCGTGCAAGTCATCAACTCTGACTGCCCATCGCATGGTGATTTCAAACTTACTATCAGTGCTAAAGGCTTCCAACGCCGTTTGAATTTCCCGCACCTCTTCATCCAATCTGAGGCGATCGGTGTTGTGGGGATTGGCTGCAAGAATCAAAACTTTTTTTAGGTTCATTTTCTAAGTTCATTTATGATGTCATAATCAACTTCAAGCAGTTCACAGCAGATACATACTCGATCAAAGGCGTTCCGTAAACATCCGGTAATCTCATGTAGTAGTTTCTAATGTCATCACTATAGAGAACTTCACAATTGCCCCTGGATGAGTCAGCCCCAACTCCCGCTTGATCCGAACCAGCCGGCATCCTCTGAACTTGATGCTCAGAGTGAGGAAGATCTGCGCCAGAATGGGCCTAGTGGCAGCGATCGACACATTACCGTTGATGGAAATGTAGAAGGCAGCGCGGTTATCGCAGGTGATAGCAATACTGTTGTTGTACACAATCACGCTCAAACTCTATCAATCCCGCGATCATCTACCGAGCAAAAGTTGCTCAACCAGGTCAAAGCAGAGGTAGCTTCTCGTCTGCAACAGTCGTTGCACAATGCTATCTTCATTAATCTCATCAAAGATGCCCAGCCTACTCAAGTTGCCCGATTTTGGGATGCTGATGTCAAGATTGGGTCTACTCCACCCCAAGCTTTGCCAGAAAACACTACGATTTTGCAGGCGTTTGATCGGGCTGATGTTGCGGGTAGGCTACTCATTCTAGGGAAACCCGGAGTGGGTAAGACGACAACTCAGCTAGAACTGGCAAAAGCCCTATGCGAACGCTGTGAGCAGCAGTCGAATTACCCGATTCCAGTGCTGTTTAATCTTTCAACCTGGAAGACAACGACCCAATCAATACCGAGTTGGCTAGTTGCGGAACTGGACTCGAAGTATGGTCTTAGGCGAGATATTGGGGTTCAATGGCTCAAGGAGTTTAAGCTGTTGCCTTTGCTTGATGGACTAGACGAACTCGACTCGCAACGACAACTGCCCTGCATTGATGCCATTAATGAATTCATCAGTGGAGAAAGCGCACCCTCTTATCTAGTTATAGGAAGCCGCTTTGAGGAGTATGAACGGCTGAACGCACCGCTTCAGCTTAATGGGGCGATTTGCTTGCGGGAACTGACAGATCGTCAAATTCAGAACTACCTTGCAAGTGCTAATCGATCTGTGCTCTGGAATGCCATTGCTGAGGATGAGTCCTTGCTGGAGTTCGTGCGTCCACCGTTGCTTTTGAGCATGACGGTTCTGGCTTATCAGGGAAAGGCAGGATTAGAATGGCAGCGCTTACAGTCATCTCAAGCGCGACTGAACCACCTGCTAAATGCCTACATCAGGCGCATATTAGAACAGAGCGTCCCAGCTCAGGCAGGCAAGAAAAAACGCAAGCAGCAGAAAAGCTACAGCCCTAGACAAACTCGGCTATGGCTCACCTGGCTAGCTCAACAGATGGAGCGCGAGTCTCAAACCGAGTTTCTGATCGAACGAATGCAGCCTTCCTGGTTGCTAGCTGAGCCGCTTTACAACAACTATACGTACACAGTGAGATCGATCGGCGAGATGCTTTTTTGGTTGAGTGGGTTAGGTATTGGGCTGATTGTCGGGTCGATTTGGGGGCTGGGTTTGGGGCTGGGTTTGGGGCTGTTTTGGGGGCTGTTTTGGGGGTTGGGTTTGCAGTGGCTGTTTTCGGGGCTGTTGGGGGGGCTGCATTGGAGGCTAGTGATAAGGGCAGAGGTCATAACGATTTCTGAATCTATAGAGTGGTCTTGGAAAGGATTTAAAAGAGGGCTGGGTGCGCCGCGTGATTGGCTACTTACTGTGCTGGCCAGTTTGGTGTTTCTTTTAATGCCGTTATTGAGATTGCTCACTGGAGGGAGTGTTGGGTCGATTTCTGAGCTGGTTAGTATAGGGATTAGTGAGCAACTTCGTTGGCTGCTTATTATGTGGAGTATACGGCTAATGGTGGCAGGGCTAATTTATTGTGTGAGATGCAAAAGACGAGGAATGTCATGCGCGATAGTTCTTAGGGCTTGTGTCATTGAAGAGAAGCCATTTTGACGCAAGAGATTGATGACAATGTTGCGGCAAATCGAGGTGTTGATAGCAACATTCGGATGGCTCAAGGGCGAGTGATCTTCGCCGAAGACGACATCTTTGACCCAATGTAAGCCATTCTCAATCTGCCAATGCTGTCGAATCCAACCCGCGAACTGGGCGGCACTCGCACAGAGTGAACTGATAAACCAACGGCGTTGATGATACGGTTTGTCTGCGCGAGTGCCGATTTGGTCAAGGCAGATTGCCGTGCGAATGCCGCTCCAGGCTGGCTCGAACCGACCGGAACACGGGTACACTTGCACCGTTCGACGGATGCTGCGGTTGCGGCTGACTTCTTGTGTTACTGCAGTTTGTGCGGCAGGCTCCTCGAGCCGCATTGTTAACAGCGATTGCATGAGCTTGCCTTGGTTGCCTTTGAGGGCAATCAGAAAGTCATTGCCCTGCTGCAAGATGATCTCTATCGTTTTTTTTGAGCATGGAGCGCATCGAGCGTCACGATCTGACCTTCAAGATGTAGAGCTTCGAGCAATTGCTGAACGACTTCCAGTTCGCTTTGCTGCTGGTTCTCAAAGGCTTTGGCTTGCAACACCACGCCTTGCTCTTGGCAGTAAAGCGACACCAAGCTGAGGAAGTTTTGCTGTGCCCCTTTGTGATCCACTAACGTTCCAGCAATCCCTTTGCCATCCAGCGACAATGCCATACCGGGTTCTAGTTCGACAGACTGCTTTGCCCATTGATTAAACACCTCCAGCACTCGCGTGTAGTCGAGTCGCTGCAATATCAAGCGAAACGTTGAGTCGGATGGTAAGCGCTTCAGTGGCAACCCCAATGCTTGCATCAGCGCATCTTTGTGACGCTGGGCGAAGACTTCGAGCGACTGATAGCCTTGACACTGGCTCATCATGCCTAAAATCACCAACAGCAGCACAACCCATAACTCATAGCGCTTGCCTCGCGCACTGCGAAAGTCTTCGACTTGTTTGAGGGTTTCAATTAAACTGATGGTCATATTCAGTGAATTAAGAGATCACCGCCAGCCTAACCTTTCTACCCTGACAATAAA
>JAHHHP010000092.1 GCA_019359275.1 Myxacorys chilensis ATA2-1-KO14 | reverse complement strand
AGCGGCATCCATCATGGAAAAACTTGCCTCGAAGCCAGGATTGTTCTGGATTCTATGCCCTCTTCCGTATCAGTTCAACTCTTCAGCTGCAATTATGAAGAAACGTATGCGTTCGCCCTACTTCTGCAATGTAGGCTTGATTGAGTTCACTCCAGTAAAGAATGACTTTATACTTCATCTGTGTCGCTTCAGGCTAATGAGGGATTGCTCTAGAGTAATGTTCATCGTAGGTTTAGCCAGTGGAGTTGGCTAAACAACCTCAAACAATTCGCGGGAAAGACCAGATTGGCGAATGATTGATCGCAATGTTCCTGTGCGAAGTTCTGAGTGGTTTGGAACGGGTACTGTTACAGTCGTTGCCTCAATTTCAAGTTGCATGATGATATGACTGCCTTTTTGCCGAACTTCGACGAAACCATTTTCTTCTAGAATGCGGCAAACTTGCTGTCCTGACAGTATGCGAAGTTTACCCAATGGCAACCTCTAGGCGAGTAATAAAGATTTCGGTGCGTAAGCGTCTTTCTACTTCTGAGGGGTCAGCGACTTCAAAGAAGAGTTCGATTGCCTCAGTCAAATTTTGCTTGGCTTCTTCTACAGTGTCCCCTTGACTGGCAATATCGAGTTCAGGACAGAGTGAAACATATCCGTCGCCTTCGCGTTCGATGATGGCGGTAAATTGTTGTTTGAATTGAGAGGAGTGCATGGCTGTTTCTGGACGTAGGATAGGTCAAACATAACATTGCCTTTATTCTGGCATCTTGGCGAAGTGGTCTTGTAAGGATGCCCATGTGGATGAACGAGATGAGGTGCATCAAGTCGCAGAGAGGTTTATACAGGCCAATCGTTTTGATCCTGGAGTGAAATGAATCGGTGCCAGGTAAGGAATTTCCGAAACGCTGATTCTGGCGTTGAAACCAGCGCTGTAAAGAAACGAAATGAAACGCTAAGACTTAGATGTGCTGCAGTCCACAAGTCTCTGCGCGAGAGAAGAAACTATCGTCACCACCCCAACAACACTCCCAACCCCCCAATCCAAATAACTACTAAAACACCAAAATAAGGGCAAGTGTGCTCTAGAAGCAGAAGTATCAAAGTTAACTTCATTAGGGTAATTCACGTAGTTTCCGTTTTTCATCCATCCGACACAATCACAGAACGTTTTCCATTCCTTTTCGTGGTATTGACCATCCAACGGATTGCCAAATTCCACGAAGATCTGCTTTTGGACACTAAATCCAAAATGTCCGCCGCTGAATTTTACCCATAACTGGTCGATGATACGGAGATCTTCGCAGGGAAGTTTCTGAATACTTTTGACATCTAAATATCCTTTTTCTTTTCGTCCTGCCACTTCTAGCATGATGTTATCTGTTTCTACGTCCGCTTCCTGCCATCGTCCATTTGCCAGGTAGCTGTGCAGTGATTTGTAGCGGTTTGGTAGTGTCTCGCGCACAATTCGTAGAGTTCGATCGGTGCGAGATGTTTCTGAAGCGGTGAAACTGTCGCGATCGTTGATCTGTTGCAATTCTGCTTCAGTGGGCAAGCGATAGTTATACACCACATCATCCGATTGCAAACTTGTCTGAGTTGCCAGCCATGCACAAAACCATCGCGCATCTTGCCAAGAAATGCCTGTCACAGGGCGGCTCTCACTAATCGACAGAGGTATACTTTTTGCCTGAGAATGAAACTGTCCATCGGCTTGGGCTGTCATGAATAGATGGTACTCTCCAATTGTGATGACATCTGAAATAATCTTGTTGCCATCAAAAATGGCTAGGCGATCTCGAAATCGTTGTTCGAGTTGCGCTTTTGCCCCTAATGCACCGCTTAAATCAATTGTTTTTAGCGCTTTGGTTAAGCGATCGTAGGTTTCTTGATCGACCTTACTGCCTTCATCTACCACCATGCGACGCGCCAATTGCAAGGCATAGTCTGTGCGATTCTCCAAGGCAACCTGAACAAATTTTGTCGCATTATGCATTGCTGCATAAAAACAAATTACTTCCTTCCAATCAGAATTATGGAACTGCTCGATCAGATAATCAGCGCTAACTTCAACCGCTGCTAGATATTCCTGAAAGGTTTTATGAGTGAACTGATAGAGATGACTCGCCACAATATCGCTTTCAGCACCCGCCAGCAACCCAGCAATATCTTGAATCTCCTGCAAAAACTTCTTGGGCGAAAGCTCTGAACTGTATTCCAATAATTTGGCTTGAATCCATTGCGCTCCTTCTTGTGGCGTGAAGTATGTTTTCTGCTGCTGCATTAAATTCAATGCCAACACCTGCAACACCGCTTGATTTTCTTCTGCACTCAATAGCGTTAACTTCGTATCTCGACGACGAGGACGCAATTCTAACAGTGTTCTGAAAATCTCTTGATACAGTTTTGCTCGGTGCTTGGGTAACGCCAGCGACGCTTGATAGGTAATGGCAATAATCGTGATCAATAATGGATTATTTGCCAACTCATTCAGCGCTGGATTGAGCGCAAGTTGATTAATTAGTTCCGTTGCTCTCTCATTCGCCCGATGCTCAACTTGGGCTTCAATTTGATCGCGATCGTCACTCGAGCTTCGTCCCGAACCCCAGTATTCTCGCTCATCCGCACGATACCACTTGTAAATGAAGTCCGATTTTTGGTCTCGGTTAAAGTCTTTGATCCCGATCTGCTGAGTCTGCTCAAACAAAGTACTATCGTAGCCGTGAGGTCGAGAGGTCAAAATCAAGGGTGTGGGGTAGTGTTGCATCTGCCAGTTTGCCCAGTGGCTGACCTTCTCCCGTTGAGCTTCGGGCACTTCATCCAAGCCATCTAGCATGACCAAACATTTACCGTCTTGCAACTGCTCTCTAAACCATTGGCTCGATGTTCTCAAGTCCTCGCAACGTGGCAGTTGTTTTACCTCGTCTGCAATCAGATCCGGCAGGGCTGGCGTGCGCTGGTCTTGAATTTTTGGATAGAGCGATCGCAGCAGTAACAACACCGGAATCAATCGCTGAGCATGATGCTCGCGGTACGTTTCGTTAGAAAAACTCAGTGTCAGATATCGCGTCAGCGTGGTTTTGCCATAGCCCGGATCAGCCACGATCGCCAACCGACACACGCGATCGCTCGTCTGCTGCTCTTTTGGCAACAAATCCCAAATCTGCTTACTGCGATCGCGGTACGTTACCGGAGTCGAATCATCGCCCAACTGAAGCGGCACAAACACTTCGCTCAACGGAACCCGCTTTAGGTAACTTTTGACCCCTTCAATCTGCAATTCATCGCAGTAAATCTTGAGCGCTTGGAGATATTTCTTCTCAAATCCAGAAACTTGGCTCGCAACGCTGTCGCCTCTTTTAACGACAGAATTGCCCATGCGATCGAGTTCTTCCTCAGCCCGTTTGTGCATTGGTTGAAGTAATCTCGTGCCGTAGTAAGCGACTCCCGCCAATAGAGCAGACAAGAACGCCTTGGGCAGATCGCCATCTTTGAACCCCGCCCACAACGCATTTAAGCCCCCGCCCGCTACGATCGCTTTAAGAATCAAATCTGCAATTTGCTCTGAGCGATTGGGTGACTTTGATTCTTTTTCGGAGTTAGCAGGCTTTGATTCTTCCTTTGATTCTTCGGGCATGGGGAGAGATTCCGAGGGTAGCTTGCTTTCTATGCTACCTTTCACCAGCTCTTATCGTCTTTAGGTAGAAATTGCTGATATGAACGCTGTAATGTCAAGCGCACGCTACCTCCTACAGTTCCCCCGGTCGTCACGAAGCTCGCAGTCGTTGTCACGAATGCTGTAACTGTCGTCACGAAGCTCGCAGTCGTCGTCACGAAGCTTGTAACGTTCCTCGTGAATCCCGCAACATTCGTCACGAAGCTCGTAGTTGTGGCCACAAACATCGTAACGTTCGTCACGAAGCTCGTAATTTTTTCAGTAAAGACACGGACTGACCCCAAGCCAGTTCGGAAAATCACGAGATCTGCTCAAAAAACTTCATCAAAAAAATATAGCTTTTTGCGAGATGTACTCATCCAGTTTGCCAATCCCAAAAGACAAACTAGCACTAGAAAACATCATTTCAGGGACACTACCCTATGCCACGTTCACATCGCACCTCTCGCATTCTCGACAAAGGGCAGCTACGAGTCTTGAAACTCAAAGCCATCGACCCCAGCATGGACTTTGGCAGCGATCGCACTCTCGAAAACTTGACTCAACAGATCGAGCGGTTGCAGACCACCCTAAACGACTACAACACCGAGCTTGCAAAGATCGATGCTGTGAAACTACAAATTGACGGCATGGAGAAACAGTTAGGAGATTTGCTCGATCAGATGTTGAATAGCGTCCGGGTGAAGTACGGCCACGACAGCCGTGAATATGAAATGGCAGGCGGGACTCGGAAGAGCGATCGCATTCGCAAAAGCGCCGAAGGTCGGGCAAAAAATAGTGCAAGAAAGCTCATCAAAACCCCGGTAAGCAGCAAGTAAACACTTACTCGCAGATGTCCAGACCAAGGATGGAGGATATAAAGAACCAGCCTCTACTTCCTCCTTCTTTGCGAAGCGTTGCCGTCGGCGTCCCGTCTTCAAACTCTCGCTAGCGTCACTTGTTCCACTTGGTCTTGATACTTACCATTCCGAGTGCTGTAGCTCACCGCACACGGCGCACCCTCTAAAAATAGCAACTGCACAATGCCCTCATTGGCATAAATCCGGCAGTCGGCGCTCGAAGAGTTGGAAAACTCTAGCGTCAAATGCCCACGCCAACCCGCTTCTGCTGGTGTCAAATTGGCAATTAGTCCAATTCGCGCGTAGGTTGACTTACCAATGCAGATCACGGTGATGTAATCGGGAACTTCTAACCGCTCCAGCGCCACGCCCAACCCATAGGAATGCGCAGGCAAGATAAAGAAACTGCCATTGTCATCATGATGCAGGGCAGCAGGCTCTAGGTTTGCAGAACTAAAATTCTTTGGATCAACGACTGTACCTGGAACATGACGGAAAATGCGGAAATCTGTCGGGGATAGCCGCAAATCGTAGCCGTAGCTGCTCAATCCGTAGGAAATAACAGGAAGATCATTCGCGCGGCGCACAAGTTTCGGCTCAAAAGGGCTAATCATCCCTTCCTGCGCCATTTGAGTAATCCAGGTATCGTTCTTAATCATGATTTGCCTTCTCTGTAAGGGATGAGGGAGGAGGGATAAGGGATGAGCTAGGGTTGGTGGCTGCGGCGAAGCTCGGTGATTTGGTCGGCTATATCTAAAATTGCGGGTGACATGTCGGGGCCGGTTAGAATCACATCGACATGAGACGGACGCTGCTTTAGGAAGTCCAGCACCTCCGCTTCAGGCACAAATCCAAACCCGATCGCTAGACTTAATTCGTCTAATACCACGAGATCGTATCTACCCTGGTACACCATGTCTTGAGTGTGCTGCCAGAGGTCTTGCAGCGATCGCAGTTCTTCGTCGTCGAGTTGCGGTGTATCGATGCACCGAGGAATGTCGCAGCGCAACCAGTCTAGATGTTGGCTCAGTTGAATTGGGCGATCGTGCCCCTGCCGAATGCCTCCCTTAAGGAACTGCACAATCAAAACGGGTGTTCCCTGACTGGCAATTCTTAGCGCTTGCGCCATCACACTGGTAAAAAAACTGCGGTGAGGAGAGGTAAACACCTGCACCAACCCTTCTACACGCAGGTTAGGTGATTGTTTAGAGTCAAATACAGGGGTCTCGACTTGTGAAACCATAGCGACATTCGGGGGTTAGAAGAACAGGTCGGTTCAATGCACCGTAAAAGGGATTTAGATATAGCGTCTTTGTGCGAGCCGCTTACATATAAAACACTAGATATAGTAAATCGTCAATAGGAAACCATTTGCTTCGGAAGGCTTTAGAGAACTATGTCATCGCAGAGCTTACGCTGCATCTAGGGTGAAAGAGCCAGTGTGCGAAATGGCATCTCCATTGCTCACGCCCTTTGTAACACCCCTTTGTAACGCTGTATCTCTGCCATATCTCTAGCGTGTTGCCGATGCTTCAGTAGAATTTTCACCCTTGAGCCATAAAATACACAGAAAAAATTAAAAGTACAACTGTACTTTGGAAGAATTTTCAATACACTTCTTCAATGCAGTTCTATGATCCGATGATGCCTCGTCCTGCACCTTGGAACATGATCCAGGATAAGAAAAAATTAGAAATAAAAATGGCTAACAGCGAGGTAACAACTGCTGTCGTCGTCGATTGCCCAACCCCTTTTGCGCCCCCAGTGGTCGTTAGTCCCCAGCTTGACCCGATGATTGAAATCAATGCTCCAAACACAACTCCTTTAATGGGTGCGCTGCACAGATCCCACACAGACAAGAGATCTCTGGCTGAGTTGAGAAAGATCGTGTTTGAAATTCCGTACAGTCCATTTGCAACGAACATGCCGCCAATTAGCCCTGTCACGAAGGAAAGCAGCGTTAAAATCGGCAACATCAAACAGCAGGCAACGACACGCGGAATCACTAAGTAATCGATCGGATCAGTCCGCAAGATGTAAAGCGCATCGATCTGTTCTGTGACCTTCATGGTGCCAATTTCGGCAGCGAAGGCTGAGCCAACTCGCCCAGCTAATACGACCGCCGTCAACACAGGCGCTAATTCTCGTGCCAGAGAAATCGCTAATACTCCACCAACCGCTGAGCCAGCCCCTAGGTTGATAAATTCACGAGAGACCTGAATGGTAAACACGGCTCCGACAAAACTAGCTGTCACCAACGCGATCGGTAGGGATGCAGGACCAGCCGCATTCATCTGATCGAGGGTGTTGCGCAAATTAATTCGACCTTTGAGTAAATGAACCAGAACTTGACCACCGAGCAAGATGGCAGCGAGTAGACGGCGACTCCAGAGTTCTAAACTGGATGTCTGATGTTGGGGCGTTTCAGTCAATGGAAAAATCCACTAGTAACTTAGTTAGTAAGGATATCAGTTCCGTTCAGGGATAAGTACATTAGAGTGTGTCTGTTAGTTTCTCAAGCTCATCAGTGGAAGGATCAATCGATATGGTGGGAAAGCGTCGTCAACTTGTCAGCATTGTTACACGCGAGGAAGAACCTGATTCGCAGATGGAATATTTCTACGATGTGCCGGGAAGTATGCCAGGGACATTGCGAATTCCAGCGGATGCGCTGCCGCCAGTGATTGGATTGATTGACTATAACGAACAGAAAGCGGTGCGTCTGCAAATTGAGAGGCCGGAAGAATGTTTGCCTTATCTCGATTCGGATTCGGTGTCTTGGGTGGATGTGAAGGGGTTGGGTAGCGAAGACGTGTTGCAACGAGTTGGACGAGTGTTTGAGTTGCATCCTCTGGTTTTGGAAGATGTGGTGAATGTGCCTCAACGTCCCAAGGTAGAGGAGTATGAGGATCAGTTGCTGATCATCACTCGTATGGTGACGCCTAAGAAATCGGGGAATTCGTTTCATCAAGAGCAGGTCAGTCTGATTTTGGGAAAACACTACTTGTTAACGGTGCAGGAAGAGCCGGAGTTTGATTGCTTTGGGGCAGTGCGCGATCGCATTCGCACGGGCAGAGGAAGCATCCGCGAACGTGGGGCAGACTACCTTGCTTATGCTGTGCTTGACTCGATTATTGATGGCTTCTTTCCGGTGCTGGAAATCTATGGCGAAGATATTGAGGAGCTTGAAGATGCGGTGGTTGAAAGCCCTACTCATCAAACTTTGGAACGGATTCATGTTTTAAAGCGAGAGCTACTGATGTTGCGTCGCGCGATTTGGCCGATGCGAGATGCAATTAATGCGCTGATTCGAGATGGCAATCCTTTGATTAGCGAGGAGGTTCGGATTTATTTGCGGGACTGCTACGACCACACAGTTCAGGTTCTGGATATGGTTGAGACTTACCGTGAGTTGGCGTCTAGTTTGATGGATGTGTATCTGTCATCGGTCAGCAATAAGATGAATGAAATTATGAAAGTGTTGACGGTGATTTCAACGATTTTCATTCCGTTGACGTTCGTGGCGGGAATCTATGGCATGAATTTTGATCCTGAAAAGTCTCCCTACAACATGCCCGAACTCGATTGGTACTGGGGATATCCTCTGTGTTTGGCGCTAATGCTGGGAATCGCGCTTGCTCTGGTCTATTACTTCAAACGCAAAGGCTGGTTTGAGAATTTCTCTACGGTTAAAAGCCGCGATTAGATGAGGTCGCTTGATGCCAGCTTAAAGAGTACTCGCGACAAATGAACGATTAGCGCAGTGCGCCACGCTGTAGGAGTCGGTAAGGGTATGGCAGTGCCGTTGGAGTGAGTGACGAATGTCGAGCGAGAACAGTGTATGCTCCGGGCGTGAGGTTGGCAAAGATGGCGATCGCAGACCGCAGCATGACGGGCTGCTGATCAAGTACGGTTCCTTCAGAGGCTACTAAAACGATGACGAATTCACCATCGATAGAAGCCATTCCAGCCCCTTGTTCGTTGCGAATTACGGCGATGATGTCTGCCAAACTCTTCTACTCCTTCATCCGTTTCTCAATCTCTGACATGGGCAGTAATAACGTCTCCTCAATCTCTTGTCGCACTTCTGGGCTGACATAACACTCGCTATTTAGACAATCAACTAGCAGCTTATTAGTATCGTAATAGTTTCTCAGTTCTGATAACTCTTGTTGATTAAACTTTAAGCCTCGTAAGTGACTTTTATATTTAGTCATAAATTTCTTAAACTTTTCCTTCCAAACATTTCCGTTTAGAATCCACCAAGAAGCTGATCCTCGTCCTATCTGATTTGATTGACAAGTGATTCTTTCCAAGAAGATCCAATTTTTATACATTGGCTCTTTGACAAGCTCTAAAGTTTTATTAAGTTGAGAAGCCAACTCAAATGAGGCTAGCATTTCTAAATCAATAACAGTAGCTTCGCTAATGCTATTCTCTAATGTCATAGCAAGCTCAAAGGACTTATAAAAATTTAATTCTTGAGATGAGTGGACAAGATCATGAAGTGAATTGATATTCTCTACAATCTCTTCAAGAACAAAAGCTAAATAAATATTGTGTGTGTATTCAATTACACAGTCAAGGCAGAGTGCTCGAACTATAGGAAGCCATAATGTAGCTTCAGTATCTTCAAAATCTCGAAATTCTGCTAATTGTAAGAGCGATTCTGTATTAGGAAACTGTTTATGAACTATAGTTAAACAACGCTGAATCGCTTCATTGAAAGAGCTTAGATTGTCAATTTTTCGCTTCATTGAGAGCAGCAAACGATCGGCTTTCGGCATGATATTTACGGTTAGCAAAAAGACTTCACGCCATCGTTTCTCTGTTATGTGTTCGACCAGCCTTTCATAATCAGCTTTATTAACAATTTGCTTCGCTGTGAAATACTCTTGAAACGTTAAATGTGAAAACGAGTAGATTCCCCTTGCCCGTTCGACTAGTAAACCATGCTGTGCCTCGATTGACTTTAAAGCCGCTTCACTGCCAAGTTGCAAAGCTTGTGGGTCTGTTCTTGCATCAGGCAAATTGGTAATGTAATCGATGATGTGTTGTTCAACGGTTCTCTGCTTGAAGAAATAATCTTTTTGCTCAAATGTTTTGAGGGCAAGCTGACTCAGAAGTTCCTCTTTGCGATTAGTCGATAACTTCTCATAGAACTGATCGCGCTTGACTTCGCGGCTTGTATCCCACTTACCCAATAGCGTCCGCAATCCCCGCTGATAGAGTTCCGCACGATCTCTCGGAAACTCTAGCGACTCTTCACACTCTAAACACAGCAACGTCAGCAATAGCGGATTGCTTGCCAGTTGTTTAATCGGCTTGTTTTCGTCTAATTTTTTGATGACGCGTTTTGCAAACTGTTTACCTTCCTCCAAATATCTGTATTGAAACCAAACGCGAATAAAGGTCGAAATCTGCTCATCATCAAAATCTGCCACCTCCACTTCGGTAAATTGTTCAAAAATGTATTCCTTAGCAGCAATGCGGCAAGTGATCACAAAATGGTTGTTTGCATATCGAGCGGCGAATTCTCGAATTTCTCGCAACACTCGCCCTGTGTCTTCTTCTCGGACTTCGTCCAATCCATCTAACAAAACAAACGTTTTACCCTGCTGGATCAGGGTTTGAAGTTGGGTTTGGGTTGCGTTGTTCGTAATTTTCTCTCGGATGTAATCTAAAAAATCTGGTTGGTTTTTCGCTTCTGCAAAATCCTTGAGCGTGATGAAGAGGGGGACGCGATCGCCAAAAAAATACCCTTCAATGCACTGCATTGCCAGATACTTGAGAAACGTTGATTTTCCCGCCCCTGGCTTTCCCAACACCATCAATTTATTGTGCCGTTTGACCGCTTCGATTCCGGCAACTCGCCCTTCTCTAACTCGACTCAACCCAACTCGATCGAACTCCTCCAAACCTGCATTCTGCAACAGTTGGGCAATCTCTCTTCGATCGCGTGCCGTAATCCTTTCCAAGATATTGACATTCGTATAAATGCCCTGCTTTCCGGTTAGCTCGATCGGCTGTGTCATGTCTAACACCCGCATCGTGCCGCAGCGCTCTTTAACCAGAGGTCTGATCTGTTCGCGAATGGCTTGGACTGTTTCAGCGATTGCTTCTATCACCACGTCTTCGGCAATGCTGTCCTCTGCTTCTCGCTGGGTGATTTCTTCCCAGTTCAAATCCAGCGCAGTGCAAATTTCGATGAAGACGTGGCGATCAATCGGCTTGCCTGCAAAGAACTTACTGACTGGTTGACGAGTCTTTAAATTAACTTGTTCTGCCAAAGCTTCTTGCGTCAGTCCTTCGGCATTGTAAGCTTTGCGTGCTTTTTTGATCCCTTCTGCGGAAGCTTGTAGCGATCGACGTGCCATGACTATAACCGTAAAAAGCTTTGTTAGTTTTTTAACCGATTTCACTCAATTCATGCAAATCATGCACGAAGTAAGCAGTTAGGTGAGCCAGCTTTCACACATGAGCTTGAGAAATTGAGGATGTAGTAAATGGAGATACCTCCCGATGCCTCACACAACCACTCAACCTCATACTGAAGTGCCTATCACAGTGACACCGCCGCAACCGATGCAAGGAGATTCTACAACTCAGTTAGTTTTTGCGATCGCGATCCTCATCAAATCGGTTGCCTTGCTGATCCATACGATGAAGAAATAGTTGACTTGCGCGATCGTTCAAGTTGGTGGAGCGATCGCGCTTTTTACATCCGCGATCGCGTCTCGTTCTTTCTCGTTGAATGTTTGATCATCGTCGTCCAATGTTTGAGGTGGGCTGACTCAGGTTCAACATTCATTAACGAATGTCTGAGGTGGGCTGACCCAGGTTTGAGGTTCAACGATGAATGTCTGAGGTGGATGAACGTAGCTCTGAAGTTCAACGCTGAAGCTCTGAGGTGGATAAACGTAGGTTTAACATTCCTCGACGAAGCTCTGAGGTGGATGAACGAATGTTTGAGGTGGGCTGACCCAGGTTTAACATTCCTCGACGAATGTTTGATCATCAACGCTGAATGTCTGAGCTTCATCGACGAATGTTTGATCATCAACGACAAATCATTTTTCTTGCCGTTCTGATCCTGCCGCTTCAATCGGGAGAGTAATCACAAACTCCGTGCCCTGTCCTAGTATCGAATTGACTTCAATCGTTCCAGCGTGCTTCTCCACCACAATCGATCGCGCGATCGAGAGTCCCAACCCAGTTCCAACGCCAACCGCTTTCGTCGTAAACAAATGGTTAAAAATCTTCTCTTTGATCTCATCGCTCATGCCAAGTCCATTGTCTGCAATTGCGATCGCAACCTGCTGCTGATCGGCTGCAATCGCCGTGCGAATCGTGATCTGATTGGGATGAGCCAGCAAATCCTCCAGCGTGCGATTGACATTCGACTCCTCCAACGCCTCGATCGCATTGGCCAACAGATTCATAAACACCTGATTAAGCTGCCCCGCAAAGCATTCGACTAGCGGAAGCTGACCATACTCTTTAATCACCCCGATCGCGGGGCGTGCCTCGTTCCCCTTCAAACGATGCTTCAGAATCAGCAACGTACTGTCGATCCCCTCATGCAAATCGTGCAGAACGGCGCGATCGCAGTCGGCACGCGCAAACGATCGGAGGCTAGTGCTAATGCCGCGAATTCGAGAAACCCCTTCACGCATCGAGCCAATTAACTTAGGCAAGTCTTGACCAATGTAATCGAGATCGATCGCACTGATCCTGTCCTCAATTTCGGCATCAGAATACTTCTGCTGATATAGCCTAATCAAGCCCATCAAATCCTCGACATAGTTCATCGCAGGCGTAATGTTGCCCGCTAAAAAACCAACCGGATTATTAATTTCATGAGCCACCCCGATCATCAAGTTGCCCAACGCCGACATTTTCTCGCTCTGCACCATTAGCGCCTGCGCCTTTTGCAGATCTTGCAACGCCTGCTGTAACTCTTGAGTTTGCTGACGCAGTTGGGCTTCTGACCCATACAGCGCTTCTTCAGTTTGTTTGCGAACAACACCCAAAGCGACATCAGTTGCCGCGAGCTTGAGGGATTCAAGAACAGAATCGTTCAGCGGTTTGTGTGCAAACATCGCAATCACGCCAACCAATCGCCCTTCGATCAAAAGCGGATATCCCGCAAACGCAACCATGCCTTCCCGACGCGCCCAGTCCTTATTCCCCACTCGCGGATCGTCTAAAACAGAATTCGTTAAATGCGGCTGTCGCTCTTGAGCAATCCAACCAATCTTAAACATCCCCACCGGAACGCGAGCGTGATCGCCATTGATGTGAGTGTAAAGGCCAGAACTCACCTGCAACTCCAAAACGTTTTCGGCGGTGTTCAATATCCAAATCCGCGCGAAGGCAGCATCTAAGTGCTTTACCACCGCATCAGTGCAGTGTTTCAGAACGTCTTGCAGCGTGCTGCCATTGGTCAGCGCAAAGTCAATCTCTGCGCGAAACTCCACCTGTCGAACTTGCTCTTTGACAGCAGCCAGAGTGTTCTTCAGTTCGACATTCTCTACCCGCGCGATCGCAGCAGCAGCGTGTAGATTCTGATAGAGAATCGCGTGATCTAGCGCGATCGCGGCGTGAGTAAACAGCAGGTTAAGACCTTCAACGCGATCGCAGGTAAACGATTCAAGATGCCGACTATTTTCTAGGTACAAAATCGCGATCAGCTTACCTTGATTCAAGAGAGGCGCACACAGCACGTTCTTGGGCTGATGGTGCAGAAGGTAGCGATCGTTAGAGAACGAGTTATGAGAAACTGCATTGTGATGAACAATAGGCTGCAACGTGCGGCTAACAGCCCCGACGAGAGAAACCGGAACCGCTTGACTGATATCAACCGAAACAGATTGACCAATAACGAGTGTTTCTCCACACTGAGCGATCGCTTCAATCACCCACTGACTCTCTTGGTACATCAGCAAAACGCATTTTTCGGCTCCAGCAAATTCGCTCACCTCCCACAGCAGAGCCGCCATCAATTTCTCTAGTTCAACTTCCCTAGAAAAGGCTTGGCAAGCTCTCAGAACCGCTGTGAGGTTCACCGCTCCAGAAATACTAGTGCTGCAAGGTGAGAATAACGTGCTGGCAGAAAATGGCATGAGCTTCAAGAAGTCAAATTGGATTGGTTACAGATTCAGAAGAATGATGCCGCTCATTCCAAAGATGGAGTGTATACCAATCAATATGCCCATCGAGCTACGAAGGGCACTATGCCATTTTTCTTCTAAGCATTTGTTAACCTTTACCACTCAGAAACAGATGGCAAAGCGTTGTTTAAGTCTTCTGATTTTGAGATTTGAATCGTCCTTCGACAAATCCTCGTGGCTTCAGATGCTTGGTTTTGCGTCCGCTCACCCGTTCGCGCCACATCCGAAAACTAGACTCCTTCATCTCTCGTCGCATCAGAGCGATGACTTGTTTTTCATCCAGCCCAAACTGCGTCGCGATCGCGGCAAACGGCGTCCGATCTTCCCACGCCATTTCAACAACGCGATCGATACTTGCTTGTTCTAATTCTGGTAGTTTCATCTCTCCATTGCCTCTAGTGATTTCGGAACGGCTGCCGTTAGAATTTCATTTCCCGTTGGCGTAACCAACACATCGTCCTCAATCCGAATGCCAATGCCGCGCCACCGCTCTGGCACTTCTGGCTGTCCTTCAAACGGCTTGAAGTCCGGTCGAATATAGATTCCAGGTTCAACCGTGACCACATGTCCTGGCTGAAAGGTCTGCCACGTTTCGCCAATCTGCCGCACGCCAGAATCATGCACATCCAGCCCCAACCAGTGCCCCGTGCCGTGCATAAAAAACGGCTTGTACTTTTCTTCTTTAATGATTTCCTCAATGTCTCCCTGCAAGAGTCCCAGCGCCATCAATCCTTCTACAATCGTGCGAACGGCAGTCTCGTGAAACTGATTCCAAGCGCTGCCTGGCTGGAGTTGCGCGATCGCGTCCAGTTGCGCTTTTAGAACTAGCTCATACAAAATGCGCTGCTCTTCAGTAAATTTGTTGCCAACGGGATAGGTGCGCGTGATGTCTGAATTGTAATAACCGTAAGAACAGCCAGCATCCACCAAAAGAAGTTCCCCGTCCTGCATTTGGCGATCGTTTTCGGTGTAGTGCAAAATGCAAGAATTCGCCCCCGACGCCACAATCGACGGATACGCCGCCCCCCAGCCACCTCGCAAGCGGAACAAATGCTCCATTTCAGCTTGGAGTTCGTATTCATACATGCCTGGTTTGCGGAGTTGGAGGGCGAGATTGTGAGATTCTGCTGCGATCTCAACCGCCTTGCGCATTAACTCCAGTTCGCTTTCACTCTTCACTTGCCGCAACGGATAGAGCAACGGGCCTGGATCTTCGATCGCAATCGGGCCAATCCACTTTTTCTCATAGGTCGCCATGCATCGCTGCCACAGCGCAATGATTCGATCATTAAAGCTGCGATCGCGGCCCATGTGATAGTAGATGCGATCGGCTTTTTCGACATATTGCGGCAGCTTTTTCGTCAACTCAGCGATCGGATACGCCTCATCTGCGCCATAAACCTCCTTCGCCGCCTCAACCCCAATCCGATAGCCTGACCACGTTTCCTTGTCGCGATCCTTCGGCTGCACAAACAGCACAAACTTATGAGTCTCATGCCACGGCGCAAACACTGCCACACAGTCCGCTTCATTGAATCCCGTCAGATAGAAAAAATTACTATCTTGCCGGAAGTTGTACTCCACATCGTTATGCATCACGGCAGTCGGCGCACTCCGAAGAATCGCAGTTCCGTTGCCGATTTTGTCGAGAAAGCGATCGCGCCGTTGCCGAAATTCTGATTGCATAACGATGAGGAATAAACGGAGTAAAAGTACGGGGTGTTAGGCGATGCCAGAACACCCCCTCTATTAAACTTTGTAACTCATAACCTGGATTACCATACCCTCTTTGGGCACATCTGAACGGCTAATCGTGAGCGAGCTTCCTCCCCGCCGAACGGGTGTGCCACTCATCAGCGTCAGGAAATTGTCCAACGCGGTTAGCTCACACTGATCTTTCGCGGCTGAAGTGCGATATTGAGTCGGCACAACAAGTTTAGCGTTCAACACTTGCAGCGCTTGTTTGGCTTCCTGTGGCGTGTAGGCTTTCGGGCCGCCGCCCACCGGAATGAACACCACATCGGGAGTGCCCATCAAAATCTTTTGCTCTAGAGTAATCGGAGCCGCCGCCCCGCCGAGATGCAACACAGACACACCGCCTTGAGTCCATTTCCACGCGATATTTTTGCCAAAGCGTTTGCCGCCATTGCGATCGTGGTCGGTGGCAATGCCTTGAATCTTGAGTCCGTTCAGATTGTAAGCACCCGATTGGTAGAGCAGTTTAGGATTTCCAGGCACAACGTCCACTGCGCCTTCATCGAGAAGCTGACTGCTAATCATCACCAAATCGGCTCCCACTTTGGGGGCGCGATATCCGGCGGTGCAGCCTGCGCTCTTAAACGGATTGACGAGAATGCGCTGTCCGCTACCACTCAGCAAGACGCAGGTATGTCCCAAGTACTGAACTGAGAGAGAACCCGTTTGTGCGATCGCCCGTCGGTCTGATAGCGCGATCGTCGCGACTGCACTTCCCAATCCTGCGCCCGCTACCTGTAAAAATTGTCTCCGTTTCATAGTTCTCCTCAACAATGCCGATCACGACTCCTGAGTTCTAAGTGTTGAGTCAAACGGTTCCCCTCGTCAACTTATCTCTCCCAGATGCCTTGAACGATTGGCTTCACGAAGATCTCAAAGATGGTCTCAACGATCGCTAATGTCCTGCAAAAAGTTCCGCAATAGCTGCATGCCTGATGCCGTCAGCACACTTTCTGGATGAAACTGCACCCCTTGAATGTGCGGGTAGTGTCGATGCCGAACGCCCATAATCGTGTCATCGTCCACCCAAGCCGTAATTTCTAGCACATCCGGGCAACTCTCCCGCTCAATCACCAAACTGTGATATCGAGTCGCCGTCATTGGGTTCTCAACGCCCGCAAACACGCCTAGATTCGTATGCTGCACGTCAGATGTTTTGCCATGCATTAACACGGGTGCAGAAACAATGTTGCCGCCAAACACCTGTCCAATGCTTTGGTGTCCCAAACAGACGCCTAAAATCGGCGTTGTCACTCCCAGTTGCCGAATCAACTCCATTGAAATTCCGGCATCTTCTGGGCGGCCCGGCCCTGGCGAAATCACAATTCCGGCGGGGTTTAGCTGCTTCACCTGCTCCAGCGTAATCTGGTCATTCCGGTAAACCTGAATGTCGGCTGCGATCGGAAATTCTGCCCCCAATTCACCGAGGTACTGAACCAAGTTGTACGTAAAACTATCGTAGTTGTCGATCACAAGAATCATGGCAATAGACCAGAACGGTGAATTCTAGTCTACCCCGTCCATTCTTAGCCCGGAAGAGCAGGCAACAGCACAAATACTTTAGGCAACAGCACACAGCCAGCGACTAGGACTGCCGCGATCGCAGCCACTAACACCGCTGCCGCCGCACAATCTTTGGCAATCTTTGCCAGTTCATGATAGGACTGCTTCACGGTCAAATCTACCACTGACTCAATCGCCGTGTTGAGTAACTCCATCGCCAACACTAGCCCGATCGTCAAGCCAATCACCGCCAGTTCTACCACGCTCGATCGCAGCGCAATTCCGCACCCGATCGCCGCACTTCCCAGCAACACATGAATCCGAAAATTACGCTGCGTCAGAAACGCATAGCTGATGCCCATCCAAGCGTACTTAAAGCTGGTAAACAACGTGGGGGCAACTTGCCACGCCAAATCGCGATCGGGCTTCACTAAAGACACAATTTTAGAGGAAGGGCGCTTCGGCGGTTGGGTCGGAACTTCTGAGGACATAGCAATAACTTACATAACGGGCGGGGGAGCGATGCGAGTAAAGCGTGGAGGACTTTATAAGTTAGTCATAAACCTCAGAAACAGTATGACAACAATGCCATCAAACGTAAATATCACAATCACATTACAGATGGACGGCAATCCCGACGGATTTGAGAAGCACTTGCTGCTGATCTAACATTCTTTCTAAATGCTCATCATCGGGATGATCCCATCCCAGAAGATGCAAGAGTCCGTGAGCAGAGAGCCACGCTAATTCGGTTTCTAGAGAATGCTCGTGCTGCTGGGCTTGTCTGGTGGCAGTCTCGATCGAAATGATAATGTCTCCCAAATACAAGGGTTCTTCGTCCAGCTCATCAAATTCTGGGTACTCTACTTCCAGCATGGCAAACGATAAAACATCGGTGGGTTGGTCTTTTTGCCGATATTGACGGTTTAAAGTCTGGATGTCTTGATCGTCGGTTAGCCGCAAGCTTAACTCGTAAAGCTCTTGGGGATGGAGGGGTAGCTCATCGTCAGGATCGGTAGGACGTAGCATCTCTAGCCAACGACGAAACCAAATCTCCCAAGTTTCCGAACTGATGGGAGACATTTCGGCTAACGGTTGAGTGGAAAAAAAGCAATCTTGCACACTGAGTTCGACGTGCATGATGCCCATTACCGAGTTAGATAAGATAGACCAATCAGCACTGCTAGTAGCCCAGTTGCCGTCAAGAAAAAGTGAAATATGGAGGTTCCCCGCTTCCGAACCATGTTTCGCATGGCGAGCTTGACATAGCTCGGTGGACGCTCGGTTGGCGTTTCAGAAGTCGGGTTAATGGGCGCTTCAGAGGGTGTAGTCATAAAATCTAGATTCCGTGACAGGAGCATTCTTACTCTAGCAACTGACGCGCTGACTGAAATAAATCTGCACGTCGGGCTGAACCTGCTAACCTGTTAATTCATTCTGCTGACTTATCGATTAACCTCTCATGTCTCGTCTTGCCAGTACGATTGAAGCGATTCTCTACCTCAAAGCACAACCTCTGTCGATCGCGCAGATTTCCGAGTTTGCGGGCTGCGATCGCAAAACGACCGAGGAAGGATTATTAGAACTAATGGGAGACTATGCCCACCGCGATACAGCGCTAGAAGTGGTAGATACAGGAAAAGGCTATACACTCCAGCTTCGGGAGTCGTACCAAAATTTGGTTCATGCCTTAATCCCTGCGGATGTGGGAGTCGGAGCGCTCAGAACGCTGGCGGTCATTGCGATGAGAGGGCCGCTCACCCAAACCGATTTGGTCGATTTGCGGGGATCAGGCGCTTATCAGCACGTTCAGGAACTCGTGACGCAGGGCTTTGTAAAGCGACGACGCAAGTCTGATGGTCGGTCTTATTGGGTGCAAGTAACCGATAAGTTTCACCAATATTTCCAGTTAAATCAGCTACCGGAAGGCGTAAGTCAATTGATTTCGCGTCGAAAGGCAAAACCCGCCGGGGAAGAAGTGACGGATGGAGAAGCGATCGCGTTAGATACATCGGAAGAGATGCGGAAGGATTTAGGAGCAGAAGAGCCGCTTGAATTGGACGAGCTTCAACTCGAAGATTAGAGGGCAATGCGATCGTTCAGCCACGTTTACAACACTTTGGAGCAACTAAAACTGGCGAGTAATTAAAGCTGGTAAGCGATGCAAGTGACTAAACTTCAGGTTTGCTATCTCGTTGCATCAGTTCTCCGACCGCCGCTTGAGGGGTGATCTCGTCTTGGAGCAAGCGATACACTTGCTGAGAAATCGGCATTGAGATGCCTTGTTGCTGGGCAAGTTTGATCAAGACGGCGGTTGTGTTGATGCCCTCCGCTGTACCTTCTAGCGCCTCTAGAACTTGGCATAGTGTTTTGCCTTGTGCCAACCCATAGCCAACTTGATAGTTGCGGCTTAGGGGACTGTTACAGGTCGCTAGCAGATCTCCTAATCCTGAGAGTCCATATAGGGTTTCGGCTTTGGCTCCCCAATAGGTGCCGATGCGAATCATTTCGGCTAACCCGCGAGTGATCAGCGCGGCTTTGGCGTTGTCTCCAAGCTCCAGTCCGTCACAGGCTCCAACCGCGATCGCAATCACGTTTTTCAGTGCCCCGCCCAATTCAACGCCGATCGCATCAGAATTTGTATAGACTCGAAACCGACTGGACGAAAAGGCCGCCTGCACTCGTTCTGCCGTCTCTGGCTGGTCACTTGCAATGACGCTGGCAGCCGGTAAGCCCTGTTCAATTTCTTTTGATAAATTAGGTCCTGACAGAATCGCGATCCTCAAGACTTGGGTTGGCGAATCCTTTTGGAGCTTGCTGGAACTAATTCGCTGCGCCGGAAAGCCCGTTCGCCAGACTTGAGATGGTAGTAATGGCAGATCAACATTGCTTCCAGAGTCAGGATCAAGTCCCTTAGTAGCGGTGACGAGAATGGCGTTGGGTGCGATCGCGCACGTCTGTAGCTGTGCCATCACCGAGCGGACGCCTTTCATCGAAATGGCAGACACGATGATCTCGGCATTCTTAATCACGTCTTCTAGAGAAGTCGAAGAGCGTCGTGACCAGATCTCGACCTGATGACCGTTTCCTTTAGCAAGCTCTGCTAAAGTGCTGCCCCATGCACCAGCTCCTACGACGGTGATCTTCAAGCGTTCCCCCGTGGATATTGCTTCATCAGCGCTCTCACCTGTTCTGCATGATAAGAACTGCGGGTGAGCGGGGACGAGACAACTTGCAAAAATCCGAGCGCTTCTCCGTACTCACGCCATGCGTCGAACTGCTCGGGCGTCACAAAGTCCTGAACGCCCAAATGTTTCTGCGTCGGCTGGAGATACTGCCCGATGGTGAGAATGTCACAATCTACAGCTCGTAAATCCCGCAAGACTTGGCGCACTTCGTCATCAGTTTCGCCTAAGCCCACCATGATGCCAGACTTGGTGTAGACCGACGGCGTGATTTGCCGCGATCGCTTCAAAAGTTCGAGCGATCGGGCGTAGTCTCCTTGAGGACGCACTCGCCGATACAAACGAGGAATTGTTTCGGTGTTGTGATTTAACACTTCGGGCGCAGCGCTCAGTAGAATCGCCAATGCTTCCCAATTGGCGCACAGATCGGGGATCAGAACCTCGATCGTTGTACCTGGTGAAATGGCTCGAATCTCCTCAATGCACCGCACAAACTGACTCGCTCCTCCATCGGGCAAATCATCGCGATTGACGGACGTAATCACCACATGGTTCAGCCGCATTCGTCGTACGGCTTCTGCTAACCGAGTCGGCTCTGTGGGGTCGAGGGGCTGTGGTTTTTTCTCAAAATCAATGTCGCAGTAGGGGCAGGCGCGGGTGCAAGCGGGTCCCATGATCAAAAACGTTGCTGTTCCAGCGTTGAAGCATTCGCCGATGTTGGGGCAGGATGCTTCTTCGCAAACTGTGTTAAGAGCGAGATCTCGCAGAATGTCTTTAACGTTGCCGACCCGCTCCCACTGAGGAGCCTTGACCCGTAACCAGTCCGGTTTCACAACCACGTCTGTCGTTCCTGAGGTTTTGCACTCCTAATCTTAACAAGTTGCTGTAGAGGATTGTATATTTAGACGGGTGTGCTAACCTGAACTATAGGCATCGGGATGTAGCGCAGCTTGGTAGCGCACCTCGTTCGGGACGAGGGGGTCGTAGGTTCAAATCCTATCATCCCGATTTTGAGAGACAAGTTCAGATACTAGTAAAACCCTTGATTCATAAGTGTTTCAAGGGTTTTTTTACGTCTTATTTACTAGTCAAGCCTTGGTTCTAACTAGTGGAAGTATCTTTCGCTAGTCAATGAGAATCTGATTATTGGTTCTAGACTGGTTCTAGGCTTTGGAGGTTGGTTCTAGGACTAGAACCAATTACTAGCTTTAGCCTCTGCTTACTAGCCTTGTACCATTACGCTATGCAGCGTTTCTGACCTAACTTAGGTCAGAAACGCTCTAGGTTGTGTTGACATTTCAGCGAAGTTCAATCAGCAAGGCAGTGAAATAAACAAAGCTGAGAAAATTCTTCGCTTTCTTCTCAAAACGAGAAAAGACGCGGCGAAAGTGCTTGAGCTTGTTAA
>JAHHHP010000091.1 GCA_019359275.1 Myxacorys chilensis ATA2-1-KO14 | reverse complement strand
GTAGATATTATTGAAGTCGATTTGTTTAGCATCTCTCAACGAATTGCAGCGGCTCCTGGAGAGTTTGGGTTTACCAACATTACTGATCCCTTGTTCCAGCAATCTAACCCAACGAATCCTGAAGGATACTTTTGGTGGGATCAGATTCATCCCACAACTCAGGTTCACAAACTCGTTGCCGATGCGTTTGAGACGGCAATTTCGCAATCCACTCCTGTCTCAAATGGACGCACAACTCAAGCTGCTCTAACTGATCGCTTAAATGCAAATTCCCCCCTAGTCGTGTCTACATCTATCAATCGATTCGCGGAGAGTGCCCTTCACGTCTAGTGTGGTGTTGCTTTAGATAGGGCGATCTCTTCGATGATTTACCCGCAAGGGGTCGCATCTAAAACTTAACCTTGGCTTTGGGCCTGAGGAGCTAACGTTTGCGCTCACCGGACACAGATGAGTTTTATAGCCTAACAATATCAAGCTTTGTTCTGGTGCAGCGCGATTATTGGGCTGTGAATTAGATTAAAGTCTGTATGCTCTAAAGGAAAAAGGAAGTTATTGCCGTAAATAACCATGCCCCTGTGATGGTAGCTGCAATCCATAGCCGAATCTTTCGCAAGGACACTCTACGTCTATGGGGAACCACCTCAGTCAGTCCAGACTTAATCAACGGTTCCTTGAGCTTTAACAGTTTAGTTTCAATGGCTGCATATATCTTCCAAATATTATCAATGATCATTTGCGCTCTATCAGTAAGAAAATACCAAATCCAAATAAGTATTATCGAAAAGGCTGCGATCACGGATGTTTTAAAGGGCTTGTCAAAAGCAAATGCGATACCTGAAAGAGAAAGTGGTATGAATATCGAACTTATTGACCAAATTTGATTGCTGAAATGTTTCCACTCATCGGCATACTTAATCAGTAAAGCTAAAAGTACCTCTTGGCTTGATTGTTCTAAAAGTTCCTCTAGTTTCTCTGCAGGTTTGCAGAACTCCTGATCGTCTCGTGTTGTATTTTTCATGGTTCTATCGTTCCATTGCTGCAAATCTACATTCACCATGACAACTTTAAAGAAGTTCACATTATAGACTTTTACTTAATCCGTTATCTTTTAGTAACTTGAAGCTAAAGCAAGTATTTTATACATAAACGACTTCAAGTCACTGGCTCACTGATTGCTTCGAGATACCCTGGCTTTGAATGTTTATCTACTTCCTGGTGATCTCCTTATTAAGAGGCAGAGCCGCACTACTTCTTTTTAGAGAGAAAGTTTCTGCATATCACTTCAGAACGCGTGAATAGGCAGATGGTTTCTGCATAATATGCTTATTTAGATGGATAGGTGAAAAATTTCGCCTATTTTCAAATTAAGTCTGGCTATCATCGCACAGGTTCTCTGCACCGGAAGTATTCGCCTCCACATTACCCGCACTTTGCTTACTGCACTTAATTTTTGATACGACCTCTCGCGGATAACTCGAAGAGATCGCCCTGTTGTCTTCGAGTTGCGCTTTGCGAATCGCATCCCCTCCACTAAAATAAGTAAGCCCGATCTAATTATTCATCAACAGCAATGGCAGAGACCCTATTTTTCAACGCCCTACGGGAAGCGATCGACGAAGAAATGGCAAAAGATCCCACCGTGCTAGTGATGGGAGAAGATGTCGGTCACTATGGCGGCTCCTACAAGGTGACGAAAGATCTGTACAAAAAATATGGGGATTTGCGGCTGCTCGATACGCCGATCGCAGAAAATAGCTTCACAGGAATGGCAGTCGGAGCCGCAATGACGGGATTACGCCCGATCATTGAAGGCATGAACATGGGCTTTCTGCTGTTAGCGTTTAATCAAATCGCCAATAATGCGGGAATGTTGCGCTATACCTCTGGCGGTAACTTCAGAATTCCGATGGTCATTCGAGGGCCGGGTGGGGTTGGCAGTCGGCTAGGAGCCGAGCATTCTCAGCGTCTAGAAGCCTATTTTCAAGCGGTTCCCGGTCTTAAGATTGTCGCGTGTTCGACCCCCCGCAATGCCAAAGGGTTGCTCAAATCTGCAATTCGCGATAACAATCCGGTGCTGTTTTTTGAGCATGTGTTGCTCTACAACCTCAAAGAAACCTTGCCCGAAGGCGAATATTATTTGCCGCTCGACAAGGCAGAAATCGTGCGTCCTGGAAAGGATGTAACAATCTTGACCTATTCTCGGATGCGCTATCACGTTCTACAGGCGCTCAAAACGCTTGAGCCTGAAGGATTTGATCCAGAAGTGATTGATTTAATTTCGCTCAAGCCGCTCGACTTTGAGACGATTGGCGAGTCGATTCGCAAAACCCATCGCGTCATTGTGGTGGAAGAATGTATGAGAACGGGCGGCATCGGTGCAGAACTGACGGCCTCGATCAACGATCGCTTCTTTGATGAACTCGACGCCCCGGTATTGCGAATGTCGTCTCAAGATATTCCGACGCCTTACAACGGCACGTTGGAGAGTCTAACGATCGTGCAACCTCAGCAAATTGTGGAAGCCGTGCGAAACATGGTCGCGGTCAAGGTTTAATAGCGACTATTCCAATGCATCGATAGAGCTTGTCCCGGCGTGTTCGATTTTGTCTCATCGTCGATCGCTTTGACGACGTGCCGATAAATATCTTCTGCTTGCTGAGCCGAGTTGCCAATGCTGGTGAGTCCTAACTTGCCAAACTCTGACAGGCAGCCCATCAGGTGAAACACGGTTCCCGTCTCGGTGCTGGTGTCAAAGTGAAGCTGATGGTGCGCGATGATGTCCATCAGGTCATTGGGCAACAGGCCCTGGTACTGCGGCTTCTGTAAATTGTCGGTTGCCATGTAATATTTAGCCCGTCCTTGTTGGCTATAGAACGAGCCGCTAGAGAGGTCATAGCGCCCATTGGTGAGAAATTTTAGCGTCATGAAGGGGTGGGTTGTGCCGCCTTTTCGTAGGTTAATCTCGATCGCATGAAACTCCCATTCCCCAGATGGCTGCTGCACGGCGATAAAGTCGACTCCAAAGCGCTCTAGTGCGCCTTTTTCAGCAAGGAATCGTCCCACTTTCAGGCTCAAATCTTGAATCGTTAACCGATAGACTTCATCGGCAGGAAAGCGACAGCCCAAATAGATTTGCCCACTCGGCCCGCCTAAAATCTGGTCGTGCGTCGAGAGAATTTCGATGTCGCCACCAGGGGTAATTCGACCCTGGACGCTGGGCGACAGTTTTGTTTCGCCTTCAATAAACGCTTCCCCGATCGCACCGAGTTCTGGAATGCGACTGCCATAGTTCTCCCAGGTTTCCGCTTTTGACTCAAATTTGAGGTTGACAAAGCGATCGTAGATTTGAGTGACGCGCTGAGCATGAGTTGTCGCGCCAGGTCTGTATTCGGCTAAGGGACGCAGATCCAATAGAGCATTGCCTTCTCCTGAAAAACCTTCATTCAGCTTTACCACCACGCGTTTCAAATCGGATTGGCGTTCCCAAAGCTCGGCGATCGCGACGGCTAAATCTTTCTCATTCCACATCAACGGCGTACCGTCGGGGTGCGGCACTCCAGCTTCAGCAAAAATTTGCCGACTGCCGCTCTTTGTGCCCCAGATCAGAAGTTCTGGATCGAGCGCGTAGAGCGGAATGCCAAGTTGCACCGAAAGATCCCGTTCGGTTGTCGTGGAGTTGTAGCAAATCATGTAAGCGCGATCGGGATTCACGGCTTGGCGAATCCGCTCTAGCAGTCGCGGACGATCGAGAATCTTTTGGCTGAGGGTTTGGAGAGATGAGTCGTACGTGGAGAGCAAGAGTAAGCGATCGCGGGCATGGGAGAACGGAATCCCTGGCAGAAGCTGTAGGTAATAATCGATTACGCTGGGATGAAGCGGTTGCGAGGTGACAAAGACGAGACGGGTACGGGGATTTCGCAAGCGAATCAGCGAAAATAGAAGACGCTCTTCGTAGTGAAAGAAGCCTTCAATCTTTAAAAGCTCTCGTTGATCCACACTAATCGAGGGAACAACAACGATATCAGCGTCGCCCATCTCAAACTCTTCAACGCTGCTCCAGCGATCGCGCAATTGAGCCTGCAACTGCCGAAAGCGCTCTGAAACATTGGATTCCATACCCTAATCACCTGCCAACGCCGGATACTGCCATCATACATACTTCAAGGAGATTAGCAATACAGGCGAAAGAGAGATTTTAAGCAGTAGTAAAATGAAGCAATTGCAAGATAAAACACATGGAGAAGTCAAAATTAAGAAAACAATTGATTGAGCAACGCAAGCTGATTTCTCAACAGGAATGGAGTGACAAGAGTCAACAGATGTGTAAACATCTAGAAGAATCAGATTTGATTCGACAGGCAAACGTGATTCTGTCTTATTTCAGTTTCAGACGAGAGCCAGATTTGAGTTCGCTAACAGCGTCACTTCGGTCTAAGTCTTGGGGGTTTCCTCGCACGGTTGGTCAGTCGCTTGTGTGGCATCGTTATTCACCTGATATGCCGCTAAACAAAGGGGCGTATGGCATCCTAGAACCTGACGCAGATGCTCCCAGTCTGAGCGCTCAAGAAGTGGATTTGATTTTGGTTCCGTGTGTGGGGTGCGATCGCAGGGGCTTTCGTCTCGGCTACGGTGGCGGCTATTATGATCGTCTATTTAGTGGTTCAGACTGGGCAAATAAGCCTGCGGTTGGTGTTGTGTTTGATCATGCAGTTGTGAATGAATTCGCGATCGATCCGTGGGATAAACCTCTAACCGGAATCTGTACAGAATTAGGGATAGAGGTTCTCCGCGATATCTAATGGGTTCATAACTATTGCTCAAAGCATTTAACACTCACAGCATTTAACGTAATGCTTTAGCGATCGATAGAAACACTATTTAATCTCAAAATCGACCGGAAGCCGAAGATAAATATTCCGTGGATCATTCATCGATCGCAGCGATTTAAAGTTTTGCTGAAATGTTTCAACGCTTTGTGCGAACGGATCATCTGCTTTCGGCGCACCGCTTCTAAGACTCGAACCGACCAATCGCTCTAACAACTGCTCTTCAAATGTGCGAGATTTCGGATACTCTTCCACCCGCCAATTGTCTAACTTCGCTCGTTTTGCCGCATCCCGAATTGCATCTTCCATGCCTCCCAACTCATCGACCAAGCCCAGCGACTTTGCTTTCACACCAGACCACACCCGCCCTTGCGCAATGTCTGCCACTTTCGCTTTGTCGAGCTTGCGAGATTGGGAGACTTTGGTGAGAAACTGATCGTAGATTTGATTCACCGATGACTGAATTATATTTAGCTCTTCGGGAGTTTTGGGACGAGAAATCGTTTGAGTATCGGCAAAGCGCCCCGTTTTCACTGAATCCCACGTCACACCGTTTTGGTTTGCCAGCTTTTGCACGTTGAGCGCCTGCCCAAACACACCAATTGATCCCGTGATCGTATTTGGTTCCGCATAGATGCGATCGCTATAGGCCGAAATCCAATAACCTCCAGACGCCGCTAAATTGCCCATCGAAACCACAAGTGGTTTTGCCTTGCGGGTGAGAATCACCTCTCGCTGAATCACATCTGATGCGGTGGCACTGCCGCCCGGACTATTGACGCGCAACACGACCGCTTTCACAGCGTCATCTAAGCGCAGATCTCGCAGTTGACGCGCAATGCGATCGCCGCCTGCATTGCCCGTACTGCCCTGCCCGTTGACGATTTGACCGTCTACATAAACGATGGCGATCTGATCTCCTTTTTTCGTTTTCTTCTCTTCTACCACCCGCGCATAGCTCTTTAAGTCCATTTGGCGAAAGGATTTGTTCTCGGAGTCTTCGCCAGTTAACTGTTTGAGTTGGGCGCTCATCTCGTCGGCATACATGATCCGATCGATGAGTTTGCGATCGCGCGCTTGTGTAGCGGTCAAAAACCCAGCACTATCGACAATATTCTGAAGTTGCGCCGGTTTCAGATTGCGAGATTTGCTCGTTGTTGTAATGAAGTCGCCCCACAGATCGTTGAGCCACCGTTGCGTCTGTTCGCGATCGGCGGGACTGCGGTTAGCGCGTAAAAACGGCTCGACTGCCGATTTGTATTTTCCGACGCGCGTCACTTGAACGCCGACTCCATACTTCTGCAACGCTTCGGCAAAAAAGACAGCTTCCGCGCTAAACCCATTGATTTCTAAATTTCCGATTGGATTGATTGCAATCTGATCTGCGATCGAGGCCAAGTAATATTCCCGCTCTTTCCAATCCAACCCGTATGCGTAGATCTTCTTGCCAGACGCTTTGAATTGCTCCAAGGCTTTTCGGACTTCTTTGAGCGTGGCTAATCCAGTCGCAGATGAGCCGTCTCCGTCGTAGAGATACAGTCCGGTAATGCGCTGATCCTTAGCGGCAGCCGCGATCGTATTGAGGACGGTTCTCAGGGCGATGTTATCGTCGAGGTCGTTGCCCGATAGTGCACCGCTCAAGACTTCACGAGTGCTGGAGCTTGCAGGTGCATCAGTAACGGTTTGCGACACGTCAAACACCACGATTGAGCGGTCTTTCACGGCAGGAGCAGAATCTCGCGATGTTACGGATGCCACGATGACCAGCAGCAGTAGGCTCCCTACGCTGATGCCCATGAAGATGAAGAGACCGAGAATGGTAGCTAGGATCTGTTTGAGGAAGTCGCGCATAGAGAATCAACGAAGGAATGAGGGATGAGGGGTGAAGGACGGCTTGCTTACGACGTAAGGAGGGATAAAGAACTAATCAGAATGAGAACGGGCTGAATGTTTTCTCATGCTAATGGTTGTTTCAGAGGACTGTGTTAAATTCTAATTTCGCTTTTGAAAAAGTAATTCTACAGCAGTATTGGCAAATCGTTCACTCTGTTATCCTTCATCCCTCTAAATCATTCCCCGATCGCTAAATTCTCTTTGTCAATGCGTCTGATCGTTTAAGTTGCGCTAGGTCTGCGGTTCCGGTGCAAAACAGAACGGTGGTGATTTCTGCTTTAAGAATCTCAACTAAGGTGTGAAGGGCGTCTTCTGATTCGTTGGCAGCTTGCAAAAATGGGAGCGCTAACCCGGCTAAATCGGCTCCAAGCGCGATCGCTTTGGCAATATCCAACCCGTTTCGCAGTCCGCCGGATGCAATCAGAGGGAAGGAAGGGTTGGTGTGCCGCAACCCAGTAATACAGTCGGCGGTGGGAATGCCCCAGTCGGAAAAGGTTGCGCCCAATCGTCGTTGTTTGCTGTCTTGCGCTCGTCCGCCTTCGACTTTTGCCCACGATGTGCCGCCTGCTCCCGCAACATCGATCGCGGCAACTCCAGCGCTGATTAGTTTGTCTGCCATGATTGCCGAAATGCCATTCCCGACTTCTTTGGCGATGACTGGAATCGGTAAAGCATCACAGACGATCGCAATCTTATCGAGCAGACCCCGGAAATTGGTGTCACCACCCGTTTGAACGGCTTCTTGCAAGGGATTGAGATGCAGAATCAGGGCATCTGCCTCTAGAAGTTCGACGGCTTTGAAACATTCGTCGATGCCATAACGGTAATTGAGTTGAACGGCTCCGAGATTGGCGAATAATAATGCATCGGGCGCGATCGCACGGATCTGAAAACTGTCGGCAACGGCTGGATTCTCGATCGCGACGCGCTGAGAACCGACGCCCATAGCCAGGTTGTACTGCTGCGCGATCGCGGCTAACCGATAATTAATCGTCTTGGCGAGTTCGGTTCCGCCTGTCATGGAGGAAATTAGAATCGGGGCCGCTAAAGATCGGTTCAAAAAGGTCGTGCTGATATCGATCTCGTCTCGATTCAATTCGGGTAGACAGGTGTGAGTAAAGTGGTACGCTTCTAACCCACTCGTGGTTTCTCGAAATTGAACGTCATCTTCGAGGCAGACTTTCAAGTGATCGGCTTTGCGAGACTGCGTTTCGTTCGCATTGCTCTGAGTTTCATCCGCTCTGCTCATTAATGGATTCAGCATAAGATTTTGAGGTATCTATCCTTTGACAAGTTCAACGCCGTCGCGTCCGTCTGTAGCCTGTAGATACACTTTAATCATTTCTTCTTTGGCAGTGGGGAGTTGTTTACCAACGAAGTCTGCATGAATGGGCAGTTCTCGATGCCCGCGATCGACAAGTACGGCGAGGCGAATCACTTCTGGTCTGCCATAGTCGTTCACTGCATCTAAAGCAGCCCGAATGGTTCGCCCTTTATAGATCACATCATCCACTAACACCACGGTTTTTCCGGTGAGATCAAATGGAATGTTTGTTTTTTCGGGCGTTCGCACTGCGATCGTGTCCAAGTCGTCTCGGTAAAATGTGATGTCGATCGCGCCAAGGGGAACGCTGATTTTTTCTAGCAAACTGATCTGATCGGCAAGCACGTTTGCTAGGGGTACACCCCTGGTATAAATTCCCAATAGTACCAGTTTAGATAAATCGCCTGAGCGTTCGACGATTTGCGAAGCTAGGCGGTTAACGGTACGGCGGACTTCTTCGCTAGATAAGATTTCGACGTGTTCGAGAGGCATGGCAGCAGAATAGAGAGGTGAAAGGCGCTAACGTACAGAGTACAAGGGAATCGAGAGATCGATCTGCGACTGTTGATAGACAAATGGTGGCTCGTTGATGTGGAGTGATGACTTTTATGCATCAGCGATCCTTCGGAGCTTGCAAAGCGATCGCAGATCAAATAGGAGTATTCCTAAATTAAATAGCAGCGATCGCTAATTAAACAGGAACGTTTCTAGATTAAACAGGAACGATCGCACTTTAAACAGAAACATTCCCTGCTCAAACAGAAACGTTTCTTGATCAAATAGGAGTAATTGCAGTTCAAACAGGAACGTTCCTTGATCAAATAGAGATGCTGAGGCTTCCGGGAGAAACGTTGATTCTTGATGTAGAAAAGAAGTAGAACCCTTTGACATTCTTCCTATGTTAGAATCCGTCTCTGTCCTGAATCATAGGCAGAAGCAAGGAAAAAGAACGATAACCTGAACACCTAAATCGTCCCCTCCAAGCTGCGATCGCTTGCAAGCTCCAAAGGATCGTTCCTATGAATCCAGCCTCTCCATCTACGCACTAATCTTTCTGCTTCAGTCCTCAAATCGCTCCACCTGAAGCACAAACCCTGGCAACACTGCCTCACCCGATAGCTCCGTCGGCAGCGATCGTACCTCCGTCGCCTCTCCCTGCCTATAAATCTCCACCTGCTGATCCTGCAGGTTAAACAACCACCCCAACCGCACCCCACTGTCTAGATATTCCTGCATCTTTAATCGCAGCAACTCCAGAGAGTCAGTGCGCGATCGCAATTCCAACACGAAATCCGGGGCAATCGGAGGAAACTTCGCTCGTTGCTCTGGCGTTAGTGCATTCCACCGTGACAACTCTACCCAAGCCGCATCGGGAGAACGGTCTCCTCCACCCGGCAACTTAAAAATTGTTGAGGAGCTAAATACTTTCCCAAGCTTCGTTTGGCGATTCCAGATATAAAGTTCACCGCCGAGTTCCATCTCACGATTGCCACTAGAGCCACCTACTGGGGACATCAGAATCAGTTCTCCTTGACGCGATCGCTCAACTTGCAAATCGGGGTTGCTAATACAAAGCTGATAAAACTGTTCATCTGTAAAGTGGACAGTTCTCAGATTAAGAGTGAGCGGTTCAGACAACATCGGCAACGACCTTGATGACTAACGCTTTACCTGCAATTGTGCCATAAACCCCCAATCCGCAAACGACTGGCCTTCACCTCATCACTGACCTTCACCTCATCAATGGCAGGATGACCCGTTGCTGTTGATTGTTCAATCCGCTTTCCAGAGAAACCGATGCAGTTGTTGACCGATCGCTTCCAACGAAAAACACTGTTCTGCCCGATGGCGGGCTTGCTGACTTAACCGAAGGCGGAGCGTCTAATCATCCAACACTCGACCGATCCGTAAAAGAATCCCTAAGCCAAAGAAATGGGTTAAAGGGTGGAGAAATGGATTCCAAGATAGAATTCTGGCAAGAACTGTTTGTACATCACTTTAGTACATGATTCATTTTGCTATGGGTTCCTTTGTGTCTATGAGCAAAAGATTCCTCGAGGAACTACTTTGTATCCTGTCTCTAGCGATATCGACGCTACGTTTTTAGTTTTCCGGTTTACGTTGGCGGTTCTGTAAATAAAATTTAATGCCAGCGAAGCATCCAATGATCTCTGTGAGAAGAAGTTTAGCAGGAGGCTGGTTGCGTTTCAAAATCTGCAATACTGTTCTTTTCAGGTAATATTTGGGCATTGCTATCCCCAAGCGACCAATGTTTCCCCAATGCTTGTATCGCTCAAATTGAATGAGCAGCGCTGCAACGTGTCCGCGCATGTAGTAAAACAGTTGTTGAGACAAGCTCACCATGTCTCGTCGATGATAATGAGACACAACAGCAATAGGTTCATACTGGCAGGTATAGCCTTCTGCCATGATGCGATACCAAAATTCAGAATCACCACTGCATCCGGCAGCCCCCACGTCAAGTCGCTCATCAAACGTGCCCACCTGCTCGAACACACTACGGCGAAATGCCATATTTGCCCCCGCTCCAACACACCAAGCTGGAACTCCAGACGGTTTCAGTCGTTCAAAGTAAGCCTGGTCGTAGGTCAAGACGCGATAGCCACGGTTGAAACTCCAATCGCGTTCAAATATCTGTTGAGCTTCCGTTTCAAGTTCTGCCGCCAGGACTAACCCTGTGACAGCCATGACCGATGAATCGCGAAAGCTTTGTCGAATTCGGGCACTCCAATCAGGATGTACAGCAACGTCATCATCGGTATAAGCAATTAGTTCACAGGTACTATGAGCGATGCCAGTGTTGCGGGCAATATCCAAACCAGGACGAGGTTCGCGCACATACTGAATTCCTGGCATCTGCGTCACTACCTGCTGAGTAGCATCAGAACTTGGAGCATTGTCTACCACAATAATTTCATCGGGCGGTTGAGTACTGCTCTGAAGCGATCGCAAACAGACTGCCAATTTCTCCGGACGATCGCGGGTACAAATCACAACCGATAACGAACTTTGGCTCAACGGTGCCCACGCTTGATGAAGTGTCTGCAAGGGAGCCTGAAGATTTACTAATTTGTCGAAATCCTCGGGTGCTTCGCAAGCGTGGGGTGGTAGAAGGGGTAAGTTAGCTCGAAACCCTTTTTCAAACAAGCGATCACCGACTGCTGGAGCGATCTCTTGAGCCGCTAAATTGCTCAATTGCGCCGCCGATAGCGGAAGCTGCTGCGAAGACAGGTCTATCTGTCCCAGGGCAATACCATGCCACCAGAACGTAATCCGTATTTGCTCATAATTAGGATCAGGCTGCAACTCTGGAATTCCCTCACTTAGATCAAGGGTCAGGACTTTGCAAGGCGTCAGGTTCATCAGTATTGCCTCCGAATTTTCTCACTGCGGTGCTGCGATCGCCCATACTCACCCAACAACCCAATCACGCCACCCCAAAACTCCGTTAACACCAAATCGGCTGGCAGAGAGTGCCGCCCAACCAAGCTTTTGGCAAGCAGGCGGAGTTGGTTAGCAAACCACCAGCGCACAAGTCCCAACCAGCGATCGCGCATTGGCGGATCACTCCGGTAAGCTTTAACAACAAATGCCATTAAGCTTAAGCCCCACGTCCAGTATTGATGGCGCAATTTAGCGTAACTCTGTCGATGTTGATGAAAGACTAAATACCCTGGCTCATAGGCTAAGGGAAATCCGGCTCGAATCACTTGATAGAGGATGTCGTGATCTCCACCTCCAGGCAGGGGTGCGCCTGTATCCAGCGCTTCATCAAAACCCCCAATTTTATCTAAAACAGTGCATCGAAAGGACATATTACAACCCACTCCAAATGAGCCAGTATCACAGGGATAAACCCGATTGTGAGGCATCACTTGTCCATAGCGAATTTTGTTGAACCCTCGTCGGAATCCACCGCGCTGCTCAAACAGAATTTGAGCTTTGGTTGCGAGTTCGTAGGGCATGACTTGCCCCGTGACTGCCCCTGCATCCGGGTTTTCGATCCAAGCTTCCGTCAGTCCATTGAGCCAATATCGATCGACGACCACATCATCATCGAGAAAGGCTAGCAGTTCTGTGGTTGTTGCTTGAACCGCTCGATTGCGAGCAAAATTAAGCCCTGGCTTCGGCTCCCGTGTATATCGTACAGTTGGTAGAGACAGAACAAGGTCGTGGGTACGAGCGTCAGAAGGGGCGTTGTCTACGACTAGGATCTCAAATTGAGTCTCCATTTCTGCATCAGCTTTCTGGAGCTTGAGTAATGAGTCGAGACACCGAGCGAGGGTGACGGGTCGATCTTTTGTGCAGATTGCCACGGTTAGCGTAGGGAAGGTAGTGACATCAAGAGTCACACCGAGTTCATCTCGGATGCTGTCTTGCAGAATCTTCACGCCCAGTTTTCTGCCAATCCATTCAGCGATCGCATCTGACGACAGAATACTCCCCTCAGGCAGAGGTTGCATCAAAAAACCAAGGGGTCGATCGGAACGGCGGACGATCAGTGCTATCCCTTGTTCTGAGGGATCGAGTTCAATTGAGGGCAGAGGCTGTGTAATTTCGATATTCCGGATCGCGTATGGCATAGTGATTTAGATAAACTGAATTAAATCGAAGGACTGGGATATTGCAACTGATAGAGCTTGGCAAATAATCCTTTGTGTTTCAGAAGTTGCTGAAGATTGCCCTGTTCAACCACCCGTCCTTCATTAAAGACCAGGATTTGATCGGCTTGTTCAATAGTAGATAAGCGGTGAGCAATCATAATCACCGTGCGATTTTGACTCAAGGTATTGAGCGCTTCTTGAATCAAATTTTCAGAAATACTATCGAGCGCGTTGGTCGCTTCGTCCAAAATCAAAATCTCTGGATTGCGAACAATCGCCCGCGCTAAGGCAAGGCGTTGCCGCTGTCCACCCGATAACCGAATGCCGCGATCGCCGATATTGGTTTCGTAGCCGTAGGGTAGTTGCACAATAAAGTCATGCGCATTCGCGAGTTGAGCAGCGGCAATCACTTCGTCATCCGTTGCTTCTAATCGACCATAGGCGATGTTTTCACGAATCGTGGTGCTAAACAGATAGATGTCTTGGCTGACAATGGCAATCCGACTGCGCCACGAATCGAGATCTAACTCTTGCAGGGGCGTGCGATCGACATAAATTTCTCCGGCGGTTGGATCAGACAATCGACACAGCAAGTTAATCAGCGTTGACTTGCCTGCGCCTGAAGGCCCAACCAACGCCGTCGTTTTCCCTTTTGGAATCCGAATTGAAATATCTTGAACCGCAGGCTGTTCTGACTCTAAATAGTGAAATGCAACCGATTCGAGCGCGATCGCACTCTGCAACCCTCTAAATGGCGTTTTACCCGATCGGATATAAGGTTTGTCTGCACACTCTAGCATGGTGTTCACCTCTTCTACTGAACTCATGAGACTCAGCAATCCCACTCGTGATGCATCAATTTGTTTGACCTTAGGTTGCAGTCGGTACAGGATAAACACAAACGTTAGCAACGTGGGCAGGCTCGCCTGAGTGTTGCTTAGTCCAAAGACCAGAATCAGCAGCAGCAACGACGCAGACAAGACTTCTGACATCGGACCCACCATGTTGCTCAGCACATCTAGCTGAAAAAAGACCCGACGAACTTGGTGTGATGCCGCATCAAATCGCCCTTGCTCATACCGCTCACGCCCAAACACTCGAATTAGGCGCATTCCGCCTAGCCCTTCCCACATGCGGCCAACGAGCGCTTTGTTAGCCTGCACCGCTTGGTCTCCCAAAGATTTGACTTGCCGCGTCACCACCTGAATGAAAAGGGAAATCAGAACGATTACAACGGTCACAATTACGGTTAACTGCCAGGAGAGTAGCAACAGCAGCGTAGCAAACACCAGCACAGTACAGAGGTCAATGATCAAACTCACTAACACACTCAACGCCCGACTCATCTGCCATGTTTCTGTAGCTAAGACGTTAAGAAATTTTCCAGACTCGTTGCGCTCCAGATAGCTATAGCTGACGCTCAAAAGCTGCCGAAAAATGCCCGATCGTAGTCGATGGCTAATCTGTGAGTTGAGCCAAGAGAACATGGTCATATTCCCGTAGCTCAGACAAGACTTTACGACAATCAACCCAAAAATAAAGACCGAAATAATTAAAAATCGATTTTCGGGTGCCACTCCCGAAAAGAGGCGATTTAGAACTTGTAGAAAAGCATTTCCGCTCCCCGATTGAGCATTGGGTTGATTCAGACCTTGCAACAGCGGAATGAATAAACTAATGCCCAAACCTTCTGAAAGAGAAGACAAAATTCCGAGAACTACAATGGTTGGAATTGCCCAAGGGTAAAGCTTTAGAAGAGGGAGGAGCGCTTTGATTGCCTCGATTGTTTTAAGCATTCAGTGTTTCAGCAGGTACTTTAACTTAAACTCTTTAGATTGGATTATTGAACCGTTTCATACTCGTGTGATCGACATGCCACTCCAGACGATCGCGCTCATCTTAACCAGCAAATTTTAGCGGCTTGGACTCCTCTCATCCATTCACCCCAGATTTGATACGAGGCTCAGATTGCTTCTGGCGGGCTAATTCTTGATTCAGTCGCATCACAGCTTGCCAGCGTCGCGAACACAAGATGTCATAGGGTTTCCAAACTAACCCTCGACGTCGCTCTGACGGCATCACCAGGATTTCGTTGGATGCAATTTCATTGGAGGCAATTTCGTCGGAGGCAAGAGAGGGTTTAGATTGACGCTTAAACTGCCGTTTGAACTGTACCCAAGTTCGGTGATCCTTCCATACTAAAGTCATGACTGGTTGAGCGACAAGCTTCAGCGAGCTAAGGATGAGCGTACGATAGACTCCGGGTCGGAGTAGCAAAATTGGATCTGCGATCGCGCCCTGAAGTAGCCAGTGCAATGCAGTTCGATAATCTCCGCCCGCATAGCTGACACCCAACAAATAGTTGTAGAAACCACTTCTTCCCCAATTGTGAACAGCCACCGGAATTTCAGGATGCCGACGTTGCATCTCAGTCATCACTAAGTGGTAGGACTTCGCCATCGTCATACTGTTCGTCGACATACTGTTATCGTGATGGCGATAGCCAATTAAATATTCTGAGACAACCCGGAATTCGTAATGCTCGGCAATCCGGAGATACAAGTCCCAATCTTCACATCCTTGCGCCCCCTGGGCTAATAGCCCAGGGCTATAACCGCCCACATGGTCGATGCAACTTCGACGAATCAGAGGATTGCTAGCATGACCGAGGAAGTTAGAAAAAACAAGCGTCGTTAACACATCGCCTTCGGGATTGCCCAAGCGCTCAACTGGGTATCTGGCGACGATCGTTCCTTTGGCATTGATATAAACTGTCCAGGCATAGCTTAGTCCAACCGAGGCATCAGCCGATTCAAGACACTGGACTTGCTTTTCAAGCTTCCGAGGATACCAAATATCATCCGCATCAATCGGCGCAATGTATTTGCCGTGTGAATGCTGAATGGCAAGATTCCGAGCGGTTGCAACTCCTGCATTTGCCTGTTGAACGAGCCGAATGCGATCGTCTCGCTCGGCATACGATCGCACAATCTCGGCAGTGCGATCGCGCGATCCATCATCTACCACGATGATCTCAAACGTTTGATAGGTTTGTGCCAGAACAGAGTCAAGCGTTTGAGCAATAAAGGCTTCTGCGTTGTAAGCAGGAATAATCACTGAAACGAGTGGGGCGGAATCCATTCATCTCCTCCGTTGAGTCCGACTTCTGAGTAGGTTTTGAATTTGCAGCATGACGTGGTAGATCTGATCGAGATAAGCGAGTCATTACATTTATGCCACTGCATACTCGACAATTTGGTAGCCCATTTTCATCCGTCCCTGGCATAAGAAATATTCCTTTAGTTGTGAGGAGACGCGCGATCTGTCGCCCGTTTTGTAGCTCTTAAGGCATCTCTCGGACGGCTCTAGACCTACTTCAGAGGGATAACGGACTACAAACATCCCTCCACCCCACAGCCTTACTAGGCTGCTTACTCACTATGCAGCTTCTCGCTTATGAATCAGGTTTAGTTTGATAAAGATTTATCCATTTGCTGTTGAAGTTGCCGCAGTGTCTCGATCGATAAACCTGTTGCAGGTCTTTCCGTAATAGACGATAAATTACTTCGGTAGTAGTGTAGACCTGTAGTTGAGCGATCGCATTGCAGTGTTAGGCAACCGTCTCATTTCTTTATAGCAATGAGAGACTTGGGTAAGCAGAAAAACCTTTCAGTCAGAATAGAAGCATCCTTAAATAGCTCCTGAAGCATCTCCTTGTTCAACAGACGGGCACTCTCTACAGTTCGTACCGCTTCATCAATTGATGTCGCCTTTCCCCAATGCCCCAGTTGAAAATGTGAAACCAGCCATATTCCAATTGGTTTGGGGAACCAGTGAAAGAATGGGGTCATGCAATGAGGTTCAATTGGAAACCAATAGTTCGGGGTTTGAACAAAGAGTTTTTGCGAAACTCTGGTGAGTTCTTTTGCAAATTGAACCATGCGTTCCCAATCGCCAACATGCTCTAAAACAGAATTGGAATGCCCTATATGAAATGACTTATCATTAAAGGCCACAAGGTCACAGCCGTCAGCAGCAATAAACTTAAATCGACCGTGATCTTGGGGCATTACGGTGTCAGGAAGATTTACGATAGTGATGCACACATTATGTACATCGAGATACTGCTGTGGGACTATACCCCAATACTTTTCTGTTCCTCCTATGTCAATAATATTGATACAGCCATACTCCTTTGAAACTGCTTCCATCATGTTCAACAATGGAGTGATGCGTTTAGCTCTGAGCTTTGATGCTAACGATTCCTGACTAGCGTGGTCTGCCAATTTAACCAATGCTTGTGTGATGGGCATTTCACATACCTTTGTTTGGTTGCCTAGCTCTTGTTTAACCTGATGTAAGCCGTTCTACTCTGCATAACATCCTTGACCGGAGAGTTTATACAGATCAAATCTTCACAACGTCTCTAAATTGTGATCTTATACAAGATATTTTCTGCATAACAACACACCAAAATAGGATGTTATGAAGACCTTGATCCGAAACTATATTTATTCGGGATTTTAGTCGGACAATAAAGAAAGCGTTTGGGCGCAGGGACTCGTTATGCCGCGCAACTTCAACTACCTATGTTCTCTAGGCTTCTGATTGCCAAAGAATCCGGACATCAATCGAACGCATTCCTGCACGACGAGCGGCTTCTAAACCTCCATCACTATCTTCGTAAACGATGCAATCTTGGGGGACAATGCCCAACCTCTGAGATGCAAGCAAGAAAATGTCTGGTTCAGGTTTTCCTCTCTACATCATCAACGCTTACAACAACATCAAAAAAATTGTGTAGGTTGATATTGTTGAGTGTCGCTTCAAGGACAACTCTTTCCCCGCCTGAAGCAACTGCCATTGGCATTTTTCCATAATGGCTACGAACAATTTCTGCAACCGCCTGAACTTCTTTGACTGTATTAATCAATGATTGATAGTGTTTTTGTCTGTTGGCAATGACTATTTCTGAATCAAATTGATACCCAAATAAGTTTTTGAGGATTTGGAGCATTTCCTCAGCAGACGTGCCGCAATATTTGTAATACCAATCTTTAGAAATGTCTGCTCCTACTGCTTGCAACGATGTCAACCATGTTTGAAAGTGAACAGGTAAGGTGTCAGCTAGAGTGCCGTCACAATCAAAGATCAACGCTTTGTAGGGTGGAACTGGCTCAATTGAAGACAGGCTCATAATTCAGTCAGTTGACATCGCTTTCACTATAACCATAGCTTTAAGTTTCAACACCTAGCTTTAGCAGCACCGCAGAAGGGTTGAACTACTGCTACAGCTAAGAATTGAGCGGCATAACGGTTGAGCTAACCGGATGGGAGTAACCTTTGCAACTCAACAAGATGAGCTATACTCCGTTCCGGTTCACCGATGTAGTTATGCCGCGCCAACAGATTGACGTACTTACACGCTGAAGTGGATAAGGGCGGCGCGGATCGCAATGAACCATACTGCGATCGCGGCAAATAGGTAGAGGTAAAACCGAAGCATGATGAGATTAAATGTGCAATGCACAACACTATGCAATACGCGAAACACAACGAAGACCCATGCGGCGTTTACATACACCGTATCCACTTGGTTTGTGATGAAGAGGTATAAGACAAGCGCATAGAAAAGGATCGGAATCTCGAACAGATTCTTTAGGTTATCTGATGGGTTGGATACGCTTGGTGGCGAGATCTGAGCCAGTCTGCCAGGTACAGCCAGCTCTTTCGGGCGAAGCGTGCTACTTGTGATGAACTTGATACGACGGATGTACATATAGACCCAAACTAGGAGTGTTAGAAACACTGTTGCAAAGAAGGGACTGAAGATTGCATCTTGCGTCATTTCTACCTCTCAAACTTGCTCATTCTGGTGGTTCGTGGGCGATAAAATACGCCCTGTGGAATGCACAAGGCTTGAAGAAACATAGAGTAATGTGAATCCAATCAGAGGGTGGAGTACTTCTAAGTGGAGAGGAGTCTTGAGATGAATGCTGGAAAACTGTAGCCCAAGCAGCACTGGTAAGCTGATGGCGAGATGCTGTATTTTGCGTGAGAAAGGGGCTATCAGCGACCATCCCAGTAAGATTAACGACAGCCCACTGTACCCTCGCACGAACCAAACATGGATGTTCCACCATGCAGGATTATTGAAGTAGGCAACCCCAACCGTTAATAACTGAGCAATCAAGCAGAGGTTAAAGACGATTGAAGTCGCATAAAAGCCAATTTGCATCCAACGTATGGGAACATGGGTGCGATCGCTTTCCGAATGGGTTGTCATGTCAAGTTGTTTTTGAGATTGAAGCTAATATAAGCTCAGTCCTTCATCTGCTTCTAGACCTCGATCGGGTACACTTTGGTCAAATTCACCTATGACAAGTCCCTTGAAGCTTCTGTTTGAAGCCATCAACCAAGCCCATAGTGAACATGAGGTGCGATCGCACGTCGTGCCAAAAATTGGTGAGTATTTTTCAGCTACGCGATGGGGAGTTTTCTTCTTCGATCAACTTCCCTTAGCAGATAGCAATTTTCAGAAAATACTAAAAGTTGGACTATCCATTGAACATAATCCTGTGGTGCGTTACTTGGTGGAGCGTCATGCTCCTGTCCATGAAGCATTAGTGACATCACCTAAGGCTTGGACCATCATCTGTCCTCGTCCCGATCATTGGCATGTGATGGCGGGGCCGATCATCAATGGTGGTCAATTAGTGGGTGTTGTGGGCTGCACTCGTGAACGGGCAATGCCTGCCTTTGATACACAAAATTTAGCTGATTTGAGTGCTATCTGTTTGCACTTGTCTGTTTGGGCTGCAACAGTGCGTTCGCAAGGTGTTTCCAATGGGAAGTCGCGGCAGCAACCCTTTAGAACCAATCGCTTAACGCCTCGTGAGTTGCAAATTGCAGAATTGGTTGCTTTGGGACGAACAAACGCAGGAATTGGGACTGAACTTTGGATTACTGAAAATTCTGTGAAGCAAGCCTTAAAGCGAATGTTTCGGAAGCTTGAGGTTTCGTCTCGTGCAGAGATGGTTGCACAACTTTCAGCAACGAGACATGGCTCACCGGAGGCGAACTTATCTGCATTTAACTTGGTGCTGAACTCTGACTCATGACCTTCTAGTTGTGTCCCCACTGACCAAACTATTACTTGGTTTTGCAGATGCGATCGCTCAGTCAAGAGATATGATTAGCTACGCAACTCCGAAGAAAACGCTACCTTCAGCACGTCTTGATGCAGCAGTTAGCTTTGAATTGAGCGAATTCGCTTTGCAAAATTTTGGAGGATCGCTTCCTCAGTTAAGGCTTTTAACGAAGATTACAGTCTTTTCAGCAACTCATCGTACTCATCATGTGCCCCAATCCAAAACCAATAGATATGATCGTCTTGCTCTAGCAGTCCCACAACGCGATAATTCAGACTGATGCGAGCAGAATAAATGGGCTGCCGTTGGCTCACTCGCTTAAATTGCAAACTGTTGTGATAAGGATCTTCGCGCCAGAGTTCGTAGGCTCTTTCAGCTTGCTCCTGCACTGATGTAGGAAGCTGGTTTAGTCGTTTGCGAAATGTTTTAGTGACACTCGACTTCATTGCTTAACTGGAAAGACTTCGTCCAGTGGAGCCGTTTCGCCACTCGAAATTTCTTGCCGAACCATGTCAGCCAACCGATCCCATTGTTCATCAGTCGTTGATTCAAAACGCTCTGCCCATGCTTGTTCGTCTTTCAGTTCAGCCATGAGACGCGACGCGATCGCATTTTGCTGATCGGCTGGCAGTTTTTCGATCTCTGAAATCACCTGTTGGAGTAGCTCGGTCATGATTCGAGGGTAAAGAGTTACTACGAGAAGATGTTTCTTAATTCTACTTGCGCGTTGAGCTAACAGGCTATGCCGTGTAACGCAAACAGTTCTATAGCACTGTAGCCGGACTACAGATCCTTCCAAAGCATTCCACCCGACTGAGTCTATTTTTTAGTCTAGGTTAAAGGGAGACTGCGATCGCACCATCACTAACCTTGAAGTGCAGTTTCCTTGAAGTTACACCCGCTATTCGTGTGCCCATTTGACTATGCGGATTCGAGGTGAGTAACTGGAATTTGTTCAGTTCGTTCGGGTGACCTTTCTCCAGTTGCAACAGCATGAACGGTATGAAGGATATCGGCTGAGTAATATCGATTGCCACAAGTATCGCAAACCCCAATCGTGACATCTTCGAGGATCACAAATCCATCTCTATGCTTAAATGCCTCCCGCTTGACGAGTCGAGGTTGAACCGTTCCTTCGCAGTACTCGCATCGATATCCATACATACCCTTAGCCCTCAAACTTAGTGACTTCGTAAACGGTGATGATCAAGTAGCGTTCACTACTGGCAAAGCGTCCAACGACTTCGACAGGCGTTTGTTGATCGATTGCAGTCCCCCTACTACATATTTTGTGCCTCTAGGGTCATCTTTTTCAACCCGAATGATTTGACCGTTCAAAACAGCTTCTTCAATATCCAGAATTGTTAGAAAATCCTTCCATTGCATGGGCTGACATATCATACTGGCGAAGTCGGATTTTCTGCCTGATGCGGTCAATATCATTACGAGGCACTTGTTAATTTCCGTCACAGCAAGCCAATTTTAGAACTAAACAATGCCCCTGCTTAGCGTAACCGAGACGTGTAAGGGGTTGAGCTATTAATTTTCACTTCTCGGAATCTTGAGGAAGTTGTAGTTTCGCTTAAGAGTACGATCGCACCATCACCAACCTTGAAGTGCGGTTTCCTTGAAGTTGCGCTCCGCGCTAATCGCTTCTCAATTTTGGCATCTCCGGTTCTGTCCGTTGCAGTGCAGTGTTAGCCTGCTCTAGACTTGGATGTAGATGTAAAACACACTTGTATTATGAGCTATCGCGACATCATCACCATTGAGCCGGATAAGCGTGGTGGCAAGCCCTGCATTCGTCGGATGCGGATTACGGTTTATGACGTTCTTGGCTGGCTAGCTGCCGGAATGTCTATTGCTGAGATTGTTGACGACTTCCCAGAGCTAACAGAAACAGACATTAGAGCCTGTCTAGAGTTTGCGGCTGATCGCGATCATCGTTTATTTGTTTCGGTGAGTGCCGCTTGAAACTGCTATTTGATCAAAACCTGAGCCGAAAGTTAGTTACTCGCTTGGGCGATATTTTCCCTAATGCTAGCCATGTGCAGTTTGATGAACTAGCAGAAAAAACGGATACAGAAATCTGGGAGTTTGCGAAGCTGAACGATTTTTGTATCGTGACTCAAGATGCAGACTTTGCGGAAAGAAGCCGACTGTATGGCTCTCCACCGAAAGTAGTATGGTTAGAATGTGGAAATTACTACAGTTGTAGATGTTGAATTTAGAATTGCATTTCGCTTAGAATCAGTGTAAAACCAGCGTTTCAGGGGAGGACTCATGACTCTCGCCCTTTCCCAAATTACCCTTCGTGAAGCGGATGT
>JAHHHP010000090.1 GCA_019359275.1 Myxacorys chilensis ATA2-1-KO14 | reverse complement strand
CAAGACGTTGTGTTATTCCAAATCGGTTGAGATGTTAACTGCCTCAGTCCGCTTGCTCATCTACTACCTCAAGCATCGTCGGATTCCAGTATCTACTTGAATCATTCTTTATTGGGCAACGCCGAAATAGACGGCATGGTTGACTAGGCCCGCTTGGGATGAGGTGCCCTGCTTCGGCTCAGGGAAATGGGTGCAGAAAAGCCAGTCCCGTCCTTGATCCATACGATGCTGGTGAACCTTGCCCATTGGATCTCATCGCATTTTGCAAGAATATATCCTGACTTTTACAGATTGTTTACGCCGCGCTGCTGATTTTAGCCTCGACCTTGGTCTGGATGACGAAAGCTTTTAATTCGACCATCTTGCCGTTGCGAAAACGCCAGACATCGCAGTACGAGTAATGAGTTGCTCTTCCGTCTTCGTCCTTCAGGGTGAGGTCGCCGAGTGCCGTGACAAAGTCACCCTCAGCAATTAAGTTCGCGACGATATTCAAAGGTGGTTCCACATACTCCGTTACCATCCATTGGCGAACGGCTTCTTTTCCTTTCAGGGTCTTGTCGCCTACAAACGTCCATTCCGTGTCGTCGGCGCAGAACGACAAGAATCCTTCATAGTTGCCTGAGCGCGATCGCCGCGTTTGCCGCTTCTAAGATTGCTTTATTGTTCTCTGACATTTGAATCGCTCCTTTGTTCAAGTGGATGCTTTAGCGGTCTCTTTTGAAATGAGAGTCGAAATCCAAAGAGGTTGACCAGTAATTCTTGTCGTGATTTTTCAGTTTTGAACATGTCATTGACTTGACCTGCGCAACAGAATGCTTGACCAGGTTTTGGTGTTGATGGGGAGTACCAGGAGGAATGAAAATGAAATCTCCTGCTGAGTTTACGGGTTATTCGCTACTCGCTGATACAGGTTCCATATACAAGCGTGCCCACTCGATCCGATCCGCTTGTACACCAACAATAGTCACGCCGCGCATACCAAACTGCGTACCATCACGATGGGTGCCGAACCAGTGCCACTCAGCCCAGGTTGTGTCACCCTCTACTGCCAAACGGAGCAACTCTGAGTGAAAGTCTGGGATGTTGTGGAATATGACAGACCAATTCTTAGGGACATCCTCAATTCCCTCGAAACCTCTCTCAGGATGGAGTGGATGATTGCCCTGAAAGTTGGGTGCAAAGCAGGCTAAAAGCGCTTCCAGGTCTTGTGCGTTCTGTGCTTGTTGCAGTCGCTCTATGACGGCGATTTGTCTGGTTTCCATAATTTCTCCTTGTTTCTCTCCGTGTTGTAAATTGAGTCACTCAACGGTGTTCAAGCTATTTTTCTACTTCTCAAAGAACGGCAACTCGTTTATTTTGTTATGTAACCATCCTGTTGCTAGTCCCGTCCTGCCACAATAATCTTTTCTGCTAAACCGACAGGGTTAGAAAACATCACCTCATGGCTACCGGGCATTTGCACGAACCGAAATTGCCCTAAGCGGTTAGACATCCTGGGATGCCATCCCCACTCGCCTTGAGGCAGGGCAGTGTCTTCTGTACAGTAGAGGTAACTTTTAGGAATGGGCAGCGAGTAAAACTGCCTCAAGTCCAGCTTGTCAATCCACGGTTGATACGGTTCAGGAGATAGTTGTGCGTAACTTGATCGAGCCAAATCGAGGTCAGCATCGTTGAGAAACGCTTCTCGCCACATCTCAAAAGGTATAACCATCATCTGATCGTTTGATTCTCTAACTAGCTCGTCGAGTAATGTTTGAAGATGCGGTGGAACGTTATCTCTAAGGCTCTCTCCATCGTTGAGGACAAAGGCATCGAAGAAGATGAGCCGTCGAATGCGTTGCCTTTGGCCGGCGAAGCCATCGGGAATCGCTTCAGCAACTTTCGCAATGATTGTTCCGGCAAAACTATGACCTAAGAGAACAATATCGGTTAAGTCTTTGCTCACAATGTAATCAACAATCGATTGCGTACATTGAGCATGGTTAACGTTTTTATTTACGCCTTTCCCATGACCTGCGATTGTGGGAGCAAACGCCAGATGTCCTTTTGCTTCTAGATGGTCAACGACTGCTTGCCAAGCAGAACCATCATGCCAGGAGCCATGAACTAAGACAAAAGTTGACATAGAACTCCTTTAGTTACGATTTAAAAATCAAGCCCACTTGTTCTCTCTTGAAATGGATCGGTTCGCTGTAAGTCCACCATCAAAAATCAAAAATTAACTCGCTGTATATCCGCTTTTGAGCATTGCCGATCGTTCCCGCCATGCCTGCTAGGAGTGTGGCTAGGGCGCTGAGAATGATATTGCTTGTGATGTAGCGAGAGTTTGTACGTTTGAGTGTATCTCTCCGGTCTCGTGTTTTTTCAAGGCTGTTAGAGATTTGTGTTCTCATCGTATTCAATTGTGTCTCTAGAGTAGTAGAGTAGTCATTCATGAGGTTTTGCTCAATAGCTTGAAGTTTGCTCGAATAGTTGTGGTGCATCGCAACTATCATCAAGTTGCTAAAATGATTGCTATGAATCCTTTAGGGTTCACGCCAGCGGTAATCCACTGGCACCCAGGCATAACCTTGATCTGCTGCCCGAAGGTGTCCAACGCCGGGAAAGGGCAAATGTGCGCCTACTACCAAAATTCGGGATGTTTCCGCTCTCGCAAACTGTTTTTTGCGTTGTGCCGCAGCAGCATTGGCATCGACATCATAAGCAACTGTAATTTCTGGCTTGGGAAATTGCACCGAAGCAAAGTGAACAATATCGCCCCAAAACTCGATGCTCTCGCCCTTGCTTGCCGCCACATAGCAGCTATGACCAGGGGTGTGTCCGGGTGTGGGATGCGCGGTGATTCCCGGTAGAAGGGCTGTCTTGCCGGAAAACGATTTCACCTTGCCTGCATCTAAATAAGGTTTGACAGTTTTCGCGGCTTCGTCAAAGTACTTTTCAGCAACGTTGAATCGCGTGGCATTCGCTCGATCAAACCAGAAATCGACATCTGGCTTGCCGACATAAAGCGTGGCGGCAGGAAACACCCGTTGACCAGCTTCGACCAGCCCCCCACTATGATCCGTATGAATATGAGTCAGGAGGATTGCATCAATCTCGTTAGGCGTGTAGCCTGCTGCCTTTAACGATGTTTGAAGCTTGCCGCCCAGTTTTGGACCAAAAAAGGTTCCGGCTCCCGTGTCCACGAGTACTTGTTGATCTCCAGTGTCGATCAAGAAAGCATTAATCGATGCCTCGACAGGATTAGTCAGAAAGTTTTTCTGAAGCAGGCGATCGGTTTCTGTTGGGTTCGTATTCGACAGCAGCGTATGTAGATCCTGGGGGAGTGTGCCGTCGCTCAGGACTGTAATTGTGAAATCACCTAACTTGAATGGATAGACACCTGGCACTTGAGCGATCGCACTTTTGTCCAGTGATACCGCTGGAAAAATACAAGAGGTCACAATCATTAGCACTGTGGTTGCAACCGCTATCATCAGTCTAGAAAACATATTAGAACCCTTTTAGCGATAAAGGACTCGATAGATAATCACCCCTAAAGAAAGTCCAACAACAAGGGATTGCCCCAATCAGCGTGAGTTCAGTTGATGGCGTGCGGTTCGCCAAGAATGACAACAAGTAAAACTTTGTTCTCCCCTGCCCAGACCGTGAATTCTCCTTCCAGCACATAGAGTTGTTCAGAATGGTGCGTGTGGAGATCGGGAGGAGTCTGGGAGCCAGGTGGAAAGTAGCCTGCAATTAGATCGTACTATCCTCCGGTCGTGGTGCGATCAGCAAGGATGGTAAGGTAAGAACCAAAAAACCACAAAGATTGCATCATTAGATCGCTCTGTAGACTTGATATGTAATTAACACGCATGACTTTCCCTACTCTCTTGGTCTATGAAACTAGACCAGCCACGATGCTTGTTCTGATGAAGATTGAATTACCTTGATTTAGACGAAATCTTCCATAATCAGAGAGTGATTTAAGCCGCCAGCAGCAACGCTACCCTGAAAAACAGCAGCGGCGATCACTTGCATGGGTGAAGTGATGTCACCTGCCGCATAAACACCTTTGACGCTAGTTTCGTTAAAAACATTGGTCGTCTTGATTAAGTTGAATTCATTCAACTCACAGCCTAACTTTTCAGCTAGGTTTGAATGGAGTGTTTGCTTTAGTCGGATCAGTATTCCACGACGCGCAATTTTCTCGTTTGTCTCAAAAACGATGTTTTCTAATTGTCCGTTATCGCCTTCGAGTCGGATGATTTTCTCTTCGCGAACAAGGATTTTGTGGTTTTCCAACAGTGTCCTTTGATCAGCGGTTAGATCGGCTTTGCCGTTGGTGCAGAGGACTAAATCAGCACTCCAATTTTTCAGCAATGCCGCCATTTCGATGCCCGTTTCGCCATTTCCAACAATGGCAAGCGGCTCGTCGCGCACTTCCCAGGCATGGCAATAGGGACAATGAAACACGCTTTTGCCCCAGAAATCACCAAAGTTTTCGAGAGCTGGAAATTCATCCATTACCCCGAAAGCCAGCAAAATTTTGCGCGTTTTTTTTATCGTGCCATCCTCAAACACAACTTCAAATTGATTGCCGGATGGATTGATTTCCTTGACCCCGATCGCTTGAAATTCAACGCTTTTATAAGGTTTGAGTTGGTCGCGACCAATGCTCAAAAGTTCATGCGGACTGATGCCATCGCGGGTGAAAAAGCTGTGCGACTCGTGTGCGGGAGCGTTACGCGGATTCCCTTTGTCGCAGACTAACACTCGACGGCGACTTCTGCCTAAAAGCAGTGCCGCACTGAGTCCAGCGGAACCGCCACCGACAATGACGCACTCGTAAATCTCTTTGTTTTGGTTCATCATCTTTTTCTGTTCTCCAACTGGATAGACAGTCACTCCAAACTCATACACTCCGCCCTAACTTGGATTTCGCTGAACTGCTAGTGCAACTGTGACTGTACTGCCAGGTTGCACAGAACTGGCTTGAATGGCATCATTGCTGATGCGTTGGTGTAACCTCTCGGAACGAGAATCGCCAAGCAACACATCCATATTGAAGAATTTTCTGAAAAATGCAGAAAAGTAAGCTGGACGATCTTCAACAATCGCTTTCATAATGCCATCGAAAACGCTTTGGTCAACACCTTCAGAATTATCGTCGGTCTTCAGTAGGAAGGGCGGCACTGGAGCCATCAGTACGGCTTTCTGCACCCGCTCTGAGCCATATTTGCCAAGGTATCGCGTAACTTCGCCTGTTCCCATTGAAAAGCCGACCAGCACAGCATCATGTAAGTCAAGCTTGGTCATCAGCACGTTCAAATCTGCTGCAAAGGTATCGTTAGTCATAACCGAATGAGGGTTGGCTAGAATTCCCAAATCCTCGGCGATCGTAGGTAATCACCCGATATCTTTCGTTCAGCAGAACCAAGACCTGCTTTTCCCAGGAATGTCCGTTCAATGGAAATCCATGAATCAGTACAACGGGTTGACCTGTTCCCAGATCTTCGTAGTAGATATCAATGTTTACAGAGGTTTCTTGACCAACAGTAACGTAAGGCATTGCAATCTCCTATGAATACCGCATTGGATTCTCGTCTGATTTAACCGAAGTGTAATGAATTCTAATGCTCGGTTTCTTTCAGATTCTTAGGACAGTTTGTCAGATTGTTATGGTGTTACTATGCGACTGATAAAATGGCTGCGATCGCCTTAGTTACATCTGAATTCCACTGCCTACTATTTAGGCGTGCCACAAACCGGCCTTCACACTACCAGCACTCGACTGTTCAGAACATCGTGTTATCGTTAGCCGACGCTTCCGGGATGGTCTGAAGCACGTCCCAATGCTCGACTATCTTACCTTTATCATCCAGGCGGAAGATATCGATGCCTGCCCAGTCGTTGTCGCCCGGCCATTGCTGGTAGCAATGTAAGACTACATAATTGCCTTCAGCGAAGACGCGCTTAAACTGGACGCACTTGCCCGGATATTCTTTCGCCATCCTCTCGAAATATTCGATGAAAGCCTGCTTCCCGTCGGCCACCGCTGGGTTGTGCTGGATGTACACGTCGCCGACATATTTCTCGATGGCTTCTGCGGGCTGACACTGATTGAACATCAGGTCATAAAATGCTGTGACCGCCTGTTTGTTCTGCTCAAGTTTATCCGTCATCCGTTCCACACCTCACATCACCCAAAACGCCCAATGGCTCAAATCAGCGGCGACAAAGAAACTCGAACGCAGCGCTAGCGGCTTTAAACCGTCTGCTGCATTGTTAGCTGTCCGCTCTGGACACAGCACCCATTTAGATTTGTGCCATGCCACCATCAACGAATAGCTCAATGCCGTTGACAAAGCTGCTGTCATCTGAAGCCAAAAAGACAACGGCTTTGGCGATCTCGTCGGGCGTACCAGCTCGTCCCAATGGGATATTGTTAGCTTGGCTCGCCACAAATTCTTTCAACTGCTCTTCACTGAGTCCCCAGAGAAGATCGTAAGCGGGAGTCGGAATGAAACCAGGGCTGACCGCATTCACTCGAATCTGGCGGTCTTTGAGGTCGAGTGTCCAGGTGCGGGCAAACGATCGCACGGCGGCTTTGGTAGCGCCATACACGCTGAAGGCTGGGATACCCTTGATGGAATTAGTTGAGGCATTCAGAATGATGGAAGCGCCCTCTGGCATCAGCGGTAGTGCCTTCTGCACAGTGAAAAGTAGACCCTTGACATTGGTGTTGAAGGTTTTGTCAAAGTGTTCTTCGGTGATCGATCCAAGCGGGATGAGTTCGCCACCGCCAGCATTGGCAAAGATTACATCCAAGCGATCTTGCTTTTGCTTGACCGTGGCGTAAAGACGATCGAGGTCTGCCAGATTTGAGACATCGCTCTGAATGCCAGTCACGTTCTTACCAATCTCGTTTACAGCAGCATCGAGTTCAGGCTGGCGACGACCCGTGATGAAAACATAGGCACCTTCAGCGACAAATCGCTTAGCAGTAGCAAGACCGATGCCGCTGGTGCCGCCAGTGACAAGCGCAATTTTTCCTGAGAGTTTTTGTGACATAGTGTTTTCCTGGGTATGTGATTATTACTAATGCGATCTCCAAATCGGCAATTTACTTACCAATAAGCCCGCGAATCGTTTCGCCCTGATGACAAATGCCGAACGGACAGACATTCATTGGCTGGTCCGGCACCGACCAGCTCACGATTCGCGAGGACGGTTCGCGCCGGGCTGGTCGAGTGCAGTGTCGGGTTATCCCGTCGCCCGCTCCGCCTGATGAATTCAGCCTGGAATACGGGCGATGACCTTGATCTCGAAGTCGAACCCCCCGAGCCAGTTGACGCCGATCGCCGTCCAATTCGGATAAGGCGCTTCCGGGAAGACTTCGCTTTTAACGGTCATGACCGTGCCGAACTGATTCTCGGGATCGGTATGAAATGTCGTCACGTCGACGATATCGTCAAGCCCGCATCCACCCGCTTGCAGGGTCGCCTCGAGATTGGCGAATGCCAGGCGAACCTGAGCCTCAAAGTCCGGCTCGGGCGAGCCATCGCTGCGACTGCCGACCTGACCGGACACAAACAGGAGGTCACCTGATCTGATCGCTGCGGAATAGGTCTGCGACGTGTAGAGGTCATGCCGACCGGCGGGGAAAACGGCGTCACGCTGGGCCATATGGAATGCTCCTGTTGTGGGTCGCTGGAAATCTGAGAGTTTTTGTGACATGGTGTTTTCCTGGTTGAGTTTACGGGAAACGTAAGGCATGGTGATTAACGCTTACACGTCAATCAGGCATTCTTGTGAGTGTTCATCCAAGTACGAAAGTGGAATGGATTATTGCGTTTAGATGTGCGCGATAACCTTTAAGACGCAGCGCTGATCAATTCCTCGCTTTTCGCCCAAAGCTGCTTGGCTTTGTTCGCGTCGAGCGCATACGACCTGACACCGTCGGCAAACGGGTTGGGCGTGTCATCGATCGGTGCGATCGCGCAATCTTCGAGATAGTGTCCGCCGATCTCGTCTTTGTTAGCCACGACTGCTGCCCAGACCGACGTCGCGGCTGCCTGCGGGATTTCTTTCAACCCTTTCGGCGGCAGACCCGCTTCGGTACGCGCTGCGTCAACAGTCTGCAAAAGTCCCTGCAAGTCCTCCGGCGAGAAATGGCGGGGTAGATCCGTGAGACTGTTTCCGGGCATCACCGAAGCAGCCCGAATGCCGCGATCGTGATGCCGCCTGTCAAACTCCACAGCGAACAGTGAATTGGCGGTTTTCGATCGGCTATAAGCGACCCATGGATCGTACGCCTGCTGCTCGAAATTCGGATCGTCCAAGTCAATATCGGCACCCCGATGCGCGAGCGACGACAGGACTACCAGCCGTCCATTATCGGCGAGCAGCGGCTCAATCTGATTGATCAGGGCGAAATGCCCAAGATGGTTCGTCCCGAACTGGACTTCAAAGCCGTCGATCGTTCGACCGAACGGAGTTGCCATAACGCCAGCGTTAGCGATGATGGCATCGAATGGTTGACCGTCAGCCAACAGTTTATCCGCACAGGGACGAACGCTTTGCAAGGATGCCAGATCGAGATTGATCAACTTCAAGCTGCCACCTCCTTGCAACGCAGCGTCACGAACTGATGCAGTGGCTGGCTCAGCTTTAGCGAGGTTCCTGACTGCGCCGACGACGCTAGCGCCGTGAGAGACCAGTGAGCGGGCGGTTTCGCGTCCAATGCCCGACGATGCACCCGTAATGAGAAATCGCTTTCCCTTGAGATCAACGCCGGAAAGCACCACGTCGGCGGTCGATTTTGCACCAAATGTTTCAGTCATTTCTTTTTCCTTATAATTGTGCGTTTAGCACTAATGGCCAGCATCACGGCTCCAGTTAGTAGCGAGATTCGGATATGAGTCGTAGCAATCATGGTTCTCCTCCCAGCGTGAGTTGGTGGCTCTACGTTGTGTCTGCGCCTATCAGGATCGGGCGGATGGTTCGAAAACAAGCGAGCCATTGGAAAGACACCCTTTTCGAGTGATGGTGACTATTCAGGCCGTTCTGATGAGCACCATCACAAAGACCGTGGGCAGGTTGTTGATAACGTGAGCGATGACGCCAGGCCAGACTGAGCCGCTGCGGCGGAACATTTCAGCGCTGATGAGACCAAATACCAAAGCCACTGGGAAGACGGTGTTGATGCCGTGAGCGAGGGCGAAGATCAGCGTGCTGCCCACAACGCCAATCAACGGGCCGTAGCGGAGCAGCGCGTTGGTGATGACACCCCGGAATAGCAGTTCCTCGACGAGGGGCACGAGAAGACCGATAAACAGCGTGGCCAGGACCAGGGACAGCACCCCACCGCTGCCACCGTCACCGAACACCTCCTGAGGGGTGGAGCTATCTCCGGTGAGGGCGGTGTAGGCCATGACCGCAAAACCCTTGGCCACGAAGGCGACCACCCCTGCTCCGACCCCAATGAGCAGCCAACGCCAAGAGACGCGACGCACGCCAAAGGCGTGCAGGGAGCGAATCCGCAGCAGCACGGCTGCCGCAAACCCGGCGAAGGGGGCGATAACAGACAGCGCGGCGAGGGCCAGTCCGTAGACGACGGGATCGAGATCGAGCTGCCCGGACAGCAACACACCCCCACGTGCGACAGCGCTAAAGACGACGAGACCGACAACGATCTCGAGCCAGCCCGGACGGGAGGGCTTGTTGGGTGAGGACTGCTCTGAAACAGCGGCAAAGGTCTTTCCCTGTCCCTGTGGGGAGTTAAAAGGCACTTTGGACATCATCATCACCTCTTAAGTTCTCTTTGTCTTAGTTCATGTGAGTGTAGTCAGTTCCAGCACTCAACTTCTTGCAGATTCTTATGGAGTTTCCGATGGAATTAGCGAACCTATTTCAGTGTTACTTTAGTAAGTCGCTTGAAGTGCTGTATCAAACATTTCGCACTGCCGATCGACTATTGCGCTACATACCCACCATCTACCATCAACGTTTCACCTGTTATGAACGATGCCAGGTCAGATGATAAAAACAGAACTGCATTTGCAACTTCAAGCGGTGTTCCAATTCGTCCGATCGGGTGGAGTCCTGTTATGTAAGCTTTGACCTCATCCTGCCCACCTGTAGCTGCTTCAAACATATCTGTTTCGATTGCTGCTGGTGCAACGGCATTGATGCGAATACCCGCTTTGGCATATTGGAGCGCAGCAGCTTTTGTTAAACCGACTACTGCATGTTTACTCGCGGTGTAGAGGGGTTGGGTAGGAACTGCAACGACTCCAGCCCCAGATGATGTATTGACGATGCACATAGTGCCGCCAGAGGCGAACGAACCACTTCCCTGTTTCAACATCTGAGCGATTTCATGCTTCATCGACAACCAAACGCCTTTGACATTGACGTTCATAATGCGATCGTATTCCGCTTCTGGTTGCTCAATCAATGAGGGATTTTCGCCGACAGTTCCTGCATTATTAAAGGCAATATCTAACCGACCAAAAATGCTAACCGCTTTATCAACCATTGCTTTAACATCGGCTTCTTTCGTGACATCTGCTTGCACAAAAATCGCCTCTCCGCCAGCTTCCTGAATCAATCGAACCGTTTCTTCACCTTCATCCATGCGACGGCCAACAACAACAACCTTTGCTTGCTGTTGGGCATAAGCGATCGCCGTTGCACGACCAATTCCTGAAGTTCCGCCAGTGACTAACGCCACTTTATCTTGCAGTATCATTGTGCTTCTCCTGTTCTATTTTCATACAGCATGTTGATCTCATGCCTTGCTTCATGTCCGTTTATCGGGGTGTTCTGCTGCCATGCTCCGATCATTTCCTATTCCCAACATCCAGCCCTGTCCAGTGAGCCGCAAAAGCCCACATATCCACCGTTTCCTCGATGATCTTGTCGGTGGGCTTGCCTGCTCCATGTCCCGCGCGTGTCTCAATCCGGGCAAGGTGAGGCTTGTCACCCACATCCGCCGCCTGGAGCGCGGCGACATATTTGAAGGTGTGTCCCGGCACTACGCGATCGTCTGTGTCGGCAGTGGTAGCAAGAATCGCGGGATATACCTTGCCGGACTGGATGTTGTGATACGGCGAATAGTTCAAGAGGTTGCGGAAATCCGCTTCCTGTGACGGAGACCCAAACTCGTCTACCCATGTTTTCCCGCTCGTGAACTGGTCGAAGCGGAGCATGTCCATGACACTAACCTGGGGCAGCGCGGCGGCGAACAGATCCGGTCGCTGATTGACCACTGCGCCGATCAGGAGCCCACCATTCGATCCACCCTGAATCGCCAAGCCATCTTGTGGCGTGATGCCCTGCGCCTTGAGATACTCACCCGCCGCGATGAAATCGTCGAAGACATTTTGCTTGTTCTGACGACGACCTGCTTCATGCCATGCCTTGCCATATTCGGAACCGCCGCGAATATTGGCGACCGCGTACACTCCGCCCTGTTCGACCCAGCCCAAAGGCTCCGGCGAGAAGAAGGGAGGCATGGGGATGCCAAAGCCCCCATAGGCATAGAGCAGAGTCGGTGCCGGACGGGTCACATCCTTGCGTCGGACGATAAACATCGGGACACGGGTGCCATCCTTCGACCTGTAGAACCGCTGTTCGACTGCAATCTGGCTGAGATCGATCGCCACCTTGGGTTGTGCCCACACCCGCGCCGTGTTGCTGGCGACATCATATCGATAGATCGTGTCCGGAGCGTTAAAGCTGGTGAAGACGAAGAAGGTTTCTGGGTCGTCCTGTTTGCCCTTAAAACCGCCAGCGGTGCCGATACCGGGCAGCTTCACCATCCCATCAGCCTTGCCATCCAGCGTGTAGCGTCGAATTTCCGTCTTCACGTCAGCCAGATAGGAGATCAGCAACCGTCCAGCGACCAGCGACGGATTGAGCAGCACTGAATCCTGCTCCGGCACCACATCCTTGATCGCTGGGTCGGCAGCGGCGATGTCCATCGTCACGACCTTGAAGCGCGGCGCATCCTGGCTAGTCATGAGGAAGAACTTCGTCCCCACATTGCCGACGACACCCCATTGATGATCGAGATTATCGACCAGTTTGCGGGGTTTCCAGTCGGCGCTCTGGAGATCCACCACGGTCAGTGTGTTGGTTGCTGAAATGGGCGTAGAAGCGATCGCGAGATAACGCCCGTCTTCGGTGATGCTCAAGTCATGCAGCATGTTCGGCTGATCCGGGTTTGTATAGACCAGCCGATCTTGCGCCTGGGGGGTGCCGATCGCATGAAAATAGACGGCATGGTTGGCTATGCTGGCTTGCGATTCGTTGCCCTGCTTCGGCTCCGGGTAACGGGCGTAGAAAAAGCCAGATCCGTCCTGAGTCCAGGCGATGCTGGTGAATCTCGCCCATTTGACCTGATCGTCGAGTACCTTGCCCGTGTTCACGTCCAGCACTCGAAGCGTGCGCCAGTCGGTGCCGCCATCCTGCACCGCATAAGCCACGCGCTTGCCATCATCAGAAGCTGACCACTCGGCAAGTGCGGTCGCCCCGTCCTTTGCCCAACTGTTGGGATCGATCAGCACGCGCCCTGCGCTATCCACGCTGTCGCGGACATAAAGAACCTGCTGGTTCTGAAGTCCGGAATTATGGAGGTAGAAATACCGCCCCCCCTTTTTGACCGGAATGCTGAACCGCTCATAGTTGTACAACTGTTTCAGTCGGTTCTTGAAGATATCTCGACCCGGCAGCGTATTGAGATAAGCGTTGGTAACTTTGTTCTGTGATTCGACCCACGCGGCAACTTCCTTGTCGTTGCGGACATCGTTTTCCAGCCAGCGATAGGGGTCGGAAACCGTCTGCCCGAAAGGCTTCTCGACGACATCGACTCGCTTGGTTTCAGGATAGGCGATTGTAGGCATCATTGCTGTAGACTCCGTGCAGGCGGAGGCGAAATGGATAGTAAAAAGCAGCGTAAGAGCGAAAAGGGCTACGCGGTGTATCGGTATCTTTTGAATCATTTTTGCTATTCTCCAATTTTTATAAGGAGTCGATGGAGCAACTGACGTGGGTGCAGCGGAACAAGGACAACCTACCGTAGTTGCTCAAGCAGTCAAAAATTAACTCGCTGTATATCCACCATCAATCGCCAAAGGTTGCCCAGTAATGTAGCTAGCAGCATCAGAACACAGAAACACAACCGCTTGAGCAATTTCTGTTGCCTGACCGATCCGATCCATCGGAACCATCCTTCCTAAATCATCAAACGTAATGCCCATCTGAGCAGCGCTACGAGCCATTAGATCAGTCGCAATCGGACCAGGATTGACGGCATTAATCCGAATGCCCTGTTTGGCATAGTCAAGCGCAGCCGATCGCGTCAGTCCCATTACTGCGTGTTTGCTAGCAACGTAGGGAGAGATCCCTGGAAGCGCAACGAGACCATTCGTTGACGAATTGTTCACGATCGCGCCTGCGCCCTGGGTGAGCATCTGTTGAATTTCATATTTCATGCACAGAAATATCCCTCGTGCATTGATTGACATGATCTGATCAAAGTTCTCGATCGATTGCTTGTGCAGTGGTTTAACAGCAAGATCAATGCCAGCATTGTTAAAGGCACAATCGAGTCTGCCGTAGGTCGCGATCACTTTCTGTACCAAGGCTTGCACGTCCGTTTCACTGGAGACATCTGCTTTCACAAACAAGCACTCCGCTCCAGTCTCGCGAATTAGCGCAGCTGTTTCTTCCCCTTCTACATTGGGTCTGTCACAGAAGACCACTGTTGCGCCCGCAGCACCGAAGGCGATCGCAGTTGCTCGACCAATTCCTGAAGTTCCGCCAGTGACTAACGCCACTTTAATCTTGAAGTATCATTCTATTTCTCCTAAAATCTAAGTCCGGTTGTTCTCTCTTGAAATAATCATGGAAATCGCTTTAGAAAAAAGCTTAGACAAATCTTGCCAGCAAAAGGCTAAGAGCAAAGGAAAAGGAAAAGGCATGAAAGCTGACATGGGATAACATCGCAGCCTCAAGCGAGTATTGCCAAAAGAGCCAACCAAAAGCAATGCCAGCAATCCCATTGAGTAATATCGCTCGGATAATCACAAGGGGAGTGAGTGGAACTATCGCGGCAGTTGCGGGCAGGTGTAAAAGTCCAAATACCAGCGCTACTAGCACAATCGCACCTTGGTATATTCCTTGGCTTGGCAACGTAATGCCTTGTTTTAAGACCTTCCACGCTATCCAAACAAGCAGCGACATTAAGCCCCAGCGCATCAGAATTTCCTCAGTGATGCCGCCATAAAGCATTGCTGTAAGCGAACTCAGCCAATTCGGTTCTGTGTGATGGGATGCCTGTAGCGCTTCAGGTAGAGCAGGTTTCATGAACCGATCGAGCAACAGGAGAATGATCGTTGTCGCTGCACCCACACCCAAGCTCCATTTCATCTCAATGACAGAAAATGGAATCTTAGGGGTATGAAGTACCCAGTAGTCAATCAAATGTGAGCGTAATCCAACGCGATAGGCACAGCCAATTCCGATCAGAATGTTGATTGCCAGTAGAACTGTAGGCTGTAGTCCTTGTAGCAGTATTAAAACCCACAGTGGTGGAACTTTTGCCAGTATTTCTGGAGACAGTTTCGCCAACTGTTGCTCAACTAATGGAACCGACGTAATCGTAAACATCGCAATTCCCGCAATGCCCAACACAAATAGAATCCCAAATTGTTTTAAAACTGCCATTGATTTAATCTCTAGAGACATTAGAATACTGGGTAGACCCAATGCCAAGATAGAGAATGACAACTGGTGACTAACGCCACTTTATCTTGAAGTATCATTGTGCTTCTCCTAGCATTAATTTCGTTGCATTGATCTGAAGCGTACTAAGGTCCAATGCTTGATTTCTTCCAGATTCTTAGGGTGAAGCGCAAGTTCGTTTCGGCAGCATCCGATTTAGATACTAATGTTCAGAATTCACTTGCCATGTCATCACAATGATTTCTGCAAACATTAAGACAACTAATAGCCTCGAAAACGCTCGTAAAATGGCTTCCATCGTCCAGTTCTGACTCTGAACATCCCAGATCATCCAAACAATGTTCACTCCAATCACCAACCAGGGTAGAATTACCGCTGAATTCCGTCTGCGATAGAAGCGGATCGTCGTCTCGCGCCAAAATGGGAAGGTGCTGAGGAGACAAGCAATGTAGGAGGCTCCTGCACTGACGAACAAGCTTGTTTGAAGACTCGAAGGCAGGTTTGGGTATCCAAGCGCGATCGCACTCAGACAAACTCCCAGCGCGAGATACAGGAAGGTAAATAAGGTAAATCGTTTCATTCTTTCTCCAATAGAGCTTATTCTCTGTACCAGACACGCACGCATTGAAAGCAATTGATTGTCACGCCTTGACTGATCATCACTGGGTGGAAACTATTACTGACCGTCAATCCGTAGTCACCATCACTTGTGCCTTCTATCCGATCGGGTAAAACGACAGTTTCAACATTGATCACCTGTGTCGTTGTATTTTCGATCCACTGATTGACAGTACTCACAACCTCAGAGAAAGATTCATACTCGGAAGCTCCGCCGAAGGGTCCCCGTTCAGTGATCCGAGGCGCAAAATCTTTGCATTTAATCATTTTTCCACCACCTTAAAACTGTAGAGTTGACTTAGAGTCTTCGTAGATAGTCGCTCCCGCACTGCGGAGTTCATTTAGAAACCATTCGGTATCCGAGAGCAGTTCGGGTAGGTAAAGCCCAGGGCGGGCAGGAGCGCGGTCGTTCAGTCCCAATACCGATACGAGAGAAAGAACGACGCTCAGACCCGTTAGTGAGGCTGCGCCATGCTTGAACTCCAGCATCGATCGCGAACGCTGCGTTCGACCATCGGCTTCGCCCTCAATCTCGACGACGATCTCGGTCGCTGCCTCACCGCCCCGGTGGCGACTGGATGATTTGTCAGTCACTAGGTCGAAACGTACATTTGGTGCCCCAGTGGCAGCATGGAGGCTAGCGATATCAAACGTGGAAAATGCGGTAGCATCAAGTGAGCGACCGTCAATTGATTCGATCTTGCCCTTTGCTGCGTCGCCGGACAGCCATACGCGCCGCCCACCCTCGAATACCATTGCGGGGGGAGCAGCCCCGTGTACCCGCTCCATATCTTCGAGCGACGCTGGACCTGCTGGATCATTCTCGTCGAGGATTGCTCCGATCCGGATGGAGTGGATGACCTCGAAGCCTTTGACACTGTTGAGTGCCAGAAACACAGCCGCACCAGCCATCCAGTGACTGGCGAGCACGACGGGTGCTGCGGTCGCACGATGCGCGAACATCACCAACTCAGGTCCGATTTCGGTGAGGGCAGCGTTGATGTTCAGGTAAGGGATGCCCAAGTCCTGCGCGTAGTTCAGTCCTTTGAGTCCGGCTTCGGGAGCCAACATGACCACAGCAGCTACTGTGACATCATCACCGAGACCCAAGTGGGGCTTATCGAGATCTATGGCAATAGCTTCGGCAGCGTCCACCTCCTGGGCGATTTCACCTGCCGATTGCAGGTTCCGTCCTCCGACGAGCACTCGAACGCTGGGATGCCTCTCGCGGAACCACCTGACGGCAGTGCGCCCTACGAAGCCCGATCCTCCGGCAAAAAGTACCTGTCCTAAAGCCACCTTATTTTCAAGTATCATGATTTTTACCTCTTGTTATGAAACCAGTTGCATTTACTTGAGTGTGATGACTTCCAACACTCAGTTTCTTTCAGATTCTGATGGTGCTTCTTTCAGCGATAGTGAATCTGTGTCGAGTTCATTCCAGCAAATCGCTTAGAAACCACCTATTCAGAACTGCGATCGCAAAAAGATATCTGAAGGCAGATCGCGATTTAGCCTGCTGTATATCCACCATCGATCGCTAAGGGTTGTCCCGTAATGTAGCTGGCAGCATCAGAGCAGAGAAACACAACCGCTTGAGCAATTTCCGTTGCCTGACCGATCCGACCCATTGGAACCATAGATCCGAGATCATCGAACGTGATGCCCATCTGGTCAGCGCTACGAGCCATGAGGTCAGTCGCAATCGGACCAGGATTGACGGCATTGATCCGAATACCTTGTTTGGCATAGTCCAGAGCTGCCGATCGCGTCAGCCCCATGACTGCATGTTTGCTGGCGACGTAAGGAGAGATCCCCGGAAGCGCAACAAGACCATTCGTTGACGAGTTGTTCACGATCGCGCCTGCGCCTTGGGTTAACATCTGCTGAATTTCGTATTTCATACAGAGAAATAGCCCTCGTGCATTGATCGACATGATCTGGTCAAAATCCTCGATCAATTGTTCATGCAACGGTGTAACAACAAGATCAATTCCAGCATTATTAAAGGCACAATCGAGTTTGCCGTAGGTTGCGATCGCTTTCTGCACCAATTCCCGGACATCCGCCTCACTCGATACATCTGATTTCACGAACAAGCATTCCGCCCCAGTCTCGCGAATCAAATCAGCAGTTTCTTCACCTTCTACACCGCGTATGTCCGAGAAGACCACTTTGGCTCCAGCAGCACCGAATGCGATCGCAGTTGCTCGACCAATTCCCGATGCGCCTCCCGTGACTAACGCTACTTTATCCTGAAGTATCATTCTATTTCTAAAATCAAGTCCGGTTGTTCTCTCTTGAAATGGATCGATTCACTGTGAGCCCACCATCAAAAATCAGAAATTAACTCACTGTGACTCCGCCATCGATCGCAAACGGTTGCCCTGTGACATAGCTGGCAGCATCAGAACATAGAAAAACAACGACTTGAGCGACTTCTTCTGCTTGAGCAATGCGACCCATCGGTACTATCGCGGTAAGATCGTCAGCCGTGATGCGCATTTTCTGAAGGACACGATCGAGCATTTCAGTCGCAATGCTGCCAGGATTCACCGCATTAATCCGGATGCCCTGCTTGGCATAGTCAAGTGCTGCCGATCGCGTTAACCCCATGACGGCATGTTTACTTGCAACGTAAGGAGATGCCCCTGGAAGACCAATCAACCCTGCAATTGAGGAGTTATTAACAATCGCGCCAGATCCTTGAGACAACATTTGCTGAATTTCGTACTTCATGCACAAAAATAGTCCCCGGACATTGATTGCCATCAATTTGTCAAACTCCTCGATCGATTGTTCGTGCAGCGGTTTAAGGAATCCATCAATGCTCGCATTATTAAATGCACAATCGAGTTGTCCGTAGGTTGTAACTGTCTTTTGCACTAGCGCTTTGATGTCTTCCTCATTTGAAGCATCGGAATGGACATATAAACATTCAGCACCTGTTTCACGAATCAGTTTAGCGGTTTTTTCTCCTTCTGCATCGCGTCTGCCGGAGAACACAACTTTTGCACCCGCAGCACCAAAGGCGATCGCGGTTGCTCGACCGATGCCCGATGTTCCGCCAGTCACCAAAGCAACCTTGTCTTTCAGCATCATGATAGTTACCTCTTGTTGTGAATGGCTGTGTCACTTTGTCAAAAACTCAATGAGCAATACGTGTAGGAGCCAGCAATAAGAAGCACCTCCTACACCCAGGATGAGTACGATCCTGGTTGCAAAATGGCGGGTTTAGGCATTGATATTTGCTGGCTCCTACACTTAGTCGCGATCGCTGGCATGATCGATCAGTGCGTTTGAGGGCAAGCTCGGATCAAGTACCTTGCGCGCACTGTCAACCCCTACAACGGGCAGCGTACCAGGATCGAGCAAGCCAAGTTGAATCAATACACTCGCCTGATCCCAGTAGAGGTGCTCATGGGCTAGCTTGCCGTCACGGAACTGGACAATCACTACCACTGGCACTTCCACCCGTTTAAGAGTCGGAGCAATGCCGGGTAGCATCCAGTCCATCCGAACGGTATGAGTGAACTTACCCACCATTTCATCGACGAGCCGATCGGTCCCGATTGTGCGCGAGATCGGGGTCAGCTCCATGTCCGGCGGTATTTGTGGAATGAAGTATTTGGAATAAAACTCGCGCAGTGCTGGTTTCCCGACTCCCCCAGTCATTACCGGAATGTGGTTGACGTAAGCATCCTCAACCATCGTGGCGAGGGCATCTTCAGTGTTGTGAGTGCCAAACTCGTGTCGCAGATGCTCTTCCCAAAGTGCTTGCAAAGACTCCTGGGCTGGTGTCAGGTTGCTAGTTGCCTTTCCATTTGCTTGTTCGTCTACAGATTGCTGTTTGACCATGATTGGATTCTCCTAGTTCTATCTATTTGAAGTGTATTGAGTTCCAAGGCTCGACTTCTTTCAAATTCTTACAATGATTTGTCAGATTCTTGTGGAATTAACGAACCTGCTTTGGTGTCATTCCAGTAATTCGCTTAAACTGTTGGTTCAAATGGCTTTGACTGGAAAACCCAGTTTGGAAAGCAATATCAGCAATGGTTAAATCCGTTTTCGATAACATCGATTTCGCCCGTTCCACCCGTTGTTGAATCACGTACTGATGCGGAGAAATTCCTGTAGTCTGTTTGAATAAACTGGCAAAGTAAGTCGGGCTGATATTGATAACGCTGGCAAGTTCAATCAGTGACAAATCTCGGTCAATGTGAGTGTGAATATAGTCAATCGCTTGCTGCAATTGAGTGTGCGTTAAGCCTTTGTTTTTGAATTCAAGGGTTGGCGTTGTAATGGTTAGCATGGTGCAAAAATTGGTAGTTTGTTCGACAGGAAAAGCTAACCGTCAAAATCAGGTAGCTTACTGGCACTAGCAAGCAAAAACAGAACCTTTAAGTTGGAAATTGAGCACAACAAAGCTGCCCAAGATCTAAAAGCATGAGCCTTTAAATATCGACCGAATTGTCATGAATTAGATTGAAACCTTGCTCACTTCTCAGAAATAAGCACTAGGCACGAATGTGTCAGAAGTTGCTCACATAAGCTTCTTCAGAATGTCGCGAATATGAGTTTTTGCCGTACCCACAGAAATATTAAGCTTCCGAGCGATCGCGATACTGTTGTCTCCATCAACAATCAATTGCAACACCTCCAACTCCCGATCTGTGAGTGATTCAGCGAGAATCATTTGCCTTAAGTTTGAATCAACTGCGTGAATCGCGATCGCCTCAACCGAGTTACTGTCATCAGATGGAGGAGGATAGGCTTGTTGGAGCCGCTCAGCGACCTCTTGGGCAACCGTAACAAGAACATGATTAGGAGAGAGCGCAGTGGGAAAATGAGTCTGAGTTGAAAACCTCGATTGCTTGAAATCATTTTTGGTCGATCGTGGACTGGATTTCATAAAATTGTCCTCAGTCAAGCATGGATGGCGAGCAAAGGTTGGGAAGCTTAATGACTTGCAGTAACAATGGCTGTCATTAACTCTGTCATCTTCCAGCGTCCGGTATATCGAATGTTATTGATAAATAGGGCTGGAGTAGTCGTTACTCCACTCTTGCATCCACTTTCGATATCTTCATTGATGCGATCGATATGCACTTGTTTAGACAACTCTTTGAGAAATTGAGGGATATCAAGCCCTAAATCGTTGGCGTACTCTACAAGATAACCATTTTCTAACTTCTGTTGATGGGCAAACAAAGCGTCGTGCATCGACCAAAACTGTCCTTGAGCAGCAGCGGCTTCAGCAGCTTGGGCGGTCCGTTGAGTATGAGAATGAATCTGTGCTTGCGGAAAATGACGGAAGATAAAACATAAATCATCCTCTCCAAAAACAGCACTAAGCTCTCGTTTGATTGCTTTAATCAGCTTGTAAACGTCTGCACTTCTGGGGTCTTGATAGTCTCCATACATCACCAGCACGACCTTAGCACTCAGCACACCCTGCATCCAATCTTGGGTTGAAGGGGGTACAAGTAAGGAACTGTGGCTACGATCGTCGTTCATTGTTCTACATCTGCATCAAGCCTGGAACCTTGCAATAAAAGCTGGGAAAAACCTTATGATTCAAGACATTCCCAGCGTCAGCAATTTGAACGTGAGTTGAACAACTTTGAGATCGGTGATTGCTGCGTTAGCGTAGGTTCCGCCAACGGCGAGCAAATTCCCTTAGAACTGAACTAGAGAGTTGCGATTGCAGCCATTCAAATGCCTCTTTTTGATAGGGATATTTCGATGGCTCGTAGTAAATGGCTGCATCAGTCAGTTGAATGGGGCCACCTCGACGAAGGGCTTGCCAAGTTTGAGGGCCAACGATGCCATCTGTAGCAATGCCACTTTGCTTTTGAAACTGAACCACTGCGGCACGAGTCGCATCGCCAAAGATTCCATCGACTGCAATGTTGATTCCTTTCGCATTCAACAATTGTTGTAGCTCACTGACAGCAGCACCAGAATCGCCTTGGCGTAGCATTGGGTCTGTAACTGTGGGAGTAGAGGTCATAAATTTATCTCCAATGTGTTAGGGTTGAAAACTCAATCAGCTTCACCAGCTCTAGAGGAGCATGATTTGCCTGATTGGATGCACTTCTGGCAAGATTTGCCCAGTTGTGATTCTGCAAATAGGATTCACGGTTGATTAGGCTAGGAAATAGGTGCTGCAATTGGCAAAATTCGCTGCATCACTCATGTTCTCAAAACAACGATACAAGGTTGCCATTTCTGCTCCAATTAACTTGCTCAATCCATTGACTGCATCTTTGTTTGCATACATTTAATGTAGGAGATCGCTTTCAAGTCGTCGTCTATAGCGAGTTAAAACTTTTACAGTACAAATTAATAGAGTAACTATGCGATCGCAAAGTAGAAGACTGACTATAACTCAAGTTAGACTCTCAACTCGATCGAAAGTACACCCTACAAACTAACAATGCCGCGCTTAACGGCAACAATCACCGCTTGAGTACGATCGCTGACATCTAACTTATTCAAAATCCGATTCACATGAGATTTAACCGTCCCTTCACCGATACTCAAAGCAGCCGCAATATCCGCGTTACTCATCCCCTGTGCGAGTGAGCGGAGTACAGCCAGTTCTCGTTCACTCAGTTCTGGATTGCTGAGACGTTGTACTAACTTTGCTCCCACATCGGGCGGAATGTACTTTTGACCCCGATGAACGGTACGAATCGCATTCAGAAGCTCGTCAGGTTCAGTTTCTTTCAACAGGTATCCTTTTGCGCCTGCCTGCAATCCCCGGTAAATATCCTCGTCACTGTCATAGGTGGTCAGTACGATAATCCGAGCAGATTTAGCAGTAGCACAAATCGCACCGATAGCTGCCACGCCTTCCACTTCCGGCATGCGCAGATCCATGAGTGTGACATCC
>JAHHHP010000089.1 GCA_019359275.1 Myxacorys chilensis ATA2-1-KO14 | reverse complement strand
GGCGATTTGGCTCCACCCTCATCCATCCCGAACTGAGGTGTGAAACGAATCTGCGGCGACGATAGTGGGAGGGTTGCCTCCTGTCAAAATAGCGCATCGCCAGGGTGTTATTACGCATAAACTGAGAAGCGTCGAAAGCACTTGAGAGGTGTCTTCGGCGCTTCTCAGTGTGGGGCAAAACTCGTCAACTATATCTAGGTCAGTAGTACAGGGTCTATTTTGAGGTAGTTTTAACGACTGGAACCCTCATTCTCCTGTTGCACTTCTGTCCCGCAAGGCAGAAGTGCTGTTCTGGAACAACCTTTATCAAATTGTTAGACGACGGCTATTTTTGGGCCTCGCGACAACTAGAACATTTGCTCAAACCTATGCAGAGTGCTTCGATCGCTTCTACGTATAGCTGTCGCGATCGTAAATTGTAGCGGTCGTCTAATAGCAAATTTTTCAGAACTCAATCTAGGTGTAGCTCTCTAGTCCATCTTGCACTTTTTTGCCCCTATGTCGGCTCAACCCCTTGAGGGTGCAATTTCACTGAACTCTTGGTCGCTCAATTGACACGCCTCTAACTCGCACCATAATACAGCCGTGTTACAAACTTTGGACTAATGGCGGATTGATGCGTATACTACAACCGCCCTCAAAGCCGCATTCTTTCGTTCAGTCCAGCTTAGAAATTCAGTCCAATGCAAAATGGCTCAATCCCAGACTGGGAGGGGAACTGAGCCATTTTTATAGTGTTGGGATTTCTGCGGTAAGCGCAGAATTTCTGAGGTATTAGCACAGATTATTGGTCAGCTTTTTACAGAAGCTGTGTAATTGTCAGAAGCTGTGTAATTCTCAGTCCGCTGCTTTTAGGATGACACCCATTAATTTCCAACCTGGCATGACGACATCAATTCCACACCAAATGCTAGGTTGACTTAAATCTAAAGCTCTGCACACTAGAGCTTCTCAGCCTTTACTTCTAATTAGATCTCAGTCTTGAAGTTGTTTTTGGTCCGAAAGCTACGGGAACGCCATCTTGCCGCTGAGAGGCAAATTCATCCCCTCTTTCCTCACAACAACTAAATACGGCTGAATTTACCATCCTTGTGTCTTGGCTATAATGCTTCAGCCCCTTGCTCCTGTCACGTAAGCCCTTGTAAGCGGGTGTTGCGGTGCATTAAACAGTCGATCCGCAGAACCAACTTCAATCAGGTGTCCGGCTTCCTCCTGCACCCAAAACAAAGCAACTTGATCAGCGATTCGCTTTGCTTGTGCCAAATTATGCGTTACCACAAGCAGCGTGAATTTCCCGCGCAGATTGATAATTAATCGTTCCACCACTTCACTAGACAGTGGATCAAGCGCGGAACACGGTTCATCCATCAACAGCACTTGGGGATTGAGGGCTAAAGCTCTAGCAAGACAAAGACGCTGCTGCTGACCACCCGATAGAGAAAGGGCAGGTGCTTTCAGCCGATCTTTCACTTCACTCCATAGCCCCACATCCTTCAAACTCATCTCGACAATGCGATCGATCTCGTCTCGCTGCCGAATGCCATGCTCCTGTAGCGGAAATTCAAGGTTCCGCATAATTGATAAAGGAAAGGGATTCGGCTTTTGGAACAACATGCCAACTCGCCGCCGCACATCGAGAACATCTAGGGTTTGAAGATTCTGTTTGTCGAGCAGAATCTTGCCGGATATCTGAGCTTTAGGCATCAATTCCACTAATCGATTCAAGCAATAGAGAAAACTCGTTTTGCCACAACCGGAAGGACCAATGATTGCTGTAATGCTGCCAGGTGAGATCGAGAGCGTGACATCTTCAAAAGCAGGCTTGTTGCCGTAGTGCAGACTCAATTGCTCAATGTGCAGGGAAGGGGGGTAGGACATGATTAGACCACGAGAATGCGAGACTTGCGAAACCGTTCTGCTAGCCAAGAAACAGTGCTATTAATCATCACCAAAGTTGTGACTAAAATGAGTGCCGAACCGTAGGCGTTTGATTCTCCACCCGAAATATTCATGGCTAAATCGAAAATATGCACCGATAGCGCTCTTCCCGAATCCCAGATCGACTCCGGCATTCGATCGACATAGCCACTCGTGAAGATGAGCGCTGCCGTTTCTGAGATCGCTCGTCCGATCCCCAGTAATAACCCCACCATCAATCCAGGCATGGCGGCAGGGAGCAAGAGTTCCCAGAGGGTTGCTGTGCGCGTGATTCCTAAAGCTGCCGCAGAGCGACGGTAATCCTCTGGGACTGCTCGGAGTCCTTCCTGAGTCGAACGAATCAGAATCGGCAACACCATGCAAGCCAGCGTTAATCCGCCGGAGAGAATCGAAAATCCGAAACCCAGCGTCTTGCAGAAAAAAGCATTGCCAAACAATCCAAAGACGATCGAAGGCACGCCCGCTAACGTATCTAGACTCAAGCGGACAAAGCGACCCAGCCAGCTTTCATTGGCAGTAAACTCTGCTAACAGGATCGCAGTGCCAACGCCCAGCGGAATCGAAACCGCCATGCAAACCCCCACAATCAATCCTGTGGAAACCAAGATGGGCGCAATCCCGCCTTCTCGCCCTGCATTTAACGGTTCCGTGGTGAGAAAATTCCAGGACACTTGTCCGATTCCATGCCAAAAAATGTCTGCGAGTAGCCAGAATAGAGTGCCGCTGACCAGTACAACCACTGCCCAAATTCCTAGAGTCGCAATCCCTTCTGAACTCCGAAAAGGCAAAGCGCGAAAGGCTTGAGGGGTGGTCATTTTTCTAGTCATATAAATGCCCTCGATTCAGGACTTCAGCGATCGCGACAAGCATTCCAATTATCAGCATGAGCACGACTCCACTCACAAACAAAGCAGAACGATGCTGATCCACGGCGTATGCCATCTCTAATGCAATATTTGCGGTTAGAGTACGAACGGGATCAAACAAACTTTTAGGAACTTGAACGACGTTGCCAGAGACCATGAGAACTGCCATTGTTTCTCCGATCGCTCGTCCGGTTTCCAAAATGACACCTGTGATCAATCCAGCGCGGGCAGTGGGAAACACCACGTTTTGGATCATTGCCCACCGTCCCAGTCCTAGCGCTGCACAGCCTTTGAGATAGTCCGGGGAGACATTGGTAAAGCTAGCATCTGCAACTAGTGCGATCGTTGGCAAGATCATTAAACTGAGGATGAGCGTTCCCGCTAGCAGGCTCGGTCCCGGTGGATGCAGTCGTCCAATCAGAGGCACGAGTACCACTAAGCCCCAAAAGCCGTAAACAACCGAGGGAATCCCTGCCAGAAGTTCGATCAAGCGGCGATAGAATTGCGCGATTCTTGGTGGCGCATAGTATTGACAAAACACGGCAGACAAAATCCCTAGCGGCGTTGCAATCAGCACAGCGATTGTCATCACGAGCAGGGTCCCCACGAGCATTGGAGTGAGATTAAACTCATTGCTCGCGGGATGCCAAGAAGCATCAGTGAAGAAGCGAAACGCCCCAACTTGCTGAAGTACAGGAATCGCTTCCCACACTAGGAAAAACACAATCAGCAGCACAATCGCGCCAGAGACTAGCGCGATTGCTCGGAGTCCCCAAACCAAGGCGGCTTCACTGCGACGGTGGAACGAAGTATTGCTGTTGAACAATGTCTTTTACCTTCGGTGAACGAGCAAACTCGATAAATTCTTTCTGCAATCCGGTCGGAGCCGTCTTGGTGACAAGATTGAGCGGGCGTGAGATCGGAAATTTGCCATTAGCAACATTGTTGATCGACGCTTCAACGCCTTTAACGGGCAACAGTTTAATCGGAGTGCCGTGGGTCGTGCCGTATTCGGCTGACCCGATCGACACATAGCCAATCGCATTGGGATTCCCCGCTACGGTTTTAATCCCTTGCTCATTGTCTCCGATCACCACATCCGCTTGAATCGTTTTTGGCTCTAACTTGAAGTATTGTGCAAACAATTCCAGGGTAGAGCGTCCCTCTGCCTTATTCACTACCGTAATCGGTGCATCCTGTCCGTCGACCGCTCTCCAGTTCGTAATTTTTTTCGTGTAGATATCAACAATCTGCTGATCGCTCAATTGACGCACCGGATTGTCTTTGTGCAGAATCACAGAAACGCCATCGTTGGCAACGGTGAACGCTTGCAAATCTTTCTCGTTGTCCTTCAACGATCGAGACACCATGCCGATGTCTGCTGTCCCTTGACGAGCATCTGCAATCCCCCGTGAAGAACCACCAGACTGCACATCAATTCGGACACCCCGATGTTCTGCTTCATATCGTTTCGCAATTTCAGCCGTCAGGGGTGCAATAGTACTCGATCCGGTTAAGACGATCTTGCCTTGCGGTTGGTCTGTTGCCCCAGTCGAGTTAGAGGGCTTTGTACAGGAGTGGAGCGACAAGCAAGAGATCGCCAGGAATAAGGGAGTTAGAGTTCTTAGATAGGTCATTACTCAAAAAGAAGTATCAACAAGTTCATTCAAACAAGAGCAGACAGCAGCCTAAGTCAATGGCTCGATTCGCCTGGGCGGGTCGCAAATGAGCAGCGAGATCATATCGCACTGCTTTACCATCGCGAGTTGCAGTGACAAAGCCCTCTTGCCGCAGCACCTTCAGATGATGAGACAACAAGCTTTGCTCTAGTCCTAGAACCGCATTCATGTCCTGAACATGCAGCGATCGCTCCATCAGCATTTGCAATACAGCTAGACGGGTTGAGTCCGCTAGAATTTTCAACTTGCGGGCACAATCGAACTGAAGGATAAGTTGAGAAGAACTCATGATGGATAATTCTCTGGCTGCGCTGCAATCATGAATAGAATGAACATTCATATGAACTCATCTTCATACTAACTCCGGTTCATTAGAAGTTTATTAACTTTTTCTTAACCAATTCAAAGATCAAACTAAAGCTGGGATACTTACCTTCCGCTTGTTCACGACTAGGAGGGTTGTGTCGCAAAGACTTTAAAGCAACAAACGAATTGGTCTCGTTTGTGTTGCTTTAAGCACTCACTCCGAAGAGTTCATTGATGAATCTTGTTCAGATACACTGTCCCCTGGTTGATACCTTTCACTTGTCCTTTGCGAATCATCGCCATTGCCTCAATCCCACCCAATGTTCTTCTTGCACTGTTGAACGATTGAAATCCCATCATCGGTTTCACAATCCGTTTCACGTTCCGATGGTCTTGCTCAATCAGGTTGTTCAAATATTTGCGCTGCCGCAATTCGGTTTGGGCCTTCATGGCGTTAGTGCAGACCTACGAAAGTGCCTTGTGAATCCGAAAGGTTGTCTGCCGCCGCACAACGCCAAAGTTGTATCGCTGAATTCACTCTTTTAAATCTTGGTTAACTGCCGCACCCCGCAGAAGTTCTGGGATGCAAAAATACTGGAATCGCCGCAAATTTGAGTGCGGCATTTTTTGCTTGATCCGAACTTCTGCGGCGATCTGCAGTGAACCAGGATTTAAAGAGGGAATGGAGCGCTAACAACCTAGCCCACCGGACGCAGATAACGTTTGCACACTCAACCCACCCGCTTCCGTAGTTCCAGTGCCGCCATGGGTTAACTGGCGGCAGCCCTGAGGCAGGGTCGCCCTCCACCCCGACCCGGACGAAGTCGCTCCCCAGTCTGACCATTCCTGAACGGCTCAACCTTAACCCAGTCCATAACTTTCCTCAACTTACCCTCATCGACGCACTTGGGGCAGGGGCAATAGAGTGAGGATGTCGAGAAACACAGCAGGACTCACCGAAAGCGAAAGCAATCCAGAAGCCTGCACCGCTAAGACCCATCCTGATTCACCCCTCATCTAGGAGTCCGACCATGCAATACAGCAACGCCCAGTTCCGCAGCATTCTTCAAGGCTTTGGTTTCCTCTATCCGCCTGAAGGAGAACTCACCTCGCCGATTTCTGACTCGAATGGTCCCCTCCTCGATTGGGTGACGATCGAGGCGATTAAAGAATTCCAAGCCTATTACAAACTGAAAGTCGATGGCATTGCCGGACCGCTTACCCTGGCTAAAGCAGAACAGGCGATGCGAGTTCTGCAAGACCACTTAAACCGAGTGATTAATGCCAACCTACCGATGAATCAGCCGTTCTATGGACCGAAAACGGTCGCTGCCGTCATCACCTTCCAGCAGCGCTATGGCTTCTCTCCTGCCAAGGGGTTTGCAAGATTGCCCGTGCGCCAGCGACTTTATGACCTGGTTCGCAGTCAAGGCGTTCGAGTTGAACCTGTTGGCTGTTAATCCATTAGTCGCGATGTCGGGAAAGCATAGCTCTGGTCCAGCACCACTTCATGGGTGCTGTCTCTGACCCAGATGCGTGCTTTCCCCCGTCCGCGCCTCGCTCACGTTTCTATTGTGTATTCCTGCTCTATTCATGAAGGAGAATCTATCATGGTGACCACGACTGTTTCCCTTTCCCTCAGCCAACCTTTGCTTCAGAAAGGATCGACTGGACCGGCCGTCCAACGCTTACAAGAACAGCTCAATTTCTACTTTGGGGCACGTAAGCAACTCGTTGTCGATGGCGTCTTTGGAACGCGCACCGAACAGGCTGTCAAAATTGTGCAATACCGCTACTTCTTAGTGCAGGATGGCATTGTGGGCACCCACACTCGGGCAGTGTTGTCTAACCGGGATCTGATCGAAAAGCCGCTGTTGCGTCGTGGCAGTACTGGTTCGCTCGTGGGACGAGTTCAGCAAGTGCTGCGCGATGCCAAGCTGTATTCAGGGGAGATCGATAGCAACTTTGGAGCCCTCACCGAACAAGCGGTGATGAACGTACAAGCGTTGGTGCGTCTGCCTCAGACGGGCATCATCGACCCAGAGACTTGGGCGGCTTTAGTTGAGAAAGCGGCGATGCTGAGCTTCTAACAGCAAGCCGATTGCCAAATTTCCGATGTTTGTCGTGCTTATCATCTAGCTTCCACGGGTGTGGGAGCTTTTGATTGTGGTGATCCACAAGACTTCAGTTCGCCTTCACTCGATGTCGTTAGGCTGAACGTTGCCTAATGGACCTCGATTCATCCTGGGTTCACTGTTGCACCCCGCAGAAGTTCTGGGATGCAAAAATACTGGAATCGCCGCAAATTTGAGTGCGGCAATTTTTGCTTGATCCAAGCTTCTGAGACGGGCGCAGATGGCACGCTCCACCAAATTGTCTCCACCCCGTTTTAGTAGTTTCTGGAGAGATTAAAACCTCTTGAGGAGATTATGTTGAACTAACAGTCTCCCTAGCTGACTCTCGCAGTCGCTCCACATCGCGCATGGGTGGTGCGCCAAAGTGCCGCTTGTATTCCCGGTTGAAGTGCGAGGCATCGTCGTACCCCACTTGGTAAGCAGCACTGCTAGCATCAAGGTTTTGCCCCAGCATCAGACGGCGAGCCTCCTGGAGTCGCAGTTGCTTCTGGAACTGCAACGGACTCATAGCCGTGACAGACTTGAAGTGATGGTGAAAGCCAGAGACACTCATGCCAAGCTCTCTCGCGATGTTTTCAATCCGAAGGGGCTGGTTAAAATCCTGACGCAGTCGATCAACCGCTCTGGCAATGTGGTGAGTGTAGCCACCCAGAACGGCAATCTGACGCAGCCGATTTCCTTGCTCTCCCATCAGGAGTCGATAAATGATTTCCCGTTTAATCAGAGGTGCGAGCACGTGTGCTTCCGCCGGGGAATCGAGCAACCTGACGAGCCGTACCACAGCATCCAACAGATTGGCATCCAGTCGACTCACGTCGATCGCTTTGACACTAGCACCCCGATGGGCTGAGGGGTAGCCTGCTTCCACCATAACTGAACCAACCAGAGTGGGGTCGAGATCGAGGCGAAGGCTCAGAAATGGTTTCTCTAGGGATGCTTCCAAAATTCGGCTGGCAATCGGCAGTTCGACCGTCCCCAGCAGATAGTGCATCGGGTCATATTGATAGCGATCGCTGCCTAAAAGCACTTCTTTGCTGCCCTGAGCAATCACACAGAAGGACGGAATCGAGACACTGTGCAAGCACTCTGAAGGGTAGGAAGTGCGATAGAAGAACAATCCTTTCAGCGGCTCGATCATGCCATCCTGACCAATCACCTGTGCAATTCGCTCTATCAGTTCCTCTCGGTTGGCTTGCGCCCGGTCTGTCTCACGCTTTGCGTGCGGGTCGTCCATCAATGCTCTACCAGACTTTTCGCTCGTTCTTGTAGCGTTCATTTCTTGTGCCTGTTCCAATTAATTTATGGACACATCAAGGTCTAGAAAGGGTTTGGCAGCTAAGCCTGTATAAGAATTTAGCGTGACTTGATGGAAGCTGGTGCAAGTTTGCAGAATTGTACAACCATTCTAGACAATCATCCTATTGCTTGCCTTTCAGGATGCCTAGAATGAGGTTAAAGCAATGAAAAACGATTCCAACGGCTTGTAATCGTCTGGACTTCTATCAAAGGGAATACACAGGTTGGTTGAAGCGATCGCTTCTCACGATCGCACGGGAAGCATCATCCAATCCACAGCGGGTCGCTGTGGTCAAGTTTTGCATGACGAAGCACAAACATGGAGGAACGAAAATGAAACGGCTCACGATACCTGTCATGGCATCCTTATTAGCTTTGGGGTTTGCACAGGCAGGTCATACTCAAGTTTCATCGGGCGATCGCCCACAGAACGTAGAAATCACGCGGAATGGTTCGCAGCCTTCCACTGAAGGATCAGCCGACTATTTCACAGGTTCTGTAAGCATCAATCCTCTTTTTCCGGTGCATGAGCCGTCACGCGCATCCGGCGCAAGTGTCGCCTTCGAGCCTGGTGCCCGCACCGCATGGCACACGCATCCTTTGGGGCAAACCCTGATTGTGACGGATGGAATTGGCTGGGTGCAGCAGTGGGGCGATCAACTTCAGGAAATTAGACCTGGTGATGTCGTCTGGATTCCATCCGGTGTGAAACACTGGCACGGAGCGACAGCAACGACAGCCATGACTCATATTGCCATTCAGGAGGCGCTCAAGGGCAGCCCTGTGGACTGGATGGAGCAGGTCAGCGACGAGCAGTATGAGGGGAGATCCTGATGCTTTTGAGATACCTTCCTGCTAGGGGAAAAACAGTCAGAAGCGAATGCTAATTTTGCTCCTCGCCGTGGCAATGTCTCTAAATTCCTCAGCTTGCCGTGCCAACAACAGTATCACCAACAGTGCCTCGTCAGAGATACCGTCAGAGACATCAACTGAACCATCAACCGAGCAGGCAAACAGGATGAAGATCAACATCAGGGTCAGAAACGAAGTTGTGACAGCTACGTTGATTGATAGTAAAACCACTCAGGATTTTATTTCCCTGCTGCCATTAACGCTGACGCTGAAAGACTACGCGAACACCGAAAAAGTTAGTGATTTACCAAGACGATTATCGACAGAAGATGCACCTCCGGGCAGTGATCCTTCAGTTGGAGATATCGCGTATTACGCGCCCTGGGGAAATTTGGCGATGTATTACAACGATTTTGGCTACTCAAACGGACTCGTCATCCTCGGAAAAATTGACGGTGACATCGAGGCATTGAATGCGCCTGGTTCTGTAGAAGTGACGATCGAGTTGCAATCGCAGTAAAGCGGAGACAGCAAGGAAGCGGCTTGCGACGATTAAACCGAAGTAAACCCGCTAGATAAACTCACAAAGAAATCCATGAAACACCATGTTTTAATACCAACCCTCTTAATGAGTGCAATCGGTGCAACAGCAGCATTTGCGATCGAACAAACACGCACTCCGCGTGAAGCTTCCCAAGCACCCGTGCAGCAGCCCAGTGTTGTTCAAGGGGCAGACAACTTTTATCAAAGTGATAAGGTGACCATGCAGAGAGTTACGTTCAAAAACCAATACAACACGCAGGTTGTTGGGAATCTCTTCATTCCTAAAGACTTGGATCAAAACACCAATCATCCGGCAATCATTGTCGGGCACCCAATGGGCGCAGTCAAAGAACAGAGCGCCAATCTGTATGCCAAAAAGCTGGCTGAGCAAGGATTTATTACCTTGTCCCTTGATTTATCCTTCTGGGGCGAGAGTGAAGGGCAGCCTCGCAACGTTGTTGCGCCGGACATTTATGCTGAGGATTTCAGTGCTGCGGTCGATTTTCTGGGCACTCAGTCATTTGTTGATAGAAACCGGATTGGCGTTCTTGGAATTTGCGGCAGCGGTAGCTTTGCTATCAGTGCCGCCAAGATCGACCCGCGCATGAAGGCGATCGCGACGGTCAGCATGTATGACATGGGTGCAGCCAGCCGTAATGGGCTGAGACGTTCTACGACCCTCGAACAGAGGAAGCAAGCGATTGCAGCGGCGGCTGAACAACGCTATATGGAGTTCACAGGCGGCGAGACTCAATACACAGGCGGAACTGTGCATGAACTGAATGAAAACTCCACCGCGATTGAGCGTGAGTTTTATGACTTCTACCGCACTCCCAGGGGCGAATACACCCCCGAAGGTTCGTCGCCGCAACTGACAACTCACCCGACGCTGACCAGCAACGTCAAATTTCTGAACTTCTACCCATTCAATGACATTGAGACGATTTCGCCCCGTCCCATGCTGTTCATCACAGGCGACAACGCCCATTCGAGGGAGTTCAGCGAAGATGCTTACAAGCGTGCAGCCGAACCAAAGGAACTCTACATCGTTCCAAATGCGGGACATGTCGATCTGTACGATCGGGTGAACCTGATCCCCTGGGACAAGCTTGCGTCCTTTTTCAATCAGCATCTCAGTCGGTAAGCGAGAAACTGTCAGTTTAATACAGGATTAATACAGGAGAAAATATGCTATCCAACTTGAATGGAAGTTTCACAGGAAAAGTTGCGTTTGTGACCGGAGCAGCAAGCGGTATTGGTCGCGAGGCGGCGCTGGCGTTTGCTCATGAAGGCGCTAAGGTCGTAGTTGCTGACATTTTAGAACAGAGTAATCAAGAAACGGTACACCTGATCGAAAATCAGGGCGGACAGGCGATTGCTGTCAAGTGCGACGTGACGCGCAGCGAGGACGTACAGGCGGCTTTGGACAGGACTATTGAGGCTTTTGGGCGGTTGGACTTCGCCTTTAATAACGCAGGCATCGAGCCGAGAAATCCGGCTCCGACTGCGGAATACGAGGAAGAGGAGTGGAATCGGATCATCGACATCAACCTGCGCGGCGTTTTCCTGTGCATGAAGCACGAAATCCCACTGATCCTTAAACAGGGAGGCGGTGCGATCGTCAACACCTCATCGGGCGCAGGAATCATCGGCATCAAGGGTAGCCCCGCGTACACTGCCGCGAAGCATGGCGTAATCGGTCTCACCAAGGCAGCCGCCCTCGACTACGCCGCACAGAACATCCACATCAACGCCGTCTGTCCCGGTTACATCGACACCCCAATGATGGGGCGCTTCACGGGCGGCACAGACGAAGGGCGATCGCAGGTGATTGCGGAGGAGCCGATTGGACGGATGGGCAAGCCTGAGGAGATTGCTGCGGCTGTCGTCTGGCTGTGCTCGGACGCGGCTGCCTTCATGGTTGGGCACGCCCTGGTCATGGATGGTGGTCAAACGGTGCAGTGATGTTCGTCGCCAACCCGATCGAACCCTAAACACACGGCAGCAAAGCATTATCGTCATTCAGGAAAGACTCGACGGCAAGCCAGTGGACTGACTGGAATAAGTCAGCGACGAACAATACCAAGCATCAAACGTAAACCAATAGGAGCACCATTCATGTACAACACGAAAGCCTATTCCGCAGCCAGCGCAACATCACCACTGGCATCCGACACGATCGCTCGGCGCGATCCAACCGAACACGACGTACAGATCGAAATTCTTTTCTGCGGCATCTGCCACTCTGACCTCCATTCGGTGCGGAACGAGTGGAGCGATTTCATGTCCACGACCTACCCGATCGTGCCTGGTCATGAAATCGTTGGTCGGGTCACTCAAGTCGGCTCGGCAGTGACCCGGTTCAAGTCCGGCGATCTAGTAGGAGTCGGCTGCATGGTCGATTCGGACGGGGTCTGTCCCCGTTGCAAAGCGGGTCTTGAGCAGTTTTGTCAAACTGTAATCTTCACCTACAACTCTCCAGATAAGCACGAGACCGCTCCGGTTACCTATGGTGGCTACTCGGATAGCATCGTCGTTGATCAACGCTTTGTGCTGCGCGTTCCCCCAAACCTCGATCTAGCTGGAGTTGCACCGCTCTTGTGTGCAGGTATCACGACTTATTCGCCACTCCGTCATTGGGGAGTTACCGAGGGTAAGAAAGTAGGCGTGGTTGGTCTGGGCGGATTGGGGCACATGGGCGTGAAGCTTGCTCATGCCTTTGGAGCGCATGTCGTCCTCTTCACCACCTCTCCTGACAAGACGGAAGATGCACTCCGCCTCGGTGCCGACGAAGTGGTTGTCTCCCGCAATGCTGACGAGATGCAGAAGCATGCTGGTAGCTTCGATTTCATCCTCGACACCGTCTCTGCCAAACATGATATTAATGCCTATCTCAACCTGCTCCGCCTGGATGGCAACATCACGCTGGTCGGTGCTCCCGAAAAGCCCCTGGATGTTGCAGCATTTAGCCTGATTATGGCACGCCGCAGCCTCTCCGGCTCCAGCATCGGCGGCATTCCGGAAACCCAGGAAATGCTCGACTTTTGCGGTGAACATAACATCACTGCCGATGTTGAAGTTATCCCTATTCAAAAAGTCAACGAAGCCTACGATCGCCTACTCAAGTCCGATGTGAAGTACCGCTTCGTGATTGATATGGCATCCCTTAAATCGGAATAACCAAGGTGAAACTTTGAAGGGGAAAGCAAAATGCAAACGCGCAAACTTGGAAACAGCAATTTAGAAGTCTCGGCGATCGGGCTGGGCTGCATGGGCATGAGCTTTAGCTACGGACCGTCTATGGACAAGCAGGAAGCAATTGCCCTAATCCGAGCGGCTGTCGATCGCGGTGTAACATTTTTCGATACCGCTGAAGTTTATGGTCCATTCACCAATGAAGAACTTGTGGGCGAAGCTCTCGCCCCTTTCCGCAACCAAGTAGCGATCGCCACCAAGTTTGGGTTCAAACCTGCTGCCAACGACGAATCGAGGTGGAGTGAGTTGGACAGCCGACCCGAACATATCAAAGAGGTTGTGGAGGGTTCGCTCAAGCGACTCAAGGTTGAGGCGATCGACTTGCTCTATCAACATCGCGTTGACCCAAACGTGCCGATCGAAGATGTGGCGGGCGCGGTGAAGGAACTGATCGAGGACGGCAAGGTGAAGCACTTTGGATTGTCTGAAGCAGGCGCACAAACGATTCGCCGCGCTCATGCCGTTCAACCTGTGACAGCGCTGCAAAGTGAATACTCGCTGTGGTGGAGGGAGCCTGAAGCCCAGATCTTACCAACACTCGAAGCACTCGGAATTGGCTTCGTTCCATTTAGCCCGCTGGGAAAGGGCTTCCTCACAGGCAAGATCACCGAAAACACGACGCTCGATCAGTCCGACTTCCGCAACACCATCCCTCGCTTTGTGCCAGAAGCTCGGAAAGCGAATCAAGCGCTGGTTGATTTGCTCAGTACGATCGCGCAACGAAAGCAGGCGACCCCGGCTCAGATCGCGCTTGCTTGGCTACTGGCTCAGAAACCTTGGATTGTACCGATTCCAGGCACCACAAAGCTGCATCGCCTAGAGGAAAACATTGAGGCAGTCTCGGTCGAACTCATGCCTGACGATCTGCGTGACATTAATGATGCTGCCTCAAGGATTGAGATACAAGGAGCAAGATACCCCGAAAAGATGGAGCAACTGATCGATCGCTAAGTGGGAAAATAGCTGTTCTTCACACTTCAACATTTACCTCATGCAAGGCATTTTCATCCAATATATTTGCCTCATCTTGATCATTCTTGGACTGGTCATGATCGCCAATAAGCTGCGGCTGGCTTACCCGATCGTGCTCGTATTAGGCGGACTTGCGCTGAGTTTCATCGCTCCGTTTTCAACTACCACCATCAACCCGGAACTGGTTTTCCTGATTTTTCTTCCACCTCTGCTTTATGAAGCGGCATGGCAAGTCTCGTGGAAAGAATTCTGGAAATGGCGAGGGCTAATCATTGGGTTTGCTTTTCCGATTGTCATCTTAACGTCATGCGTGATTGCGGTAGTCTCCAGCGCTGGGCTTCCTTCTGGGTGGCATTATCTCACCGCCGGATGCCGTTTCCGCAACGACGATCATGCGACAGGTCAACGTGCCAAAATCGCTGGTCAGCATTGTCGAAGGTGAAAGCTTGCTCAACGATGCCTCGTCGCTGATTGTGTTTCGCTTCGCATTGGCGGCAGTCCTCACCAGACAATTTCAATTTCAAGAGGCAGCCGTCAACTTCGTTTCCGTTATTTTCATCGGAATCCTGATCGGACTCGTTGTCGGATTGATTTTCTACACCATTCATCGTTTATTACCCACAACGCCCAGTATCGAAATCGTTTTATCACTGGTCACGCCTTACTGCATGTATTATTTTGCTGAACACTTTCATGTTTCGGGCGTGCTAGCGGTCGTCAGCGGTGGACTTCTGTTATCCAGCAAGCGCAATAGCTGAGTTACCAGAGTCGGCTTGGCGGGGCAAATGTATGGGCGAATCTGGTCTTTGTCTTGAACGGGTTGATTTTTCTGCTCATCGGACTCGAATTGCCGTTTGTCACTCGGCAGCTTGGCAACATTAGTTTAGGCAGTGCCGTTTGGTACGGATTGATCATCGCTTTCGTGCTGATTGTCACCCGGCTGCTTTGTACATTAGGAACTTCGGTTTTGATGAGATTCATGAGCCGTTTTATCCCGGTGTCAGACCCAAATCCGGGATGGAGAGGTCCGCTGATTTTCGGTTGGGCAGGAATGCGCGGTGTGGTATCGCTGGCATCTGCACTCTCCGTTCCGATCCTCACTCAAGCAGGACAGCCGTTTCCCTATCGTGACCTCATTCTCTTTATCACGTTTATCGTCATTCTAATGACCCTGGTGTTTCAAGGATTAACGCTACCCTGGCTGGTTCGCAAAGTAAATCTCAAGGATCGGTTCACCCTCATTCCTGAACAAAAGCAGGAAATCATTATTCAAAAGAAATTAGCGCAGGCTTCGCTTCGCTTTCTGGAAGAAAAACACAGCCCAGAGCGGGCACAAAACGAACACTTGGATAATTTGTTCTCGAAGCTTGAAACCGATTTGAGGTTTTTCGATCGCCAACTCGAAGAATCAAATTTCGTCTGGCGAAACTCATTACAAGGCTATCAATCCATTTACCTGGAAGTGCTGGAACAACGACGAAATCTATTGAACAAGATGAATCGCCGTGCCGAGTTTGACGAAGAGTTGATCAGGAAGTATCTCTTGTTGATCGACGTGGAAGAATTCAAAGTTCGGGAAATCGGTTTACAGGAATCCGACGCCGAGTAAGGAGAGATGAGCAACAACACTGAAGGAAAAGCGGTTATCATGGACGCGATCGTAGTGCTAAGTAGACAGCGCGGCGATCGCCTCCAATCATTAGCAGACGAGCTAAATAGCAGTGATGGTAAGGCACTTGCTGTAACGACAGATATTACCCACTGCGAGCATGCAGACTTGGACATTTAATACCAAGCTTTGGTTAACTGCCACACCCCGCAGAATTCCTCCTGTCGAGCATCGAAGCAATTTATCGACTTCTTCCGTAGCAACGCACAACACAAGCGTAGTCTCTTCAGGATTGATGAACTTTGAAGAGACACATCTAAAGGACTGAACTATGCAATTCCGTCATCTTCTCGCGATGAGCGCGCTATCGCTTGCCTTTCCGGCTGCCGCCTCAGCCGCTGTTTATACCACGACAACGGGACAAACTCGCTTCGTACTTGATCTCAGTCGCGCGAAACCGAGCGTGGAATACGTGAGTCGAATTCAAGGCAAAGATTGGATTGGATCAGCGAATGTGTCTGGCGTTCCAGTGCCCAATAGTGGTGTATCGCGCTATGGAGGAACGTTTCGAGATGTTCGCACAGGTCCCGGAGCCGAACAGGTTTGTACCGGCACGATCGACATTCTCGACAATCGCCCTGGGCAACGATTCTCAGTCACTTGGAAAATTACAGGCGGAAAATCTTGTCCCGTGATCGGTCAGACCGTTACGCTCAATTTAGTGGATGCCTTGCCCCGTCCAGATGCGCGTGGAGACTTTACCCCTGCGATCGTCGATCAGTGGAATGGTGGAACTCAATTTAGCACTTGGCGCGGGTGGCGAGCGGTGTCAGCGGATGGCTCTCTTAATTGTCGCGCCACACCCAATGGCGCACTTCGCCGCACCTACAAGACGGGAGATCCGATTACGGCGTTTCGCGATCGCTCTGGGCTGGCCATGACCACCTTCAGTGGTTCTCCCTGGCTGCGAACCTCGGATAACTGCTTTGTCCGCGCTAACTCTCGATTTATGCAGCCAACTAACTCGTTCTAATCTCTTCGCGGCAAGGCTTTTGAGGGTTTGGCAGTCCTCTAGGAGAGTTGAAGGTTCAGTCGGCTAGAAATCGATACGACAATGCCCTTCTTCCGCAGATCGCCTAACGCTTTGTATAAATCCCCTTCATCCAATTCCCTGCGTATTTTCACAACTTCGGGCTCTCCGCAGCTTTTGGTGATGGTTTGTCAGAATAGTAATAAATCGCATCGAAAAGATTGTGAACCTCCTGACTCACCTGCTTCCCACTGCAGAACACCTACAACTACAAAGTTACGAACTCGACCCGGAGCAGCGGCAAGTTCGCGTGTTTATCGAATCGGTTCAGACAACAGTACGCTGCCCAGTCTGTCATCAAGCCGCCCGTCGGGTGCATAGCTCCTACGAGCGAACATTGGCAGATTTGCCATGGGCGGATTATCAAATCATCCTCCAACTGACCGTGGGCAAGTTCTTTTGCGATCAAGCACAGTGTCATCGTAAAATTTTCACGGAACGGATCGCTGGGGTCATGGCCCCATGGGCACGCCGGACACAGCGACTAGCCGCCCAACTGACCGAGATCGGGTTGCGTGCTGGTGGAGAAGGCGGGGCAAAACTGAGCAAAACGTTGCATTGCGCCGTGAGCCAGAACACCCTCCTGTCGTTCATTGATCGGCAACCAATGCCTGCTGTAAGCACGCCAAGGGCTTTGGGAGTGGATGATTTTGCGTTTCGACGGGGACAGCGCTACGGCACGATTTTAGTCGATCTAGACACCCATCGACCGATTGAGCTACTGCCAGATCGAGAAGCGAAGACGTTAGCCCAATGGCTCAAAGATCATCCGGGAGTAGAAGTGTTGTCGCGAGATCGATCCAAGACATACAAACAAGGAATGACCCAAGGAGCGCCCGAAGCCACTCAGGTTGCAGACCGCTTCCATCTACTGAAGAATCTCGCCGAAGTGCTCGAGCGGATTTTGGCCATGCATACGCAGCAATTGAAAGCGGTTGAAACGGCACAACTACCGGTCGGTGATGCCATCCTCATCGCTCCTGTTGCACCGCGTCCAAACCCAGCGCAAGCACGTGCTAAACGGCGACGGAAACGGCGATTGGCAAATTACGAACAAGTGCATGAGTTACGCCGACAAGGATGGGAAATCTTAGAGATTGCGCGACAGTTGGGCATGGGAAAACGAACGGTTTATCGCTACTTGAGCCATTCTCAGTTTCCAGAATGGCAACCGCATCCAAGTCGAGGTCGAAGTCAATCGAGTCAACTGGATGGATACAAGCCCTATGTGCTAGAGCAGTGGAATGGTAAGCAACAGAACACGAAACTGTTGTTTGAGGCGATTCAACACCAAGGCTATCGGGGGAGTTATCAAACAGTGGCTCGCTATACTCATCGGTTACGACAAGCGCAACGTCAATACCGGGTGCAATTGGGTGTGCAGCCACAGCTTCCGATTCGGGATCTGCAACAGCCTCCTCTCACGGCCCGACGTGCCACATGGATAGTAATGCGTCGGGCGGATCAGCGAACAGAAGTAGAACGGGCATTGATTACCGACTTAACAACGCAACATCCAGACCTAGCAGCAGCAATTGAATTGACTCAAAGCTTTACAAAACTGGTGCGAGAACGACTGCCGCAACAGTTAGACACCTGGTTAGAGCAAGCGCTCAATAGCTCGATGGTGCTCTTTCAACGCTTTGCTCAAGGGTTGAAAGAGGATTATGCAGCGGTGAAAGCAAGTCTCACGACTTCCATCAGTAATGGGCCGGTAGAAGGGCAGGTCAATCGATTGAAACTGCTGAAGCGCCAGATGTATGGGAGAGCGAGTTTTGATTTACTGAATCGGAGATTTATCTTGACGGGTTAAAGGTGTTTAACAGTAAGATCTTCTTATTGTTGTCAAGACTGCCCCAACATTCAGAATGATAGAGTAAATCTTTTATTCGCATTATGAGTAGTAAGTTAGAGAACATTAAAACAATTGTTGCTTGCATGATTGATACTAATAATTTGAATAAGAAAATAATCACTGAATTTTTGCTTGTCTAGTTCGGATCACCAAAAGCTGCGGAGAGCCCGAAGTTTATGCAATTTTGCACCCCTGCTGGTTGAATTAGTTCAACTACGAAGTCTCCCGTGTGAATCGAGCCGTTATCCAGAATCACACAAGCGCCCTTCCACAACTTGGGCACCAGCTTTCGTGCGATGAAGGCTTCAAACAGTAGCCTATCAACGGCACCGAGCAGGGGCAATTGAGCAATCACTCCCGTTAGTCCAATTGCCCCAATCATTAAGACGTTTTTACTCCATTTTTGCGGACGTTTGCCATATGCTCTTTGTCCTTTGGAGAGCGTGCTCGCCAGCGCACCATTGACAAATTCACCCCCGCTTCGTCAATGAAGATTCAATCCTTTGCCCGTATTCCCCGCAGCAATTGCCAAAACTCGACCCGTTGCTGTTTCACTCGCTCAGTCTCCTTTTTACTGGCGTGAAACGTTTTTTTGACGCTTAAGTTCAGCTTAACTAGCATCCGATGGATCGTTGTACAACTGACGCTCACGCCCGTCTTTTCTGCCAGACGATTCCTCAGTTCCTTGAGGGTGGCGTCGTTGTGGGCCTCGACTAATTGTTCTAGAACGCTCAATTGCTGCGCATTCAGCTTCGTAGCTGTTTGTTGAGTCCGAACCTTTGTCCCAACCTTTCCAGTCTCTCGATACCGTTTTAGCAGCGTTTGGACAAAACTGACGGCGACTCGAAATTGACGGGCGAGTTCTCGCTGGGAGATGTTACCCTCCTCATATCGGTCTACGATTTTCTGGCGGAGGTCAGACGAGTAAGCCTTCATGATCGGCAGCTTGAAGCTTATATTTTCACTAACTCTACCTTGTACCCTACTTGCCTGAAAAAGGCCGTAAAACACAGCCCAGAACTATCAGGATCTTTCAGGATCCTTCACACTTGAAGTCCTGAATCAGGGAGATCGCTTGCTCGGTTGTGTCGCAAAGATTTTTGATGAACAAACGACCACGGCGCGATCGCAGTGAGGAACCAGCTCCGAAAACTTTGCTTATGAAATTGTTGACAGAAAGGAACCATCTGTAGACTAGAGCATTAATAGCTGTAAACACTGATATGTTCGGGTTTTAAGTGTTTTTCAATTATTTGCAGCTACTTTTGCTGACAATTGCTGACAGTTTGCTCACACGCATGGATTAGCTGGAAGCATCGCTGTATCTATAGTTCAACCATACAGTAGGTGATTTGCTGACAAACTGACAGTTTTAGCGATCAGGTTGCCAATTTATCACGAGTCATAACTAGACCCCGGACAGTTTTGACACAGAGGCTAGAACCAGCATTTTACCATTAGTGATCGGCTTCAGTGAGGAGACGGCAACCTGCATTCTGTCATTAGTGAATCTGCTTGACCCCACCGATTTCGTCACGGTGGCTTAAGTCAGTTGAGCGATCGTGGTTAGGCACCAGAGCGCTGAATTCAAGTGATTGCTAGTCTGATTAAATCTGTTTAGCGATCGCTTGAAGCGCTGACCCTCGTTGGAGAATTCGTTTACAAATTTTGTAAATGCTACGCGATTCTTTCTGTCTTAATAACCCCCAAGCGCCTCTCAACTCATAACGTTCATGTTCAGATTGAAGTGTCCATAAGCGTCAGTCCAGAGGGTAACATTCACCATGCTGGGCAGTTTGGCGACATTGATCTACAAGAGACCTCCTATGAAAATACCCACTATGCCACGGAGGAAGTAGGTGTTATTGGTTCTGTAGGTTCGAGTGAAACCTTATAACCCACTCGTTCTAAACGCCGTTTTAATTGTCGTGATATGCGCTCACAGTCTTGTTGGTCTAGAGAGTTACTGCCTAACTCGCGATAAGTCGTTTGGTTGGCAAGTAAGTAGGTGATAGACAATGACTAGAATCTTGTGGGCAACTGCCACCGCCGCTCGGTTACTTCCTTTGTGAAGCTTGAGTCGTTGATAGCGTGTTCCCAAATACGTGTTGCGTGCACGTCCTGCGGCTTGAGCTGCTTCAACTAGCCCGGTTCGCAACGAAACGCTGCCGTTGCGAGTTCTGCCAAAGTATTGTTTGCCCGCACTTTCATAGTGACCCAGACACAGACCTGCCCATGATGCTAGATATTTTGCCGTTGGAAACTGACTCATGTCTGTCCCGATTTCTGCGGTCTTCTGCTTGACCCCCGGAATCGTACACAAGCGTTCTACCTCTGCCTGAGAAGGACGCAAGCGCTCTGCAATTTCGTCTGAGCATTGCTTAAGTGCCTCGTCGAGGAAATCTACATGCGCTAGCATTTGAGCCAGAATAAAGCGTTGATGTGGACATACTGTGCCCCTGAGCGCTTGTTGCAGTTGCGGCAACTTGCTCCGCAGTTTGCCTTTGGCAAGGGCTGCCATTTCTTCTGGATTAGCTTGTCCTGCCACAAGTGCCGATAAGATTGCACGCCCTGACATGCCCATAATATCAGTTGCAACTGAGGCAAGCTTAATGTTGGCTCCCTCCAACACTTTTTGAATCCGATTCACTTCTGCACTACGCTCTTGAATCAGGGATTTGCGATAGCGCACCAATTCTTGCAACTCACGCATAGCGGCAGAAGGAATAAAACTGGGGCGCAACAACCCGTGTTGCAGTAATTCAGCAATCCATTGAGCATCCTTGACATCTGTCTTACGTCTCGGCACGCTCTTAATGTGATGGGCGTTGACGACCCAAACCTCCAGCGCACCTTCGAGCAAATTATACACTGGCTTCCAATACGACCCAGTGCTTTCCATTGCCGCAATTGTGCATTCCGATTGCACTAACCAATCGACTAACTCCAGCAATTCAGCCGTTGTGGTGCCGAAGCTGCGTATAACTTGTGCAGACTTGCCTGCTTCGGCAGGCGTAATCAAACAGGCAGTAATACTCTTTTTGTGAACATCTAACCCGCAACACCGCTCATGGATCTTTTGCATGATTTAGCCTGGGGAGAAACAGCAATGCCAGTGAGCGCTCTGTACAGTTTGAGAATCTCCTATACGTGCTCACCCAGCGTTGGGGGCAACAGTCGGTGCTGCCTATCAGAGCGCCAGACCAGCCTGTTGCGCGGGCGATAAGCACCACTATCTATGCGGTCTTGACACTGGCTGTTCTTAGCGTACAGCTTGAATCTCTTTGTTTCATCCTCGGTGCTGGCGATGCCGCCCGGACGCCTGTTGCGAAATAACAGCGAAAATCGCTGAAATTCTTATCAGAGCTAGGTTTCAAGGGTTTTTGAGCTTATTAGGCAACAACTCTAAGGCACAGAGCTATTTTTAGAAGACGTTCCTAAAACTGTCCTAGACTTGATCGCGATAGCCACAACGACCTTGCAAAGCCCATGCTAACCTTTGACGAACTCTGGGAACTCCTCACAGTTCAGGATGAAAGCCAACAGATTGAAGCCAAACACAGCTCTGAAGTTGGCAAAAGCTGCTGGGAGACCATCAGCGCTTTTGCTAGTGAACCCAGTATGGGCGGGGGTTATCTTATTCTTGGCATCCAATCCCCTAGCGATAGTCCTACCAGAAAATATGACATTACTGGGGTTGATGGCCTTGACAAAATTCAATTGGATTTAACCAGTCAGTGTAACACTGCTTTTAATATCCCTCTGCGTCCCCAAGTTCAACTCGAAACCAGAGATGGCAAAACGGTCGTAATAGCCTATATTCCTGAAGCTTCACCGATTTCAAAACCTGTTTATATTAATAGCCGAGGATTACCTAAAGGAGCGTTCAGGCGAATTAGTTCTGCTGATGTTAAATGTACGGATCAAGACATCCAATTATTCTACCAAGAGCGCCAAAATCAAAGCTACGACACCGCACCAGTAACTGATGCCAGCCTGGACGACTTAGCACCCAGCGCTATCAACGCTTATCGTCAAACCCGGGCAAAGCTTAACCCCAATGCCGCAGAACTTACCTATAGGACTTACGCGAAAGTCATGGGGAATTGAGCCTGACCCAAACGAGGAAGGCACACCCAATATGATTGCGCTGAATTCGTGCTTTGCGGCATTGACAGGCCTCTAGCCCTGTTACCTGTTTGCCCTCGCGGTGCAATTGCTCAATCTTCCAACGGAAGCCACACGCCTGTTGTGTCGCCTCTGTGGAATCCTGAGTCAGATCGTTGCTCACAACGAAATCCGTGCGATG
>JAHHHP010000088.1 GCA_019359275.1 Myxacorys chilensis ATA2-1-KO14 | reverse complement strand
TAGCTTTGTTTGCCATTGCGATGTCCATTCTTAACCACTTTATCGCTGGCACAGTGAGGGCAGGTCATCAGGAATCCTCCTTGATGCATCATCCTCTATTATGCAACACCAAAAATCATATGGTAGTTGCCGAAACTACCATATAGCCTCCATTCCGCCCTTTAACTGGCACACTCAAAATATTAAAACTGAAGCCCTCTCCCTGAAAAGATTCCAGAAATTATTGGTTCCCTTGAACTAAAGAACAGCGATTCTCAATCAAATCGCCTCATTCTCAATAAGTTTGGGGCGATCGTTATGAAGCTGATTGCTTCGTCGTTAATAGTCAATGTGCCAGTGGAAAGGGCGAAACGTCGGGTATAGCTTCGGCCCTAGCAACCTCATTTAAAGGACAAGAGCGCAAAGTAAAGCCCTGCACTCTTGTCTTGAAGTGGAGTTTTACATCCCAGCTCTAAATTGCGTGACTGCTTCGGTGTAGCGAATGGGCAGCACATACTCCAGGTTCTCGTTGGGGCGGGCAATGATGTGAGTTGACAGCACTGAGCCGCCCTTAACCCGCTTGATCGACTCAATGCCCGCAGTGATCGAGGCCTGAACTTCGGAAACATTGCCCCGGACGATGACGGTGACTCGACCACTGCCGATTTTTTCGTAGCCCACTAAGGTAACCTGAGCCGCTTTCACCATGGCATCCGCCGCTTCAACAACCGCGGGGAAACCCAGGGTTTCAATCATTCCAATAGCAATTGACATAAAGATACATTTAACCTTTTTGATGGTTTTGATGGTTGATGGACACCCAGGTATCCGTCACTGATTCCATGTGAACGGATCCGCCTGATGGGTTGATACCGTGCCCAACCCATATTCGTCAGGTGTCCTTTGTTGCCTGTTTTATAGAATGCCGTGCGTGTTAACTGAGTACGGTGGTAGTAGCTCTAGAATCACACACCAAAGCCTTCGCACCCAATAGCGTTGCGCAGCACCATCAATAAAATTCAGGATACGGTGTCAAATAAAATCTTGATTTCTCAAAAGTGTATCTAATACATTAAGTGTAACGCTGTTCAGTCACGACATGGAATCGAGAGCGGAAGTCTTTTTGAGCTTCACGTTTCTCTCTATACTACAAAAACTTGTGATCCTGCGGTTGAGCGCGATAGTTGCAAAATGCAAAATTAGAAGCTGTTTGTAAATGTATATAAAGCAGAAGTTACTTTAGGTGGCAGATGCGCGATTGCGCCTATTGCCAATCGGGATCCCGCCAATGCACAGAGTCAACGCTTTTTCGATGGTAGTCCTAATTTCTTCCGGAAGTCATCTTAGGCTAAGTTGGATATTTGCAGGTGGAGTAATTCATGCCCTGCTGCTAAACGCGATCCTTCGGAGCTTGGCATCGCCAATCGGGTTAGCCATCTACAACTTCCTCAAAACACGAGATGTCCCAAGAGCGCGATTGGCTCAGACAGGCTCGGAAGGATCTTGCATCAAGCTGAAATGACCTTGAGCCGCTTCAAGTTGGAGGCGTTTTTTTAGCCGATAGGACGTGTGTTACCTGGCTGTATTTAAGCCAAAACCTATATAACACGGCAGTAACACACTCAGCAAAAACGAAGATTTCTTTCTAAAGCTGGTTTAGAAAGAAATCTTTGATGCAACCATGGGCATCGCTTGAACAGCATTCGGTTGCTTGTCGGTTTTGGACATTTTTTGGCTATTGTTCAAAGCCTGAATTCTGAAACCAATGGGCAGTGAGGGACTCGAACCCGCGACATCCTGCTTGTAAGGCAGGCGCTCTACCAACTGAGCTAACCGCCCGCTTGCTTGCGCTTAATTAATATAGCAAACTATTGAGCGAGAATCAATTACAACTTGAATTGTCTTTATAAATTGCTCATGCCTTCTGGTCGCACCCACGACAGCATCACATTATGGAGTCTCCCGATCGTCGCAGGTTCGGCATTTGGCTTAACTCAGAGCGGAACCTTGACCCTACTCGTGTCAGGCGCGTTTCTGTTTAGTGGGCTGATGTTTGGTCCTGATTTAGATATTCACTCGCAGCAGTATAAGCGGTGGGGCGTGCTGCGCTGGGTGTGGCTACCCTATCGCAAAAGTATGCGGCATCGCTCAGTTCTATCTCACGGGTTTCTAGTAGGAACGCTGGGACGGATTGTATATCTTGTCATTTGGGTGAGTTTGGCGGGCGGCGGCGTCATTCTCATCAGCGCGATCGCTCAACAAATTCTGGGTCTAACCACCGCCTGGCACATTCCTGCTCAGCACCAGTTCTCTAGCAGTACACAGGTCGTATGGCAAACCGCGCAGCGTTATCCTCAAGAACTATTGGCGATCGCGCTTGGCTGTGAACTAGGGGCAATGAGTCACAGTCTAAGCGATTGGATAGGTTCTGAGATAAAGCGGTGGAAGAAACAAAAGAAACGCTAAGGAAGCGCTAAAGTATGGAGGGTTTATTTCCTTTGCATTTGCATTATGAATAATCGTTCTGCATCGCTAGACGCCTTGCAACAACTGATCGAAGTGGTGGCAAGACTCCGAGATCCGGACGGGGGATGCCCGTGGGATTTGGCACAGACACCGCAATCGTTGATGCCTTATGTGATTGAAGAAGCGTATGAAGTGGTAGACGCGATTCGGACGGGGGATGAGGATGCGATCGCAGATGAATTGGGCGATCTGTTGCTTCAAGTTGTGTTGCAAGCTCAGATTGCTAAAGATGCGGGACAGTTTGATCTGGCGGTAGTGGCTCAGAAGATTACAGCAAAACTGATTCGTCGTCATCCGCACGTTTTTTCTAATCTTGAGGTTGAGACGCTCGACGAGGTTGGTCAAAATTGGGAGCAAATTAAAGATGCAGAGAATCCCACAGAGGCGCGGTTAAGTCATAAGCTGAAGCGCTATGCGCGATCGCTACCCCCGTTAATGGCGGGAATGAAAATCTCTAAAAAAGCGGCAAAAGCGGGATTTGAATGGGAAACGATTGATGGCGTGTGGGATAAATTTGATGAAGAATTAGCTGAATTTAAACACGCGCTGCAACACGAAAGTCAAGAGAATCAGCAGGCTGAATTAGGAGATTTATTATTCACCGTTATCAACTTGGCGCGTTGGACGGGTCTTGATCCAGCAGCAGCGCTGCAAGGCACGAATGAACGCTTTATTAAGCGGCTAATGTTAATAGAAGAGGTTACAGATCGTCCATTGTCAGAGTATTCACTAGATGAATTGGAAGAACTTTGGCAACAGGCAAAATCAAAGATCGCTAAGGCTAATTCAGATTCTTGACGGTTGTAGTTTTGACTGATCTACAGTGATAAAAGTTATCAAAACTTTCAGAAAAGGTTTGGTCTGCCTTCTCTGCCAAACTGATATTATTCTGATGCATCATAAAACCCGCCTCTAAAGCGGGTTTTGTGGATATAAGCGAATTTGAATTGTTGAGCTTTTACCTCAACCGTGAGAAGTAGACAGTCGTGAAGGCACTACGTTGAAAACCATTTCACTTCTCATGCCGCAACGATCGCTTATTTCTTGCCGTTGGTGTGTTCTGCTGTTGTCAGCATTCGTTCTGCCACCTTGTCGGGAACCTCCTGTAAATGATCAGCCTCCCACTGGAAGAAGCCTACACCTAGGGTGTGCGATCGCAGTTCCACAATCAGATCATGCATTTCGGCCTGCGGCAACAGGGCAGTCACCTCGTCCCAGCCGCTCCAATTCGCTTTCGCGTCGTAGCCCAAAATCTGACCGCGACGCCCGCTCACGATCCGCAATACTTTCGAGGTGAAATCTGTCGGAACTGAGACGGTAATTCGGACGATCGGCTCTAACAAAATAGGTTCACATCGAATCATGCCTTCTTGCATCGCAATGCGAGCTGCTTGCTTAAAGGCTTGCTCAGAGCTATCTACGCTATGGTATGACCCGTTGGTGAGTGTGACCGAGACATCAACCACCGGAAATCCTAACGGACCTTGAGCGAGGAAATCCCGCACGCCCATCTCTACACCCGGAATGTATTGTTTCGGAACCACGCCGCCCACGATCGTTTCGGCAAACTTGAAGCCTTCCCCACGCGGCATTGGTTTGATGTCGAGATACACGTCTCCAAACTGACCGTGTCCGCCCGTTTGGTGCTTGTAACGTCCGTGGGAGCTGAACGTCTTCCGCACGGTTTCTTTGTAAGGCACTTGCGGTTTGCTCGTCTTCATGGGCAAGTTGTATTTCCGACGCAACCGATCAAGCGCGACTTGCAAATGGATTTCGCCTTGACCCCACAAAATAATTTCATGGGTATCGGAGTGTTGTTCCCAGTGCAGTGCACAATCTTCTTCTAACAGTTTCGCTAAGGCACTGGTCAGTTTTACTTCGTCGTTGCGTTTTTCGGCAGTCATGGCGACCGCAAAGACCGGATCGATTCGTTCCGCTCTTGGAAGTTCGTTTAGGTGCTGGTCTTGAGCAGTTAAGGTATCGCCCGTCTGAATTCCCTCTAGTCGTCCTAAGGCAACAATCTGTCCTGCGCGGGCTTGGTTGAGGGTCGTTTGCGGCTGACCCAACTCGTAGATGCCGCCGACTCGGACGCCGTTGAGGGTCATGCCGTCTGCGATCGTACCTTGCCAAATTCGCACCAGCGATAGCTTGCCGCCTTGCGGAGTGAAATAGGTTTTCAGCACTTGCGCGAGCGGTGTACTAGCACTGAGGGTTATGCCGCGCCGTTCGGCTGTAGTTTCAGGTTCGGGGGCTTCTCTGACCAGCGCGTCAAGGAGCGGACGCACGCCAAAATCGCGATCGGCAACGCCAAAGAAGACAGGCACGATCAGATCTGCGCCCAGTTCCAATTTCAAATCTTGAACGATTTCTTCTTCGGATGGATTAATTTCTTCTAGCAATTCCTCTAGCAAGTGATCATCGAAGTTCGATAGCGTTTCTAGCATTTCCATCCGCGCCATCTGTTCTTGCTCTTTTAAATCATCTGGAAACGCAACCGGATCAGCCGCTGCGCCTAGATGATAGTGATAGGCTTGCTCACTCACTAAATCGATGAATCCAGTCAACGATTCACCGCGTCCGATTGGGTACTGGTGCGGCACAAGGGGACGGCTCGATACCGTTTTGAGCGCGTGCAGCACATCCATAAAGTCCACATCGGCGCGATCCATCTTATTGAGAAACACGAGATGCGGAATTTCCCAATCGTCTAGATATTTAAATAATGGTGCAAGCGTGAGAACGCGGTCTACAAGCGGTTCGCACACGACCACAACTGCATCGACTCCTACAAGGGCATTCAAACTTTCTTGAGCAAACTCAATCGAACCGGGGCAATCGAGAAACGTAAACCGCACATCTTGATAATTGGTACTCGCCACGTTGACTTCAACGCTCATCTGGCGATCGCGGGATTCTTGAGCACTATCTCCAACGGTGTTTTTGTCTTGAACGTTGCCTTTGCGGGACACAGCGCCTGTGACCCACAGCAAACTTTCTAACAGCGTCGTTTTGCCACTGAGATAGGGACCCACGATCGCCACACTTCGGATACCGGAGGTTTGGTTGGCTTTCATACGAGTTCTCCTTAAAAAAATAAAAGGATGACTGTTCGTTCTGTAGAAGAAATGATTTGCCTCTGCAAATGTCTGAGAGGGTTCGCTATGCGAAATCTGTCGAATCGCAGTCCTGCATTTAGCAGTTTAAGGGCGGCAAAATCTAATTTTTTCTACAAGAGTACCGAGGGAGATTTAAATGTTAATTTCCACGGTTAGAAGCGAGTCGAAATTAACAGCATTCCCTCTTTTATAGAGGTTCTATTTAGTTTGAATGGGTAGTGCAGAAATTATGGAGCGATTAGAAGGTTGAGAAGCAAATCAACGGTTTTTCTTAATAAATTAGGGGTGCTTAATGCACCCCTAATCCTGATTTACCGATGATCCATTTTCATAACAACTTTGTCGTTGGCTCTGCCGTTGGACTGGGCATTGTGGTGCGTGTGCCCATTGTTTTTACGCGGTTGAATCACACCATATCCACCGTGATTGCGCTCATATATAACGTTAATCTCTCCCGTCTCTGCGTTTTGAAACATGTAGAAGTCGTGATCGACCAACTCTAGCTGCTCTAGAGCTTCGTCAAGAGTCATGGGCGGCATCGCGAAATACTTTGTTCTAACGACGCTAGGAGGAAGTTCTGGAGTGCGATCGAGGTTCAGGTCTGTAACAACGGGCTGATCAATCAGGGCTTCGGCAGTTTTAATGGGTTCATGCCGTCGATCGGCTCTCTTCTCTTTATACTTTCGCAGTTGTCTCGCTATTTTATCGGCTACTAAATCGATACTGGCGTAGAGATTTTCGCTGGCTTCTTCGGCTCTAACGATCGCGCCATTGACGTAGATTGTCACTTCAGCAATTTGTTTTGGAATTCGAGGGTTTCGGGCAACCGAGAGATGAACATCAACTTCTGTGGTTAGCGTTTGAAAGTGATTAACCGCTTTCTCAATTTTCTGGCGGACGTAATCACGAATCGCATCAGTAATCTCGATGTTCTTTCCCTGGATAACAAGCTTCATAAGCTGCATTCCCCTGAAACGTTGGGTGTTCTTTAACACTAACACTTCGTATTCTGGCGAACAGCCTCGTTTAGAATCTTTTGCATCTATTGACAATTCTTGATGTGTGAAACTTCACAACTTAGGTAGGCTCCTACTTGATCTTTCAATCAATTTGAATCACTGTATAGTGTTGGGTCATTATTAGTAAATTGCTGCCAACCGTGTCATCTCTCCAGCCTCGCGCTTGCTGTCTCTACAATCGAGGATTAGTGCCCTATCAGCAAGCGTGGGATTGGCAACAGATGCTGGTGCGCGATCGCAAGCAAGACCCGACGTTAAACGATGTTTTAATTCTGCTAGAGCATCCTGCCGTTTATACTCTCGGACAAGGCGCAGACCCTAGTTTTCTCAAGTTCGACCCAGCTCAATCGGGCTACGAGTTGCATCGAGTCGAGCGGGGTGGCGAAGTGACCTATCATTGCCCTGGACAACTCGTGGGCTATCCGATTTTAAACTTGCAGTATTACCAGAAAGATTTGCATTGGTATTTGCGGCAATTAGAAGAAGTCGTGATCCAAGTGCTGGCAGGATATGGACTTGAAGGCACACGAATTCCGGGATTAACAGGGGTTTGGGTAAACGGGCGTAAACTAGCGGCGATCGGCATTAAAGTCAGCCGTTGGATCACAATGCACGGCTTTGCACTGAATGTAAATCCAAATTTGAGCGGGTTTCATCAGATCGTGCCGTGTGGCATTGAAGACAAGCCCGTTGGAAGTCTAGAGCAGTTTGTGCCGGGAGCCAAGATAGAACGGGTGAAGGAAGAGCTTGCGATCGCGTTTAGTGATGTATTTAAGGTGCAACTGATCAAAGCAGACTAGCATTGGCCCGACCGTGTTGAGCGCAACAACGCCATCAAATCACTTCTACTTCCAAAATCAAATACTTTTATTGAGCAGTCTGTGATGCCAGCGGCGAACTTGCATCTTCTGTAGAATTAGGACTCGATAATAACTGCTCAGACATGGCAAGCACTGAACATGCCATCCCGCTCATGACCAGCATTTCACCGCCATCTTCTAAGAAGCCAAGCACCGGGTTAAGCGCGGGAATGGGAACCGAGTTGTGAATCAGATCTATAACAACTCCAAACATCGCTAAAGCAAACAGCATTACGGTCAGATTTTTAGAAAATTTTCTAAAGCTGCGATCGCCAAAGCGATAGGCAATCGCAATAGAAACCAAAATTAGAAGAGCAGCGCTAAAAGAAACAGCAATTTCACCAAAATCGCTTGTGGCAATACCCAGAATGCTAGGAACTTCAAGTCGTTGAGCTAATAGAGCGCCTCCCCGTTCATGAATGCTAGCCGAATCATCGAGCAACAGATAAAAGAATAGGAGGCACCAACTGAGATAGCTATACGATCGCGTTCTTAGGGCTATGAATCCTAGTAACAATGCACTCCAGTATTCTTTTAGGTACTGAAATATTTCTGCATACCCTCTGTCTGTTTCGATAGAAAACCTACCTTGGGTTCCTAGACCTAGGTGCAGATCAATAAAATGAAGAATAAAAAAACTGATGTCGGTTACTAACAACAAATAAAATATTCTGGTGACTTGATTGTTGGCTTGTATATTTAACTTTCCCAAGATTGTTTTCATCGAAATTCCTCCAATTTGCGAGTAACCTTTGAGCCGAAGAAACATTTGCGGTTGGTAAGCGACGCACAAAAAATCGTCGACCTTGGGATGTGCTGAAATGGCTAGAATTCTCCTGATTTTTGATAGCGCAAGTTCGCGATCGCTGGACAAATCGCCTGAAGATACTGCTCTGTAGTTTAACCTGTATTTAATTAATTCATAACCAACTCATAATCAATTTATAATCAAACTTTTCAAATCCCACACCAATTCAAAAAATAATAGTTACAGATAAATGTTTCTATTAGGGCATGGCAATGCCTTGCTTCTACGAGAATCTGTCATATTGATGAATGAAACTGGTATCACCACAGCAATACGAAACTATATGAATACGAAAATAGGCGCTCCTACAGGAGCGCCTATGACTGCTTATTTGATTGTCAGTAAAGGATGCCTTGACTGCGATACTTCTCTTTGAAGCTACTTCATCGTTCCGGCATAGATCGCACGATCGCCTAACTCATCCTCGATTCTCAGGAGCCGATTGTATTTTGCAACTCGCTCACTGCGACACAATGACCCTGTTTTAATTTGTCCTGCTCGCGTTGCAACCGCAAGATCTGCGATCGTTGTGTCTTCTGTTTCACCTGAACGATGGCTAATGATCGAGCGATACCCATTTCGCAATCCTAAATCGATTGCTTGCAGCGTTTCAGTTAGCGTACCAATCTGGTTAAGCTTGATCAGAATTGCATTTCCGGCTTGACTATCGATTCCTTTCTGCAGACGGGTAATGTTGGTCACAAACAGATCATCGCCAACGAGTTGACAGCGATCGCCAATCTTTTGAGTCAGCGCTTGCCAGGTTTGCCAATCATCCTCATGCAGTCCGTCTTCGATAGAGATGATTGGATACTGACTTGCCAGTTTTGCCAAATACTCCACCATGTCCGCTTGGGAATGAGCAGTTCCATCGTAGGTGTACTGCCCGTCTTTGTAAAATTCGCTGGCAGCAACATCGAGCGCTAATGAAACCTGTTCACCAGGCTTGTATCCGGCTTTCTCGATCGCCATGATTAGCAGATCTAAGGCCGCTTGATTCGATTCTAAATTGGGCGCAAATCCGCCTTCATCTCCAACACCTGTTAGTAAGCCTTTGTCGTGCAAAACACCACTGAGCGAAGCAAACACTTCGGCTCCCCAGCGTAACGCTTCTCGAAACGAAGGCGCTCCGACTGGAACAATCATAAATTCTTGAAAATCGACGTTGTTATCCGCGTGAGCGCCGCCGTTAATCACATTCATTAGGGGAACAGGCAACACGTTCGAGAGTGGGCCGCCTAGAAAGCGATAAAGCGGCAAACCGAGCGCGTCGGCTCCCGCTTTAGCTGTCGCTAACGAAACCGCCAAAATTGCGTTTGCACCCAAATTCGATTTGTTGGGAGATCCATCAATTTCGATCATCGTGCGATCGACGAGTTCCTGATTCACAGCATCCAAGCCGATCAGTTTGGGCGCAAGAATATCTTGCACATTCTTCACCGCTTTGAGAACGCCTTTACCGCCATAGCGACTCTTATCGTCATCGCGCAATTCGTGCGCTTCAAAGCTTCCCGTCGAAGCGCCGCTGGGCACTTGAGCAACGCCGACCGCGCCACCCACTAAATAAACCTCAGCTTCGATCGTCGGACGACCGCGCGAGTCCAGAATCTCACGGGCGCGAATCGACTCAATGGCAGTATCGAGGATGTCAATCATAGGGAAGTAAACCTCACAAGAGAGTAGGAGTATGGAGTAGAGGGGGACAAGGGTGAATGATTGCTTTTATCGTTATGCGATCCTGTTGACCCGTTGCTTTGACCCGTCTGTTAGCATACGACCTTCACGAACTCTCTAGATAGTACTATTCACCCTGCCCCTGCATCTGTATAAAGACTTTCCGTACCCAGATTTCCGCCTCTAGCTTGCTCCACACTTTATCTTGCTCTTCTACAATAAATTTCAGCACTCAAGGAGAACGACTATGCGGTTACTGCATACCATGCTGCGGGTTGGAAATTTAGAGCGATCGCTTCGGTTCTATTGCGAACTACTGGGCATGAAGCTCTTACGCCAGAAAGATTATCCGGGCGGAGAATTTACGTTGGCATTCATCGGCTATGGCGAAGAGTCAGATAATACTGTGATCGAACTGACGCATAACTGGGGCAAAGAGAGCTATGAGCTAGGTGATGCTTACGGTCACATTGCGATCGGGGTGGACGACATTTACGCAACGTGTAAGGAAATTGAGGCTCAGGGCGGAAATGTCACTCGCCAACCAGGGCCGATGAAACATGGCTCAACTGTGATTGCCTTTGTGGAAGACCCGGATGGCTATAAGGTCGAACTGATTCAGTCCAAATCTCAAGAGTCAGTGCCGCAGCCAGCCGCCGCAACGAGCGCTTCCTAAAATCAACAGGACTGACGAAAAGGTTTCTCGGTGGCAGCGGATTTAATAGCAGATGTAGCAGATGAAGTGCGACCAGAAGCTGCTCCTTGCGAAGCCTTGCTGGATCTATCTGTTACACCTGTGATCGAGTCCGTCGCCAAAGCGTAAGTCGTAAGCAAGAGAAAATTCTCGTTCCTAACCCTTTTCCTGGTTTCTTCTCCAACTGAGCGCTTATACTCCTCAAGGTGGAGGTAAGGAGGCGATGGTGAAGAAGACTGATTGGATTGCAGGAAGCTTAGCAGGACTCAGCACTCTGACCTCTATGCTTCCTGTCTGGGCGCAGGATCTAGCTCCTATTAATCAAGATCAACTTAATCAACTCCCTGCTGATCAACCCTCTGCTGATCAAACAGATGAACCGATGACGGAAGTCAGATCCGTCTCAGAACTTTCTGATGTTCGTCCGGGTGATTGGGCATTTCAGGCAGTGCAAGCCTTAGTCGAGCGTTATGGCGTCTTGAGCGGCTACCCCGACGGAACCTTTCGCGGCAATCGGCCTATGACCCGCTACGAATTTGCGTCGGCGCTTAGAGCCGTAGTGATTCGAGTGGAAGAGCAATTATCCTCAGGCGATCTGGGCGGAACGGTGCAGCAAGACGTTTCAACAATTCGACGGTTGATCAATTCCTACGGCAGGGACTTGGAGGATCTGCGATCGCGCCTCGATAACATTACTGCTCGCAACACGGCTCTAGAGCAACAGCAGTTCTCGACGACAACTAAATTCAATGGCCGCATTGATCTCGCGCTCACCGACGGTACAGACGGCAATCTAACGGTTGTGAACCGAACGCGGCTAGATTTCCTCACGAGTTTCCAGGGCACAGACCGACTCGTCACCCAGCTTGAAGCCGGAAACGGTCAAGATACCATTGCCAACGCCCATAATCGCCGTCAAAACCTGCTAGGCACAACAGGCATTCTCGCCGATGGCGGCGGGCTTGAGTCAGCCGGGGCAACGTCGAATATCAAGCTGCGTAAGCTTTACTATGCCTTTCGTCCAGCGGAAAACTTAGAAGTTGCTGTAGGGTCTAACATTCCGCCGAGTGATTTTGTCGATCGCAATAGTTTTGCTAATCAATCGGGTCAAAATTTTGCCTCTAGCTTTTTTGCCAACAACCCCCTCATCGTGCAAAACGAACTCGATCGCTTTGGGGGAGCGGGAGCTGCCGTTGCTTGGAACGTGCGGAACAACCTTACACTGCGGGCACTGTATGCCGGGGCCGATGCCTCGAATCCGTCATCCGGATTGTTTAAGGATCGCTATCAAGCCACCCTAGAAGCGGAATATGCCGTTCCTAATCAGCCGATTAGCGTCCGCTTGCAGTACACTCACGGCGATATTAACGGCACCCAGGTCGATGCTGCTGGAATCAATGCTGAATGGGCAATTCAGCGTCGATATGGCGTGTTTGGAATCTTTGGACGGCTGGGGATCGGTCGCTATCAAGGCTTCAACTCATTCGTCGGAGAAGACCTCGATCTCAATCCAAAAACTTGGGTGCTCGGGCTTTCGATTCAAAACTTTCTCGTCCCCGGCTCAAAAGCAGGAATTGCTGTGGGCCAACCGTTTGTAACGAGTAAACTTGGAAACGCGACTCAAACGAATATAGAAACCTTTTTTGGCTTGGCGCTGAGTGAGCATATTAACTTCAGTCCTTCGTTGATTCTCGTCACCAACCCTAACAATCAGAAGAGTCCAACCATTTGGGAATGGGTGGTGCGAGTGCTTTATTCGTTCTAGCGATTTCCCATCGCCTCTCGTACCCCAGACTACTAACTCTTACCCATGAGTCGCTACAATGAGAGTCCGAGACCCTGAACTTGTAATCCTTCATTCGACCACATGCAACCCACAGACCCAAGCAAATTCACCGACAAAGCATGGGAAGCGATCGTACAGGCACAAGATGTCGTTCGTCGCTATAAGCACCAAAACTTGGAAGTTGAGCATCTCACGATTAGTTTGCTAGAGCAGCAAGATAGCTTTGCTGGCAAAATCTTCGCGAAAGCGGGGATTGATGTGACGCGGCTGTGGCAGCAGGTCGATGAATATACCCGTCGTCAGCCCAAAGTGGGTACAAGTGACCAGCTCTATCTCGGTCGCTACCTCGACACGATGCTTGATCGCGCGGAAGCGGCTCGGGCAAGCATGCAGGATGATTTTATCTCGATCGAGCATTTCGTCGTCGGCTTCTCTAACGATCCGCGTTTGGGAATGCGAATTTTACGCACGTTTAACGTCGATAGCGCCAAACTTGATACAGCGATTCGCGAGGTGCGCGGCAGTCAGAAAGTGACGGATCAAAGTCCAGAATCCAAATATTCCGCCCTCGAAAAATTTGGGCGGGACTTAACCGAGCAAGCCAGGGCAGGCAAAATCGATCCGGTGATTGGTCGGGATGAAGAAATTCGTCGCGTGATTCAGGTGCTTTCTCGCCGTACAAAAAATAATCCGGTGCTGATTGGTGAACCCGGCGTCGGTAAAACCGCGATCGCAGAAGGGCTGGCCCAACGCATCATCAACAACGATGTGCCCGAATCGCTCAAAGGTCGAACGCTGATTTCGCTGGATATGGGGTCGCTGATCGCGGGCGCAAAATATCGCGGCGAGTTTGAAGACCGCCTGCGAGCCGTCCTCAAAGAAGTGATCAACTCCGATGGGCAAGTCGTGCTGTTTATCGACGAACTGCATACAGTCGTTGGTGCAGGCGCAACGCAGGGCAACATGGATGCGGGAAATTTGCTGAAGCCAATGCTGGCACGAGGCGAACTGCGCTGCATTGGGGCAACAACGATCGATGAGTATCGCAAGTACATCGAAAAGGACGCGGCGTTAGAGCGACGATTCCAACAGGTCGTGATCGATCAGCCGTCAGTAGACGATACGATCTCGATTTTGCGCGGGTTAAAGGAGCGCTACGAAGTGCATCATGGCGTCAATATCACCGATTCTGCTTTAGTAGCGGCAGCGACCTTATCGAGTCGGTATATTAGCGATCGCTTTCTACCTGATAAAGCGATCGATCTCGTTGACGAAGCGGCGGCAAAACTCAAAATGGAGATCACCTCTAAGCCGACGGAGCTAGAGCAGATCGAGCGTCGCCTGAGACAGCTTGAGATGGAGAAACTCTCGATTGAAGGAGAAAGCAAAACGAGCGTGACGGGGATGATGCGATCGTCGAAAGATCGGTTAGAGCGCATTGAGCAAGAGATTGCGGAACTGCAACCAAGGCAAGACGAATTCGATTCTCAGTGGCAATACGAGAAACAGATTTTAGAAAAAATCAAATCGCTGAAAGAAGAAGAAGAGCAGTTGCGACTGCAAATCGAGCAGGCAGAACGCGCCTATGATCTCAACACAGCGGCGCAGTTAAAATACGGTCGACTAGAAGCGGTGCAGCGCGATCGCGAGGAGCAAGAAGCCGAGCTGCTAGAGATGCAGTCCGATGGCACATCGCTCCTTCGCGAGCAAGTGACAGAATCCGACATCGCCGAGATCGTGGCGAAATGGACGGGCATTCCCGTGAACCGCTTGCTAGAGGGGGAACGGCAAAAGCTACTCAACCTAGAAAACCACCTGCACGAGCGGGTCATCGGTCAGCAAGATGCGGTAGAAGCGGTGGCTGCTGCGATTCGCCGCGCGAGATCGGGCATGAAGGATCCCGGTCGTCCGATTGGATCATTCTTATTTTTAGGGCCTACTGGTGTTGGAAAAACCGAGCTTGCGAAGGCACTAGCGCAATTTCTGTTCGATTCAGAAGAGGCAATGGTGCGACTCGATATGTCTGAGTATATGGAGAAGCATTCGGTGTCGCGGCTGATTGGTGCGCCTCCGGGCTATGTCGGCTATGACGAGGGCGGACAGCTTTCTGAGGCGATTCGTCGCAAGCCCTATTCCGTTGTGCTGTTGGATGAAGTTGAAAAAGCGAATCCGGATGTGTTCAACATTCTGCTGCAAGTTTTGGATGACGGACGTATTACCGATTCCCAAGGTCGCACCGTTGACTTTACCAACACCGTGATCGTCATGACGAGTAACATCGGTAGCGAACACATTCTTGATGTCTCTGGCGATGACTCGCAGTATGCCGAAATGGAGAAGCGAGTGATGAATGCCTTGCGGAAACATTTCCGACCAGAGTTTCTCAATCGGATTGACGATACGATTTTGTTCCACGCCTTGAACCGTGCCGAACTGGGAGAAATTGTTGGACTGCAATTGGTTCGCATTCAAGCGCTGCTCGCCGACCAGAAAATCATGTTGGAGCTGTCAACGGCGGCTCGAAATCATGTGGCAGATTTGGGCTACGATCCGACCTACGGAGCCCGTCCGCTCAAACGGGCAATTCAGCGAGAGTTGCAAAACCCGATCGCAACGAAACTGCTAGAAAATACGTTTACCGAAGGCGATACGATCGTGATTGATCTGGTCGAGGGCAAGCTTGCGTTTACCAAAAAGACGTTGGCGGCTGCCACTCCAGCCTCGCTGCCATCCGTTGTTTCTGTGGTAAAATCTTAATCGGTGACCCTCAAATTTGACCTAACCTGGAATGCTTTGAGGGCATTACTTCTGGCTTTGCTTTTGTCGCTGATCGGGCTGCTTCCGGCGGAGGCAGCATTGTGCCGAGATTATCATCAGCACCAAATCTGTGTTTTGAGCATCAAACGCAGCGCTAAAAACTACTGGGAATATCGAGCCTCGCTGCGCGTGGATGGCTTTGTGCGTCCGGTTGAAGTTTACGATTGTCGGCATCGCCTCCGCATTCAGAAGAAGGGTGTACTCGTTTCCTTTAGCCAAGATGCAGCCAGCGATTTTGTCTGTACTTTCTTCAAATGAAAACCAGTGAATATGTTGGTGATTTTACCATCCAACTCAATATATCTAACTTAGCGATCGCTACATAGTGTTTGAAACAGATCCTCTGCCTGCCTCGGTAGCGTTGTAAAGCGAATGTAAAAACTTGCTTTGTCTTCTGTCTCTTTATGAATAACTTTGGCGTAAATATCGTCTACTATTTCTGATTCAGAAAATAGTTGTAATTTGAGATTACTTAACGAGGGCGGAATCTTTATTCCATTAATCTCAGCCCCTTTTCTCGAAAGCTGCATGAGCGTTCCAGGTAGCCATTCACCTGCAAGATGTTTTCCTTCTAAGATTGTGTACTTCAGGGCGATCGCAGCCTTTAGCGTCACAAATGAATCTTGCTCTTTTGGCAAAAACACATTGTAAGGTTCACCAATGCCGCTCACGTCGTACAGAGGAACTGCTTGACCGACTCCTTTCAAAAAGGCTTCCGTCTGCCCCTCAATCTGCACAACGGGCTGCACTGCATCATAGGTCGTTTGTGAAATGAACACTTGTCCACCCACCGTGAAAGATTCAATTCGAGCGGCTAAGTTGACGTGGCTGCCAATTGCCGTATATTTTGCCAACTCCTCAGACCCAATGTTACCAATCACCGCTTCTCCAGTATTGATGCCGATTCCAATTTCTAGGGTTGGTAGGTGAAGCTGCTGCGCTTGATTATTGACGGTTTCCATCGCCCGTTGCATTGCGATCGCACACGCCACGGCCCGCTGCGGATCGTCTGCTTTTGTAAGAGGCGCACCAAAGAACACGACAATACCATCGCCAGTAATGTCATTAATCGTACCGTCATACTGTTGGATTACTTTTGTAATGATGTCGAGGTACATATTCAACAATTGCACAACTTGCTCTGGCGGAAGCTGTTCTGAAATGCTAGTAAAGCCTCGAATATCACACATTAGGATCGTAATCTCTCGTTTTTCGCCAATCAGCTTTAAGCCTTCCGGTGTCTCAAGCAAATTAGCAACCACCTCATTGGTTAAATAGCGTCCCAGCGTTTTTCTCAGTTCTGCTGCACTTTGCGCTAAGTAAGCGGTCACGGCGATCGCAGAGCCAGTCAACGCTAAAAACGGTGGAACAACAGGAATCCAGACGCTTTGCAAAAATGCAAGGTAGGTCAGCACCACCAATCCGCCACCCGCCATCAGCAAACTGAGAAAAATTTTCAGCGACTGAATCTGCGGGGTCAGCAGGCGTGACGCGAAGTAATTACCGGTTGGAGAGATTTGCTTTTCCTGTACGCTGTGCAGCGCAAATCGTTGTTGCCACACAATTAACGCACCCGCAAATGCCCAAGCAATAATCCACAGACACTCTTGCATCTCCGACCACGTGCGAATCGGCGGACGCTGTTGCAGCACCGAACTCAACACCTGACTCATTAACTCAGCATGAAGCTCAACGCCCGGAGTTGGATGCCGCCGTTGCTGCCAGCGGACGCTATAAGGCGTCTCAAAAAAGTCATTCAAACTCTCAGCCGTGGAACCAATCAAAACCGCTTTGTCTCGAAAGAGATTTGGGGCAACCTTGCCCTGCAAAACTTGGCTCATTGAAATGACCTCAAAGCGATCGCGGCCTTGATAGTTCATTAGGATCTGATAGCCTGATGCTTCTGCCCGCACGTAGCTCCCATCATTGGCTTCAAAGGGAACAAATTCTGTTTGCCCCAGCTTGATGTGTCCCTCTGCTGTCGATTCTGGCTGAATTCCTTCCGCTTGTAGGTAAAGTAGCGAGAGCGCTAGAGCTAAACTGAGATGTTCCTGAACTCCATCGCAAGTCAGCTTACATGAGCCAGCGATCGACAGCAGGCCCCGTCGCAGCGTTCCATCACTATCAAGCACGAAATCGTTCGCGGCAACTTGACCCAACTCGTCTAGCACTGGAGGAGGTGCAACGGTTCCAATTCCGCGACTGCCGACTACTTTTTGCGTGCCAACAAGATTCGGCGTTGATTTGAAGACAGCCGCTAATGTAGAGTAGCCTGCACCAACGGGCAAGTCTCGATAGAGATCTAGACCGATTGCTCTTGGCTGCTGTTGTTTAATTTTAATCAGAAGCTCTGCCAACGTCTTGTCCGGCAAGGGAAAACCGTAGGTCTGAATATCTGCTTCAGTGATGCTGACGATCGCAATGCGAGGATCGGCTGGCTGCGCAGGACGAAGCCGGACATACTGATCGAGAGATGTCCATTCAAACGGTTGTAGGAAGCCTGTGAAACGAACAAGAACAACCAAACCAGCCACACTAGGAGCCGCGATCAGAACACCGCGCCACTGCCAAATGGTGCGCTTTAGGTTTTTCAGCATTGGGAAGATGTGGGGTAGGATCACTGATCCATTAATCCCGCCTGGAGGGTGATCCAAACGGAGTCATGCCAGTGATGCCGCTCAGAAATCTCACTCAAGCAGTCTCACTCACTGTGAAGATATAGACAGCTATCTCTGCCCCAGCTCCATCCCAGTGCCATTCACATTCCTAACAGATCGTCTAGCTCATCGAGCGCTTCACACGGAACAGATTGGCTATCGCGATCTTTTGGTTCACGCAACGAATGAACCATTCGTTGGGGTTGGGGTGAGTTAACGCTACCATTCATTCGCCCATACAAATAATCATCCGCATATTTGCGAAAGACGGCTTCGATCGCGGCTCGCGCGTTCTTCAATCCCCATTCGGCGGCAATTAGTTCTGCCTTCTCGATTACATCTTTGCTGAGTCTTACTTTGTTGTCATACATAGTTGCAGTCCCTCCGCGATCGGAAACAATCCTCGCACGTTTGCAAACTGTGGATCGGGCATGACAGCAAACAGCTTGCGACCCGCAAGACGTTCGGAAATGAGATGAGAACTGCCTCCTGTGACTAAGAATCGAGTCACTCGCGCCATGTAAGGCGTATACTGAGCTTTCACAGTTTGAAAGATGCCCTTAAACCAAGGGTCTAGATATTCTTCTAGCCAGAGCGACCAAGATAGCCCAGTATCGGCGTAAGTATGTCCTGACTTGAAGCCATCCATGACGATCGCAGGGTCAGCCGTTGTGCCCAACATATCTGCCAACCGGCGATCAAAACTAATGGACGTTGCCAGTTCGTAAGACCCGCCTCGATCCATTACGTTTTCATCAATCACATCGCCTTCAGCATCAATTAGCCGAGAGAGCCATGTACCGCCGCCAATGTCGATAACGATGGTGTAACCAGTGTCGGGGATAATCCCTAACTGTTGAGCATAGCGATAAGAACCGATTCCTTCTCGTTCTACTTCTACTCGATCTACCGTGACACGGTAGGGAATGCCGTTGCGTTTGAATTCGTGAATACCGAGCAACTGCGATCGCAGTGCATTTGCGCTTCTAATCGAATCGGGCGTTGAGACATAGAGCTGAAGCGGGTAATGACAAATTTCTTCGTTACGCAGGGGTTCTAAACAGGCATATAAATGCAGCCTTGCCAATTCAACTTTGTTTTCAACAACGGTTTGCTGTTGCCTGCGGTACTTGTAAGCTTGTGTGCCAAAATGGTAACGTAAGCCATTGGGCAACTCAATGAGGGGAGAGCTATCTGAGTAGCGAACGGGGTCGCGTCCCTGAGGCAACTGGAATCTGACAGACCGAATTGCTCTCGGATGTCCAGCACCATCCCAAAATTTGAGATCGTAATTTCCAGCGTCGAGCGCGAGCGTGCGGGGAGCGGGGGTACTATTCATATCTTTTCTTACGCTTGTCTGTCGAGTCCCAAAATTCATAGCGTTCTCCTCAAGGATGTGTAGGGCTTCTATCACCTATCAGTCAGCTTACTAGTACGTCAGTACTATAAAGGAGCTTGGTTGTTTCTGTCAAGCCAAAAAAATGTAGTACAGCTTAAAGAGAGTTTCTTTCCGTCTAATCAGCTCGCAAAAACTAAACTCTTAAAAGCAACAGGAACTCGTCCAGAATCAAGTGTTGGGTTATCTTTACAGCCTTCACAGTATTGTTTTCACAATTTGGTTCGCTGCATCTACAAGGTCGATCGCGGTAATTTCTGGATGTGGATAAGTTGCAAGATATGTCTTCTCTTCTTTAGTAATGAAAGCCGTGTGTAATCCAGCCAACTCTGCTCCCATAATGTCCCACGCGTGGGCAGCAACCATCCAGACTTCCCCTGCACAATCTTTCACCAAGTTATAAACATCTGGATGGGGCTTTGTTTTTTGAACGGTATCACATGAGAGAATGCGATCGAAATAAGAGAGAACGTTCGCTTGCTCAAGCAGCTTCCGAGTCGATTCCTCACTGCCGTTGCTCAGAGCAATCAGTCTCCAGTCGGCTGTCTTTAAACGATCAAGCGCGACTTGTAAGCCGGGTTGTGGTTCTAGTTGCGAGAAGGCGTTGATCACCTGCGATCGCTGTTCTTCTGTGGTTTCAATTCCTATAGCCGCTAGCGATCGCGGCAGTTCTGCCTCCAAAATTGTTTTCAATGGTTGATAGCCTCCTGCATGGGAGAGCGCGATCGCATCTCGCAGGGTTTGCGCGAACCAAAGCTGCATCGCATTGGGAGCAGCACCGAGTTGAATTAATTGCTGTCGCGGCTTGTCGAGGCTAAAACAAGTTCCGATCATGTCAAATGCGATCGTGCTTTTCATGGTCATGCGTTGGCTCTTTATAAATTTGTTGCTTGCTGCTCGGAGGAAATTGATAGAGCTTCGAGACGGCTCACCTACTTAATAGGGAAGCGCGAAGGTGAGTAAAGCGTCTATCTATTGAAGGAGTTCAGGATTTCCCGGTTAGCAATCTTGCGAAGCTTGCTCACAGAAAACGATCTATCTGGATACGAGCATGGAACAAATTAACAATCATTCTGAAGTCAGAACAGACATTAGCGTGAAGTATGGATAGAACTGAGCATGAGCAAGCTGTTCTAAAATCGCTTCTATCAAGCAGCGACGTATTCATTCGCACCATCCATCCGTTTTCGATCTCCGCCTACTACACGAATGCTTAAGATGGCAAACTCACCGAGGTTGGACTGTGAGGACTTCCAGCCGTGCAAACAATTCTGGCAGCAGCGGTTGGCGACTAACGGTAGAAGACAATCTTGAGATTTAGCCGCAATCCTTCATTAGAAAGACGCGATCGCACTGCCATCTTCCTAGGATCAGAGGAATTAAAAAGCTGTACTCCACACTAACTGCCAACCGGTAATTAGCGCCAAGCGCAACACATACAGAATCGCAGTAAGCGATGATCAATGAGCGTGGAGCAATCATAAAGAAGTATAGACAATGAACCGTTCGTCAAACTAGAGCCACATCCAGACGCAGTTGTTATGAGCCAAAACATCAAGGTCGAGAAAACAGTCACGATTAACAAATCGCCCGAAGAGCTTTACCGCTTCTGGCATGATTTTGAGAATTTACCCCGCTTTATGAAGCATCTCAAAGCGGTGGAGGTGAAAGACGCTAAACGGTCGCATTGGATTGCGAGTGGACCTTTAGGTAGCAGCGTTGAATGGGATGCAGACATCACTGAAGACCAAGAAAACGAATTGATTGCTTGGAAGTCGATCGACGGTGCTGACGTTAATCATTCTGGGTCGATTCACTTCAAGTCAGCTTCTCACGGTTCCAACAGCGCTGCGTCTAATGCTAATCGAGGCACACAAGTAAAAGTTGTGATGGCATACGACCCGCCTGCTGGTGCCATTGGAGATGCGATCGCTAAGCTGTTTGGCGAAGCACCCGAACAGCAACTTGGAGATGATTTACGCCGCTTCAAAATGCTGATGGAAACGGGCGAGATTGCCACCACTGAAGGTCAACCGCAGGGTCAATAGGCATTGAGATGTAAACAATGACCAAGAAAATACTATCAAGTGAGAAATAGCTATGAAAGCAGTTTGTTGGCACGGCGCTAAAGATGTGAAAGTCGAAACGGTTCCCGATCCCAAAATTATTAATCCACGGGATGCGATCGTTAAAATTACATCAACGGCAATTTGTGGGTCTGATTTACACCTATATGATGGCTTTAACCCCACCATGCAAAAAGGTGACATCCTCGGTCACGAGTTTATGGGCGAGGTTGTTGAGTTGGGGAGCGGGGTTAAGAATGTGAAAAAGGGCGATCGCGTGGTCGTTCCGTTTACGATCGCTTGCGGATCGTGTTTCTTCTGCCAAAGAACGTTATGGTCGCTGTGCGATAACTCGAACCCAAACGCTTGGATGGCAGAAGCCGAAATGGGTTATTCTCCATCAGGTCTGTTTGGTTACTCGCATCTCACCGGAGGCTATGCGGGGGGTCAAGCGGAGTATGCCCGCGTTCCCTTTGCTGATGTCGGTTTATTCAAAATTCCTGATGGACTCACCGACGAACAAGTTTTGTTTCTGACCGATGTTTTTCCTACGGGATACATGGCCGCCGAGAACTGCGATATTCAGCCCGGAGATACGGTAGCGATTTGGGGTTGCGGCCCGGTTGGACAATTTGCGATTAGAAGCGCTTACATGTTGGGTGCTGAACGTGTCATTGCGATCGATTTGGTTCCTGAACGGCTTCAAATGGCAAAAGACGGCGGAGCCGAAGTTTTGGATATCACAGAAGTCGAGGTTGGCGAAGCGCTTAAAGAAATGACGGGCGGGATAGGACCCGACTCGGTAATGGATGCGGTGGGCATGGAAGCTCACGGGTTCGGTTTGGAAGGGTTCTACGACAAAGTGAAGCAAGCCGCTCGAATGGAAACCGATCGACCAAACGTATTGCGCCAAGCGATCGTAGCTTGCCGTAAGGGTGGCACGGTATCCGTTCCGGGTGTTTACACGGGCTTTGTTGACAAGATTCCGATGGGTGCCTTTATGAACAAAGGCTTGACCATGAAAACGGGACAAACTCACATTCATCGGTACTTGCGCCCGTTGACGGAGCGGATTCAGAATGGCGAGATTGATCCCACGTTCTTGGTCACGCATCGTCTGCCGCTAGAGCAAGCGCCGCACGCCTATGAAATCTTCAAGCACAAGCAAGATAACTGCATTAAGGTTGTTCTCAAACCTGGTCAGGTTGCTTAGGATCGTGGATTGAATAACTCCAACACTTGCATAGCTCCGGGTTGCCCTCATCCCCTAACCCCTTCTCCCGCAGGAGAAGGAGAACCAGAGTCTTGCTCCCTCTCCTGCGGGAGAGGGTTGGGGTG
>JAHHHP010000087.1 GCA_019359275.1 Myxacorys chilensis ATA2-1-KO14 | reverse complement strand
GCGTTTACCGCGACTACCGCGCGAATCAGGCACTTGGGCAAAGGCTTCTTGTAACGTCAACATCCAATAGGCTCAGTCACTACCTTTCAGCTTATTATTTCTCCTCTCAAAATGAATCAACCCTGCCCAATGTTGGGGGATTTAGGGGGCGAAGGATCTCGGCCATGACTCATCGCTCGACTTGTGTGTACACGGTAGGTAGAAATGAAGCGGGGAATTGTAGCGTGTAGAACAGATTTGAGTGTGTAGAACAGATTTGAGTGTGTAGAACAAATTAAAATTGCCCAATTTCTTGGAGGATGACCCAATGCCTGATGTGAGTCTCAGTTCAGCGAATGCTCCTGATCGTCAATATTGTTATTTAAAGCCTTCTGTTTTTTGGAGCATTCGCCAGGGTTTCTCGCGTCGGTTAGCCGCCTTAATTTTCACGATTTCGCTTGCTGTTCCGCTTTTGCTATGGGCGATCGTCAGCTATACCAAGCTCGTGCCGCCCATGTTCTTGCCTACACCAACAACGGTGGTGCAGTCTGGAATTGACATGTTCGTGAACAACAATCTGATGGCAGATGTGATCGTCAGTTGTAGCCGGGTACTAGCTGGCTTTTTAGCCGCTGCGATCGTAGGTGTACCTATGGGCATTGCAATGGGCACGTTTTACAGTATGAATAGTCTGTTTGCGCCGCTTGTGGGAACCGTGCGATACATGCCCATTACAGCGTTTGTGCCCTTGATTATAATTTGGGTTGGGTTGGGTGAAGAATCCAAGATCTTAATCATTACGCTTGGAATTGTGTTGTACAACGCGATTATGGTTGCCGATGCGGTTAAATTTATTCCCAGCGATATGATCAACGTGGCGTACACGCTGGGTGCAACTCGACGAGATGTTTTGTTCAAAGTTATTGTTCCAGCAACGTTTCCTAGTGTGTTAGATACGCTGCGCGTTAACATTTCTGGTGCGTGGAACTATCTTGTAATTGCCGAATTGGTTGCGGCTCAAAGTGGTTTGGGGTTCAGAATTATTCAAGCCCAACGATTTTTGCAAACTGAGAAAGTATTGTTTTGCATTTTGCTCATTGGGGCGATCGGACTGGCGATCGATTACGGTTTAAAGGGGTTGTTCTTAGTTCTCACACCTTGGGCAGATCAAACTCGACATTGAAAAGCGTGATATTGCAGAACAGCAGTATGAGTTGAGGTTGATTCAAATGCAATGGTCTGAATCTCGCGAAGCAAACTCTGAAATAGCGCTAGGCGATATCGAACAAGAGAGCATAGATCAAGATGTTTAATTGATTTTTGTTTACCCTTTAATCGTGTATTCCATGACCTATTCAGATCCCGCCTCAACGCTCACACCTCCCATTGCCCCAAGGCAGCCTCACGTTCACAGCCTGCATGGCGATGAACGGGTAGACGATTATTTCTGGTTGCGCGATCGCGATACTCCTGAAGTGATTGCCTATCTCGAAGCTGAGAATGCTTACACAGAGGCAATGATGCAGCCCACTCAGGCGCTGCAAGAGACGTTGTACCACGAGATGCTATCGCGCATTCAGGAAGATGACTTATCGGTTCCTTATCGTCGAGACGAATTCTATTACTACACGCGCACCGAAACTGGGAAAGCCTACCCAATTCACTGCCGCAAACAAGGTTCGCTCGATGCACCTGAAGAAGTATTGCTTGACCAAAATCAACTCGCTGAGGGAGCCGACTATTTTAGTCTAGGGGTGTTTGCAGTCAGCCCAAATCATCAAATTTTGGCGTATGCGATCGATACCACAGGCGCAGAACGCTATACCTTGTTTTTTCTCGATTTAGCAACTCGTCAGCTATATCCAGAAAGCATTCCCGATAGCTACGTTTCGTTTGCTTGGGGCAACGACAATCAAACGGTATTCTATACGCAGATAGACGCCGCTCAGCGTCCGTACAAGCTGTTTCGGCATTCGCTGGGTCAGCCTGTTAGTGATGATCCGCTAGTCTTTCATGAACCCGATGAGGCTTATTTTCTAGGCATCGACAAGACTCGGAGTGAGGCCTATTTGCTGCTGAACTTGGGCAGTAAGATCACCTCTGAAGTGCATTATTTAGATGCCAATACGCCGCTGGGGGAGTTTCAGGTGATTCGCCCCCGGACGACGGGCATTGAATATGAGGTTGAGCATCACACCGATGCTTTTTACATCGTTACCAATGAAGAGGCGCTCAACTTCAAACTGATGAAAGCGCCTGTTGCGAATCCTCGCCGCGAGAACTGGCAAACGGTGATCGAGCATCACGAGAATGTGTTTTTGATGGGCGTGAGTGCGTTTGTTGATCATTTGGTGATTTATGACCGCGAAGCTGGATTACCCAAGGTGCGCGTTCGCAAGCTTTCCACAGGTGAAGAACACACGGTTTCTTTTCCAGAAGCAACCTATGAGGTGTCAGAATCGGTGAATCCAGAGTTCAACACTCACATGCTGCGGTTTGGCTACACGTCGCTGGTCACGCCCTTCTCAATTTTTGACTACGATCTCGATACGCGATCGCGGGAGTTAAAGAAAGAAACGCCTGTGCTAGGCGGATACGATCGCGCTCACTATCACAGCGAACGGCTCCAAGCCACTGCACCCGATGGCACTGCCGTTCCTCTATCCCTTGTTTACAAAGTTGGCGTTGAGCGGACTGGAAAAAATCCCGCATTGCTGACGGGTTACGGTTCGTATGGCTTCAGCTACCCAGATTCATTTTCGGCAATGCGCCTATCGCTGCTTGATCGCGGGGTGGTGTTAGCGATCGCGCATGTGAGAGGCGGGTCAGAACTCGGACGCAAGTGGTACGAAGACGGCAAATTTTTACACAAGCAGAACACGTTTGGTGACTTTATTGCCTGTGCTGAGACGCTGATTCAGCAGGGCTGGACGGATTCGGAACATTTAGCGATTTCGGGCGGGAGTGCAGGTGGATTGTTGGTTGGGGCTGTGATCAATCAACGCCCGGAGTTGTTTCGAGCCGCGATCGCGCAAGTGCCGTTTGTGGATGTGGTGACAACCATTTTAGATACGTCACTACCACTCTCGGCGACCGAGTGGGAAGAATGGGGCAACCCAAACGACAAGCAGTTTTACGACTACATGAAGGCGTACTCTCCCTACGATAATGTCACGGCGCAAGCCTATCCTGCTCTGCTCGTCACGGCAGGGTTAAACGATCCCCGCGTGTCTTACTGGGAGCCTGCAAAATGGACAGCCAAACTGCGATCTGTGCAACGTGATTCAGAGAAAAACACAGCTAACCCCGTCTTGCTCCTCAAAACAAATATGGGAGCCGGACATGGAGGTGCGTCGGGGCGGTACGATCGCCTTAAAGAAGTTGCTTTTGAATATGCCTTCTTATTGCATCAGTGGGACATGACAAATTAGGCAGGACTTACGCAAAGCAAGTCGTTACAGATGATTTTGCCTTTATAGGTCATTACCAACAACATTCCTGTCGCGACGAATCGGATTCCTGTCGTGACAAATAACGTTTCTGTCGTAGTGAATCGGGTTCATGTCATGACAAATATCGTTTCTGTCGTGACCAACATCGTTTTTGTCGTTACTAACATCGTTTCTGTCGTTACTAACATTGTTTCTGTCGTGACCAACATCGTTTCTGTCGTAACGAATGGGGTTCGTGTTTTTAAGTTCAGGTTCAGCGTCGTGACGAGACCTAGTGCGTAAGCCCTGTTAAACTTCTTGCAAACGTCTTCTGCCCTCAATCATCCATCGCTGCACCTTGGCGCATCCGGCTCAAAAAAGTGCGGAGGCGATCGCTCTGCGGATTTCGCAAGACTTCACGGGCGATGCCTGCTTCGGCAACACAGCCTTGATCGAGAAACATGACTCGATGCGCCACTTCACGAGCAAACTGAATTTCGTGAGTGACAACCACCATCGTCATTCCGTTTTCAGCTAAGTTTTGCATCACCTCCAGCACTTCGCCAACCAGTTCCGGATCGAGGGCGCTCGTGGGTTCGTCAAACAGCATCACCTTGGGTTCCATGCAGAGACTGCGCGCGATCGCAACCCGCTGTCTCTGTCCGCCCGAAAGCTGCTCTGGATACACTTCGGCTTTGTCCGCCAAACCGACTTGGTTGAGATAAAACCGCGCTCGTTCCTGGCTTTGCGATCGCGACTGACCCAACACTTGCTGAGGAGCCAACGTCAGATTATTCAACACGGTGAGATGAGGGAACAGATTAAATTGCTGAAACACCATGCCGACTTGCGATCGCAACTGGCGCAGTTGTTTAGAGCTAAGGTGGACGTGAGAAAGATTCAGATCGTTGATGATAATTTCGCCGCGATCAATCGTCTCTAGTCGATTGAGACAGCGCAGCAGCGTACTTTTACCGCACCCAGAAGAACCAATCACCGCCAACACTTCACCGCGATCAACATAGCCACTAATCCCCCGCAGGACTTTCAGGGAACCAAAGTTTTTCTCAACTTGCTCAAATACGATCGCGCGTGAGGGATTCATAATCACGTTAAGGATATAGAACGTCAGACGTTGCGATCAGGGAGAATAGATCATCCTCAGGCAAATACTTCCTGCTTTACCTCCCCACTAGTAGAGATTTCACTCATGGTTCAGTTTCGGGCAAAAAGAGTTCTGCGATCGCTGCTGCTTGGTTTGGTCTGCTTTCTCCTGATCTCTAGTGCAGTCAAATCCCAGGATAAACCTGTTTTAACGGTTGCGGTAGAGCCTGTTTTTCCACCGTTTGAATTCAAAGCCCCCAACGGCGATTTTCAAGGCTTTGATGTGGATCTAATCCGAGCAGTGGGGCAAGCGGGCGGGTTTGGCGTCACGTTTCAAAGTATCCCGTTTGATGGCATCATTCCCGCTTTGCAAGCCGGAACCGCAGACGCCGCCGTCGCCGCGATGACCATCACCCAAGCGAGATCGCAAGCCGTTGCGTTTTCACAACCTTACTTTAAAGCGGGACTCGCGATCGCCGTTCGCGACGGAACGACCGGAATTACCAAGCTCGATGATCTGAAAGGCAAAGCGATCGCGGTGCAAATCGGCACAACCGGGGCAAAAACTGCGAGTGCAGTTGCTGGGGCCAAAATTCGCACGTTTGATGCTGCTGTCTTAGCCCTCCAGGAACTAAAAAATGGCAACGTGGATGCTGTTGTCAACGATTCGCCTGTAACCCTATATGCGATTAAAACAGGCAATCTCCAAGGCATCAGAATTGTAGGTCAACTGCTGACTGAAGAGTTTTATGGCATTCCGCTGCCGCTCAACTCACCGAACTTGCAGCGTGTGAATGAAGGACTCAAAACCATTCTGCAAAATGGGACTTACGCCCAGATCTATCAGAAATGGTTTAACGCTCAGCCTCCTCAATTGCCAGAATCCGCGTTTGGAACCGCTCAAACTGCTCAACAGACGCCGACACTCGGCTCGGTCAGTGTGATTCTCAACGCTCTGCCCACCCTGCTGAAAGGCGCACTGATTACGCTACAGCTTGCTGCCGTCTCAGTGTTCTTTGGATTGATCGGCGGTTCGCTGATTGGCATTGCTCGCTTATCTACCCTAACACCCGTCCGGTGGGCAGCGAGAGCCTACATCGACTTCTTTCGAGGCACGCCGCTTCTCGTACAGATTTTCATGATTTATTTTGGCTTTCCAGCGCTATTGCAAGCGGTGGGCTTGAACTTCACGTTTAATCGGTTTGCCGCCGCGATCGTTGCCCTGAGCTTCAATAGTGCTGCCTACATTGCAGAGATTGTGCGAGCAGGCATTCAGTCGATCGAGGTCGGACAATCTGAAGCGGCTCAATCCTTGGGATTAGACTCGGTGCAAACTCTCCGGCACGTTATTTTCCCGCAAGCGCTTCGACGAATGTTGCCGCCGCTTGGCAACGAGTTCATCACACTGCTGAAAGACACCAGTTTAGTTGCCGTCATTGGGTTTGAAGAACTGTTTCGAGAGGGACAACTGATTGTTGCCGAGAACTATCGCCCTTTTGAACTCTATGCATCGGTGGCACTGGTCTATCTAGCATTGACGCTGCTTTCCTCGCAGGGGTTCAGCTATTTAGAACGGGTCATGAATCCAGTCAAGCGTTCCTCTAGCAGAACCCAGAGAGGATCTTTGTAGAGCGAATTGCCACGAGCGGAGCGCTAACCGAGTGATGTTCGATGACAGAATTTCTTCTTGGTCAACGGGCTGTGTACCATGATGTGTGTACCATGATGAGTTAGGCAACTTCACCTAGCAGGAACCACCAGCATGACCGCCGTTACTCCTAACTCGCCCTCCACCACGCCTGCATTCTGCGAAGGCATTCAATATTTCAGCGACAGCGTTCCTGGGTTCGAGACGTATGGCAAGACCAGCGCGATCGCAGAAGGCAAACGCGCGATCGCAGATCCGAGCGATTCTACTGCCGCTTATCAAACGCTGCTGACGGCTGATGCGCTGCGCTACCTCGTGGTGCAAATGACCGCCAGCAAAGCCTCTGGACACCCCGGCGGATTTGCCAGCCAAGCCGAAGCGTATGCGGCGTTTGTGATGCTGGGGCATAAAAATATCCTCACCGAAGTCGGCCACCACGCCCCCGGATTCTATTGCGCCATGTTTTTGGATCGCTCACTTGAAGATATGGGCATCGAAACCGTACAGCAATTGCGCGATCGCTTCCGCGAAAAGCACGGGCTGCTCGGACACCTTTCCGGGTTTGTTCCGGGCATTCTCTCCCCTGCTGGGCCGTTAGGACAGGGACAACACTTTGCGATGTCCGCTGCATTCTTACATCGCGATACGTTGTTTCCGTTTACCATCGGTGATGGCGGCTTGGGCGAACCGTACATCATGAGTTCGATGGCGCACTTCAACACGGCGTTTCCGGAAGTCACGAACTTTTTGCCCATCCTAGTTTGGAACGGCTATTCACAAGAGCATCACAGCATGGTGTCGCTCAAATCCAATGAAGAGATGGTTGCCTATTGGAAGGGCAATGGATTTGAAAACGTGGTGTTAGTCGATGCCAAGGAGTTCGACGATCAAAATCAGCCTGGAGCGTATGCCGATAGCACCCTCTTCCCGCTAGAACAACGCATCAATTTCGCCAAAGCCGTCGTCACAGCAGCCGATGCAGCAGCAAAATTCGCTCTAGGTGGAACGCTGACGGTCTTCATTATCAAGCAACTCAAAGGAGCAGGTGTGCATGCGCGAGGCTCAAAGTCTCACAATTTGTACGCGCATCACAAGTTAGACCATGCTGACATTGTGGCAGCGCTGCAAAACCTATCGCTCACTCCAGAAGCGTGGGCGTTGGTGCGATCGAACTGTGAACGGGCGGGCGGTGGCCCGGCAAGTAAAACCGTTGTGACCGAATCGGTGCTACCGTTGCCAGAATTAGGTCAGTTGCCGATGGAAGAATATGAGGTGGGCGGTGACGCCAAGGTTTCGACCACCGCAATGGGGCAATTAGTCGGACATGTAGGAATGCACGATCGCAACTTCCTCGTGACCAATGCCGACGGCAACGAAGCCTCTGGAATCGCCAATATCAACCAAGCGCTCAAAATCATCCACCCCACCGAAGACGCGCTCTACTTCCAGTCCCCTAAGGGTCAGGTGTATGAGCCGCTTAGTGAGGATGCGTGTGCCGGACTTGCTGCCGGGCTTGCCCTCATGGGGTCTCGGACGCTGTGGTGTTCTTACGAATCGTTCGCCATCAATGGTTTACCCATTTGGCAAACCGTTACCCAAGCGATGGCAGAACTGCGTCGCCCCACTCCCTCAACCATTACGCTGTTTACCGCAGGCGCGTTAGAACAAGGGCGTAACGGCTGGACGCATCAACGCCCTGAAATCGAAGCCTACTTTGCCGCTATGATGCGGAACGGCAACGTCTTTCCGCTTTTTCCGCCCGATGCCAATAGCATTCAAGCCTGCTACGAGTGGGCACTAACGACAAAAAATAAGGGCATTGTGATTACCTCTAGTAAGTCGCCGTTGCCGATTCGGACGACGTTTGAACAGACCAGACAAGCCTTGAGAGAGGGCGCGATCGTGCTGCAAGAATTAGCAGGTTCGCTGCCTCAGACGATTGTACTGGCGGTCATTGGAGATATGATCCTCTCCTCAGTTTTTGAGGCGGCCTCTACTCTGCAAGGGCAAGGCTATTCTGTGCGCGTCGTCTCCGTTGTAAACCCGCGTCGGCTCTATCGAACTCACGATGTTGCCTGGGAAATCTGCTCTGAGCCAGACGGTGAGTTCACCGATGATGCGACCTTTGAGCGGTTGTTTAGCGGCGATGTGCTCATTGGCATTGCTGGAGGCGTGAGCGGAATGCTGGAGCCAATTATGCTGCGAAGCACGGCAAAGCGAGATACCTTTGCCTGGAAGCGGGGAGAAACAACCGCCACTCCGAGCGAGCTGCTGGCTCTCAACGGGATTACGGCAGATGCGATCGCACAACGGGCCGTTCAACTCGCACAATAACATTCAATTAAGAAAGTTCAATCCAGCCAGATTTGCGAAAATCGCTCTTCTGGCTGGATGGCTGTCAGCGAAACGTCTACGATCAAAATTGAGTATCGTTGTGAAGGCTTTATTAGTCGTCTAAAAACTTCTAATAAAGCAAACTAAAGCATCAAAAATGGCTGTACATACGTCAGAATACAGAGAGTAGACTCTATATTGGGCGACTTCACCGAATGGCAGCATCAGACGATCGTAAAAAACGCATCATGGAGCATCTTGGTCGTAGCACCAACGATTTCTCACAAGCGACTCCGGTTCGCTCTCCTGAGCGCAAACAGCGCATTCTAGATCACATTAAGCGAACCACGGGGCAGGTCTAATTGCGATTTGCGTAAGGCATCACTCGTAGAAATCACGGTTGATGGCAAGCGCAATCCTTTGGAGTTTGCACCTTGCGCTAAGGCAGTCCATAAAAAAGCAGGGAAAGAACGTCTTTCCCTGCTTTTTCAATTGAAAGGCTTGTGTTCTCTGACTAAATTGGAGAACTAATTAGAGAGAACTACTTGCCGCCTGCCATTTGAGCCGCAACTTCTGCGGCAAAATCAGACTCTTCCTTCTCGATGCCTTCACCCAATACAAACCGAACAAAGCGACGAATCCGAATGTTTTCACCTAGCTGAGCGACGTGCTGCTTCACCAACTCATCAACCGTGATATTCGGGTCTTTGATGTACTGCTGATCAATCAAGCTCATTTGCTTGAGGCGCTTATCGATCCGACCTTGAACGATCTTTTCTTTGACATTATCCGGTTTGCCTGCCAAATCGTCCTTGCCCATCTCGATTGCTTTCTCTTTCTCAGCAATCTCTGACGGGATATCTTCAATTCTGACGTACTCAACCTCAGTACTCGCCGCGATCTGCATCGCAATGCTGCGGACTAATTCTTGAAACGCCTCGTTGCGAGCTACAAAGTCGGTTTGACAGTTAACTTCTACCAGAACTCCAATTCGTCCACCAATGTGAATGTAGCTACCAACTAGTCCCTCTGCGACAGTCTTACCTGCTTTCTTGTCTGCCGAGGCAATGCCTTTTTTACGCAGCCAATCGACTGACTTCTGCATGTCCCCACCGTTTTCAGCGAGGGCTTTTTTGCAGTCCATCATGCCTGCGCCAGTTTTATCGCGCAGTTGCTTTACGTCCTTTGCTGAAATTTCTGCCATATTACTTTTCCAGTGCTTTCAATTGCTAGTTGCTTGGAGTAGCTAAAACAGACACCGCTCTAGCTACTCCCCTCAAGTCCTTAGGCGGTTGCTTCTTCGCTTGCAGGTTCCGCTTCGGTTTCATCGTAGTCGTACTCGTCTTCAGCGCCTTCGTAATCTTCGTAGTCATCCTCTGCTTCGAGTTGACCATGACGACCTTCGTAAATGGCATCTGCCAACCGACCAACAATCAGCTTAATTGAGCGGATTGCATCATCATTAGCAGGGATGGGAATATCTACAACATCAGGGTCACAATTGGTGTCAAGCAACGCCACGATCGGAATGTTTAGCTTGAGACATTCTTGAACCGCATTATATTCCCGGCGCTGGTCAACCATGATGATCACGTCGGGGATTTTGCGCATTAGTTTAATACCGCCCAGATATTTCTGAAGCTTCTCTAACTCACGCCGTAAGACTGCCGCTTCTTTTTTAGGCAATAGGTCTAATCCACCTGTTTCTTCGCGGCGCTCTAAGTCCTTGAGGCGATCAACGCGGGTTTTGATCGTTGTCCAGTTGGTCAGCATTCCACCGAGCCAACGCTGGTTCACGTAGTATGCGCCACAACGGGAGGCTTCTTGAGCAATGATGCCTGCCGCTTGCCGTTTGGTTCCAATAAATAGAAACTTTTTCCCTTGTTCGGATGCGGTACGCACATAGTTGTAGGCATTGTCCATTAACTGAGCGGTTTGCACCAAGTCAATGATGTGAACGCCATTGCGGGCGGTAAAGATGTAGGGATTCATCTTGGGGTTCCATCTCCGGGTCTGATGCCCAAAGTGAACGCCTGACTCAAGCAATTGAGCTAATGAAACAACTGGCATTGTGTATTTCCTTATTCGGGTTCATCCTCAATCCAGAAGCAGTTTAGAAAGTAAGGATAAGAGGGTTAGGGGATCAAATCCGTGCCGCCCACTGACCACTGGCTACCATCCAACCACCCGAAATCCTGGATGTGTGAATTTGACAACTTCTCTAAGGTAACACAAGACCTTTATCCTTGAGTTATCCAATCTGTTAGAGAAGACGCCTTGAGACCATCCGAAACACGCTCTAATTCTAAACAAGCCCGACGACATCCTTGGCAAAAGATGAGGTATTGGCGGGCTGTGAACTTGGTGGCAATGCCGATCGCACTCCTTTTGTTGCTCAGTCGTCACGTATCCGCTGTTTCAAGTCCGATCAGTTCTCGTCCGCTGCCAATCGGATTAGCCGCCGCAATTCCTTCAGAGTTACGCCTGGTACTAGTGGTGATGCTTGGCATCATGCTCACAGGCTTTTTTGTGATGCGATTTTCTAAGGAAAGCGTGAGGCGGTTACCCTTCTCATCCTTGGTTATTTTATTGGTGATTCACATTCTGTTTGGCTGGTTGCTGAGCGTTTACAGCGCATTCTGGTGGATTTGGCTTGGAGCCATCGTGGGGTGCGGAGCGATCGCGACCGTGCTATCGATCGATTTAGGAATGCTTGGGCTGCGAGTGTTGATTTTGGCAGGCGTTACCGCGATTGTAAGTCTGGTTGCCGACGCATCGGTAAGGCAAACTGCAACGCCGATTGCGTTGGGCTTAGCAATTGCTGGGTGTTGGTTATGGGCAGTTGGCGGCGCAAGATTTCGGATGGAGTCAAATGGGGTGGAGCGATCGCAGGTCGGTTGGACAATTATATTTGTGTGTTGGGAGGGCCTATGGTTGGGGTGGCTACTGAACACAGTTCTTGAGTCAAATTGGAACTTGATCAATCAGGTTTTGACCTTATTAAGTTTAAGTCCGTGAACTCAAAAGACGGCGTATTCAGATCTCCTAGTTTTTGATACGGTATTTCTTACGTCCACTTACCTTATCAGCCTTCCTCGATCGCTTAGATAGGTTCAGACCACCGCTCGATAAACGTCACGAGGACTTTAGTGGAACCGTTGGATCTAGATTGTGGCTTGCTCCATTCGTACACTTTGACATAAACTCCTGACACAACTGCTCAACCTTAAGGTGCTTGTAGAGCGCTTCCTTCTTTAGTTTCAATTTCCCTAGCCTGAACAGCACTTACTCAGACCTTTCCAAAGTTTTTAATTCCTCTACTGGAAGAAGTAACTGAGGCTCTAGATTAGAAGGCTTTGCATCGAATGCTGAATGAGCGCGTTTTAGCTTGATATCGACCCTTGCCTCTACCGCCGCAGAAGGTATGATCGCCTGCCGCTTTTTGAAAGGCACAAATGGGAGTCGCGGCTGAGCCAAAGCCTGCGATCGCTGCATTGCAACCTCAGACGGAAGGACTGGTTGGTTTCGAGGCGGCAATTTAGGTTCTACAGGAGTCTTGAGTTGCCAATCCCGATCTTCGCGATCCGCTTGAATCTGCTGCACCAATACCGCATATTTTTGCTTTGCCCAGTAGTCACTCTTGATCTGCTGTAACTGATGTGCCGTTTGAAACGCTTGCCCCCACTGCCTCTCTTCCATCTGACGGGTAGCTTGTTGGGTAATCGTTGCTGCTGTTTCGTCTGTCGCCTTCCAATAGGCTATGCGATCGCGAGCTTGAGTGTAAATGGACGAACGTTCAGTGATTAGTTGCGTGATCCGAATCGCTTCCCTTAAATCTCCCGCTTGAAATTCGGCTTCTCCTAACGCAAGTAGCTGTTCATGCCAAGACTCCACCAACTCCTGTCCGACACTGTGTAACGGCTCCTCAGGCGAAATGTCTCCTACCTGTTGAATGGCTGCTGCTAACCCTGAAGGTGACTGTTGATTTGCCTTGTGTTGGGCGCAGTGCAATCGCGCTGTCAGAGATGAGTGCTCATCGACTGTTTCACAATGAAAGCTTGGTAGCGTCGTTAGGACTTTAACGGCCATTAACGCACTCCCCCAAAGTACTGCAATTAGTCCCGCCAGCAGGAGCCATGCCCGATTCCGCTTCATGTTCCGTACTTCCAGTGTTTTACAAAATTCAAAATTGAAGGTTTGAGGGAAGATGCGGTTTGCAACATACGTTAGGCGCGACAAACTTAGAGTGCCCGCTTACCTGGGAGGCTGCGATGAGCGTCACTTTAAAAGGAACCGTAGTGGGGCAAGACGAATTGGCGCGAAAATTAGATTGGCAGCAGATGCTGTAGCAGGTCAATGCAATGGGCGGACAACCTGCTATGCTTCGACCTCACTCAAATGACCTTACTCAAACAATTTTTCGCGGTTCTGAGGGCACGGCACTTTGTACTAATTGCGCTTTAACAGGAACTTCAATCCAAAATTCAGTGCCTTCCCCAGCTTTAGAATCACATTTGAAGACGCCACCATGTTTTTCAACCACAATTTCATGACTGATTGAAAGTCCCATACCCGTTCCTCTACCAATTGGTTTTGTTGTGAAGAAGGGTTCAAAAATTTGCGCTTTTACCTCCAGTGGAATGCCTAATCCATTATCTTTAATGCGGATGACAACACGGTCTTCGTTCAGACATTCTGTGCTAATCCAGATGATCGGGGCGCGATCGAGACCTTCTTTGATTGCGTCTTCTAACGCATCGATCGCATTACTGAGAACATTCATAAACACTTGATTCAGCTGGCTGGCATAGCATTCGACCAACGGTAAATTGCCGTACTGCTTCTCTAGCTTAATGCCGCAATAATCGCCATCTGCTTTGAGCCGATGTTTTAGAATCAGTAGCGTACTATCAATGCCTTCGTGAATGTCAACAGGTCTGACCTCCGATTGGTCGAGGCGCGAGAAATTTCGCAGCGACAGCACAATCTGACGAATACGATCGGTTCCGATCTCCATTGAAGCAACAGTTTTAGGCAAATCTTCAACCAAAAACTCTAAATCAATCTCTTCAACATGTTCTAAAACGTCAGACGCCGGATTTGAGTAGCAAGCTTGATAGGTTTGAATCAAAGCGAGTAAGTCATCAACATAGCGTTTGACGTGATTGAGATTGCCAGCAATAAAATTAACAGGATTATTAATTTCGTGGGCAACACCGGCTACAAGCTGACCCAAACTAGACATTTTCTCAGTTTGAATCAGTTGACCCTGAGTTTTCTTTAACGTTTGAAGCGTGAGGGCTAACTGCTCAGCTTGAAGTTGAGTCTTCGCTAATAAATCAGCCTGCTCTAACCCAATTCCAAGTTGGCTGGCAACTTGAGTGACAAACTGAATTTCACTCGGTTGCCATTGACGTGGCTTGTCACATTGATGAACGCAGAGTAGCCCCCACAATTCACCCCCTTTAATAAATGGTGCAACAATATTCGCTTTAATGGAGAATTGATCGAGAACAGCAACGTGGCAGTCTTGGAGTCCTGAATTGTGAATATCCGCGATCGCGCTCACTCGCCCCTGTTGATAGCGAGATGCATAGTGTTTACTAAAACAGTGATCTTGAATTGTATTTAATAATGCAGCAGGAAACTCAGGTAAAACGTCTTCAGCAACAACTTCTCCAATGTCAAAGTCAGATTCTGCATCAAAACAATAAACGACTACGCGATCAGCATTAAGTGACTGACGCAACTCCTGGGTTACTGTGGCAAAGATTGTTTGAAAATCAAGCGACTTGCGAATTTTAGCGACGACTTCAAACAAAATTCGCTGCTGTTCGGTCGCTTGTTGCAGTTGAGCCGTCCGCTCCTCGACTTGAATCTCTAAACTAGAATTTAGGATTTGCAACTGCTGATGCGTTTCATACTGCTGAATCGCGGTCGCAAATTGTTGTCCTAAGGCTTGGGCTAACTCCAACTCACTGGATGTCCATTCGGCGGACTGTCCGCGTTTTGTTTCTTTCCACACATCAAAGGACTGGCGTGGCAACATCTGTCGTTCGTCTGTCGAAACCTGTCCTGCCCACAAGATTTCTGCTTCTACTTCATCTCGAAACACACTCAAGTAGCCCAGCAACCGGCGGCGATATCGCAAGGGAACCATTAACAGCCCGCGAATTTTAGTAGGGCGAAACGCAGGTTGTAAATTTCGTAAACTAGGCTCTTTATATAAATCAGCGATCGCCCAAACCGAATCCTTTGTCCCCTTAAAATACTCTTGCCATACACTATATTGTTCCATCAACGCATAGGGCGCATTTTCTGATGTAATAGGCTGCACCCCGGTTTGATAAAGTCTCAAGTAGCGGCTAGGCGACTGGGTGACATTGATCTCATTTGCTTCAAACGCATCCGCATGTAACCACAAGCGCCCTCCCGAACCACCAAACGCTGAAACGGCTGTCTCTAGAGCCGCTTGCGGTTCAATCGTAGCGAAAGAATGAAGCAATTGACTAATGTGATTAATCGTCGCTTCTCGGTGAGCTTGCTCACGGGCTTGAGTGGTTAGCATCGACTGCGCGATCGCAACCGAAAGCAAATCAACCACCTGCTGTACAGTTTGTACGTCCGACTCCAAAATTTCTCTTGGTTCCGCATGATGAGAGACGAGCAGGCCCCACAAATAATCGTGATGCAGAATCGGAACGACAAGAGATGACTTCACTCCCATTGTCGTTAAGTACTCAACATGACATGAATCAACAGCACGGTAGCGAACCTGCTCGTAATTCACCTCATCACCAGCTTCACATTCAAGGCTTTGACCAATCCTTTGATTAGCAACATCTACGATTGAGCGTGCCCGCGCCTTGATGAAAAGCTCCCGCGCCGATAGCGGAATATCATCGGCAGGAAAATGTAGCCCCAGCAGTGATGGTAAGCGCCCCGATCGCAACCATTCGGCAGAAACTTGACCAGTTCCGTCAGGATGAAACCGATAAATTTTCACTCGATCAGTACTTAGAAAAACTCCGATCTCGGCCACTGCTGCATCTAAAATGCTGCTAAGTTCGTCAGAGCGGCGCAAGCGATCGGTGATTCGACTTAGCAAGGCATCAGCGCTAGTCGGAGCGCTTGCAACTTCCTCGTACTCCAGGCTCATTGAATTATTTCCCACGCATACAAACGGTGAAAGACGGCGGCGAGCGTTTAGCTAATGTCTTTAGTTTGAGTATGGGCAGGATCAGAAAAAAATTCACAAGTAGATTTAAAGAAGATTATCTGGTGCTTTGCCAGAAGGTGTCTTACGATCTCGGGGACGAAAATCTGAGCAATCTGCTGCGTCTTTAGTCAGCGCAAGATGAGGACTAACCGCGCACTTCACATAGGGATTGTTGTGAAAAAAACTACACTTTTTGCAGGGAAGCTGAGCCGTTGACGGCAAAGAATTCCGTTTTCTATGATTCAGCTTCCATGTATCAGAAATCACACAAACTAGCGTTGCCCAGATGGCCACAAATCCGATGGGAACCAACAGAAGGGCTGCATCATAGGTAACTGCATTTGAAGGTGAATCAGAAATCTCTGAAGGCGTATCTCCTACAGAGGTTTGGGCATACAGCACATGGGATGCGAGCGGCAAGAAGTTTGACTCAGAAGACTGCATGAGACATCTCAACTAAAAGGACAATAGACGCAGTGGCTTCTGCCTCACAGGGAAACACACTGAAGGCTCTGTGTAGGTTCTGTGTGGGCCGATTGATCTTTAGTTTTAGCGATCGCACAGTCAGATTATCTCTGTCAGGGGAGTTGGCTTCCTGATTATCTGGGTATATCTACAGAGGGAATCGAGTTGCCTCGAAACGTGCGTTCTATTTGTTGTAACGGATGTGGATACGATTAATGATCGGTAGCATGGGTCAGAGCTAAATCACAACGAACTTGAAGAATGTTGAAAAAACACAGTTGGAGAGTTCTAATGGCGAGTTTAGCTGACGTTGATGTCGGTGAAACCAATGTCAATTCGACCGTTAAGATCAGTGAAACCGTTCCGTCAAACGTTCAGTCAAAACAGATGTGGAGGATGAATTATGCTTAAACGTGCTCTGATTGGGGGTTGCGTCATGGCGCTTGGACTAGTGGGCACGCTGCCCGCCAGCGCTCAAAAGGCTCCTGCCCCTGCTCCTCAGACCGCTCCTGCTACGTCTGTCAGTTCAGCAGATATGCAGAAATTTGCAAACGCGGTGAAGGAAATTTTAACGATTAGCAAAGCGTCAGAAACGGCAGCAGGGCAAGCCATTCGAGGAGAAGGTTTGACCGAACAACGCTTTGATGAGATCTACAAGTCTCAAAATGAGCCAAAGCAGAAGCCAACAACGGCAGTCCAGCCGAAAGAACGCCAAAGCTACGATCGCGCGATCGCGAAATTAGTTAAGATCCAGCAGGACAACGAAACTCAAGCATCGAAAGCGGTTCAGGGTCAAGGCTTGGATCCTCAGAAGTTCGGTCAGATTTTTCAAGCTGTCAGAAATGATCCGAAGTTGCGCCAACAAGTTCAACAGATGATTCAGAGTAAATAGAGCAGATTTGACCTAATTGGGTTGTGGGGTGAGCATTTTGTTCACCCCTTTGTTTTTCCTATGTCTACAAAGTTACGTTTAAAGAGTTTTATCGATAGAGCTTTCTTGCGACGGCTCTCACTCAGGTACATCAAAACTATGTACCATTAACGCCCTCTAGAAAGATATTTCTCTAAAAACGGTAGAATTCCCTCCGCTAACTGTTCTGGATACTCCTCGTGTAAGCCTAGCGAACCAGGCATTCTGTGAACTTGCACGCTAGAAAAATGCGCCAAAATTTCTACTTCCTGACGAGATTTCGGCGGCATGTCTTCCCCAACTACCATCATGACGGGCACTAGAAGAGGCTGAAACCAGTTAAACCAATCTTCTCGCTTTTTCACTAGATCCAATCCTCCAGTTACAAAAGCAGCTGGGCCAAATCGCGCTCCATTGGCTTGAGTGACCTGCCACTTACGCTCCATAAAATCCGGAGTCAGGTTCTTTTCCTCAACAAAAACGTGGCGGCGATACATTGATTTGAGAAAGTCAGGTTTGGTCGTGAGGGAGTACAAGAATTGACCCAAGATGGGCACATTGATCAACCGTTGCACCAAGCGATATGCCCAACGGCGATTTCCCATCATTTTGTTCATCATGGTAGGCAAAGGTCCGCGCCAAGTTGGAGAGACAAGCACGACCCATTTCCAGGGAATCGGTTGCCGCTGTGCTAGTTGCATAACATAGCCAGCAGCATGTCCAGCCGCAATGACCACGACTGGCTCTTGAAATATAGTTCTTACAAAATCTCGTAGACAAGCTTCTAGTACGGCTGGAGTATACGCGATCGCAGGACGAGACGATTCTCCAAATCCTATCCAATCGAGCACAAAAACTTGATATTTGTGAGTCAACTGCTCCGCTAAGCCTCTCATTTCAAGTCGGCTAGATACTGTACTCAAGGATGGCAGCAGCAGAATGGGCTTTCCTTCGCCCAACACCTCATAAACTGTTGTGACTGGCTTTCCTTTCCAACTCCAGTGGTGTTCGCGAATGCTGCCGCCAATACTAAATGGAGAGAATTCGGTGGCAGAAGTATTGCTCATGGATCTATCCTCGTCGGCGAGTCACAACGTCGAAATCCTATTTTCCAACAAAAAGGGTAGCCTGCAGCATTTGGCTACAGACTACCCACCACGCACGGAGGTAAAAATGAGTAGAAAAGCTTATTCAGCCGCTTTGTTCTGGCGACGGCGACGCACTACTAAACCAGCTGTACCTAGACCTAGAAGAGACAGCGTAACGGAAGGCTCAGGAACCTTTTGACCCGTCAAATCTCTAAAGTTTTTCTCGCCAATGTCAACGACAAAGACGGCATCGTTAAAATCACGATCGGAGCGTTCGTTTTTGCCACCTGATGCACCTTTAGCACCATAGAGGTCTTCAAAGCCGATCAAAAGATAACGGTTGTCTATTGCATAGGCAACAGCATGCTGTAAACCATCAGCGTTCATTTTGGTCTGTGTGCCAAAAATATTGGCATTGGTGCCTCGGTTAGCACCGTCTGCTCGCAGGAAGAAATCTAGCTGAGAACCGCCCTTGATGTTCCCTACACTGACGCGATCGCCAAGCTTTAATTTCCCGTCGCTAGAACCCATAACGCAGCCTGAACCTGCGGCATTAGAACAAGAAATATCATTAAACAGCAGTCCAGAGCTGGTTGTCGCTCCGGTTGAAGAGAAGGCGAGCTGGTTGCGGTATCCCGCACCTTCATTGATGAAGCTTGCTGTCACGTTGTAGTCGTACTTCAGAAATAATTTAGTTGGATCAAGTAAGTACTGACCGCTATTGGGAATTTCGATACTCTCTTTTTGAACGTACTTTTGGTACGGCGCATCGTCAAAACCAGTCTGAGCTTTGCTAGAAATAGTAGGCTGTGTCCAGGAGCTATTCCAAGTAAAGGCAGACGCAGATGAAGTGTTAGAAAATGTACCAGCGATCGTGGCAGCAGCCATTACCAAACCGGTCAAAAGTTGCGTTTTCATGGACGGTAAAGATTTAAGGTGAAGTGCAGCCAACTCTATCAACAGCGCTCTTAGAGAAATTCCTCTCAATCAGTAGATCTGTAAAGCGCCGTGTAACTTCTAACACTTCTAACAGATTTTTCTACTCAACCGCCAGTGCTGAGAGCAGTCTTGCTCAACTCTTTATTACAAACGCCTCAAAATGCTGTATATACTGAATCTCAAATGCTTCTATTCCTCAGTCTTGTGGAGGAGAAGAGCCTCTAACCTAAGTAACATTACTGAAAAATTGGCTTAGTTTTCCCGTATCTTTAAGTACGTTTGTTAAGATTTTGAATAAGTTACGAAGTAGATACTGATTTAACGATTAAGAAGTACATAGAAAACGCTGCTTTGCCAGAACGCAATACGAATTATTGATTAACGGCGCTCCCAAACACGAGAACTGCCGTAGAGCATCCTCCGCTTGACGACGAATTTTTTGACAAATTGAGGAGTATCGCCACGATGCCCTAACACGATTACAACATCGTCTTTTGTCAGAACCGTGGACTGAGGAGGGTGAGTCAGCGTTGTCCCATCGGTACGACGAATCGCGACGATAATAAATGTACCTTTGCTGCGGACTTCGATGTCTCCAATCGTAGCTCCGACCATAGGGGAGTTTGGCGCGATCGCGACTTCATCAACTTGAATATCTAGCTGTGCAAGTAATTCATTTAACGTCATTTGACCATCATCCTGATTAAAGAAGTCTAGGGTTGCAGGATGAGTAATCATATGCGCCATGCGCAGCCCACTAATTGTGGCGGGGAGTACAACTTGATCGGCTCCAGCTAATCGAAGTTTTTTCTCCGTAGACGGCAGTTCACCGCGAGCCAGAATCATCAGACTTGGATTGAGTTCACGGGCAGTGAGGGTGATGAATACATTGGTCGCATCATCCGGTAAAACGGTTGCTAATACTTTGGCGCGATTGATGCCCACGGCATACAGCACAGCTTCATCAGTGGCGTTTCCCAGTCGTACAAGATAGCCCATCTCTTCTGCTTTTTCGAGCCGTTCAGGGTTGGTGTCAATCACAATAAAGGAAATTTTGGACTCCATTAGTTGGCGTGACAAAATCTGACCCATGCGACCAAATCCACAGATGATGACGTGATTCCTTGAGGTCTCGATGGTACGTGTCATGCGTCTTGTTCCCAATACTTGATTAATTTCGCCCTCAGTAATCATTTGCACGAAGCCGCCTACAAGGTAGATGGTTGAAGATGTGCCTCCAATGATCACGAGCATGGTGAAGATTTTGAGCGCAGGTGTATCGATGGGGCGGACTTCACCGTAGCCAACGCCAAATGTAGTAATTACAACCATGTAGAGCGCATCTAGTAGTGACCAACCTGCAAGCCTATAGCCTGTAACGGCAATGATAACGGTGGCAATTAAGAAAAGTGCGCCCGTCAGAATGCGTTTGAGTGGTGCTTGCATAGTCGAGTTTCTAGAGCTTCGGAAGTCGCTCAGCCTATGATTTGAATGTCTCAGAACTTACGCAAATATGTAAGCTCTATTTATATAAAGTATAGTGATGTCTCAAGGAACTCTCGTATCTAAGAGAACTTCTTGAATCAGTCTATGCAGCAGTCGGTGCATAGAGTCCGTTTCTACTCGTACTGAATTCCAGACGTTCAGCATGACAAAACGGCGATTGGCTTTGTCAAGCTCCAGAGGATCGCTCGTTACCAACCTTCACGGTGATCGCGACAAGACAGAGCAGCGCCATTCTAGAAGCCTAAATCCGCTTTTGCGGCTTGGGCAGCTTGAAGGACTTTCTCATCGGGCAATTCTTCCCAGGCCGTATCGCCAATTTCAGCGTAGAACGTTTCGTCGTAAGGGCGAGTGCGGATGACCACGGGCATGGGAACTGCATGACCTAGAATTAGGGCTTGCTGTTTGGAGTCGAGTTTGGATAACACGGAGCGCAAACTCTGCCCGCCGGAAACGCCTGTAAAGATAGCTTCAATGTCTTTCTCATCGTTGAGCAGAGCAGTAATGCGAGTTCCGATTTGAGACATGACTTCATTATCGATCCCTGATGGGCGCTGGTCAACGACCAACAGAGTCACAAAGTACTTCCTCATTTCCCGTGCGATCGTACCAAAGATAGTTTGCCCTACAGTAGACGGATCGAGGAATCGATGGGCTTCTTCGATTGTGACTACCAATTGTCGCGGACGGTCTTTGATGTCTTTGGTTTGCAAAAAATACTCTGCTTTCCGCACGTAAGCTTGGTGAATTCGACGGGCAATAATATTTGTCGCCAGCATATACGACAGCATGTTTGACTGAGAACCAAACTCAATCACCACATGCTTTCCACTTTCGATGCACTCTAGAATCTGACTGACGTAATTGTGAGGACAACTGCTGCGAATATATTTGAGATCATCCAATCGATTCAGCTTGCGCTGCAATGCCATAATGGAAGACTTGCTGCCCATCTTCGTTTCACAAAATTCTTGAATCTCGCCGTTACTCATCGTCAGCAGACGATTGATCCACGATTTACCAAATTCGTTTCGTAGAATAACGGCGTTTTCTAAACTCGCTTCCGATAGATTTAGTTCGCCGCGCACCAGCATCAAATCTTCTACATCGATTTGGTCGTAGCTCACATACAGTTCTTGAGCATCTCGAACGCCTCTACGTTTTGTCGATTCCGGATCGAGGGTAAAAATTTGCACTTGTCCCGGAAACAATTGACGCAAGCCTTTGACTGTGCTGAACTGTTTGCCTTCGCGGGCGGCCTCCCAACCATATTCGGAGTGCATATCAAAAATGAGATTGACGGCGGCTTGTTTGCGAACAATGCCAGCGAGAAGCAAGCGTGTCAAAAAGGATTTTCCGGTTCCAGATTTACCAAAAACGCCGTTACTGCGTTCGACAAAGCGATCGAGGTCTAGACAAACCGGAACTTCCATATCAATCGGTTGCCCGATCGCAAAGTTGCGTCGGTGGGGGTCGTCTTCCCAGCCAAACACCGCGCGAAAGTCGCGTTCACTGGCGTCAAACACCTGACTAAAGTGGCTCGGAATCGTCTTAACGGGAAGCAATTCTATGGCTTCACCAGTGTTGGACTCGAACGATGCTAACTTTGAGGTCTTCTTCTTTCCATTTGTCGCTGGCTTTACCTCTGTTCCTTCTTGGGGCGTGAACATCAGCATTGGCGAAAGTTCGATCGTACCGTAGGTACCACTGCCTGCCAGTACTTCTTGTAAAAAGAAATTGGTCGGTTCGGGAGGATTTGCCAGAATGCGTTGACTTGCAGTGCCGAGCGATACGTCCGTCAACATGCAGAAGAAGCGCGATCGCACTCCCTGAACTACCAGAAACTTACCAACCCGCATTTCTTCGACGGACACATCAGGATGAAGCCGTACCTCCAGACCTTTGCTTAACGACCCTTGAATGACTGACCCTAATGGCTTATCCATAATCTAATGTGTAGTTTGGAATGGGTAATTATGAGGCGCTGTTTAGAAGGTACGTGTTGATCTTAAAACATGTTGGGTCAGATGTACTAAAAACCCTCAGTAAACCTGTTTCAATTCTGCTTTCTCCATTACAAACTATGCTATACGTGCTTTGTGAAGGGATACAGCCTTTTTCGATCTAGTCAGGTACAGTAGCAGCAATGCGTGAACCAGGCTTGTAGATCCTCAGGTGAGACTTGGGCAAACGCTTTCTCAATTGCTTTGACTAACGCTGGATAAGTTCTCGC
>JAHHHP010000086.1 GCA_019359275.1 Myxacorys chilensis ATA2-1-KO14 | reverse complement strand
ATCAGTTGACGACCCCGGTTCCTGATTCACTATGCCGTAGTCGTGAACACAGGTGCGGTGCAATTCGCGTGGCTTGCGGTTGTTTTCTTCTGTTCTCTCAACTTAACCCGCAACTTGGATAACTACATCGTAGAATCATTGAGCAATCTGGTGGAGCATTTGGCATCCGAGAGGTTGGGTTATTGGAGTCAGCGATCGCTCAGCCCCGAATGACGTTTGATGGAGAAGATTTGTACCCAAGCTTGCTTGAGAAGGCAGCAGCATTAGGGTGTTCTATCATCATGAACCATCCATTTGTAGATGGGAACAAACGTACAGGACATGCTGCAACGGAGACTTTTCTTGTCCTGAATGGGATGGAAATTAACGCTTTTGTGGATAAGCAAGAGCGTGTGGTTTTGGCGATCGCCGCGGGTGAGCTAGGACGCGAGGCATTTGTAGAATGGTTACAAGGTAACACAATCGTCAGCTAACAAGTCGTTGGAGCGGCGTATAAAAATTGATTGCTTCGTTTCAATGTTATCTACCGCCGCTCAACTTCGCCATTAGGTGGCTTAAGTATTAGTGTTGGTGGTATTTAGAGTTTATTTATTGGACTCATTAAACTTGAGATGTTGAGTAAATTCCCTCTCAAACAGCATCCAAACTATGGCATTTGAATTCGACCATCTCTTTATTTGCACAGATGTCGGTGCTTGCGAGGCGGATCGTTTGGCATCATTCGGTTTGATTGAAGGATCATCTAACACTCATCCTGGGCAAGGTACAGTCAATCGCCGTTTCTTCTTCCACAACGCCATGCTGGAACTATTATGGATTTACAGTCCAGAAGAAGCAAAGTCTGAACCCACTCATCTAACTCGCCTTTGGGAACGGTGGCGCGATCGCAACAATGGGGCTTGTCCGTTTGGTTTCTGCCTGCGCTCCACAGATTCAGGGGATACCGTTGCTTTTTCCAGTTGGGCATATCATCCACCTTATCTGCCTGAAGCGATGAGTATCGCGGTGGGAACAAATGGTGACATGTTGACTGAGCCGATGCTTTTCCAGATTCCCTTTGGTCAACGTCCAGATAGTTATCCTGCTGAAAAATCACAACCTCTCGACCATGCTGTAGGGTTACGCGAAATTACTCGTGTAGAGTTAGTCAGTCCTGCGGCAAACAGCCTTTCGCCAGAGTTTCAAGCAGTGATTAACACGAATCAGGTCAAAGTTCGTGTAGGAACAGAGTATTTTGTAGAGCTTGGTTTTGATCAAGAACAGCGAGGAGAACAGGCAGATTTTCGACCTGAATTACCGCTTATTATGAGTTGGTAATGTAAAATCCACACCTAACCATCCTGTCGCACACCGACCTTATAGAGTTTTTGCATCGGGTTAAGGCTATATGCAAAAGTCATCCTCTGGCAAAGTTTGCAGGAACTTTAAATGACTCAGAGGCGGAAGACCTACAACGAGCGATTGCAACCGAGTGTCGGCAGGTAGATATAAATGAGTAGTGAGATTACGCTGATTATCTCGATGGGCTGACACTGAAACACTGGTAGTCAAGCCTGTGTAAGGTATGCCGTATTCAGCTAACACGTCGGATGGACGAGTGCGGCTAGTGCTGAGTTAAAGTTTTCTGCCGCCGCTGCATTTTGCCGGTAGCTAGTTTCTGTATGAGGCGTTGGAGGTATAAACGGGAACTTTAAAGACAGTCTCATCGTACCGCTATAACTCCTATGACCATTGAGGACTGCCAAAATCAACTGCGACTCTCTGTTCAATATCAGAAAATTTTGGCAAGAATCTTGGCAAGGATTCGTGCATCGGTACAGATAGACTCACTTTGTTCAACATCCTGCCAAGATATTTGTCGTCAACTGAAAATTGAGCGAGTGGCAATTTACCAGTTCAACGCAGATTGGAGCGGTAGTTTCATCAATCAATTTGGGTTTGCCGAACCACCCTGGGACACCTTGAGCGCCTTTGGGAAAGATTTGGTATGGCAGGACTCCTATCTCCAAGAAACCGAAGGTGGACGCTATCGCAAAAACGAGCCATTCGCGGTGGAAGACATTTATGAGGCAGGGCACGCTCATTGTCATGTTGAAGTACTAGAGCAATTTCAGATCCAGGCGTATGCGATCGCGCCCATTTTTGTTGGCGCGAAACTGTGGGGGCTGCTAGCCGCCTATCAGCACTCCGCACCTCGGCAATGGCATCCCCATGAAGTGACCTTTCTTGCCCAAGCTGCCAACCACTTAGGCATCGCGATGCAGCAGGCAGAAACCTTAAAGCAGGCAGAACAACGCAACACCGAATTGCAAGATGCAATCTCTCGACAACGTGCCCTAACCCAAGTCGTCGGCAATATTCGCTCCTCCGTAGACACTCACATCATCCTCGATACAGCTTGCCAAGAACTCTGCAAACTCCTCAAGCTAGAGCGAGCAGCGGTGTATCGCTTTAACGAAGACTGGAGCGGTGAGTTTGTCAGTCAGTTTGGCATGGTAGAACCCCTTTGGGATCGGGCGACTCCCTTCGGCAAAAACTTGGTCTGGGAAGATACGCACTTACAAGAAACTCAGGGAGGGCGCTACCGCAGCAACGAAAGTTTTGCCGTGGTAGACATTTATGAAGTCGGGCACGCACGCTGCCATCTTGACATTCTGGAGCAATTCAAGATTCGTGCCTATGTCCTTGCTCCCATTTTTACCGGAACCAAACTTTGGGGACTCGTCGCCGCTTATCAGCACTCCAACCCCCGTCAGTGGCAAGCGTTCGAGATTGAGTTTCTAGAACAGGTTGGAGCACAATTAGGCGTTGCGATTCAGCAAGCCGAGAATTTGAAACAGTCAAGACAACAGGCGATCGCGTTGCAAGATGCGATCGCTCGTCAACGCGCCCTCACCGAAGTCGTCGGAAAAATTCGCTCCTCGCTCGACATTAATTTGATCTTGAAAATGACTTGCCAAGAGGTCTGCAACCTGTTGCGCGTTGAGCGGATTGCAGTCTACCGCTTTAATGACGATTGGAGCGGAGAATTTATCAGCAATTTTGGCATGGTCGAACCCCAATGGGACAGCGTCAATCCGTTTGGAAAAAACTTAGTTTGGCAAGACACTCATTTACAGGAAACAAAAGGGGGACGCTATCGAAATAATGAATCTTTTGCCGTCAGCGACATCTACCAAGTGGGTCACTCGCGCTGCCATCTTGACATTCTGAAGCAATTTAAGATCCGCGCCTATGCCCTCACGCCCATTTTCGTAGGGCGCAATCTTTGGGGACTTCTAGCTGCCTATCAGCATTCTGAAACTCGTCACTGGGACGCTGTGGAAGTGGAATTTTTAGCACAAGTCGCGAGTCAACTCGGGGTTGCCCTGCAAAGTTCTGATTTGTTAATGCAAACCCAAATTCGCGCCGATGAGCTGCATCAAGCTGCCGAACAACGCCGGATCTTGTTTGATTTAGTCGTCAAGATTCGCGAGTCGTTCATTTGGGAGCCAATTGTCAAGCCGGCGCTCGCAGAAGTCCGGCGAGTGCTAGACGTCGATCGCGTCGGAATTCTTCGCTTTGAGTCGGATTCTGAATATTGCAGTGGGGAATTCATTGCAGAAGATGTACTGCCTAACTTCGATTCTGCTCTCAATACAAAGGTGCACGATCGCTTTGGTCAGCAGCATATGAGTCAGTTTTCTCAAAGAACAGCACAAGTTATTTCGGATACGACTAAGCTGGGAGCCAAGCTTCCGTATTTCGATGTGATTGAGTGGTTTCAGGTCAAGGCACAAATCACCGTTCCTCTGATGGAAGGCGACACCCTCTGGGGGCTCCTATGCATTCACCAATGCAGCAAAACCCGCGAGTGGGAAGAAACAGAACTAGAATTTGTCACCCAAGTAGCTGCCCAAATCAATGTAGCACTGCTTCAAGCCAGTCTCTTCCACCAGTCGAGTTTGCTCGGTCAAACGCGCGAAGAGGCAGATCAACTTGCCCAAGCTCTCAGAGAACTCCGCGCTGCTCAACTCCAAATCATTCATGCCGAAAAAATGGCAAGTTTGGGGCAATTAGTCGCAGGAATTGCCCACGAAATTAACAATCCAGTTAATTTTATTTATGGCAACCTAGAACACGCTGAGCAGTATATCCACGAGTTACTGCATTGTATCAATCTATATCGACAGCATTACTCTGATCCGGCACCGCAGATTCAACAGCATTGGCAGAATGCGGACTTAGACTTTACTCTCGAAGACCTGCCCAAACTGTTTCAATCGATGACAATAGGGACAGAGCGGATTCGCGATATTGTCATGTCTTTACGAAACTTCTCGCGGTTGGATGAAGCCGAGTTTAAGTCGGTTGACATCCACGAGGGGATTGATAGTACGTTGATGATTTTGCAGCATCGCTTGAAGCCTACTGCCGATAATCCAACGATTCAAGTGGTTAAAGACTACGACGCACTTCCGGCTGTGGAATGTTACCCAGGTCAACTGAATCAGGTCTTCATGAACTTGCTGTCGAATGCGATCGATGCGGTTGAAGAACGGAATGCAAAGCAACCGCCGAGCGCCCTTGCAGCGTCTCCTGGCGAAATCCGAATTTCCACATCCGTTATCGATCAAGATTGTGTGTCGATTCGGGTTTCAGACAATGGATTGGGCATTGATGAAAGCGATCTGTCTAAGTTGTTTGACCCGTTCTTTACCACAAAAATTATTGGAAAAGGAACAGGGCTGGGGCTTTCGATTAGCTACCAAATCGTGACAGAAAAGCACAATGGTAAGATCTACTGCCACTCGACACCGGGTATGGGTGCTGAATTTGTTGTTGAGCTACCGATCCACCAGCCACTAGGCAATTAAGCGTCTAAATCAAGCTAGTCGGATCCCTCCAGTTAACAAAGCGATCGGCAGTTGAATAATTTTGCACTCGGCAGCGGTGTCACCTACCGCTGCTCATCTTAGGCGTTAGCTTGTTTCGATTATTAGGTTGTGACGGTAGTTTGGAGTTGACCTGTTAAGCTTTAGTATCAAAACCTTGAGTTGACAGAGGTTGAAGATGGAAAACGATGCAAAGTTTATTTTGTATCTGGCAACAACTCTAGACGGATACATCGCGAGTTCAGATGGCAGTATCGAGTGGCTGACCTCGTTTGAGACAAATGGCGAGGATAACGGATATATAGCCTTCTACGAGACGATCGATGCTTTGGTCATGGGATCTGCTACCTATGAGCAGGTTGTAGGGTTTGGGGATTGGCCATATCCTGATAAACTCTCGTATGTTCTGACGAATCGCAATTTATCGACAAATCGTAATGATGTAGTGTTTGTCAGTGATGTTAAAGCGATTTTAGAAGATGTAAAACGCAAAGGCTCTAAAAGAATCTGGATTGTTGGGGGCGGCAAAGTTGCATCGTTATTTATGGTACAGGGGTTAATTGATGAGCATATCCTGACGCTAATTCCGATTATTTTGGGAGCAGGGATTTCTCTTTATCAAGCCGTGCCAGAACAGAAGTTAAATTTGGTCAAGACCACATCTTATGCGTCAGGTGCTGTAGAGCTACGTTACAAGAAACGGTAAAAATGGGAGATTTCTTGAAGAGCGATCGCAAGCAACAAGCTGATGAAGCAAGCGTTTAAGAAGCTTTAGCTGCCCTACATCTATTTCAATTTAAGTATTCAACCATCATGCCCAAAACGAGTTTGATAGGCTGCCGGAACTTTCGTGGGACGCTTTGCGCGAAGCGCAACTCCGCAGAAACCGTAGGGCCATGACTTAATAGCGGGCGATTCGGTTGAATCAGATTGACTTGATTAAGAGTGCGATCGCTTCTATTTATAAATGTTGTATCCATAACTACTGGATCAACTCCATACCCTTAATATGGACTTGATACTCAATTAGCCACGGAGCGTAACTCATCTTCATATCAGCAGATTCTTGCAATACCTTAACGTTGCTCCATTGGGTCAATCTTTTTTTGTGAAATAATCTGTTTACTAGTTGCAACATCATCTGAAGAGTTTCCGATCGAGCAATCTGTTGATTAGCGAGCAACAGAAAACATTTCAGCGCCAGCAATGATCTGACAGTGGTGATTGGGGAGCAGAGTATGTTCACGGTATTTCACAGCAATCTTGGTAATTTGACAGTTAATTCTCGTGAGCATTGCTATCTCTGGGAACCTGGTTTGGTGTGGCTCCATGCGTTGTCTGATGGACTGACAGCTTTAGCCTGCTTTTCTATTTTCTTGGCACTGCTCTATTTTGTGCGTCAACGTCGAGACTTACCCTACTCCTCGATTCTTCAACTGTTCGGGGTTTTAATGGTTACTTGGGGGTTAACGCATGCCGTTGAGATTTGGGCGCTCTGGCACCCGCTCTATTGGGTTTCCGGGGCATTGAAGTCTGTTACTGCCGCCATCTCCTTAATGACAGCTTCAGTGTTAATTTCTGCAATTCCCCAAGCATTGACCCTACCCAGCCGCCGCCAGTTAAAAGCTGCCAAAGTGGAATTGGAAATTAGTGAGCATAAATGCATTGAAGCTGAACGCAAAGCTAATGAAGCCGCTCTAGCGGAATCACAACAACGATACCAAGCCCTCGTAGAAAATTCTCCCGACATCATTGAACGGTTTGATTTGCAACTGCGCCATCTCTACGTCAGTCCAGTCCTCACCGAAATTACTGGGGTTTCCACAGAAGTCTTTTTGGGCAAAACCTGCCGCGACCTAGGCATGAATGAGGTCATGATTACCACCTGGGAGGCAGCAGCGACGGCGCTGTTGAAAACCGGACAAAAACAGGTCATTGAATTTACAGTACCTACCCTTAAGGGGCTTCGTTCGTTTGAAATGGCGATCGCTCCTGAGTTGTCTAATCAGCAGACGATGGAGTCGATCCTCTGCATCTCTAGAGATATCACTGACCGCAAAGCTGCCGAAACTGCCCTACGGGAGCAGGAACAGCGGGTTGAAAGCATCCTCAGTTCTGTTAAAGGCATTGTCTGGTCTCGCCATGCAAAAACCTCAGAACTGCTCTATCTCAGTCCGACAGTAGAAGAAATCTATGGTCGTTCAGTATCGGAGTTTCTAGCAAACTCTAACCTCTGGTTTGAGATGATCCACCCCTACGATCAGGCGGTAGTGACGGCTGGAATGGACGAACGGCAACAAACCGGCAGCACAACTCTGGAATATCGCATCATTGCGGCGGATGGTCAAATCCGCTGGTTACAAGACCAGTCTCAGCTCATTTATGACACAAACGGGGAACCCTGCCGCATTGATGGTGTTGCCACAGAAATTACTGCTCTCAAAGCGACCCAAGAGTCGCTGAGGGTCAGTGAAGAGCGCCTACGCCTTGCCTTAAAAGCCACCAACCAAGGGCTTTACGATCTCAATCTTCAAACCGGAGAAGCCATTGTTAACCCTGAATATGCCACTATGTTGGGCTACAATCCGGCGACATTTGAGGAAACGAATGCCAAGTGGATTGAGCGGCTCCACCCCGACGACGGTGAGACGGTTGCCAATACCTATCGCGCCTATGTGAAGGGCGAAATCTCCGACTATGCGGTGGAATTTCGACAGCGCATGTGTAATGGAAACTGGAAGTGGATTCTCTCGCTGGGCAAAATTGTTGCCTGGGACGAAGCAGGCAACCCTCTGCGAATGTTAGGCACCCATACCGATATTACTGAGCGTAAAAAAGCTGAAGCAGCGCGGTTACAGGCCGAGAAACTGCGCCTAGAGTTTACCCTGCTGGAAACCATTCTCGACATCAGCCTGGCCGGATACTGGGATTGGGATATTCCTAACCATCGAGAGTATATGAGTCCTGGACTGAAGCGCATGTTTGGCTATGAAGATCACGAGTTGCCCAATGTGCCAGAAACTTGGCAAAGCCTGATCTTTGCAGAAGACTTACCGGGAGTGCTGGAGTGCTTCGATCGCCACGTGCAAAGTCGTGGGGAAGTGCCCTACTACAACGAGGTGCGCTATCGCCACAAGAATGGATCGATGATTTGGGTCATTTGCGTCGGGCAAGTGATTGACTGGGATGCAGCCGGACAACCCTTGCGAATGATTGGCTGTCATGTTGACATTACAAAACTGAAGCAAACTGAAGCCCAACTCCAGAAGAGTGATGCCCATTTAAAATCGGCACAACGCATTGGCAACCTGGGCAGTTGGGAAATGGATTTGTCCACTGAGAAGGTTACCTGGTCAGACCAGGTGTTCCGGATTTTTGGGCGCGATGCATCTGCTGGAGCGCCCAGCTTTGAGGAAGTTCAGCAGCTATTTCACCCCGACGATCGCGACGTTCACCAGCAAACGGTAGAAACAGCGATCGCGACTGCCCAACCCTACGAACTTGAATGCCGCGCTTATCGTCCCGATGGCACGTTGGTGCATGTGCAAGCCAAGGGAGAGCCAAGCTTGAATGCAGCGGGGCAGGTGCGTCAGCTCACTGGCACAGTGCTCGATATTACTGAACGCAAACAAGCTGAAGCCGCTTTGCGTCAGAGTGAGGCAACCAATCGTGCCTTGATTAGCGCCATTCCTGATTTACTGATCTGGATTGATCAAGATGGCACGTATCTCGATGCCCTCGGCAGCGGCAAAAGTATCAAATTGCTCAAGCCATTGCCAGAACTGATAGGGGTCAATATCTATGATGTTCTTCCTTATGAGCGGGCGAAAGAACGCATGCATTATTTGGAGCAGGCACTGCACACCCAGGAACTGCAAGTGTATGAGTATCAACTTGACGTTGAAGGCGAAATTCGAGATGAAGAAGCTCGGCTTGTGATGTGCAGAGAGCGGCAAGTGCTGTGCATGGTGCGAGACATTACCGATCGCAAACAAGCCGAAGAACAACTTCTGCAAACCACGGCGCAACTAGAAGCGTCTAACCGCGAGTTAGAAGCCTTTGCCTACTCGGTGTCTCACGATTTGCGATCGCCCTTGAGAGCGATCGACGGCTTCAGCAAAGCATTGCTAGAAGACTATGAAGAGCTAATTGATGACGAGGGCAAAGATTACTTCGATCGCATCCGGCGTAACGTGCAGCGAATGGGAATGCTAATCGATGACCTGTTGCGCCTCTCTCGCGTGTCGCGCTCTGAAATGCGATACACAACTGTCAACCTCAGTGCGTTGGTTCAAGAACAGGTGGAGGAATTAAAAGCCTCAGAGCCAGAACGGCAGGTTGAGTGTACGATCGCGCCTGATGCGATCGTCTATGCTGACCTCACCTTGATGCGCGTTGTAATTAGCAATCTATTGCAAAATGCCTGGAAGTTCACCAGCTATCACTCCTCCGCCCAGATTGAATTTGGCATCCTCAAACAAGACGGGCAATCTGTCTATTTTGTCCGCGATGATGGAGCAGGCTTTGATATGACCTATTCCTCCATGCTGTTTGGGGTCTTTCAACGCTTGCACAACACTGATGAATTTCCGGGTACAGGCATCGGCTTAGCCACGGTACAACGGAGCATTCATCGACATGGCGGTCAGGTTTGGGCAGAAGCCGCCGTGGAGCAGGGAGCTACAATTTACTTCACAATACCCACTCCATCCATCAGGACAAGAGCTTAACTATGACTTCTCTGCGTCCCATCTTACTGGTCGAGGATAATCCTGATGATGAACGTCTCACCATTCGGGCTCTCCGCCGTGGCAATATTGCCAATGAAATTCTTGTGGCTCGCAATGGGGAAGAAGCTTTAACTCTGATTTTTAGTCTAGAAGCACTACCAGGTGTAGTGCTTCTAGATTTAAAGCTGCCCAAAGTTAATGGTTTAGAAGTCTTACGGCAAATTCGAGCCAGCGACAAAACTCGCTTTTTGCCTGTAGTGGTTTTAACCTCCTCTAGTGAAGATCGCGATATTGTAGAGAGTTATAGCCTCGGGGCCAATAGCTATGTGCGAAAACCCGTTAAGATTGACCAATTCACCGAGGCGGTGCGCCAACTGGGGCTGTATTGGATACTACTCAACGAACCATTACCCGGAGGGTTGTGACCTATGCGTGAACCCTTGACTGTCCTGATGGTTGAAGATTCAGAGGATGATGCTCTGCTCGTGCTGCGAGAACTGCGTCGGGGTGATTTTGACTTGATCTGGGAACGGGTGCAAACGGCGGAAACGCTCCGTGCTGCTCTGGCTAATCGTTCCTGGGATGTAGTGATTTCAGATTATCGCTTACCCGAATGCGATGCACCCGAGGCACTGGAGGTTGTCCGGCAAAGTCAGCTCGATCTTCCCTTTATTGTGGTGTCGGGCACGATCGGCGAAACAGCAGCAGTCGCCATGATGAAAGCGGGTGCTCATGATTATCTGATGAAGGATAATCTGACTCGGTTGCCAGAGGCGGTGCGGCGGGAAGTGCGAGAGGCTCAAATCCGGGCAGAGCGAACACAAGCGGAAATCCGATTACGTCGCACTGCCGCGCGAGAGCAATTGATCCGGATGGTGACGGAACGCATTCGGCGATCGCTCGATCTAAATGAAATTTTGACCACGACCGTGACTGAAGTGCGCCAAGTCTTGCAGACCGATCGAGTCCTCTTATTTAGGGTAAATTCGGCGGAACGGGGCTATGTCGCGCAAGAGTCGGTGGATGTGAGCTGCCAAGCCCTTCTAGGCCAAGACATCTATGACCCCTGTTTGCAATCGACGTACATTGATCAGTATGTGCAGGGGCAAGTCCAGGCGGTCTCGGACATTGACGATGGCCGCATCGAGTCTTGCTATGCCGATTTTCTCAGACAGTTTCAGGTGCGAGCAAATTTGGTCGTGCCCATCCTTTACTCTACAAGGCTATGGGGATTGCTGATTGCCCACCAGTGCGATCAGCCTAGGCAGTGGTCTGAGGACGAGATCCAGTTATTGAAACAACTGGCTGACCAAGTTGCGATCGCCATCCATCAAGCTGATCTTTATCGACAGACCCAACTGGAGCTAGCAGAACGCCAGCGAGCAGAAGCCGCTCTGCAAAAACTCAACCAGGAACTCGAACAACGGGTGCAAGAGCGGACTCAAGCCTTGCAACAACAGGCAGAACAAGAACGCCTGCTGCGAGTGATTATCCAAAATATTCATCGATCGCTAGATCTAGAGGAGATTCTGGCAACAGTGCTCAACGAAACCCGCCAGACGCTGCAAGCGGATCGGGTTACCATCTACCAATTTTCTCCAGATTGGAGCGGTCATTTTGTGGCAGAGTCAGTGGCGGAGGGATGGGTGCCTTTGGTGGGAGAAGGTATTCAGACTCTATGGGAAGATACCTATTTGCAAGAAAAACAGGGCGGCAGGTATCAAAATGATGAACCCTTTGCTGTCAATGATATTTATACAGTTGGGTACAGCCAATGTCATATCGATATATTGGAGCAGTTTCAGGTTAGAGCCTATGCGATCGCGCCCATTTTGCTAGACGGCCAGCTCTGGGGATTACTTGCGACTTACCAAAATAGTAGCTCTCGCGAGTGGCAGGACTGGGAAGTGAGCCTGCTGCAACAGATTAGTATCCAAACGGCGATCGCCCTCCGCCAATCGCACTTGTATCAAGCCGCTCAGACACAAGTGAGGGCTTTAGAGGAGCTTAGTCAACTGAAAGATGATTTTCTCAGTACGGTTTCCCATGAACTGCGATCGCCTCTGGCAAATATCAAAATGGCAATTCGGATGGTGCAGTTGAGTCTCAATCAACAGCAGGTTCATGATGAGCGATTAACCCGTTACCTTCAGATCCTCGAAGAGGGATGCACTCAAGAACTGACGTTGATCAATGACTTGCTTGACTTGCAGCGATTGGAAGCAGGAGTACAATCTCTAGAGTTAGAAAGCGTTGACCTGAATTATTGGCTACCATTTATCGCAGAACCCTTTGAAGCCCGCGCTCAAAAACAGCAACAGAGTCTGCATCTCCGTTTACCCCCAGACTTGCCAACCATTACGACAGATTTACCTGGGTTCAAACGCATTCTCATGGAGTTACTCCACAATGCCTGCAAATATACGCCACCCCATGAGCAAATCACGATTACAGCCCAGGTAAACGATAGAACTCTACAAATTCAAGTCAGCAACTCAGGCGTGAAATTACCACCCGAAGCATTACCGCACTTATTTGAGAAGTTTTACCGCGTTACTAGTGTCGATCGCTGGGAACATGGTGGAACTGGACTAGGGTTAGCACTGGTAAAACGTCTGATTGAGCACCTGAATGGTTCAATTGGGGTTGAAAGTGTTGACTCTACTATCTGCTTTACTATCCAGCTACCGCTCGAAACTCAACATCCTTAACGATTGCTGGATGATAACTTGTCTTGATTACGTACTTAATTCTTTTGATCAAACAATTGTTGGTGATTGTATTAGTGATTGCCGAAGCCGCAAAATGAGTTTCATAAATAATTGGCTAAACCTTGCCAAACATTTCGCGGCAGAAGATTCACGGAATGCGAAATCGATCACATGAATACGATGATGCAATCCCAATTGGATTAATTATTTTTCACAACTGCATCACCTGGCAATTGGTACAAATAAAATAATAGAGGAATGATACAAATTCATCCAGAAAAATTTGTTGCTAGGCTGCATAGCGCTCAACGGTGATACGTGTAAGAGCAGACTGAACTGTCAAACAGGAGATAGTTATGCAAACTCTTGACCAAACCAAAGCAGAAGCCTTTGCCGAACGAATGCTAGATGTACTCAACAGTGGCGCGATCGCACTGATGACCTCGATCGGACATCGCACCGGATTATTTGACACGTTAGCTAATTTGCCACCTTCTACCAGTCAACAGATTGCAGATGCCGCCGGACTAAACGAGCGATACGTGCGGGAATGGTTAGGTGCAATGGTAACAGGACGAGTTGTAGACTATGATGCGATCGCTAAACTCTATTCCTTACCTCCTGAACACGCTGCATTCTTAACCCGAGCCGCCAGTCCTAACAACATCGCCGTAACGACACAATTCATTCCCCTCCTATCAACCGTCGAAGATCAAGCGATCGAGTGTTTCCATAAAGGTGGAGGCATTCCCTATTCTGCTTATCAGCGATTCCATCAAGTCATGGCAGAAGATAGCGGACAAACCGTTGTTGCAGCCTTAGAAGAAGCAATTCTTCCCTTGGTTCCTGGTTTATCAAACGCCTTGGAGCAAGGAATAGATGTGCTGGATGTCGGTTGCGGTAGTGGTCGCGCGTTGAAAGAGATGGCGCAGCGATTTCCAAAGAGCCGCTTCACAGGGTATGACTTCTCCCAAGAAGCCATCGCGATCGCTCAATCTGCCGCGATCGAGCAAGGACTTGCTAATCTGCAATTTCATGTCAAAGACGCCGCTAAACTCGACGAAGTAGAGCAATATGATTTGATTTGCACGTTTGATGCGGTTCATGATCAGGCAAAACCAGATGCTATGTTGCGCGGCATCTATCAAGCCTTGCGTCCTGACGGCATTTACTTGATGCAAGACATTCGCGCTTCCAGTCATGTTGACGGCAATCTAGATCACCCGATCGCACCGTTTCTCTACACGATATCTTGTTTGCATTGCATGAGCGTATCGCTTGCCGCAGATGGAATGGGACTGGGTGCTGTATGGGGCGAAGAAAAAGCTCTAGAAATGTTGAAAGAAGCTGGATTTAGCCGTGTAGAGATCAATCGGCTCGATCATGATTTTGTGAATAACTACTACATCGTCATGAAAAATTAGGAGGAGGTTATGTGTCAAATCTGTGCATTGTCATCGCGCTATCAAAACTTGAGCAAACAAGAATTGAGCAAACCAGGACTGAGTAAACGAGAAACGCGATCTCTCAATCCTCAACCTCTTTCTGTCTTGGTCACACTGAACTCACCCTCTCAAGGCTCCAACCAGTCTTCTACCTCAAACACGCCACCCGCAGGGAAACCTGCTTCGTAAAACCGCATTGAGAAGAGAACAAGCCACTCGCAAACGCTAAAGCGTCTTCGACTATTTCACCCTCTGCTCCAGTAGGAGTAACAATCAGGCTATTGAAGCTCTTGTATCCAACGTTGCAGCAGAGCAATAAGATCGTGTGTTGTTGTAATAAAGCAGATGCTTAGAAAAGCCCGCTGAACTTGCAGAGGTAGAGCGTTTCTAATAAACAACAGCATTTCAGAACTATGAAATGGTTGATTCAATATCTTTATGACATCAAATTAGGTAAAGCAGTTCTGTGGTGTTACCTGATTTGGTATGTTGTCGTGGTTTGTTTCTATTTTGATCCGTCACCAAAGCTATGGATTAACTCAATTGGTATCAGTGCTGTTATCGGTACAGGACTATTATTAAGTGTGTCTTCTGGTGAGATTGGCAAAAGCGATCATTGGCAAACCTTCAGGTTATATCTCATGCCATTCTGTGTCTCAAGCTTTTCTGCTTTGATTAAAGGACAGGGATTCATCGTCTTCATATCACCCAAACTTGCAGAAACATCAGTCGCAGTATTGTGCTGTGTTCTGTTTCTGTCAGTCGTTTTAGGAATCAAATTAACTAAAAATAAATCTGCTTGACGTTCTGCTTGACGGTGCGATCGCGGTCACTTTGCCAGGTTCAATTGGTTATACGTCCGCTGTAAACTGCGATCGTAATAATTTGAGCCGCCATTCTGCTCAGTTCTCCCGTTCCTGAATTAACAGGATAAGCCGGAAAACATGCCCCGCTCAAACTCAATCGAATTGCACTTCCGATCGGAATCTGAATGCAAGTCGGCTGAAGCACAATTCTCACCTCGCCTCCCCTCTCTCCGTGGGACTGGGGGTGAGGACACCTCACATATCCCTGAGAGAAGTTATAAACACCACCATTCGGTTTCACTTCCGACAACACCGCACAGATATCAAAACTTGGTTGCTCGGCGCTGCACTCTAACTCAACTAAGAGTTCTCCAGCCAAATGCAGCACTTCCGTTAACGGTTTAGACGTGTACGTGAGAATATCACTCCGACAATCGAGCGAGGAACGATCGAAGGAACCACACGGGTAAGCAGCATGACCACCTGAAGCTGGGACGGGTCGCCACGGATCGTGAACGATGATATCGGCAGGAGAAAGCATCTGGGGTGTGGAAACGAGAGAACCATCTGTTTCGTCAACCCCAGCAAGTCCACTACTGCTGAGGTGAAACGCTTGAGCAGCATCTGACGGAAACTCAGAATAGGAGCGCCATTGGTTGCTGCCCATTTCAAACAGCTTGATCGGAGGTTCGTCTAGAAGCCCAGTATCTATGCCTTTGAGAAACTGATCGAACCATCGGACTTGAGCGAGATCGCACTTGCTCACCGCTTCTGCCCCATAATCGATCGCGCCAACTTTGCGACCCCACGGTAAATGCGCCCACGCACCCACGATCAAGTGTTGCGCGGGTTGCTTCATTGCTTTATATTTCATTGCTTTGTAGAAGTTCAATGTGCCGCGCATATAAGTATCAAACCAGCCTCCGATATGCAGCATCGGCAAATCAAAGTTTTCTAAATACGTAAGCGGCGATAATCGCTTCCAATAGTCATCTTCAGGATCGGGATGATCAAGCCAAGTCTGGTAGAACGGATCGTAGTGCGCCAACTCCTGCATTAGTTGCGGACGAGTCGGAATTGGATCGTAGAGTGGAAGAGTGCGAGCCGCATTCGAGAACTTTAAGAAGGCGGCCTCATCTCCTTTGAGTCGAGCCGTTTCAGCCGCAAGTTGAATTGCCCACGCCAAATTAGCAAACCAACAGAATGCACCGCCTTCATAGGCCCAATCGTGATACAAATCACCTGCCAACATAGCAGGACAGAGCGCTTTGAGCGCGGGAGGTCGGTTGACGGCCGCATAGAGTTGAGTCATTCCCTGATAGGAAAATCCGTACATTCCTACAACGCCAGAGCTTCCCGGCAAATTTGCTGCCCAATTGACCGCATCGAAACCGTCCTCAATTTCATGCTCAAACAGCTTAAATTCTCCTGCTGATGTGCCTCGTCCGCGCACATCTTGAATGACGACAATGTATCCCTGCGCCGCATACCAAGTTGGATGAGCATAGACAACCGTCGATGCGATCGCGCGTCCATACGGTTGCCGCATCAACAGCACCGGAAACTCACCCTCAGTGTCGAGATAATACCTGTCGGGATAATACACATCCGCATCGAGCCGGACGAGATCGCGGGTCAACATGGAAACGGTTTTCATCATGCGTTGAAGCGGTTTTTCGGCTGCAAATTACGTCACTAACTGTGGCAATGGGGCGCGTTGCAAAACGGCTAAATCTTCGGCGTCGAGTTCTGCCGGAGTGCCACTGCGAATCAGTTCCGCAAAATCTTCGTTCGGAATCATGATACACAACGTATAGAGCCGCTCTGAACCAACGTTGCGGATTTCGTGAATTCCGGTTGCCGGAACGAGCAAGCTATCTCCAGGACGAATGGGCACTTCTTTGCCGTCGCAGTTAGCCATCCCTTCGCCTTTCAGCACGAAAAACATTTCGATCGCACGCTGATGACGGTTGGGCGGTGTCTTGCCGCCAACGTCGAAAATTTCGACACAAACAGTGAGGGAGAAGTTCGCGATCGCCGGATCAAATACGATCGCCAATCGATTCGTGTCGTGAGGACTAATGCGATAAACCTGATAATCGCGAGGAGATTTGATCACTGGAATTACGCAGCATTCATCATCCATCGCCGTGCCCTCAACTACTTCTAATTCACTACTTCTAATTCACTACTCCTAACTCTGTGCCCAAATTGAATATGGGAACAATTTTTTGTAGAGGCGCGGTTCCTACGGAGTTGCGCTCTGCGTTAATCGCGCGTCGAGCCGGACTGACATCGACACCAATATGAGCTAATCAGCCGTTAGGATGACAAAAATCATTTTGCATGTCAATCACTAAACAAGCAGACTTCGTAAGATCAAGCCGCACGATCTTTGTATCGGTTTGGAGTGAAATAATTGTTGGAGGTAAAGGCGGGCGAGATATATCTGCGGTCGTTTCATCAACAAACCAAGCATTGGGGCGAACGCCTAAAACATGTTTCGGTTGCGTCATATTCGTGCTGTAGAAAGAATCTCTCTAAGCGAAAGAACTTGGATCGGTGGGGGAACTCCGAAGCGCGATCGCGCTTCATTTATTACTACAAACTGCTTCATCAAAGCGGTTCTAAACGTTACTTAAATTCACTATTAATGGTAGGCTTTAGCCAGAAAACCGCTCGGCTCAAATTTAAAGCAGAAGAGCGCAATCTATTAGAGCTTGCGACGTGATCCGTTGGGGCTTGCAAAGCAATCATGCTCTTTGTCTCTGCATCACAAATTTGTTATGACGAGTTATAAACTATCCCAATTCTGTCATTTCCGACTATAAATAACTCACGCCAAATCATTTACAGTTATCGTTTGGTTTTGCTATGCGTCTCTCTTCTGTCACCGTTTGCACGCTTGCAGCGTTCTCTACTCTCAATGCCGCTCAAAACGCCACGGCTGCCCCACCGGATTTAACCCCAACTGCCCCTCAAGACGTGGTGATTCCATCGGAGACCGGAGCGGCTAAAACGGTGGTTAAAACGGTGACGTCTGTTGCTCCTCCAGCAATTTCGACTCCAGAGTTCTCAACTCAAGCCGTCACCTCTGTCAAACCTAAAGACTCTGTCAAACCTAAAGACTCTGTCAAACTTAAAGACGTTACGATTCCTTCCAAAGCAACGTTTCAACCGTCTCAATCAAGCAATCAGGTCATTGCTCAACAAATCACTGCTCCGCCACCTCAGCAGTCGGCTCAATACTATCAAGAGTTTCAACCTGTTCCAGAATCCGCAAATTCTGCTGCCGCACCTGCTCCAGAGCCGTCACGCCTAGAGCAGCCAAGTTGGATTATTCCGACCAACGCTCAACCCACAGCTCAACCTTCTCAAGTTCCGACCCTAGCGCCTCAACCCACGGCTCAAGCTCCCACTCCTGTCCCTCGTTCTGCGCCCTTACCGCCCGATTTGGTCGTCATCGCGACGGAAGTTCAAATCTTGGGAGCCGACACAGAACTTCAGCAACTCGTTCGCTCTAGTATTCGCACGCAGCTAGGCGGACAGACGAGCGGCGCACAGCTTCAGGCAGACGTGGCTGCAATTTTAGAAACGGGACTGTTTAGCAATGCCAGTGTGAGCAGTCAGACGAATCCGAATGGATTGAGCGTTACGTTTCGAGTGCAACCTATTGTTGTGAGATCGATTCGATTAGTCAATGCAAGAGCATTGACGAGCGAGATCGCTAACAGCTATTTCAAAAATCAAGTCGGGGCGATCGTCAGTCCAACCGCGATCAATCAAAGCATTCGTCAGATTAATCAATGGTATGCCGCGAACCAATATAATCTGGCGCGAGTTGTAGCTGTCACTCCCAGTCGAGAGGGCGTCCTAACCTTAGAAGTAGCAGAAGGCGTGGTCAGTGGCGTACAAATTCGCTTTACCGATGAGAATGGCAAGCCGACAAATGACAAAGGGGAACCCATTCGTGGCAGAACGCGAGAAGACTTCTTGAGACAGCAAATTCAATTGAAACCGGGACAGGTGTTTAAGGAAGACTTGGCGCGGCAAGATTTACAGCGTATCTTTCAAACGGGTTTATTTAACAATGGTCGGATTGCGCTCGAAGGCGATGCGCGGCAAACTCAAGTTGTTTACGTCCTGACCGAAGCGCGATCGCGGGCTGTTAATGTGAGCGGCGGCTTCAACGACGATCTGGGACTGTTTGGAAATTTTGGCTACAGCGATCGTAACTTCAACGGGGTCGGGCAGGAACTCGGCGGCAACTTGCTGGTCGGAACCCGAGATGTGCAGTTCGATGGACGCTTTGTGAGCCCGTACCGAGCGAGTGAACCGGATAAGTTGGGCTATACGATTAGTGGATTCCGGCGGCGCGGCTCATCGCGTGTGTTTGATGATGACATTGAGTTAGCCAACGGCGATCGCGTCCGAGAAGGACGATTTGGCGGCGGCGTCGCGGTGAATCGCCCGATTGGAGAAGGCTGGAATGGTTCGCTAGGACTCAACTATGAGCGAATCAGCCTGCGGGATGGAAGTGGAAATGTAGTTCGCCAAGATGAACGAGGGAATCCTCTTTCGTTGAGCGGCACTGGCATTGATGACCTAACCACAATTAATTTCACCGCCACTCGCGATACTCGCAATAATTTTATTGATCCATCAAACGGTTCACTTCTAACCTTGAGTACCGATCAATCGATTCCGATCGGGCGCGGCAACATTCTGTCTAATCGGTTGCAGGCAAACTATTCTCAATACACTCCGGTTAATATCTTCAATTTGGAAAAAGCGCAGGGACAGCCCGAAGTCTTTGCCTTCAATCTGCAAGCAGGAACGACGATCGGTGATTTGCCTCCTTACAATGCGTTTAGCTTGGGCGGCCCCAACTCGGTGCGCGGCTACGATGTAGGGACAGTTGCGATCAGTCGCAGTTTCATTCTGGCATCGGCTGAATATCGGTTCCCGATCTACAGCATTATTGGTGGTGCTGTCTTTGCCGATTTTGCGTCTGACCTAGGATCGAGTCGCTCCGTTTTGGGTCAACCTGGTATTGAGCGGGGGCGATCGGGAACGGGGTTTGGAATTGGGCTAGGAGTGCGCGTAAGGTCTCCGCTTGGCATCATTCGAGCAGGGTATGGCATCAACGATCAGGGCGAGGGTCGCCTGCAAGTCGGTATCGGCGAAAAGTTTTAGATGCAGCAAGACTAACGCTTCTGCGATCGCTCTATCTAAATTGCTAACCCCAACAAATAGCCTCTATCCCGTTCCTGCCAATGATGAGGTTGGCGTTTTCGCTAGAACAGGTTTCGTTGCTTTGTCGATTGCAATGTATGGCAATGTGCGATCGCGGCTTGCTTCAAGTTCTTCAAGCTCATTCTGTCTTGGCTAAACTGCGAATTGAGATTAGACAGACTCAGGCATGATTGCTCTCAAACTCACAGCAGATCTATTAGTATTTTTTAAGTTTGCTGATGATTTATACCTCTATGTCTGATGTATCCATTCAACTCGTGCAGTTTGCAGATCAGCGCGGCTCCATTTCTCAAATCCGAACGTGCGTCTTTCAGCAGGAACAGAACGTCGATCCGGCTTTAGAGTTTGATGGAAAAGATGAGCAAGCTCTGCATCTTTTAGCCTTCTTGGGTACTCGCCCGGTTGGCACGCTGCGAATGAGAGAAATCGAACCTCGTGTCGCTAAATTAGAGCGCCTTGCCGTTTTGTCAGAATTTCGTCACCGGGGAATAGGGAGAAAATTAACAGAATCGGCTTTAGAATGCTTGATAAGCAAAAAGTTCGCTCAAGTTCGGCTCCACGCACAAGTTGCAGTGAGAGAGTTTTATACAAAACTCGGCTTCATTGCAGAAGGGGACATCTTCGAGGAAGCAGGAATCCTGCACATCAAGATGGTCAAGCACATTAGTTCGTAGCTATCGGTTGTTCTTTGTAGTTTTGGTCGTGTTCTCAACTACAAAAAGCAGCGGATGGCTCGCGAATTGCAATAGTGGGGTGAGTGAGTGATTGCGAAAGAACGAGCGTGGGTTGATGGATTACCGATTTTAGGAGGCATTTGGCTGCTCGGCGCGATCGTAGACCGACTGTGGTTTGCGATCGATCAGTCTGTGCCCGCTTGGGATCAGGCAGACTATTTAACCGGAGTGCTGAATTACTGGAAGGCGTTGCAGCATCCACAGTGGTTCTCGGGCGAATGGTGGACGGGTTTCTGGATGCTGTCATCCAAAATTCCGCCCTTTGTCTATATCTCGACTACTCCAATCATCAGTTTGTTTGGAGCCGGGGCAGATGAGTCAACGTTGGTCAATCTGCTCTATAGCGCGATATTGCTTGGTTCTGTCTATGGGTTAGGACTTCGATTATTCAGCGTTCAGGTCGGGTTGTGGGCGGCAGGACTCTGTATACTGCTCCCCGGACTGTATGGAATTCGCTTGGATTTCTTGATCGACTTTCCGCTCGTGGCGCTTGTGTCTCTTAGCTTTTGGTGTCTGACGGCGTGGTGGTTGACAACCGATCAAACGGCTACGGTTTCAGATGAGGGGAAGGCACAAGCGACTAAGCCAGGCTTGATGGCGACGATTGTTCAGGTAACGGCTATTGTTCGTGGATTTCAAAGCTTTGGCGGCGCAATTCCCGTGCAGGCACAGCCTTGGCTTTGGGTCAGCGCGTTTGGTGTGGCGTTTGGTTTAGCATTGCTGACGAAACAAACAGCTCTATTTTTCTTGCTGACGCCGATCGTTTGGCTGGGCGTTCTTGCCATTCGCCAGCGGCGTTGGATCAAGCTGATTCAGCTAGTGATTGGGCTAGCGATCGCGCTTTACGTCTGCTTGCCGTGGTATCGCACTAATTGGCTGTTGATTCTGACGGCTGGGAAACGAGCGACGGTAGACTCTGCGATCGCAGAAGGCGATCCACCGCTAAACAGTCTCGCGGCTTGGACATTCTATCTGACAGAATTGCCCGAATTAATCTCGCTGCCAATCTTGATCATCGGACTGGTCGGACTGATTTTGTACTGGAAGCGGGCGGTGATTAGTCACAATATCGCGATCGTGAATGGTCGATGGGTCAGTTCTGTAGACTACGGCGGACTGCGCAAGCGAGGCTATCGACAAGATGTATACGCCTTGTGGTGGCGATCGGTGCGATGGCTGCTCGTGTTTTTCATTGGGGCTTATGTGTTGTGTTCGCTCAATGTGAACAAAGACGATCGCTACATCACACCATTGCTGCCCGTGTTGTCGATTCTGTTAGCGCAAGGATTGGTGTTCTTTCCCGATCGTCTGCGGCTGTTTCGGTGGTGGGCAGTGGGCTTAGCGGCGATGCTGATGGTGCTGAGACTGTTGCCGTTGGGAGTGTTGCCTACGCTATCTGATGATCACGACCATCGGGCAGTGCTGGCGAGTGACTGGCATCAAGCCGACGTGATTGATGAAATCATTCAAACCGCTCCAAATGTGAAAAGCACGGTTGGCGTTCTGCCTTCCCTTGCCGAGTTCAATCAACACAACCTCAATTACTTTGGAGCGCTAAGAAACTTTCAAGTTTATGGGCGACAAGCCGGAACAAATGTGCGACAAGTCGGGGAAGATTTGCGATCGCTCTCCTGGTTCATCACCAAAGAGGGCAATCAAGGGGCAATTCGTCGCACTGACGCTCAAGCTGCCCTGACCGCCGCGATCGCAAAAAGTCCTGAGTTCCGGCTGCAAAAAACGTGGTCATTGCCCGATCGCACGCAGTTGAATTTGTATCATCGAACGGTTCCTAAGGTGCAGGTGCAGCCTGGAAAAGAAGAGTCAAACGTTCGACTAGAAAAGGTTCGATTGGAGCAGATTCGCGTTCCCAATCAAGCGGCATCCGGTACGGCAATACCAATGACCTACCGTTGGTCAGGCTCTTGGAAAGACTTGCGATCGGGATTGGTTCTGCTGACGTGGCAACGGGATAACAATTCTTCTGAAGCTTCTTCTAAAGTGGCGTCGGGCGTAAATCGATGGTTTCATGATCACGCGATCGCGCTTGGGACGCTTCAACCTTCTGCCCAAAATGACACGGCCCAACTGCAAGTCGTCGAACGCATCGCGGCTCTGCCTCCAAAAGCGGCACAAGGCACATACACGCTCAAAGCAACCTATCTCAACCGCGAGACTCAAGACACGTATGACATTGCTGTTCCTGACGTGCGATTGACGCTCAACCCACAAGCCGCCGCGTTTGCGATTCAAGAGCCTGATCCAGTAACGCAGGTGCGATCGCTCGCCGCTAAAATGCGAAACGGTGTGACTCAGTTGGGTGACATCTTTGAAGAAATTAGCCAACTCAATCAATACGATCCGGTGCAAGACTATGTGGTGCAAGCTCGGCAAATTCTAGGATATCGACTCAAACAAGAGCCGCAGAATCGAGAATTTGCCTATGGGTTAGCGTTGGCAAATGTGTTGGCGCGACGAGCTGAGCCTGCGATCGCGGCGTTTCAAAAAGTGGTAGAGCTTGATCCAAAAAATCCGGCGGCTCATGCCTATCTTGCGTTTGTAAATCTGTATGATTTCCGTCCGAGAGCAGCTCAAGCGGCGATCAATACTGCGTTAGCGCTCAATCCAAATTTGCCAGAGTTACATACGCTCAACGCGGTGTCAGGACTGATGCAGGGCAATCTGGTTCAAGTTTGGCGAGAAGTTCGGAGAACGCCTTAGTGTCTTCAGTCTAGAAACCAACCACCTATGGCTCCAAATCTCTAATTCCTACTAGGTTGTGTTGACATTTCAGCGAAGTTCAATCAGCAAGGCAGTGAAATAAACAAAGCTGAGAAAATTCTTCGCTTTCTTCTCAAAACGAGAAAAGACGCGGCGAAAGTGCTTGAGCTTGTTAA
>JAHHHP010000085.1 GCA_019359275.1 Myxacorys chilensis ATA2-1-KO14 | reverse complement strand
CCCATAGCTCATAGCGCTTGCCGCGAGCGCTGCGAAAATCCTGCACTTGTTTGAGGGTTTCAATTAAACTGACGGTCATACTCGGTGAATGGAGACATCACCGCCAGCTTAACCTTTCTACGCTGACAATAAATTAGCCCTGCCAGGGTATGGGGAGTAGAATAACGGTGTAGCTTTCCCCATGCTCCTTATGGTCTCAGTTCCCAACCTAGACCTCTTGGAAGAACCCTATAGCAATGAACCCGAATTGGAAGATTCGCTCCATCTGGCTCAAATTGTCTTGCTCTTAACCTGTCTAGAATGGTGGTGGCAGAAGCGGCAGGACTTTTTTGTTGCCGCAAACCTCAGCATTTACTATCAGCCTCCCGAACTGCAATCTAAAAAGTTTCGTGGACCTGATTTTTTCGTCGTATTAGGCACAGAGCGGAGACCGCGTAGAAGCTGGCTGGTGTCGAGAGAAAACGGACAGTATCCCAATGTCATCGTTGAAATTCTGTCGCGCAAGACCGCGAAAACCGATCAAACCACAAAGCGAGATCTCTATCAAAATTTATTTCAGACGCCCGAATATTTTTGGTTTAATCCCGACCCCAAAAAACTAGAGTTTGTGGGACTGCGACTACAAGCAGGACACTACCAAGATATTCCTCGAACGGCTGAAGGTTGGATGTGGAGTGAGCAGCTAGAACTCTACTTGGGAATTGCGAATCATCAATTACGTTATTTCACCCCTGAAGGCGTGATGATTCCTAATTTTGAGGAAGAATCGGCTCAAAGTGGAGAAATTATTAAAGCCTTGGAACAGCGGTTAGAACGGGAGCAACGGCGAGCCGAACAATCTGAGTCGGTAGTACAGCAACAAAGTGAAGAGCTGGAGCGACTGCGATCGTATCTGCGATCGCAAGGCATCGATCCAAATCAATTAACCCAACCCTAAGTCCACAGCGACGCGATGGGCGCAAGCAAACCCAGAAAACGCCACTGCATTCAATCCCTGGCCGGGAAATGTGCTATCTCCAACGCAATAGAGATTTGAAACGGCAGTTCGGTTAAATGGCATTCCTAACAATCCAAGCAGCTTGCGGGAGGGAATTGGACCATACGTGCCGTTGTCTCGTCCTAAAAAGCGGCGATGCGTTCTCGGTGTGCCAACTTCTTGAAAATCTAGTGCTTGATCGAGGTTCGGAAAGATTTTAGACAAGCGATCGATCAATCGATGGGCTGCTGCTTCTTTTTTGGCTTCATATTCACTCGGCGTTAAATTCTGCCATTCACTGATCCAGCTTGGCGTGAACGTGTGAATGATGTGATGCCCATCAGGAGCCAAACTGGGGTCAAGCAGAGTTGGAATGGAGACAAAGATTGTGCCTTGCTCTGCTTCCATCTTGTTCCAGTCGTCAAGCAGAATGTGATGGCATTCTGTACCCAGGGGTAATGCGTCGGCTTTAATGCCAAGATGCAGACTTAAGAAACTAGGAGACTGTTGGTAGCGCTGCTGCCATTTTTTCTCAGCGTTAGGCATACAATCGCGCGGCAACAGTTTCTCAAACGTATCCCACCGGGTCGCGTTCGAGACGATGCGCTTTGCATGATAGGTTTCTCCAGATGCCAGCTTCACGCCAACCGCTTTCCCGTTCTCTGTAACAATCTCTGTCACTCGTGCTTTGTACTGAATCTGACTGCCCGCTTTTTCTAATCCTTCAACTAATTTCTGGGCAATTTGCCCGACGCCGCCTTTGGGATAGTTAATGCCTCCGTAGTGGCGATCGCTAAACACCATTCCAGCATTAATCATCGGTGTGCGATCGGCAGGAACCACTGACCAGCAGTAGCACTCCATGTCAATGAATTGCAGCAGTTGCGGATCGTGAATGTAACGTCTGGCGATATCACCTGCATTCTGCGGCAAATATTTCACCAATCCCAAACAGGCGAAGGGATGCTGAAAGAACACTCGCGTCAAGTAACGTGGTTCTTCGAGCGATAACAAGTCCATCACATTGAGGCAGTTAAACACCTTCCAGCATTCATCGTAGAATTGCCGAATGCCTTTCGCTTCGTGAGGAAATTTTTCAATTAGTTCGTTTAAGAACTTCTCATAATCACGATGAACTTGCAGATCTAATCCATTCGGTAAATGGTAGTGAATCTGAACGGGATCAGGAATCGTATCGATGCTGACGTTTACAGCGTCTAAAGCGCGAGTCAGTAGGTTTGTTGTGCCGCGATCGCCAAAGCCAAAAATCATCGATGCGCCGACATCAAAGCGGTAGCCTTCGCGGTCGAAATAGCCCGAGCTGCCACCCGGAATCAGGTAGCGTTCCAACACTAAAACGCTGGCTCCTTTTGCTGCCAATTGGGTTGCTGTGACTAAGCCGCCGATGCCCGATCCAATCACAATTACGTCAAATGTTGTCCCTTGAGAAGCAGTCATGCAAACGTCCTAAACCCACGTCCTTCAGTGTAGCGGAGAAGGAGTATGTGAAGGGAATGAGGTGTTGCTGATTCTGTGATGGAATCCGACAAAGCTAGACCATCAAACCTAGTTCCTTTCGTAGATGACAGCCTGACAATCATCACACGTTCAGCAATATCGAGAATGAGATAAAGTTCAAACTCCTCGCGATTATGAGGGCAGAGTTATTAAAACTTTATAAAAACGAGATTTCTATTTCTTCAGATAGACTTCCAATTCAATCAGAATCACTATTCTACGGGTAATCTACGGTTTCATCCGCAATGGCTCAGATCAAGAAAATTTTTGGTCGAGTTTCCCTTTACTCAATTGGGAAATTCAGACGGTTCAAAGTCTTTATTGATTATCGGTTTCAAGCAATGTTATGGCAGTTTGGTCGCTAGATCGAACCAGATCGGCGATCTCAGTTTTGCGAGATGGATAAGTGTTTGAGTGTTGCAGTTGTGTAGCTCAAAGGCTCGCGATTAGCGCAGAGCGCAACTCTGTAGGAACCGTAAATCTGTAGCAAGCTTAAGCGAAATTAATTTTATCGAAAGCTCATTTGCTCTCTGACTAGTGCAGAGTGTGACCCGTGTGAGCCAAGTTGTTCTGATACAAATCAGAACAGCAGGCGAAGCTGCGCGGATTGTCTGCTGGCGATTTTTACAGCTAGAGACCAAGTTTGTGGTGATTGTTGAACCTAGTTACTGAACCTAGAATTGAAGGACAACGTGGATATGACTACTATTCAGGCTACATTTGCAGCGACTGAAACAACCTTTCACGTAGAAGGGTACGAAAAGATTGAGTTCAGCTTTGTTTTGGTAAATGGAGCATTTGATCTCAAGAATACGGAACTGGCTGAGAATTACAGAAACTTTGGTCGCTGCCTCGCCGTGGTCGATCACAACGTCTACCGGCTGTATGGAAGCCAGATGGAAGCCTATTTTCAGTACTATGACATTGCGCTATCGGTCTTCTCCATTACCATCAGCGAACCCACAAAAACGATCGAGACGTTTGAAGCGATCATCGATGCGTTTTCAGACTTTGGGTTAGTTCGCAAAGAACCTGTGCTGGTTGTGGGTGGCGGACTTGTTACCGATGTGGCTGGGTTCGCTTGTGCCTCCTACCGTCGTAGCAGCAACTATATTCGCGTTCCAACCACGCTGATTGGACTAATTGATGCGGGTGTGGCAATTAAAGTTGCGGTCAATCACGGCAAGCTCAAGAACCGTCTGGGAGCTTATCACGCGCCGAAGCAAGTGCTTCTAGACTTTTCATTTCTAAAAACGCTGCCTGTTGATCAGATTCGCAACGGTATGGCAGAACTAGTGAAAATTGCTGTTGTGTCGAATCTGGAAGTCTTTCAATGGTTAGAGACTTACGGAGAGGAGTTATTGAATACTCACTTCGGATATGTAAATGGCACGCCTGAATTGAGCGCGATCGCACACAACGTTAAATACGAATCGATCAAAACTATGCTGGAATTAGAAACGCCTAATCTGCATGAATTAGACCTCGATCGCGTCATCGCTTACGGACACACTTGGAGTCCGACGCTCGAATTATCGCCCGCCGTGCCGCTGTTGCATGGTCATGCCGTGGCGATCGATATGGCATTGTCGGCGACGATCGCAGCCTGTCGCGGCTACATTAGCGACACCGATCGCGATCGCATTCTAGGACTGATGAGCCGAATTGGACTGGCGATCGATCATCCCCTGCTAGACGGCGACTTGCTCTGGGATGCTACTCAATCGATCACCTTGACTCGTGACGGCTTTCAGCGCGCCGCCATGCCTCGACCAATTGGAGAATGCTACTTTGTCAACGACCTGACGCGAGAAGAACTTGATGCTGCTTTAGCAGAGCATAAGCAGATTTGTGCTAACTATCCTCGTGCGGGGGCAGGTATTGATGCTTATGTGGGCGAGAATCAGCAATTGACGGGGAGCGCTGTCAATGGTTAATACGCTCAATTCTACCCATGCCGAGCCGCGTCCAGTAACGCCACTCGGCATTCTAACCGACCATTTGAAGGCAGCAGCACAGCTTTTAGAGAATGAGGCTGTGTCTGCTGAACTAAAGCAGCATGTGCAGCAGGCATTCAAACTAGCAGCAGGATTAGATCCCTATGTAGAAGCGTGTACCTCTCACGAATCGCCAGACTTGAGGGCGATCGCAGAGCGCACAAGTCAAGAAGCATGGAGTCATCGATTTTCTGCGGGTGAAACGGTGCGAGCGTTAGAACAAGAGATGCTGTCTGGACATGTGGAAGGACAAGCCCTGAAAATGATCGTCCACATGACTCGCGCTAAAACCATTTTGGACATCGGCATGTTCACGGGTTATTCGGCATTAGCGATGGCGGAAGCGTTGCCAGAAGATGGATGCTTGTTGGCGTGCGAAGTTGATCCCTACGTGGCTCAAGTGGCTCAAACGCTGTTTCAAAAAACGACTCATGATCGCAAGATTGGAGTCAGGATTGGTGCAGCATTGGAGACACTAAATCAACTAGCAGACGAGGGCACCTGTTTTGATTTGGTGTTCATTGATGCTGACAAAAAAGAGTACGTGCAGTACTTCCAAACCTTGCTGGATCGGGATCTACTCGCGCCTCACGGCTTCATCTGTGTAGATAACACGCTGCTCCAGGGACAGCCGTATTTACCAGCCAATGAACAATCTGAAAACGGAGCCGCGATCGCACACTTCAATCAAGTTGTGGCGGACGATCCTCGCGTTGAGCAAGTGTTGCTGCCCGTGCGAGATGGTTTGACGATCATTAGACGCCTATGACCACTACACCTCAGGAGTCAACCTCCACTCCTCTAAAAAGTCTCGCAACGTTGGCGCTCCTCCTGATCGCGCTGCCAATCAACAGTCTTCTGGTTTTGGTGGCGCTGGTCTGGAGCGCACTAACTCGCCTATTCAGAACACCGCCTTCTTCGACTGGAAAAACGGTGATGGTGTCGGGCGGCAAAATGACAAAAGCGCTCCAGCTTGCTCGCTGCTTTCACGCGGCAGGGCATCAGGTTGTGTTGGTCGAAACGCATAAGTATTGGCTGAGCGGACATCGGTTCTCCAATGCCGTCGATCGCTTCTATACGGTTCCTGATCCTCAAAAGGATTTGCAGGCGTATACAGAAGCGTTGCAGAACATTGTTGAACAAGAACAAATCGATGTTTTCGTTCCGGTTACAAGTCCGGTTGAAAGCTACTACACGTCCTTGATTAAGCCGCTCTTGTCTTGCGAGGTGTTTCAGTTTGACAAGGAAATGACGACACTGTTGGATGACAAGTTTGCATTTGCGGAGACGGCGCGATCGCTAGGTCTATCAGTTCCCAAATCGTTTAGAATCACCGATCCAGAACAGGTGATTAATTTCGATTTCTCCAGCGAAACTCGTCCCTACATTCTTAAAAGCATTGCTTACGACTCGGTACGCCGCTTGGATCTGACCAAATTGCCATGTTCAATGCCCGAAGAAACGGCTGCCTTTGTTCACAGTCTGCCGATCAGCGAGGAACGACCGTGGATCATGCAGGAATTTATTGCAGGGCAAGAGTACTGCACGCACAGCACGATCCGAAAGGGTGAGTTGCGATTGCACTGCTGCTGCGAGTCTTCTGCGTTTCAGGTGAACTACGAAAACGTGGATCAGCGGCAAATTTTAGAGTGGGTTCAAACCCTTGCGAAAGCCCTAAATCTGACCGGACAAGCTTCATTTGATTTTATTCAAGCCGACGATGGCAAAGTTTATGCGATCGAGTGCAATCCCCGCACCCATTCTGCAATCACGATGTTCTACAACCATCCTGGAGTTGCCGAGGCATATTTGGGGCAAACTCCGCTGCCTGAACCACTTCAGCCATTGCCAACCAGCAAGCCGACATACTGGCTATATCACGAACTGTGGCGGCTGACGCAGGTGCGATCGCTCCAACAATTGCAAACTCAGCTTAAAACTCTAACTGAGGGAACGGATGCCATTTTTCAGGTCAACGATCCCCTGCCATTTCTAACGGTGCATCACTGGCAAATTCCTCTCTTGCTGATCAGTAACCTGCGCCGCTTTGGCGGCTGGATCAGAATTGATTTCAATATCGGCAAACTCGTTGAGCTAGGCGGTGACTGAAACAAGTTATCAAAGGACAAGTTATCAAAGCTTCTGCCCAAACTCCTTTCCCTGAGAGAATTCTAGACTCCTTAACTCTTTATCAACCCCTTCACCTATGACAGCCACCCTGAGCCAATCTACTACTACCTCGATGGCCGCCAAGAGACAACTCTTTGAGATGATTTTGGCGTTTGTCAAAAGCCAATGCATTTACGTGGCAACGCGATTGGAAATTTTCAATCTGCTGTGTGACGAAGGAGAACTGAGCGTAGATGCGATCGCAAAGAAAACAAACACTGCCCCCGATCGTCTCTACTTTGTGTTGCGTGCCCTAGCACACGTGGATGTGCTGCAAGAAAAACCAGAGCAAGTGTTTGCTCCAACCGAGATGTCAAACTTACTGGCGACCCACAGGGGACCGTCGATGGGTCACTTAGCAATGCACCTGCTGGAACCCGCTCAGTGGGACGCTTGGAACACCTTAGAAGCTGCCCTGCATACCGGCGAAGTTCCGTTCGAGCGGGCAAACGGCAAAGGAGTCTACGAGTTTTGCCGTGATAACGATTGGAGCGGAGATGTGTTCATCAACGCCATGAGTTTCTTCACCAATCATTCCGTTGATGCACTTTTAGATGCGTACGACTTTAGCCGATTCGATACCGTTATGGATGTCGGCGGCGGACAGGGCGGCTTGATTGCTCAAATCGTCAAGCGGTATGGCTGCAATGGCATGTTGTTTGATGTCCCTTATGTTGCTGCAACGGCTCCGGCTTATCTAGAGCAGCAAGGCATCGAGCTAGAGGCCATCAAAATCATCACGGGTGACGTATTTCAGGAAGTGCCGACTGGGGCAGATGCGATCGTCATGAAGTACTTCATCTCAGCCTGGAATGACGAAGACGCCGCGAAAATTTTGCATAACTGTAAGAAAGCGCTGCCACCTCACGGCAGAATCGTGCTGCTGCAAGCGTTTGTTCCCGATATCGACGAGCCGAAAACCGCTCCCGACGGCATCATGCCAGGAATCTTCGCGGTGCAGATCAATGTTGCTGTACCGGGTGGAGGATGGCGCACGAAAAAACATTTCCAAGCCTTGTTCGAGCAATGTGGCTTTCAGTTAGAACAGGTTGTTGATACCACGACCAATCTTTCGGCAATGGAATTTAGTATCGCCTCCTAACCCTATGCCTTGGCAACCGCGTGACAAGTACTGTTGGGATTTTTGGTTTGCGTACAAGGGGCCGACGTTGCACTTGTTTTATCTGCAAGCGTCTCGTTTGGCCTGCGCCTACAATCCGGACAAGCGCCATAATTTAGCCTCGGTGGGTCACGCGGTGCTAACCGACTTTGGTTGGCAAGAAATCAGCGTCGATCAGCCTGCGTTTGAACGACGAGACGGAGACGAGTGGGATAACCTGTCGATTTGGACGGGTAGCATCCTCCAGTACGAGTCTCTCTATTACTTGTTCTATACCGCAAGGCGCAACGAAGATGCTTGGATTACCACTCCCTATGAGCGGCGGCGTCCTCAGCAGATTGGGGTAGCCGTCTCAGACGACTTGAGTACTTGGAGCCGAACGCCTACCTCTCTCGAAAAACCGACCATTCCCAATCCTGGAGTCGATAGCAAGTTCGACGGAATCAACTGGCACGATCCCTATGTAATTCAAGATGAGATCGACGGTAAGTTTTATGCGTTTATCTGCGCTCACAAATGCGATCAGGTATCCGATGCAAATGGAGCCGTTGCCTACGCCACCTCAACTGATCTAGAGCATTGGCAAGAGGAACCTTACAAAGTCTTGTACACCAGTCCTCAATTTCTGCTGACAGAAGTTCCACAAGTGTTTTGGCGCAAAACGAATGACCAGAGCGCTTGGCGATTGTATTTAATCTTCTGTCCGCGTTGGAGTTCGCTGTTTAATCAGTCGATTCCGCTGGGTATGACGTACTACGTGCGATCGCAGCCCATCCGCGATCGCGCTCAGGTCAGCTATGATGCCATTCCTTGGGAACCCGAACCCGCGAATGTTCTGGCCGTCAATTGTCACGCGGGAAAGCTAATTCGTCCAGAATCAGTGACGAATCCGGTGTTTTTCGGATTCCAATTCTCAGATCAAGGTGGACATTTTGTCGGAGGAGTGAGCGATCCGGATTGGGCGACCTTTGCCGACGACGGCACAATTTCTTTATCCAAGCCTCAGATCGTGCCCGACTCGATCGACAGTGCTATCTAATCCAACCTGCTCATTCTCATCATGACGCTCACGCCCCTGCACCGCAAAATTCTCGCCTATCTTGAACCACTCCCGGCTGACTTACTCGATCCCGCGATCGCCAGTTTTGCACAGCGTACTCAGTTCAAACTTAGTCAAGCCGTTACCCATTTGTTGCGACGTTCTCGCGGAACTGGGCCTATGGTCTGGGATCCGTGGATTTTAAAAGATGGCGAGGTTTACCGTCTGTTTTACCTCAAAGGCGTCGAGGGGCAAAATCCGTGGTGGACGATAAGTAATATTTGTGGTGCGGTGTCTGCCGATTTAGAACACTGGGAAGAGTTAGGAACATTACTAGAACCTGACCCACAGAACGATTGGGAGTCGGGTCGAGTATGTGCGGGATGTACCTATAAAGAAGACGATACCTACTACTTGTTTTACTCGGCTGGCGGTAAAGAAATGCCTCACCTCCGCAACGAGGGCATTGGCTTAGCCGTATCGAAAGATGGCTTGCAGTTCTCCCGACAGAGCGATCGTCCTTTGATCATGCCTGATCCTGACGACCTCTGGTATGGACGGAGCAATTGGACGAATCATTTTCACTGGCGTGATCCCTATGTGATCAAGGATGAAACGACAGGCAAATACTATATGTTCATCTGTGCATCTGCAAAAGCAACGGGTCAGTTTCAAGGCTGCGTTGGTTTAGCTGTTGCCGATCGCATTACTGGGCCTTATGAAATTCTTCCGCCTGTGGTCGAAATGACTGACAACTGGGCGTACTATCACATGGAGCGTCCTCAAGTCATTTACAAAGCAGGTAAGTATCACCTCTTCTTTTCGTGTTTCAAAATGTTCTTTGAGCAAACCTGGTTGCAGCGAGAACGTCATCAGCGCATTACGAATTCGTCCCTTTATTGGTATACCTCAGAGCAGATCGCAGGCCCCTACCATCCGGTTGATCCCGATGATTATGTGGTAACGGGTAGCGAGAAAAGCGGGCTGTATGGAACAAACTTTTTACAGATTTCAGACGAACCAGAAGAATTTATTGCCTACGGTTGGTATCATCGGCTACACACATTAGAAACATCAAAGGTGTTTCAGGCCACTTGGGATGCAACCGAACCCACAAAACATTCTCTATCGATTGCCCTCTCGTCGATCTAAACGAAAAAATACGTGTCCTGATTTGAGCGACTGCTCCTCCTTTCAGTAGATCCCCCCTTATCTCCTCCGACTGATGATGTGAGTCCCCCTACTCGACGATTCTAAGTACAAAGGTTGTTTCAAAATCGGAGTCTCACTGACGCATCTTTTGTGCGTTGGGCGGAGTCTAATGAGGGAAATTCTATGATTCAATTGGTAAACATATCGTGGGAACTGAGTCAACTTGCTCAGGTTCCTATTGATGGAGGCGTTACCCGACCTGAAGATGCTGCACTAGTATTTTCAGGTCCGAAGTTTTTTGTGGCTCTAATTTCAGGCGTTGTATTAGCATTTGCATTCCAATTAGTATTAACAAATCTTTCTGTCGCGGCTGGAATTTCTTATCTTGGTCGAGATAGCGATCATGATGATCACGATCACCATGATCACCATGATTCCGGCAGTGTCGGCGGTACAATCCGCAAAATTGGCTTTGCGGTTGGTATTTGGACGCTGATTACTGTAACAATCGCACTCTTTCTTGCGTGTCTCTTGGCAGTTAAGTTGAGTTTGCTTGAGAGTGCAGCATTGGGTGCGATCATAGGTTTGGTGATCTGGGCGACCTACTTTACGCTACTCGTGTGGGTCAGTTCTAGCACCGTGGGATCGCTCGTTGGCTCATTAGTGAACTCTGCTACCTCTGGCTTTCAGGCATTGGTTGGAACAGTGAGTGCTGCGATCGGGGCCAAGGCTGTGAATCAGCAAGTGGTCTCTACCGCAGAAGCAGCGGCAGCAGCAGTTCGACGGGAACTCGGCTCTGCGGTCGATCCAGGTAGTATTCGAGATTCGCTAGAAGATTACCTAGATCGCGTCCGTCCGGCGCAGCTTGACATGGGACGGGTGCGCCACGAGCTAGAAGGGCTAGTGAACGATCCTGAACTACAAAACATTGTAGGGGGCGGCTCTCCTGCCGATGTGATTGATCGACTGAGACACATCGATCGCAACACGTTTGTCAACCTCGTTAGCAACCGCACCGATTTGTCTCGTCAAGAATCGCAACGGTTAGTCGATCAGCTAGAGTCGGTTTGGAACGACACACTAGGGCGGTTCGGGCGTAAAGACCCAACTCAAGGCCTGAGCGACTATCTCCAGACAGTTCAATCCGGTCAGGTCGATACAAACGAGCTAAATCGGCGGATTGAGCAACTCACCGAAGAAGTCCGTCGCCAAGGGCAACTGCTGCAAGGGACGCAGCAAGCCCAAGCAACCTCGATGCGCGATCAAATGTCAACGATCGCATCTATGGCGCAGCGGCCCCAAAAAGAAGGCCAAGGTAACTTGCTCGATCGCGCTGTGCAAATGGGGATCTCTACTTTGATGGGTAGTGTGTTGGGGCGCACTGACTTGTCGGATCTCGATGTCGAGAAGATTTTAGGACAACTGCAAACCGCCAAAGACAAGGTAACGAGTGGTGCGAAAGAAGCAACCAATCGCGTGTCATCCGGTGGCTTCAGCCCGATTCGTTCCGATGTCGAAAACTATCTACTCAATACCTATTCTTGGCACTTAAACCGCGAAACCCTGAACACTGAGTTCCGCGAAGTCTTGTATGACCCAGAGGCTGATCCAGCGGCGGTACGGCGAGAGCTAGAACGCTTAAACCGGACTGATTTTGTCCATCTGCTGACGCAGCGGGGCGATTTGCCTGCGGCACGAGTGTCAGACATTGCCGATCAGCTTGAAGCGATTCGGACGGGTATTTTAGGCTCAGTAGGGGTTGCTGATGAACAAGAGCGATCGCAGGATCTGCGCTCTAGAGTAGAAAACTATTTGCGCTCTACGAATAAGGATGAACTGAACCCCGACGCGATCGAACGGGAAGTAACCCTGCTGTTAGAAGACCCGGACGCAGGGTACGATGCGCTCAGTTCTCGGTTAAGCGGCTTCGATCACGATACGCTGGTGCAGTTGCTTTCACAACGGCAAGATCTATCTCCAGAAGAAGCCGATCAAATTGTTTCACGGTTTGAGACGAGCCGCGATCGCGTGCTCAATTCGTCAAAAGAAGCCCAAGATCGAGTCCGATCTGAAGCGGAAGCGCTCCGAATCCGCGTCGAGTCTTACCTCAGAAACACGAACAAGAATGAACTCGACCCCGATGCCATCAAACGGGACTTCAGAACCTTATTAGATGATCCGCAAGCAGGAGCCTCTGCCTTACGCGGACGGCTCAGCCAGTTCGACCGCGATACGCTAGTACAGCTTCTCGGTCAACGGCAAGATATGACGCCCGAAGAAGCTGATCGCGTTGTGAGCCAATTGGAAGATGTGCGAGATAACGTTCTGCACGCTCCCCAAATTGTGGTTAGCAAAGCGAAAGATCAAGTCGATAGTGTTACCAGCTCGATCGCAGAGTATCTCCGTAACACCAACCGGGATGAACTCAATCCTGAAGGTATTCAGCGCGATTTGAATGTGCTGCTCAACGATCCGAAAGCGGGTATGTATCGCTTCCGGTCTCGGCTATCGCAAATGGATCGCGAGACCTTGGTGCAGCTTTTAGCTCAGCGTCAAGACCTCTCGGAAGAGCAGGTTAATCGCATCATTGATGATCTGCAAAGTAGTATCCGTCGCCTTGTGCGATCGCCTCGTCGGTTGGCAGCCCGGACTCAGCAACGGGTTGAGAATTTCCAGTCCGCGTTAGATAGCTATCTTCGCAACACCGACAAAGAAGAATTGAACCCGGATGGGATCAAGCGCGATCTGCAACTGTTGTTGAGAGATCCTCGCGCTGGGTTTGGTAATCTTGGCGATCGCGTCTCTCACATCGATCGCTCGACTCTGATTGCATTGCTGGCTCAACGCAAAGACATGACCGAAGAAGAAGCCGCACGAGTGGTGGATAACGTGTTGTCGGTGCGTGACCAGTTTATGGCTCAAGTTCATGCCATTCAAGATCGAATTCAGGCTGTGATCGACGGTATCTTTGAGCGCATCCGCTCCTACCTCAACGGCTTAGAGCGTCCTGAACTGAACTATGAAGGTATCAGCAGCGACGTGCGGACGATGTTTCACGATCCCCAAGCTGGCTTTGATGCCATGCGCGATCGCTTAGGCAGCTTCAATCGCGAAACTCTTGTGGCAGTGCTGTCATCACGAGACGACGTTTCTGAAGCGCAAGCCAATCGCATCATCGACCAAGTTGAGAATGCTCGAACCAGCGTTTTGCGACGTGCAGAGCGGATGCAAGAAGAAGCGCAGCGACGGGTTGAAGAGGTGAAGCGGCAGGCGAAGAAGCAAGCTGAAGAGACGCGCAAAGCGGCGGCATCGGCGGCTTGGTGGTTGTTTGCCACTGCGATCGTATCAGCAGGAGCCGCCGCCCTTGCAGGTGCACTCGCGGTGGGTTAATCCTCCATTCTTGATTTTCAATTTCTCTAGTTAACCTCTGAAGCCTCCTCTTGCAGGAGGCTTTTTTATGCAAAGATTCCTATTGCTTTAAGAAAGCGGGGATAGTGTTGTAGAGCTGTGTTGAGTAGACTTATGTTGGGCAATTGTTAAGCGATCGCATCGCCCTCGTAAAGGCACAATTAACCAGAGCCATACAACGTCTGGATGAACCTCAAACAACTCTTTAAGCACTTCTTAAACCAAGTCTGGAAATACCTCTTGAACAGCAGGATGAATCAGATGATGATTCTGCACATTTAATCCTTTCGCCAAGATAGGGTCGCGTTCTAACGCTGCTAAACCGCCATTTGCGAGTTTTGCCACATAGGGAAGCGTACTGTGGTTAAGCGCTTGGGTTGCCGTCCAGGGAACGGCTCCGGGCATATTTGGCACACCATAATGAACAACGCCTTCTTCAACATAGGTGGGATGCGTGTGTGACGTCGGACGCATGGTTTCGATGCAGCCGCCTTGATCGACTGCAACATCGACAATCACAGAACCCGGACGCATGTGTTTGACCAGTTCGCGCGATACCAGAATTGGCGCTCGCTTTGCCAGAACTAGAACCGCACCGATCAGCAAATCTGCGTTGGGAACCACTTCTTCAATGTGGCTAGAGTTGCTGTAGAGTAGCTCGACTCGCGACCCAAAAATTGTTTCTAAGTACGACAAGCGATCGACACTCACATCGAGAATTTGTACCTGTGCACCCATTCCGATCGCCATTCGTGCCGCTTCAGTGCCAACAACTCCGCCGCCCAAAATCACTACGCGACCTGGCTTGACCCCCGGAATGCCACCCAACAAAACACCCCGTCCGCCCTGCTGCCGTTCTAGGAAACGTGTGCCAAATTGGACCGAAAGCCGCCCAGCGATAATGCTCATAGGCGTTAAAAGCGGCAGGCGTCGGTCAGGCAATTCAACCGTTTCGTAAGCGATCGCGCTTACGCCTGACTCTAGCAACCGCTCCGTCAAAGTGCGATTAGCTGCCAAATGCAAATAGGTAAATAGAATTTGCCCTTTGCGAAGAAATTCATATTCAGAGGTAAGGGGTTCTTTAACCTTCACCACAAGTTCCCGATTCCAAACGTCATGCGCAAGGGGAACCATCGTTGCGCCAGCTCCGACATAATCTGCATCTGAGAAGCCCGATCCTAGCCCTGCTTCTTTCTCAACAAACACCGAATGTCGTTGCTCGACCAATACTCGGACACTACTTGGAGTCAGACCAACGCGAAACTCCTGATCCTTCGTCTCTTTAGGAACGCCAATTTCCATCTAAACCTCTTTTGCGGCTCTCTAGTTCTAGCTTAGTGTGCCTAGTTTTTGATGACAGTCATCCGTTTAGTAGATCCATGAACAATCTGTCTCAGTCCCGTTTAGAATAGGAGAAGCAAGGTAAAGAATTGTGAAATCAAGGTTAGTTTTTAGCGCCTTGTTAGACGATCTACCTTGAAATAACACGTCGTGAAATGACACGTTGTGAAATGACAGTAGTTGGTTCGCTCCTCTTAAGATTTATACACGCTGAGGTTACACACCATGACATCCACTCAACCCACAACTACTCCTAAATTTGAAGAGCCTAAGTTTGGTTTTAATGACTATGCAGAGCGGCTTAATGGTCGGGCAGCTATGCTTGGGTTTGTGATTGCGCTTGCGATCGAGTACGTTACTGGGCAAGGCGTTTTATCTTGGCTTGGGTTAAGATAAGCGCTGAGAGTAGGTAAGGAGGTATCGTATTAAGCAGACTTACCTCCTGAGGTCATGTAGTTTTACTTAAGTATCTCTAGAAATGTCAACAAAAGCGTTTGGGCTAGAAGACTCTACTTAGGTGAGTTCTATTGGTCTAGGTCGAACGTTTTAGAATATAAGAAGTCGCTGTAATCGAGCAACCTGTGATGAACGCTGTATGGAATCGGGTATTGAAGTCAGTTTATGGAAAAGAGCCAATTACGGGCTTTATCCTGACAGCAGGTGCAGTGGATGTAGCGATCGGAGGAATTGACCAAAGTTTGTCTTTAGTCTTCTTTGGCTTGTGTGTCGTTTCTGCCGCTCTTGGTTTGCGGTGGTGGCAGTTTTATCGTCGTTCTTCGGAGACAGTTCGAGAAGAACGGGTTGCCTATGCTCTTCCGCCTCAGTCATCTCGTCCGTCGTTGCCAACGCTGAGTGTTCCTAAGAAGAAATGACTGCCGTTGCACAGTTCCTTTTATGCAACTGGGTTGTTGATTTAGCTTGCTGAGGTAGTTAACTCGTTGCTCATTTTGCTTATTGCGCCTGTCTAAAATTGCGATCGCTGTTTTCTCAGCTTATAGATAGATTCTGTACAATATAAACCGTTTGTGAAACTGTTTCAGGATTCGATTGCAATTTAATCTTCTAGGCTACAAAGTTTCATATCTTTAGTCATTACTCTTAGTGTGATTGGTTCAACCATAGGAATTGAATCAGTTCCATTAAAACAACCATTGATAAATTGGTTTATAAATTGAATATCAGGACTGAGTTGGCATCATCTAATTAGATGATGCTATTTTTGTAAGTTTTGTCTCACAAGAAGTCGCGTCATCAGCAGAAATACATTGCTCATTTCTAGCCTGATGAGGAACGGGTGTAACGATGCTTCACCCCAACCGGAAAGTATTCCGGATCACCCATTGCTCGTAGCTGAATTTGAGGAATCTGATCGGCATCGGGTACATAATGCGCAAACTCACTGTTCAGCCGCCGCAAGTGCTGTCGAATTGAGTCTGCGATCGCGCTTCGTTTTTCGTTGCTCTCCTCAACATCAGGCGCAAGTTCTACCACGATTGACAATGCCTTATTTTGATCGGCACCTTCTACCACTTGCATGACAAATTTCCCGGTTACCCAGTTGCAGATCGGGACTTGCTCTAATCCAACCGCTACATTTTCGGGGTAGATATTCGCTCCAAAATAGGACACGGTAAAGTGCGATCGCCCGAAGACATAAACAAAGGGCAAAGGACGAATCCCGCGATCCAATGGACTTTTCGCCGCGAACCCTTTCGGAGCTTCACGAAACGAATCGCGCTGTAATTCTGCTTGAGGATCAAAGCCCTGCTTCTGAAGAAACGAGAGCAAGGTTTCGTAAGGAAGGATGCCGCCCTGATCGGCAATATGATAGCGCACCAAGGGAACCCCGTTGTCTCCCGAAAACAGCAGACTTCCGTCCTGCACTTCAAAGAAGCGACTGGAGGGATCATACTGCACTAGCGTTGGTAAACGAGACTCGCCAAACAGCGTCCGGGCAATGTCAGGGTGAGAGGACAACCAGCGACGAATGCAAATGGTCAACGGCGTTTCATTGCCCAACACTCCTGCATCTGCTGTGCCATAGAGTGAAGCAAAATCGAAACAGAAATCCGTTGAGCCAAGCCGTTCTCCAACCAGCGATCGCCACTCTTCACTAAAGACTTCCCCTGCCATCACCAGCTTGACCTGGTGCGCTTGCCAGTCAATTTCCTGGGTGATGCCGCTATCGATCACATCTTTGAGAAAAGGCGGATAGCCCAGCAGCACAGTTTGCTCAAACAATGGAGCTAACGTCTGTACAACTCGAAAGATCTCGGCCTTATTGTTACCCGGAGTGACCACCGTGATTGGATAACCTTTTGCGGCAAGATGGCGGCAACAATTTGCGGTATACATGCCGCCTACCCAGGTACCAAGCGCAAAGCAGATAATAGCTAGAGTGCGCCGTTGATCAGCGCGAAAGCTGTCATAAAAGATTTGCTCAAACCGAGTGGCGACTGAAAATTCATCGGCGAGCGATCGCGCCCAAAAGCTAGGTTGTCCGGTGGAACCCGAAGAGACGGCAACCATATCACATCCTGCAAGTTGTCCATCTCGGCAAAGCTGAGGCAAGGGATACTGTTGAATGTAGTTGGCTTTGGTGGTGAGAGGAAGCTGCTGAAACTGGTCAAAAGTTTGAATGTCAGTCGGAGTAATGCCTTGTGCCTTGAGAAAGGCTTGGTAAGCCGGAACGCGGCCAGCAACACGATGAAAGAGCGTGAGAACATCTGTTTGAGCATCAGTAGTGTTCTGAGGCGTCAGCAGTCGATCGAGGGGCGTTGTGACAAAGGTTTGCAGGGTAGAGAGGGGCAAGTCGCGATCGGCAAATCGTGGACTGAAATTCTGCTCGACATTCAGAGGCTGCCTAAAATTTTCACTGTTCATCTCAATTCCTCATACATACAGTCGAGGAGATCTTTAACGGATTAGTTAGGCTGATTATGCAACAAGAACGAGGCTAGTTCTCGGAATTTTAATGTGGTGTAAGAGAATTGTCTCACCGTTCCATAAAACGGTTGAGCGCAATAAGCCTCACGAAAGCGAGGCTTAGAAGTATGAGCAGAACAATGTAGTCATTCATTTTGCGTAGTAATTCATTTTGCATCTTTGCTCAATGCGTCTCGCAACCCTTCAACCACTTGATCTAATCCCACTGCTCGTGACGCTTTAAATAGAATGCGATCGCCCGGCTGCACCATTTCTTTCAAGCGGCTCACCAAATCAGCATGAGTTGTGAATTTTTCAGAACGTAGTGGCGCGGCCCCTTGGGCAAGAGCTTCCGCTTCTGCCTCGTCCGCCAAAATTAACAATGCGTCTAAATCTAGGTTTCTTACCCGTTCGCCAACTTGTCGATGGTACTCAGTTGACCAATCGCCCAACTCTTTCATGGTTCCAAGCACCGCAATTTTGCGGCTTCCAGACGTTTGCGCCAACAGCTTCAGCGATGCCAACATCGATTCTAATCCCGCATTGTAGGTTTCATCTAAAATCACGACATCGTTTGCCAGGTCGTAACGGCGCGATCGCCCTCCTGGTAAATCAATCTCTAGACCCGATGTGAGCTTTGACCAATCCAGCTTCAAAGCTTTTGCAACGCCTAACGCCGCTAGAAAATTCAGCGCGTTATGCTCTCCGGCAAGAGGCAATTCAAAATTTAGACTGCCAAGCCTTAAGCCATTGGTGCTAAGCTCCGGAGGGGTTCGCTCCGCTAAGTCCGTTGGAGCGCTAAGCATTTCACCTTGCAGATCGCCGCCTGTCAGTCCGTAGGTGATGGTGTCGCCCTGCCAGACCATAGCGGCAGTTTCAATTAGAAGCGGGTTGTCGTGGTTGAGAATAGCCACAGAATCAGGCGACATTTCAGCAAGCAGTTCGCATTTGGCTTGCGCGATCGCGGCTCTCGATCCAAGTCGCCCTATATGAGCGGTTCCAACATTAGTAATCACGGCCACATCAGGGCTGGCAATCTGGCTTAATAGCGCGATTTCTCCTGGCGCTCGCATTCCCATTTCAACCACAGCAAAATCATGATCAGCGCTCAAGTTTAACAGCGTTTTTGGAACGCCAATTTCGTTGTTGTAGTTCGCCTGAGTTTTTAGTACACGACCATATTGAGAAAGAACTGCCGCTAAAATTTCTTTGGTGGTCGTTTTTCCAACTGATCCAGTAATTGCAATAATTGGAATGTCGAACTGCTTGCGCCACCAGTGCCCTAAGGCTTGATACGCATTTAAGGTATCTTTAACTACGATTAAGGAGAGATCAGACGACGGAAAAGCTTCGTCTACGATCGCGGCGATCGCGCCTTGTGAAATTGCGGTTTCAACAAAATCGTGTCCATCAAATTTCTCACCCCGCAACGCCAAGAACACATCTCCCGGCTGAACATTCCGGCTATCAGTTGTAATTCCGGTTGCTACATCTGCGCGATTGAATAGATTCTGAGTCGATGCACTGAGAACGGTAATAATCTGATCGAGAGACGCTTGAAACGGCATAGGGTGAGGAAAGAAAACTAGCTGCCTATTCTAAGCGTTTGCCACGTCATTTTCTAGAGGTGTCATGAAGCGATCCTGTGGAGCTTGGCAAAGCCAATCGCGGTTAATCGAATTACGAAACCAATGGATCGCCCTACTACAAAAGCTTTCCGTTAATTCCACCTCTGCAATCCCTGTATTTTCTGATCTGGTCAACGCTTATTCTGAGCCACACCGCTTCTATCACACTCTTGCTCATATCCAGTCGGTTCTGCAATGGGTCGATCGCTTGCAGTCAGGTGCTCACGATTTGCCAGCCATTCAATTAGCGGTCTGGTTTCATGACGTTGTCTACGACACGCGATCGCAAGATAACGAAGAAATGAGCGCAGCCTATGCCAGTCAGGTATTGAGCGCGCTCGAAATTCCAAATTTCATAGTTGAGAGAGTCAGCCATCTGATCCTCGCAACAAAGCATCATCTTGTGGAACCAATGGATAGTGATGCTCAAATTTTGTTAGATGCTGATTTAGCGATTTTGGGTGCAGCCCCAGTTCAGTACAAAGAATACGCTTCAGCGATTCGACAAGAATATGCTTGGGTTTCGGAGGCAGACTATCGAGCCAGGCGCTGTCAAGTGTTAGAGGCATTTTTAGAGCGCACACAACTTTATTTCACCGAGTTCATGGTTGAAGAATTGAATGCGATCGCCCGATTTAACCTCCAAACCGAAATTCAAGCGCTCAAATGATCAAACTTTTCAAATTTGTAAGCGATCGCTCAATTTTCTGCTATTCTAGGTAAGGCTTAAGCGGATGTGGCGGAATTGGTATACGCGCACGCTTGAGGTGCGTGTGGCTTTGCCTTGCGAGTTCGAGTCTCGCCATCCGCATAACCTCAAAAAGGGTACATCGTCAAAGATGTACCCTTTTTCATTTCGGTAGAAGAGTTTTAGTTCTTCGATGACTTTATAGAATCAAACAGAATTTCATTGAATTTCTAATTCAGTCAGCGATCGCTGCTGACGTATTTTTTTCCAACGTCAAAATTGTTTTTGCCTGTTGCATCAATGTATTCTGCTCCTGTTGAATTACTTCTAGTCGCAACAGAATCTCGGCAAGTTGCTCCTGTGGACTGCTTTTAGAGGAGTTGACAACAGTAGCCCGAATTGCAAGTGGTTTAGTAACCATTCCTAGCAGCCGTTTACCGAGTTTGAAGGGTAATTGCAAAATAAACACCCAGGCTTGCTCAGTAATCCGACTGAAGGCTTTCAGTAAACCTGACAGTAGTAATAGGGTGAGTAGAACGATGCCGATTGTATAAAAAGGATGTGTCAGGAACCAAGATAGCAGTGGGTGAGCGTTAAGCCAGGCGTAAACTGTACTATTCAATGATTTTTGAACACTATCAGCGATCACAGTTTTGGTCGAACCAACTGTCTCGGCTCCTTTTCCGATAATCTGACCACCTGTTTCTGTGACCCGATTGATCACTGTCTCACTCGTTCCCGACAAACCAGCTTTTGCTTGGCTGACAGTTTCTGAGATCGCACCTGCCGCCTGTCCTGCTTTTTCAGTAAAATTCACTTTCGCATTCTGTAAGACATTCAAAGCATTAGAGGACATTCCTGAATTGGGAAATAGCTCTCCGCTACCTACTATCGTTACCATCGTTACTTACCCAGAAGATCGTTCACTGTTACAGGATGCCCTGAACCAATGGCGGATTTCCTCGTATCTTGTAAAAGTAGGCTCCCTCAGCGCTGCCCATACAGTCCGAAACAGTTTCCAACCAACTTATTCAAGCTTTTCCATTTCTTGCGTTAACGGGTGAAGTAGTCAGGGATAACTGAAAACAAGTTCCACGATCGCGTGTTGCAATCTTGTCGCTCAACCAGGTTATTGGTCCATGAAACGCTTGAAAATTTGGCAATCCCTGATTAGGAAAGTTCTCTTGCTCAGCCTTGTTCTATCTGGCTTTCTAGGGATTCAGTTGCTTCTACCCCAAATTGCCAAGGCTGATTCTGGCAATACATGGGCGGAAAAAATGGTGCAAGCTGGGGAATCTTTAGGCAGTAGTGCAATAAAAACAAGCGGAACAGTTGCTGGAGCAGCACTCAATGCCAGTTTGAGTGCTGGAAGTACTGCGTTACAGACTGGAACAGGTATAGCACAAACGGCTGTTCAAGTTGGCGGGGTGGTTGGTGGTGCAGCAGTTGGGGCAAGCAAAGTAGCAGTCGGTACAGCTGTTCACGTTGGAGGAACTGTAGGAACTGTGGCACTGCAAGCTGGCAAAGCAGCAACTGGAGCGGCTATTCAGGTTGGCGGGGTGGTTGGAGATACAACACTTCAGGTAGGCAAAGTAGCAGTCGGTAAGGCTATTCAAGTTGGAGGAGTGGTTGGTAGCGCAACCGTGCAAGTGGGACAAATCACCGCCAAAGAAACTTACCAACTCATGGGACAGGCCGCTGAAGGCGCAAAACATGCTTCAGAACTGATTGCTCAAGGCATTTCCCAATCCTTCAATAGCCAGGTTCTACCGTTGCTAGACGTAGTCATTGATGAATTAGATACAGTTCAGATCGAGGCTCGAACGCATCAATGGCAACAAATGCATCCAGACCAGATGTCTGGACAGCTTGCAAAACATTTTATTTGGAACCATGCTCGAAAATCACTATTACCTAGCGATTGGGTGACAACTGTACGAACACAGGCTGAACTGGTTTATGAAATTGCAGCCTTGTATGGACTTGATCTCAATGATCCGGCACGAAAAGCAGAAATCATTTCGCTTGCCACCGTTAACCTTAGTAGCGGTCCAACAATTAAAGCAGGGGTTGGATTGCTGAAGTATCCAATTAGCCAAGTTCCTTTTGCGGGTGACGCGGTCGATATAGGGTCAGACTCTATGCTTCGGTTTGCAATGGTTCACATACTCGGACACGCTGCCTGCCGCTACTATGCAACAAAGGTCGGTGTACCTGTACCAGATGTTATCACTGCAAGTTCACAGGCAGAAAGAGAATCGCTGGCTTCCTCTTGATGAGGAAAATGCTTTGCCAAGACCTGCATCATCTCTTCTTATTTGACCGCTCCCCCTATAGTTCTCCCTCTGAACTTTCACATAGTCTGACCGAATCATTATGCTGATTGACGATCGCTAGCAGTATTCTTTTGTGCTTCTGCATAGATTCGTGAAGCGGTAGCCATATGCTGTTCAGCCTTTTCACCTCTTGATTAAAACCACATCAACGTCTCGGAGCAACCTGAACCGCGATGGTAGCCAATGATGAAGCAGGCATCCTCAACATTGCCTTTGAGAAAAACTCCTCTGAAAAACTCCTCTGTAAGAGGCGTGATATTCGACGTGTCAATCTCGTTGTCCGTCATTTATTCTAGGTAAGGCTTCAGCGGATGTGGCGGAATTGGTATACGCGCACGCTTGAGGTGCGTGTGGCTTTGCCTTGCGAGTTCGAGTCTCGCCATCCGCATAACCTCAAAAAGGGTACATCGTTAACGATGTACCCTTTTTCATTGCTCAAATTTCGCTCTATACTTCAACAGGAATGGTTTGATTAACCTGTTGCGCTGCTTCGGTCTGTCCTTCCGCAGGCTTACGAGCAATCCAATACTTGCTCATAAAATGTACCTGCGTCGAAATGTCCGTAAAGCCCGCTTCCTGTAATCGTGCTTCCAAATTATCGGTGCTGTAGTGGCGGTAGTACGGCTCGTGGAACATCTCCGGGAAGTTTTCCATTAGAGGAGCCATTTCCGGTGAGTCGCTCACCTGAATCGAGTCACAGATGACAAACGTACCACCGGGCTTGACCACGCGGAAGCAATTGTTGATCACGTTCTGACGCGCTTGTGCGGGCAGTTCATGAAACAAAAAGACGCAGCTTACCGCATGGAAATAGTTGTCCACATACGGTAATTCTTCTGCATTTGCCTGAATCAGTTGGAGCAACTCTCCAGGATTTTGTGACAGAAGCTGATTGGCTTTCCGCAAATAAGCAGGCGATAAATCTGTTCCATAGAGCGACGCCTTCGGCAGCATTGCTCGAATATTCTTGAGCGTCCGACCTGTACCGCAAGCAACGTCTAGAACCTTGATTTGAGTCGGAGGAACGTCCCGAAACGCCTGCAACCCTTCTTTTAAGGGAGCTAAGATACGCCGCCGCATTGGATCGGCGGCTCCATTAAACAGGAGTTCGACCTGCAAATCGTATAAGTTGGCTGACAGGTCGCTGAGATAGCCATTTGTCTGATGGTGGAAGTTTTGCAGGTAATAGCTGGGATACCCAC
>JAHHHP010000084.1 GCA_019359275.1 Myxacorys chilensis ATA2-1-KO14 | reverse complement strand
ACCCCGACTTTTTGAGAGGTCTGGGTCTGAGCGCGACCTGATTAAAGTTCCCAGCCAAGTGTTTAGCTGTTGGTTAGAGGCACTTTGCTATGCTGCCTAATGGATAAAGTCGAGCTGAGCTTGCAAAAAGACTAAAACGGATCTAAATCCCAAAGCTCGTGCTTGGCGTGATACGGCACTTGCACCCACTTTCCTAAAAGTTTTTCCCACCAGCGAAACGGGTGGGGCAATGTCGCAACCTGAATGCTTGAACATCCAACTAGCCAAGCACCTAACATGTCGGTGTGCCGACTGTCGCCAATCACGACGACTTGATGAGGAGACAACCGCATTCGAGACAGTGCCCGACGAAAGGCAGACGGAAACGGCTTCCGAGCAGGACTAATCGCCGGAATGCCCAATCGCTCAGACCATGCCACAACTCGATAGCGACGCTTCCCGTTAGACAAAATAAAAAATTGCATGCCTTTCCGCTTTGCTTCTTCAATCCAAGCCTCAGCGCCCGGAGAGAGATAGCGATCGTCTTCAGATACGATCGTGTTGTCCAAATCTAGAATGACGCCCTGAATGTTTTGCCCGATCAGCGACTCTAAATCTATACTCGCCAGCTTGTAAGCTCGCTGTGGAAAATTAAACGGCGTTTTCCGAACGAATCGTTTTTGTAGAAGTTTCACTAATAAATTGATCCTTTAAAATTTCAGAAAGTAGAATGGTTTAAGAAATCAGCAGATTAGCGCGGCGAAATCTAAAGGAGAACGATCAATTAAAGTTGGCAAGTCGATTAGCAACGCGTCTGCGGGTTTGCTATCTCAGTCGCGGCGATCGCGTCTGATTACGATTTCTAGGTACTGCTTCCCTCGCCCTGGAAAGAACGGGGACTGTCATAAAGGAAAGTAATGGACATACGAGTATTCATGCCCGCAATGCCTTATCCGAGAGAACGAGCAATCTTTATCCAAACTTCAAGATGCTGTTAATGCGTTCTGCGTCAATAAGCAAGTTCGGCCTTGCAGACATCCATTTTCTATCACCTAATGCGAAAGGATCGGCAGCACATGCAACCCGAATAGCATAGAGACGCCCGCGATCGTCACTCAAAACACGTCTCTATTGCAATCAGAACGACGTAGTAGTGTTTTGAATCACAAGCATCTGCAGGTGATGTCACTTCTAAGCGCGATCGCTATCAGCGCTGCTAACCTCTAGATTTTCAATAATAGAAGCTAAGTCACCCACCAGATCTGTTGAGATCTCTGCTGCAATGCTTCAAGTTTTGGTTCAATCTGCTCTAGAGAACAAGTGCCTTAGTGTCGAATCGGAAGGGTTAATTCGACAAGTACTGGCGATCGGCAGTTGCGACGCTAAAGACATCAATGCTTTAAAGGAGCTTCAGGAGGCAATTCAAGCAGGCGAAATTATTCGGGAAGCGCAGAATCGGTTCTCCTTGGCTCAGTTTGCTCTGGTTTAATTAAAGTCGAATTTAATTAGAGTCGAACTGAAACGCTATTCTGGAACACATATACTGAAATTCAATTGCAACCCGCTGCGATTGATTGCACAATGAAGGCAGTTGTTACGCTTCTCTGTCTCATGAGCAATGCCCTCGCTGATGCCAAAAATCTCTTGTCTGACTTGATGCATCGCTACCGTCATCAAGTGGACTATCTCGCCATTCGATTAGAGTCGGCGGAAGGCACAGATATTCTTCTGCGACGTAACAAAATTGAGGCCCTCAGCGAAGGCATCTCGATTGGAGGACAGGTTAGAGCGTGTCATAAGGGCGGATGGGGATTTGCGAGTTTCAATCAGCTATCGGGTCTAAAAGACCGGATTGAAGACGCGATCGCTGCTGCTCGATTGGTGGGCGATGATGAAACCATCTTGGCTCCGGTGACACCGATTCAAGATTCTCGAACGGTTGCGATCATTGGAACCGATCCCCGTCAGATTCCATTGATTCAAAAACGAGAACTCTGTCAGCACTATGGCGACATCTTACGCAGCGTTGATCCTCGCATTGCAACGATTTCAGTACGCTACGGAGACAGCGCTCAGCGCATCATTCTCGCCACCTCTGACGGGACGCTGATCGAACAATCTTGGATCGATATCGAAATGCGGTTTGCCGCGACGGCTCGCGATGGCGAAACGGTTCAGACGGGGCGAGAAACGGTCGGCTCTCGAAAGGCATTTGAAGACTTGCTGGGCTTAGATGAGCCAGTAAAAGCGGCGGCACAACGGGCGGTGAATTCTTTAGCGCTGCCTCCTGTAAAAGGCAATACGTACACGGTTGTGATTGATCCAATCTTGTCAGGCTTGTTCGTCCACGAATCGTTTGGGCATCTCTCAGAAGCGGATATGGCCTACGAAAATCCTGACTTGCTAGAGGTGATGAGTCTAGGACGACGGTTCGGCTCCCCAGAGCTACAGATTTTTGATGGAGCGGCCATTCCAGAGCATCGCGGCAGCTATTTTTACGACGATGAAGGGGTTCCAGCGACGACCACGCAGTTGATTGAAAATGGCGTATTGGTGGGGCGGCTCCATTCTCGTGAAACGGCAGGTAAGTTGGGGGAAACGCCGACTGGAAACGCTCGGTGTTTGAATTATCAGTATGCACCGATCGTACGGATGACAAACACGTGGATCGAGCGGGGAAAGACGCCTGTGAAGGATTTGTTTAATGACATTAGAGAAGGGGTGTATGCCCGCAACTGGATCGGCGGCATGACGAATGGAGAGATGTTTACCTTCACGGCTGGGGAAGCGTGGATGATTCGCGATGGTGAACTGGCGGAGCCTGTCCGAGATGTGACGCTTTCGGGCAATGCGTTTAAGACGCTGGCAGATATCGAAGCGATCGGGGATGATTTTTTCTGGGATGAGTCGGGCGGGTGCGGTAAAGGCGGACAAAGCGGGTTGGCGGTTGGTTGCGGCGGTCCGAGTCTCAGAATTCGGGATGTGGTAGTAGGCGGAGAAGCCGCTGAAGAGTAGTGATCGTCCAGAGCTTGTCTTGTGGTAGCAAGCTCCGGAGGATAGCGTTTAGCGAAGATTGGAAGGCGATCGCTGCATTCTAAAACGCTGTAGACACCATCTACGTTGAGTTACTGCTTTGTCACAACAATCGTACCAGTGTATTGATTTGCTTTGTTCTCATTTGGTGTGAAGGTGAGTAATGCGTTTAAGTATTGCCCCTGTTTACCTTTTAATTTCCAAGAACTCCAGAGAATAGACTCATCCTTGTGGGTGCTAAACTTCGTCCATCCTGAGCGAGTTAGTTGTTCTTCATAAGCAGCCTGAATTGCAGCAGCAGTGAGGCGGCTTTCTAGATGGGCAGAAGCATAGAAGTTTTCACCATAGCCATTGCCTCCAATAGAGGTTGCAGTGCTGACTTGAATGCTGGATGGAGCAACCAAGCTGGGTAAAGGTAGTTGCTCGTTTGGCTCTGTAGTTTGTTGAGCTTGCGGTTCTTGGCAAATATCAGAATCTTTGTCTAAGTAGAGACGAACATCAGTTGGCTCATTGGCACTTCCACGGCCAGATGAAATGCTTAACTTTGGTCCTTGTGCGCTCTTACAGAAATACAAAGGCAGATTGTCGGTGCTATCTGAAGCGACAAAGCCAGGTTCACTATTAAAGTGACTGTAGCTAAGTGGGCTTTTCCAGCCAGAAGTTTGAAGCTGAGCTTTGTAGAAAGCTCGAATCTGCTCAGGAGACTGTGTTGCGTCCAGAATAACTTCTGTATGTTCTTGACTCCGAACTAGCGTTGCAATTACTTTCGCATTGCTAGGTAGCGGTAAGTCTACGGGTAGCTTTTCTGGCAGACGACCTACGAGCAGCTTCATGTTTTTGAGACAATCTGAAGGACACTTTAGAATCCGTAGAACTAACTGCTGAGAGATTTTTTCTTCGCTAGCCGAATCAGCGGGTGCTGCAAGAAGTTGACTAGGCGCGATCGCATTGATAAACAGCACCGTTAGCGTAGACAAGAATGGCAGGCTTGTTTTTCTGAAAATTCCAATCTGAGTGTGATCAATCATTGGATAGCTCAATCGATTTCCATTTCAGTGTTCACCCGATGGAATCGATTGAAACATTACAAAAGTTCTGCTCTAAAGTACGAGGAGTCAGTTTTCCATACTTTTCGCCATCGCTTTTGGATAGACGAGCAGAAAAAATCCCATCCAAGTCACTACCGGAATTGCCACCAGCACCGTTACCCAAATCAGATGCAGCAAGAGCCAACTCCCGCCAATTAGCGCCACACCTGTAAGTAGGATCGACCAAGGCTGACACCACCAGGGTTTATAGTCCCAAACATTTATCGGAGATTTCATAGACGCGGTTCCTGACTTTGCACTAATTGCATTGCTTTGTGGGGCTGCGAGAACTGTTTATGATTGGGGTAGAAGCACAGCAGGCGTTTTTTCAATCGCGATCGCTGTATCAAAATAAGCCTGAATTTTTTCAGCCATTATTTGAACATTGGGTTCTTGAAGCATACTAGAATGCCCACCAGGAATATCATACACCTGGACTTTTTCAGTTACCCGCTTGCCCCATCCCAACAACGGATCACTATAAAGTTCAACGTAAGGGGTGTCGTCGACGAGAGTATCATCAAAAATACTGCTTTTCTGAGTGGCTCGGAACAGCAATACTTCCCCTACAAACTTTCCCTGAGCAACATGCTCTTGTTCTGCCCACAGCAAAACTTTCCGAACTGGAATTCCCCACAGCACTTTGGGTACAGGAAGACCTCTTTCCAAATAGTTTCTCAGTAGCCTGAGCTGAATGCGATCGCGAATGCTTCCAAGTCGCTTCTGAGATTCATAAATAGTTAGATTTGTTGTCTTCTTTCTGATCTGATTCAGTATGTAAAGCAGTCGTTTGTGCGGTTTAAGGTGGTCATTGCCACTTAATCCTGTTGAAAGGCTCTTGAGACGCTGATTGGCAATATATCCAGTTCGTTTAGTGGCTTCAGCCTCAGCCGCTTCAATGAGAGCAACCATCTCAACCGATTCTCCTTGTTCTTGAAGCCGCAGAGCCATCTCAAACGCCAACATCCCTCCGGCACACATCCCTCCTAAAAAGTACGGTCCTTGCGGTTGCACCTGACGAATTTGCTCAATGTAGTAATCTACTATGCTTGAAATCCGAGTATGGAGGATTGGACAGGAATTGGAGCTACAAGGCTGAATGCCGTAGACTGGCACTTCTGGATCTAAAGCATATGCCAAAGAACGGTAGAGCAGCGTTTCGCCATCCCCATCGTGGATGAAGAAAACAGGTGGTTTTGCCTGTCCTGTTTTGATCAGTGTTAATGAATTCTGCAACTGGGTCTGACTAGATTGTAGAACCGTGGCAAGCTGTTCAATAGTAGGAGCAGATAACAACGTGCTGAGCGGTAGCCATTTACCAAATTTCTCTTCGATTTGAGCAAACATCTGCACTGCCAGCAGCGAGTCTCCTCCAAGTTCAAAGAAATCGTTCTGAATACCAATCAGTTGAATTCCAAGGACGGCTTGCCAAATCTGGGTCAGTTGCTGCTCCCATTCATTTCGAGGTGAAACGATCGTTGTGAGACCGACCAAGTTTGCAGACGTGGGCATTGGCAAGGCTCGACGATCGACCTTCTGATTTGGGTTGAGGGGCATCGCCTCCAGCACTACAAATGCGGCAGGAACCATGTAGTCTGGTAATTTGGTCTGCAGAAAGCGGTAGATCTCCTCGATCGAAGGATTCTCTACTTGATCCAACACCACGTAGGCAACTAATCTACTTTCGCTGCTTCCAAATTCACGAGCCATAATGACTCCCTCACGCACGCCGGGAACCTGCCGTAAGGTCGCTTCAATATCACCCAGCTCGATCCGGATTCCACGCAGCTTAATCTGGAAATCCGCACGCCCTAGAAACTCCAGATTGCCGTCGGCTCCGAACCGCCCCAGATCTCCTGTTCGGTAGAATCGTTGCCCATCAATTGTGACAAACTTCTCCTGGGTCAAATCCTCCTGGTTGAGATAACCTTTTGTCACCCCTGCACCGCCTACATAAATTTCACCCAGAAGACCGATTGGTACTAAGTTCTGTTGCGAATCATACAGACGAATAGAAACGTTGTTAAAGGGTTTACCAATTCGGCTCTTTGTCACGGCTTGATCTCGCGGAACCGGATAGGTGGCGCATAAAGAGCTAACTTCACTACAGCCGTAAAGAACAGCAACATTGGCGTTTTGAAAGATGCCCTTTATCTCTTCTAGTAAATCAGGAGAAACTGTATCTCCTCCTGTGAACACATGTTTAACACCCTGAAATTTTTGGATATTGATGTCATTGTCTTTGATATATCCCAACAGTTTTTGCATCAAGCTAGGAACAGTGTGAATCATGGTTAGCTGTTCCAAGGTTTGGACCATTTGAGCAAAATCTAAAACATGCTCTCGATCAAGAATAGTGAGAATTCCACCAGCAGCGAGTGGGGATAATAGCTCGAATATGGAGATGCTAAAGGTATAACGAGCGATCGAGGGCATAACATCATGATGGTCAAAGCCAAGCCGCTCTTGAGTTGCAAAAATATAGTTCACCAAATTTCTGTGGCTTGCCATCACTCCCTTTGGTTTACCAGTTGTGCCGGAGGTATAAATAATGTAGGCAGTTTGGTCAAGGGAAATCTCGTTTTTGGGATTGTGGGTTGGAAACGCATTGATGATCTCCCAATCTTGGTCAAGACAAAGGGTGTGTTCTGCGATCGCAGGTAATCCCGGTTGCAGTTGCGCCTGTGTGAGTAAAACTTTCGCTTGCGTATCTTCTAGAATTGATATCAGGCGGTCTTTGGGGTGAGTCGAATCGAGAGGAACATAGACGCCGCCTGCCTTGAGAATGCCTAGCAGACTAACGGCAATCTCTAGTGATGGTTGAACACAAACCGCAACTCGAACGCCTGCTCCAACTCCTACGCTGTTTAAATAATGAGCAAGCTGGTTAGCGCGCTGGTTTAACTCTGCATAAGTAAATCGTTGTCCCTTACAGGTCACTGCGATCCGATCTGGATTCTGGGCTGCATAAGTCTCAATCTGCTGATAAATAGGAAGCTGTGGATAGTTGGCTGTTTTGCTATTCCATTCCACCAACAGTTGGTGTTGTTCTGTTTGCGTTAATAAAGGTAACTGTGCAATCGAACTATTCAAATCTCGGCTAATTCCCGATAGCAGTACCAGGAAGTGATTCGATAAGCGCTGTATTGTATCTGCCTCAAAAAGGTTAGAGTTATATACAAAAATTCCAGTGATGTCTTGTTCTCGCTCAAGAATCACAAGATTCAAATCTATATTGTTAATGCATCTATGGTGTTGTTGCTGAAGCTCTAAAATCAAGTGTTTTTCATCTTCAATGCTAGAGCTATCTTTGATAAAGGTAGCGATAACCGGCAGCCTTAATTGTTGATTCCGTTGACCTGCTAACTGATTTTGCGAATCGTGCAAGTTCTTCGGGGCGATCGCTCGTAGAGTTGCAGAAACATGATGAACTAAGTCTCGGATATCTAACTCAGCGTGGATTAAACTGCTGATTTCTGTTGCGTAATCTTGGTCACTGTCATGATCCAATATGAGCAATCCCAAATCAATCACTTCCTGGTGAGTGTAGCGATTTAGTAAAGCGTTGAATGCAGCCAGCAGCAGCGATCGAACGTTAGTGCTTTCTTGCTGAGCTTGTGCATTGAGAGATTCAATTAACTCATTAGACAAAGAAAATCTGTGATAACCAGGCTGGTAGGTTGTAGAAGGTGTTTTGGGAAAATCGTTGGGCAATTGCAAAATGGCAGGTTCATCAACAGTAGATTTCTGCCCGATCTCGTCTAATGTCTGATCAGAACTTTGAATGTGATTGAGCGTTCTGTTCCGAGTTGACGATTCTACAGCCGTTGCCAGTACAGGACGGATGGGTGAGGTTTCAACCATTGTTTGAGTACCTGGAGATAAATGGATGAGGATAAACAAACTTGTTGTGTGCAGTTCTTTGGGCACATATAACAAAACAAATTCTGGTTTTAATCGCAATTCAGCATGAGAAACGCTTCATGGCGATATTACGGTAGAGCCACCCAAGAAATCCTGATTGATCCTTTACGGTTTCTTCAATAGAAGAAATCTGCGATCGTTAGCTAAATGCTAAAGCTGATGATGAATGCATCGTTTCAACGTCGTTCGCGGCTAGAAAATTGCTCACGGTGTTGATGATATGATTGCTTTCCTGGAGTGCCCGATTTGCGTCATCTCGATATGTTTCGCGAGCAACTTCAAATTCAGCCATTAAGGCAGCCCGGTTTTCCTGGGCCAGGAGATTTGCTAAACGATCGCTTGTTTTTGTTAATCGCGTAATCGCTTCACACCGATCTGGTGATGCCAGCATGATATCGATGTAGAGTGATGCATCTTGAGCAAACAGGCGGTTAATCAGATTGATTTCTGTACGATAAATCGGGCTAGCAAAATCGAGGCTCTGACCAATAGAAATCCCCTCCTCCGCCAAGAAAACACCTAGACTGAAGGTGGCAAAATGGCGGATTGCTTGCACGGCTACCATCATGCGATCGTGCTCTTCGGCCGTACAAGTGATTAGCTTGCCGCCTTCCGCTTCCATCAAGTCTAAGAACCACTGAAAAGCATTAGGTTCACGCCCTGGACAGACCACTACTTTCTGGCTCAAAAAGGACTTGACTCCAGGACCAAACATAGGATGAAGCCCTACAACAGGACCCGGATGGCTGTCCAGCATTGTCTCAACAGTAGGAACCTTGGTACTGGCAATATCTGCCAGTATGGTCGTTGGAGCGACGTGTTGAGCAACCTTCTGAATCACTGCCAGCGTCCCTTTAAAGGGAACACAGATTAGGACTAAATCAGCATTGCCCAATAAACTATCAGCTTGCTCCCAGCCGTCATATTCCAGAATGCGAACGCAATGACCTGCTGCAACCAAACGATCGGTAAAAAAGCGTCCCATCACACCGCGTCCCCCAATCACAGTGATATTACGTGGTTCAACCTCATACGGTAATGAGGGCGTAGAGGCTAGAGCAGCCATAGAGCTTATGATAATGCTGCTCCAGGCACATTCCGAGACACCCATCTGCATCAGCAGAGATTTGTAGTTCGAGAGCTGTTCCTGCATTGAAGGAACCCCCAATGCTGCCAAAGTCGAGATTCGCTCGCGTAGCAGTGTAATTAAACTTTGATCAATCTGTTGGAGTTGCTCAGGTATAGCCATAACCACTCATCTTCCTTAAGTCTTTTTCATTGCAAGCGTAAGCCCGTCAGCAATTGGGAGCAGACTGATCACAACTCGCGGGTCGTGGTGAATTTTCTGGTTCAACGAACGGATCGCAAGTGTCTCTGGTTCCTGATTTGCAGGGTCTGCAACACGCCCCGCCCAGAGGACGTTGTCGATCGCAATCAGCCCACCGGGACGCACGAGTTGAAGTAACCGTTCGTAATAGTGATCGTAGTTCTGCTTATCAGCATCAATGAAGGCAAAGTCGAAGGTGTTCGCATTCCCTTCGGCTAAGAGACGATCCAGTGTGCTAAGAGCTGGGGCAAGATGAAGGTCAATTTTATGGTCAACGCCAGCCTTTTGCCAGTAGCGCCGTGCAATTGCAGTATCTTCTTCGCTAATATCACAGGCAATAATTTTGCCGTCCGGTGGAAGAGCAAGAGCAACTGCAAGTGTACTGTAGCCGGTAAAGACACCAACCTCTACTGTTTTCTTGGCTCCGATCAACTGAATCAGCAGTGCTATGAATTGTCCTTCTTCTGGGGGAGTTTGCATAATCCCCCAAGGATGTTGTTCTGTTTCTTGTCGGAGTTGAGCCGAAACCTCATGCTCCCTCAGTGAGGTAGATTGAAGATAGCTCGATAAGTGATCACTTAATCCAAGAGATTTACCTGAACTCTGTGTCTTTCCGAATAGGGATTCTCGGAGCTTACGGGCTACTTGCTCAAGTCCGAGATTGCGAAGGATTTGCTTAGCAAATTCACGAGAACTGGATTGCTGACCCTGACTGAGAGATTTACTTTCCATGTGAATGTTTGAGGATTAGTGAGTTTAGCTGGAGTGTAAACCGCTGTCCCTTGATGACGGTCTACACTTCGACAGATGTAAAGCCCTTGTTGTAAACCCGGTTCTGCAAGAGCTTTAATAACTAACTTATGATGTTCCACTTCATCAAAAATGGCTCTGCATGGCTCACCTAAATGAAGGTTTCTACTTTTGTAGCCGCATACATTACGTCAAGGCAGCCATAATCTAGTTTTTCCTCCCCAGAGACGAACTTTTTACACGGTTAATCTCCTTGCTCCTCATCTGTTTCGTCCTATTTGGCATAACTTGCAGAGAGGGGTGGTGCAACTTCAGGGGGTTGCCAGCTAGAAGGTTTTGCAGAGAAGTTGGTAAATGTTGTTTTGCGTCCTTCAGCTGTTGCTTCTTCGATTTGTCGATAGAATCCCTTACCAGCTTGTTGAGAGAAGGTCACTTCGAGTTCCTCCTTGATGCTTCTGGGACGCTGTACGTATTCTGCAAATTGTGTTTCTGAAGGGCTGAGATCAGAATAGCCTTTGCAGAAGAGTTGTTTGAGAATTCCAAATCCATCTTTCTTTGAGATGGGTTCTCCTAAAACATCGAAGCCATGCTTCTGTAATCGCTCCATGAAGCTGTCTAAATTGGACGTGTCATAAGCAACGTGTTGAACACTATGATCCCCATGCCGCTCAACAAAAAGGGTCGCTTGAGATTTGTCGCTTCGATCAATGCCCTCAACTAACGCAATCCCAAATGCACCATAATCAATGCACCAGAGCTTCATGCTGCTTTTTGAATTATCAGGATCAACATCATCAATTCGGGTCACTAGTTTTCCACCTTCAACTTCGATGTGGAACCATGCCCACTTTTCGATCATGCCTTCGGCACAAGCATAGGTGATGTGATCAACTCTAACTAACCAGCTCATCGTGTCTTCCTCACTAACTATTAAAGTTCAGAGTTTGCGAAGCAAATTGAGAATACTTCAAGCACAAAAGAATTGCAGAATTGTGTCAATTAGTAATAGTCCGGGTAGCTTCTTGAACGACTCCACAACGTTTTCAAGGATTAACGTTTTCAAGGATTGCAGTTCTGGGATCGAGCGTTGAACCAGAGTTTGAGCCTCAAACCTTGGTCAAACTTCGTCTGAAGCATTGAATCAAGACAATTTCGATTTAGACTAACAAAGAAACATTCGATTTCCCTATTTGAAGAAATGCCACTGGTTATTCACTTAAGATTGCTATAAAGCACAGAGTAGTTCAGTGCACTTTATGGCTTGACTATTGGTAAGTAACGAGTGGATCTGTTGTCCACTACAGTCGTTCACTACAATAGAAAATCTTGTGAAATGAATTCGTGTCTCTCCCAGGATTTAATTTTATTATTCGTAGCTGTCAGTAAGTTACTCAGACATCCAACAATGATTTAGGTTTATCAAGTAACAAACCTAAATCATTGTCTAAACGCCTGTCTAAACATCTGACAGTGCTTCAAGAAGCGATGAACCCCTAGCAGTCATCAGTTAAATCGCTGAAAATGTTGTGTGATCTTCAACACTCAACAGTAAAAGCACTGACTTCTGAGACTCATCCTACTAAACGGATTCAAAATCCCTACTTAGTTCTATCAATCTTCATCAGATTTAAGCTTTTTATAAAGCAAATTTAAAATCAGTCTTAAGGGTGATGCATAGCTGGGCGCATCTCGGTTAAGAAAAAATTATGTAAAGAGTAAAAGTATCAAAGGTTTAATTGAGAAAAGTTCGTTATCTTTCTTTCGGTTACTCCAGCAAGACTCAAGTCAGCTGAAAGAGGCGAGTTCTAGCCCATCGCCTAAACAATTTACGCACTCCCATATCAACGTAACGGTTCGAGGGGATGACAGTGTGTGCTTGGGAAATCTGTAGATAGCTGTTGTTAATGCGACCAGATGAGTTGAGCTGCCCAAATTTCTGGACGAGATCAGCAAAGCGGGCTGGGAATAAACTTTGGAAAGTGTTAAACAGCTAGTGCGAAGTTTGGTGTTGCGAATCGAGCAATTAGAGCGGCAGTACGAGGAATTCAAAGCCGAAAACGAATTGCCGCGATCGCAGGTGAAGCAGAATAGCAAAAACTTGTCGGAACTACGCTAGGCACATCTCAAACGTGACTTCACTCGCATTGCTCGCGGTGAAAGAAGATTTGATATTGCACCGCAAGCGAAACACCAGTGGCAAAGACCGGTTACAAAAGAGATAGTTATGAAGAGAGATTAGTCGCCTACAACAAACGCCTGCATGATCCACTTACCGTTCTCTTTAGCAAACAGGACTCGATATCCTAACGGATTGTAGGCGTAGCGATTTGAAACGTATCCGGATTTATCATTCGGCAGGATCACGGGAGTCCAAGCATTGAGGTCACTTTGCTGAACCACTTTAGGCGTGTTCAGCATGGCTTGTTTGAAGGTATCGCGATCGAACTTTACAATTTCGTTAGAGAGGATAGCAACGAGCGGAGCGTTTGAATCAGGCTGCGATCGCACACTCACATTCTCTCCGACTACAATCACAGAGGTTTCATATGCCAATGCTTTTTGGTCAGACGGAGCATCTTTAATCGCTCCGTTAAACTGTCGAAACGTCGTTGGACAGGAGAAAAAGATTCGTTCATTGGTACAGCCGAGTGCCAGTGCTTTCTCTAGATCTGTCCAAAATGGCGACTGGGGATTTTCAGGATTGAGATAGCTAATTGAGCGCTGTTCGCCAAAGCCTAGTTTCGTTTTGGGCGTGACAATACTACGAATAAATTCAGCATCGCGATCGCGAACCGCTTGCTTCACTTTCTCTAAAAATTGAGCAAAGTCAGGAAACTGCGAAGATTCATCGACAAGATTAATGCGCCAGTGAGGAAAATCGGTCAAGTCAGATGATTGCAACCCAAGCGTTGCAGACGGTTGCTGAGGAGATTGAGGAACGGTTGGAACCGAGGACGGCGCGGGTTTTGCAGGTTGCAAATCGTTTTGAGTCGGCGCTTTATCCACAATGATGGGGAGCGAACTGCGGTTAAAGTACGTGACGGCGGCGACGGAACCAATCGCTGCAGAAAAAACAACGGCTCCAGAGAGTAGTGCGGCTTGGTATTTCATAGTATGGTGACTGCCCAGGACTCAAAGCGGGCGCGTCCTCTTATGATCTAAATCCACAGATGAGCGATCGCTTTCCGGATCATTCTCATAGCTCGAAAGACTGATATTCTCTAGTTTTTAATTGCCATAAAGGAGCTTCATTTGAAATCGCATCCTCTAGAACGCGCCCTCAGTTCTGACGCTCTAACCCACTATCCTTACGCCTCTCAGCGTCGGTTGGTGATAGGATCTTGCGGAGCCGTCGCAACGAGCCAACCTCTAGCAACACTGGCGGGAATGGAAATGTTATCAGCCGGGGGAAACGCAGTGGACGCTGCGATCGCGATGGCAATTGCACTGACAGTTGTTGAACCGACATCGAACGGCATTGGCTCAGATGCGTTTGCGCTGGTGTGGGATGGTGGGATGCACGGGCTGAATGCGTCGGGGAAAAGCCCGCGTGGTCTGCCGCTTGAGCTGTTTGCTGACCTGCCACAGATGCCGACACTGGGATGGCTGACGCCTACGGTTCCGGGAGCCGTTTCAGCGTGGCAGAGCCTCTGGCAGCGCTGGGGGAAACTGCCATTTGAGCGCTTGTTTGAACCAGCGATCCGGTATGCAGAACAGGGGTTTCCGGTTTCTCCAGAAGTGGCGAGAGCGTGGAGCCGAGCCGAAGCGTTCTTTGTGTCGTTGAGCGGAGAGGAATTTGCGCCGTTTCAGGAGGTATTTTTTGCAGAGGGACGAGCGCCGCGTGCGGGGGAAATTTGGCGCAGCCCAAACCATGCGAAAACCTTGAGCGCGATCGCTACAACCGGAGGAGAAGCATTCTACCGGGGAGACTTGGCGGATGCGATCGTCCAATTTGCCGAGACGACAGGCGGATATTTCACTGGGGAAGACTTGGCAACCCATCAGGCCGAATGGGTCGAGCCGATTTCAACCAACTATCGGGGCGTAACGGTTTGGGAACTTCCGCCCAATACTCAAGGGATTGCGGCACTGATGGCGTTGAACATTTTAGAAGGATTGGATCTCGCTCAACATGGGCGAGACTCGATCGAGAGTTATCACATGCAGATCGAGGCGATGAAGTTAGCCTATGCCGATGTTTATCGCCACGTTAGCGATCCGCGATTTATGGAGCTGTCGGCTGAAGAATTGCTGAGCAAAGTGTACGCGGCAGAGCGGCGACAACTGATTGGCGATCGCGCCATCCCGTTACCTACATCCGGTATGACGAAAGGGGGAACCGTTTACCTAGCTGCCGCTGATGAGGACTTGATGGTGTCGTTCATCCAATCGAATTACAACGGCTTTGGGAGTGGGATTCTGATTCCCAATACTGGAATTGCACTACATAATCGCGGCACTGGATTCTCCACTCAAATCGGGCATCCCAATCGAGTGGCGGCTGGAAAGCGCCCGTTTCACACGATCATTCCAGGGTTTCTGAGCTATGACGATCAGCCAATCGGGCCGTTTGGTGTGATGGGCGCACCGATGCAACCGCAAGGACATTTGCAAATGGTGGTGAATCTCGTTGATTACGGCATGAATCCACAAGCGGCGTTAGATGCTCCCCGGTGGCGATGGATTGCTAAAGATCAAGTATTGTTAGAGCCGCCTGTATTTCCAACGGTAGCAGTGGGGCTGAGCGATCGCGCTCATCAGATTCAACTTTCAGCTGAACCGAGTGCGTTTGGTCGTGGGCAAATTATTTTGCGATCGGGCGAAACGCTGATTGCGGCGTCAGAACCACGAGCGGATGGGCTTGCCTTGGCTTGGTAGAAAGGCGCTAGAATTTCCATCATCCTAGCGATCGCACAGGTTATGCGCAAATTTCAGAATCGATGGGCGCGAAAAGGGCGCGGTTCACGACCTAAGGCTGATCAAAGTCACGTTCAGGGCGATCCGCTTCGCATAGTTTCAGATTCGGTACGACGATCTTTGAACTCGAAAGGACGCCCCAATGTTATTCGGCTCGGAATGAAGCAGTCTCCTTGGGAGGATCTGTATTACCTGCTGCTAACCATTTCTTGGACGCAGTTTTGGATATTAACAATTCTGTCCTACATTTGCACGAATACCCTGTTTGCGATCGCGTATCTGACTGGTGACAACAATCTGAACAATGCGCAGCCGGGTTCATTTTGGGATGCCTTCTTCTTTAGTGTTCAAACGATGGGAACGATTGGCTACGGAGCCATTTCGCCCAATACTTTTTATGCCAATATTATCGTGTCGATTGAGGCGATGCTGGGGTTATTAGGCGTTGCGATCGTCACAGGATTGGCATTTGCAAGATTAGCTCGCCCAACGGCAAAGGTGCTGTTTAGTCGAGTGGCGGTGATTGCGCCGTATAACGGTGTGCCAACGCTGATGTTTCGGACGGCAAATCAGCGCACTAACCAGATTTTAGAAGCTCGCTTATGGGTTTCTTTGGTGCAGGATGAGGTGACGCAAGAAGGTCAAGTCATGCGACGATTCTATGACCTTAAACTGAGCCGCGACCATAACCCTGTGTTTAGTCTTACCTGGACAGCTATGCATCCTATTGATATCGGCAGTCCGTTGTATGGAATGACGCCAGAAAATTTATCACGAGACAACACTGAAGTTGTCGTTTCATTAACTGGAATTGATGAAACTGTTTCTCAAACGATTCACGCTCGCTATTCTTATATTCTTCGAGACATTCTTTGGAATTATCAATTTACTGATATTTTTATCAAAACTCCTGATGGTACAGCAATTGATTTTAGTAAATTTCATGATGCTTCTAAAATCTTTTAACGTCAAAGTATCAGGCTATCTCATGGGAAGTTACCGTAATTTCTGTAAGACAGAGCATGATTTTGCTCAGCTTTGCGAAGCCAAGGATTGGTTAGTAGAGTCTGTCAAATTGTTCTAAATCCTTCCAATCTCATTGGGTTTGAAATTAGATAAATGATGAAATTATGAAGCGACATCTGTGTTATTGCCTTGCAGCAACGATCATTTTCACCGCCTGTACCTCACCACTGCCACCCGAACCTACATCGCAACTGGAAACGGTAACGTTGAACACAGTGAAAATTGTTGCTGGACAGACAGTTTATGTCCCTGTTTACTCTCATGTTTATTCGCCCGATCGCAACCAGAGACTAGAACTAAGCGTCACCCTAAGTATCCGAAACACCGATCGGACTCAGCGCATGATTCTGACGACGGTGAACTATTACAACACTAATGGTGAACAAATTCGTCAATATCTAACGCAACCTGTGGAACTTCGACCCCTTGCTTCGGTAGACTTTGTCATCAATCGGGACGACACGAGCGGTGGAGCCGGTGCAAACTTTATTGTCGAGTGGGTTTCTGAAAGGCAAGTATCTAATCCAGTGATTGAGGCATTGATGATTAGTACAGCTGGTAATCAAGGCATTTCTTTTATCAGTGATGGGCGTGTAATCAAAAGTCGGGCGACGAAAAGCAAATAGCTGCAAATCCGCTTGATGATCTACTAAAGTTTAGGCAATCAAAATACTAGTGGTTCGCTCTGCTTATCAATTCTGCCAAGATATTTCATCATCAGTCGCCGTAATTTTTGTAAGGCAGAGGATTGTTTTGTTGAGACGTGCGATCGCTTTAGTTGCTTCTCTCAACTTGGGCTAAGTCCCTCAGCATATCTAATTGGGTTTGAGGTAAATCAACAAACTAGAACTCTAAATTAATAAACCAGAACTCAAAATCAATAAACGCTTATAGCAAATTAGATTTTGCTTAAACGAAACTTATCTATCAATTCTCAAAATTAGATTTCCTTTTCTGGTAATCAATATTCAAGTTCTCGAAATCAATAGTACAGTTCTCAAAATCAAGTTTAGAGCGAGTTGAAAAAATCGGACTGGATACTCAGTGCTTTGCGATTCGCTTCGCGAAGCTCCAAAGGATCGCCTACTACTGAGTATCAGTTGTTGGGTATAAAACTTGGCACAAGAAATTGACTAGTGATACATTAGTACCAAAATACTAGTAATCAGAAGACAGTTTTAGAACGCTGTTCATAGCAACAGACATTCCTATGTATTTACCTCTCCCAGTTGGCTCACTTCTGCACAAACAGTACCGCATTCAAAAAGTCTTGAGACAAGGCAGATGCGGCTGGATTTATTTAGCAACCGATCAAACGCAACAGCAAGAATTCTGTGTGCTTGAAGAGTGGATTGTGTTAGAAGAAACTCCGCAGGACTTGAATCTGAACGAGTACCCGCAGCAATCCGAGCAATATTTAGAAGACCTAAAAGAAGAATTGCAACACGAATTTGGGCAGTTAAACCAACTCAAACCCTCTCAGTTTGCCCACTATCAAACAGCATTAATTTACGAACAACGTCTCTATTTAGTGCGGGAATATATTGCTGGACAAACCTATCGATCGCTCCTAAAAGATCGCTTAGCGCAAGGACAATCGCTTTCAGAATTAGAAGTAAGACACCTTTTTGAGGCAATTCTTTCAACTCTAAACACACTCCATAAACACGATATTTTTCATCAGCACCTGACACCAGATTGCATTGTGCTGAGCGAACCTTCAGAGAATCGCAGTAGCCATCCTGTTTTAGTCGAGTTTGGCTTACCCGTCGATCATCTCCTGATTCCATGTACTGCCTTTGCGCCACCAGAGCAACGCTTAGAAAATCGGATTGCACCTGACAGCGATTTGTATGCTCTTGCCGCGATCGCGCTGGTTCTTCTGACAGGATGCCCTCCCGAAAATCTTTACGACAGCAACACGCAACGCTGGACTTGGCAAAGCGTGTCGATCAGTCCTCAGTTTTCGCAGATTCTCGATCGGATGCTATCTCCTAGTCCAAAACGCCGCTACTCATCAGCTCGCCGTGTGATGAATGCGCTTCAGGCTACTCAGCCCAAAGATTGGGAGAATAACGTTGCCTCAAAAAGGGTCGGAGATCTTGTTCTCGCCGCCGTTTTGATTGGGCTTGCAAGCATTGCGGCCTGGAGAATAATTCTTCATTTATCGCCGACTGTTTTTGCCTCTGCTGAAAACGCGATGACCTCGATCAAGCTCGAACGAATTGGAGACACTCCTCCAGCCGCTACACCATCGCCGAGTCAACCTTCAAAAGCTCCGCCTCGAACGGTAGCTGTTTCCCCTGACTTGCTAGAGCAACTGGTCGATGAAATCTTTTCTATTAAATATCCGCAGCTAAAAGATAAATTAAACGCCGAAAAGCCACCGGAATGGAATGCAATTGCAACTAGATTGACAACCTTGCTAAAACAGTTAAGTCAAGAATCGCAAATCGGAATGGGAAACTACAATCGAGCAAATTACAACGCTTGGTTGTTGGAACTCCAAGCATCTAAAATCACAGATCAGTCAATTGAACTTTTAACGGACGCAAAATTTCTCTACTCGTTTCCAGAGTTAGAAGGAAAACAAATAAACCCAAGAACATTGGGTCAACTCTGGTATGCGATCGCGCAAAATCAGATCAACGCTACTAAAAATAAATCTACACTCAAAGACATTACACCAAAAGCAACTTTGTCCGAAACGCTGAAAGCTGGACAAGGGAAACTTTACACGGTGCAGCTTCAGAAAGGACAGAAGATTCAACTGTCTCTAAAAGTGCCTTCAAAAAGCGCCAGCCTCTCTATCGTTTCGCCTGACGATTTGCTTTTAGTGAGAGAATCGATAGAACCGTCTTGGTCAGGAAAGATCGAACAGTCAGGAACGTATCAAATTGTGATCGTTCCCAAGACGAGAAAAGCAATTCCTTATGAACTGAAACTGGCTTCTACAAGTCCCGGTTAAACTTAATCCCGTCAAATTAATCCCGTCAAGCTTAACCGTTAAACTTCCGAACAGAACATTCGCTGAGCAGCAAGTCTTCTGCAATACGCGCAGCATAAACTCGTGCAGGAATAGGCGCAAAAGACTTGCGGAAACAGTGAACGGCATAGCCACAGTAAGCCCGATCGTCTCTATAAATAGAGATCTGAAAGGATACAAATTCTTGTTGCCTAGAAAGTTCGATAAATCGATTCATGTTAAACACTCAACCGTTAAATAAAGAATTACTGACGCAGAAAAACCCGCTCCCTAGCTCCCACAGGGGGAACTAGAGTTGGAGATTTTAGAAATGAATGAACTTCGAATTACAGTCTCAGCGCAAGTTGTAGCTCTGGAGAGGCGCTTAGAGTAGCGGGAAGCGGGGACGGCTCGGCTGTAATGGCGGGACAATAGCGAGCATAAGCACAGCGATCGCACTGTTTTCCGGGCGTCGGTTCCCATGTCTCATCCTGTCTTAGTCGCAAAGCGAGACCAGAAATCACCGATCGCACTTGTTTCTTGTGGCGTTGCGTCGCCCGATAGCGGACTTTTTCACCCGTTCTCAGAAACCACAAACTGAGATATTTCAAACTCTGCTGATAGGTTTGCTCTAGCGCCAAAAAGTACAGCCCAATTTGCAAATCCATCTCATCACTCGCCGGAATCTTGAGATCACGGCTCGATTTGTAATCGATCAGCTCTAGCCCGCCGTTGATAAAATCGATGCGATCGTAGCGCCCACTAATTAGAAACTCCAGGTTCTCAACGTGCAGCACTGCCTGGATCTTTCCCTCTACGGCAAGTGGCTTACTCAGCGCACCTTCTGGCGTGATGAACTTGTCGTAATAACTTTCTAAAATGGTGCGCCCTTCTTCGACTTGAGTAGGTGTCAACCCTGCGCTTGCCTGATCCCAGCAATGATAAACCCACGTCCGTTTAGGCAACGGCTCGTGATAATGCCAATCCCGATGCAAGATTGCCAACGCTTGGTGCAACGATGTTCCCAACGCGGCAGAGCCAAAAAATTCATTGGAGTTGAATCGCCGCTCGTAGCGCAAATAATAGGCATACGGACATCGGTTATACGCTTGCAATTTTGTAGCAGAAATTTGGTACGACATCGCTCAACCATCCGCAAAAAAGAACTAAACCGTGTTGTTTGAAGGACTAAAGCTGTTCAACAGGACGCTTAAACAGAGAATCTAGATAGATGCGAGCGGTTTGGCGATCGTTGGTCATGCGGTTTTGCAGCAAAAACAACGACAACGCCGCCGACATCACGCGGTCTTGATCCCACTCTGGGCAACCATCCAAAAATTTGAGAAACGATTGGTGCAGGGTTTCAGGAATCTCGACAAGAATGCTGACGTTGGTATCCATAGCAAACCTCAAATCGTTAGTAACGTGAATGAATTTGACAACTGGAGTTTCGATGATTGGGATTCTAAGAATAATTTCTGAGAAAACGGACATCAGAAACTTGCGCCAGTCAGATGCGTTCTCTCAACCTCCCGCCTGGGGAAATCTTCGGTCTGCTGCATCTGAGCGCTTTCAGTTAGTCGCTACATAATGCGCGATCGCTCCTAGAAGATCAACATCGCGAAAGGTAACAATCTTACGAGAGACAAAAATGAGCCAACGGAAGAATGAGGGTTTCAGCGGTTTTTTCGTTACATTGCTTCAGAGAATAAGGGCTTTTCCACAGTGGAAACGCAAATTCTCGAACTTATCCACAGATCACGAAGGAATGCCGCTCCTATCTTCTTATCCTGTGGAAAACTTTTTGCAGGGTGTGGAAAAGGTGTGGAAAAGAAATCTAAGTCTTGTGGATTGCCTGTGGAATCTATGGGGAAAACAAATTTGACTGTAAAGTTTTGTAAAGTTTTGCCAGTCCAATCAGAGTCCAATGATGATTTAAGAATTTCTTAGGGAACACTATGCGCGTTTGCTTTTTCGGAGAGTCGTTTGTGAATGGTACGGGTGATCCAGGCTGTCTCGGTTGGGCAGGCAGGATTTGCCAATCGGCCTGGCAGAACGGGCATGAGGTGACTTACTACAATTTAGGCATTCGTCGTGAGACTAGCACGCAACTCCGCCAACGGTGGCTTCAAGAGGCGATGTTGCGGCTTCCATCTGAGGGAGATGGGCGGTTAGTATTCTCGTTTGGGACAAACGACACGACTGTGGAAAACGGGCGGCAACGTGTGGAAATCGCCCATTCGCTAGATAATCTTCGAGCGATTCTGACTGCGGCTAAACCGCGATTTCCAGTGCTGATGATTGGTGCACCTCCGATTGAGGATGCTGAGCAAACGGCCCGAATTGAGGAACTGTCAAAGCAGATGGCGATCGCGTGTGAAACGTTATCTGTACCCTATCTAGAAACGGTTTCTACGCTAAGACAGTCTGATACTTGGATGCGAGAGGTTGCAGCGTATGACGGAGCGCATCCGAGGGCATCGGGATACGCGGAGCTTGCAGGACTTGTGGAAAACTGGGCGGCGTGGAAAGCTTGGTTCGCCTAGATTCACATTTCGCTTAGATTCACATAGGTTCATTTGCATAGCAAAACCCCCACAGACAGTTATCTTTAGGCGTTTTGCACGTAGGAATGCAGGCGAGAATATCTGCTGTTTCTCATTGGGGGTAATCAGCGAGAATTTCTTGGATGGTCATTCTACGGACTAGAAAATCTAGGACGAGGGATACCCAGATACGATGCCCTCGGATATAGGTTGACCAAAGTAGATTTTGGGGTCGATCTACAATTGAGTTTTCCTGTCGCTGAAGCAGCATCTGGGATTTGTGGCTTAAATTGTTTATTCTTGAGTCTCAATTTGTCGCTGTTGAAGGTCTGCCCAAATGTCATCAAGACTGAGGTGATCTAGCCATTGCTGTCGTTCTTGAGTATAGTCACCACTGCCATTATCAAATTGCTTTAGAAATCTGACTGTATCTACATAGCCCAAGGCATCAACTAATGCTTTGAAACCTTTTTGATTGAGTTCAATTGGTGTCATTTTAACTGTCTCCTGGTTTAGACACTTCCATTAACCAAACTACAGGGTTAGTAACTTGAACCCCAATCGTTGACTGATGAATTTGAGCTTTTCTGAGTAAGCGATCGTCGGTCGTTAGAAAAACATCAACATTGACCGATTCGGCACAAGCAATGTGCAAGGCATCAAATGATTTAACTCCTAAAGCCGCAAGTTCTTTTGCTCTATTTAGAATTGCTTTGGTAACAAAACTTTGGGGTGAGCAAGAACGAGTGAATCGAGAACGCGCTGTTGTCTAGTGAGGTTGGGTGTTTGTCTAATCTCTGATTCAAGAGCGGTACTGTTTACTAATGGCCATTCGCCGGATTGACAATGAGAAGCGATCCTGCGGAGCTTCGCCTTGCAAATCGCTAGAACTGCTTCGGCTTCTAAGCGAATTCGAGGTTGTAGCCAATCGTCGAATGGGCGGTTTAGACAGCAGACATCCATGTAAGTTGTGTAGTGCTGTTCCATAAGCTTATTTTACCGTTGCGGTTGGCGCTGAATTGGCGTTCTGGGAAGCGCAGTTTTCCACATGAGGTCGATTTCTTCGTCGGTTAAGCTATAGGCTTGATTGATTAGATTGGAAAGTTGATGTTCGAGGCGTTGGGCTTCGGTGGTGCGGGTTTGGATGGGAATGGCGTAGTCGTTGTAGGCTTGGGTGACTTCTTTTTGTCCGGCGATGCCTAACCGATCGCTGCTTTTGCTCCCTGCTTTGGGAATGCGCTTTCTCACTTTGTCGATCATTTCAGCGCGGGTGAGGGTGGCGAAGGTTTCGAGTTTTTGTCCTGGTTTTTCGATGCGGAATCTGGAGCGCAACCAGTCTAAAACGTTGCGATAGCCTTCTTGATTGGCTTTGGTGATTTCGATGAGGCGAGCAACGATCGGTTCAACCTGCGATCGTACTTCGTCGGTGGGTGGCGCAATGGGAAGATTCTCGAATAAATATCCCATCGGGTTAATTACATCAGAAAGCATCTTTGTAAAAACTCGATGACTGTACCACCAAACAAAAGGCGAATTGAGCAAACATAGTAAATACAGACAGATCAGTACTTGAAGAATAACGGTTTTATCATTACCAAAATAGCTCAATGTATCAAATTGCATATCAGCCTCAATCGACGACGCTGGGTTCATGGGCGTCGATATTGAGCCTGTGCTCGTGGACAATAACGATCGCTTGGTTGATCGAGAGATTAATTTGCTCTCGAAAGCAACGGGATTGCATGGCTTCTAGAAGAGTCTGTTGCTGAGGAACTTGCGCTCAGGATTCCCAAATTGCGATGTTTTAGGGGATTGCTGACGTCTTATCGATCGAGCAGTCCCTCCAAACTCATCACAAGCAACTTAGGATCGTGGATTAAATAAGACCGGAAATCATCAGCCCTGTGGTTTAGCCGTGTAGTTCCATTTTGGAAGGTACTCATCGAACACAACTTCCATCGTCTGCTTGAACTCCTCTGTCACTTTCCG
>JAHHHP010000083.1 GCA_019359275.1 Myxacorys chilensis ATA2-1-KO14 | reverse complement strand
AGTCGGTGCGGGTGCTGGAGCCGGAGCAGGTGCGGGTACTGGAGCAGGTGCTGGAGCCGGTGCGGGTGTTGGAGCTGGAGCCGGTGCGGGTGCTGGAGCCGGTGCGGGTGCTGGAGCCGGTGCGGGTGTCGGAGCCGGGGCTGGAGTCGGTGTTACTGCTACTGGTTTATTGACAAAAGCTTCACTTCCACCATCACCAAAGGCTTGAACGTGGAATCCAACACGCAAGACACTGTTTGTCAGGCTTTTAATGATGTCGTCAAATGTGACGTTGGAGCTTAAATTGAACAGTACATTCACAAATTCGCCAGGATTTACACCCATCTGTGAGACTGGTTGATTAGCCTCAACTGAAAAATCTGAGTTAAACCGACCTCCAGGAGCGTTATTGCTTCCTGGTAGATTACCTATGCTCTTAGGTATTACAAAATCTACGCCACTACCGCTATCAGTGATTGATGCGATACTTTTTAACAGGCTTGTAGTTTGGTCAAAATAAATTTGGGTTATGGAAGAGGCTTGTTGCCCAATGTTGTTGAACGAAAATAGAACCTGATTTGAGTTACTGCCCTTAGTCACATCTAAAAATAGTTGACTTTCACCTGTTGCAGCATTAGTAGCACTGTTCCCAGTGATATTTTGAAATCCAAAGCGCACTGTAGATGATGGCGCTGGTGTAGGAGTAGGAGCGGGCGCAGGTGCAGGAGTAGGAGCGGGCGCAGGTGCAGGTGCAGGTGCGGGCGCAGGGGTGGACGTAGTGGGGTTTTTTGCTGAAGCTTGTTGAGGTGTAGCTACCAAAAGACACATACCAATCAACGTCAGTGTGGGAAGTCCAAAGGCTACCTTGAATGAAAACTTTGACATTTTTCTAAAATTAATTCCTGGGTGTATGTATAAAGGTTTACACACAAAGAGCCTGTAACACGTGCAAAGCTTGAACCTTTAATCGCTTCTTCACCTACAACTATCTAAATTTGAGATTGCTAAATAATTGAAGAAACAATTAAGTAGTTGCTCGTATCATTTATTGCAATAAATTTGGAATTTCACGTATTTATTCTTAAATTTTATTCTGCGAATTCAGCTCAAGGTATAGAGGTGTTCAGTGCAGGTGTAGTACCTACGTGCATATACGCATTAAAATCACGACAATTCTATTTGAGGCTCTGATCTTGCTTAGAGCAGATTGGACATATAGTTAAATTTGAAAACGATAGATAGGGTTTAAAACGTTCAGAAGCCAGGATTTCTCCTGGCTTCCGATTTTCTACATCAGAATTAAAGGCTTTGGTTAACGACGAAGCCAGCCGTTAATTGTAAAGCGGCTGTCTCGAAAAGCTCGCGATGGGCATCGTACAGGTAGCACTTCATGCATGTAGCGACTTAAAAAGAAGACAATGCTATTGTTACGAGGCTCAACTGTATTAAAAGAGTCTGCCTTCACGTAATAGTTATTCTCAATCTTGCTGTCGTAAATTAGCAGCTCTCCACCAGCAAAAGGTTTTGGCTCTTGATAAAAGTAATAAACATAGGTAAGCTCTCGGGTAGCAGTGTCTTGGCTGCCGTTGTCGTTGTGAATTTTGTAGTAGTTTCCGTCGTTGTGAGACGTTAGTTGAGTTTCTATTTGAGAGATGGGAAACGGCGGCAATTCTAATTTACTGATTATGTCTGGAAGAATTGCTTGAATTCGATTGACTATTAACTCAGAAAAATTAGGGAATGAATATAGAACCTGCGATCGCCGATAATCTAAATCATCTGTTGAAGTATTTGTAGAAACAAAAGCTTTCTCCTGCTGGAACACGTAGTTCAGTAGTTGATCTCTTTCTTCATCAGTCAAGAAATTATCAATTTGTATATATTTAGAGACTAGGGTATCTTGAGGCTCTAGCTGAATCTCTTCAATTGATTCCAAAAAGATTGGAGGTTCTGTCACTAAACCAAGCAGATGTTCGCTCGGAAAGCAAATGACTGAACGGCCTTCATCAACAGGAATTTGAAATAAACCAGAAAGACTGCTTTTTTGAGAGTGGGAACGGTCTACCAACGTCGTTAGAAGCTCATGCAACAGCGGTGCATCTGATTTCAGCTTTAAAGCACATTCGTGTCCGCCGGCTAAGAGCAGTTTAACTGAGACAGTTTGAGATTCAGTTCGTTCAGAAGCTAGAGTCATATTTACTTCTTAGCTGGATGGCAAAAAAGGGACTAACTTGTTTCTTGTTGCTCTTAAGAACCCATCCACGATTCTCATTCTATGTCTGTTTTTCTGTGAGATATCACGACAACACGAACGCGGAATGCAATTTAGAATTGTTGGAGAAGCTCTGAGCATGTCTTGTAGAGAGTTCCCACAAAAAGAGTAATCAGAACTATAGCGCTACTGTCACATTCGCCATTAAAGATTCAGAGCAATCAGCTCACAGCGACGCTTTGATGCAATGACGATTGTGCTTTACAACTAACGTAAAGCGATTTATGGGTATTTATCCCTCATTTCCCTCAGTTATTCCAATTTTTTTTAAAATCTCCTCTCTCACTTCTCCAATCGCTTGATTACCATCAACCGTGACCAAGCGATTCTGTCGGTTGTAATACTCCAACAGCGGCGACGTGCGATCGCGGAATATCTCAATCCGTTTCTGCAATGCTTCTGGCTGATCGTCCTGTCTAGCTGGATTGAGGGAGCGACCGATCAACACTTCATCAGGAACGTCCAATAGAACCACGTAGTCTAAGGCTTGATTCAGTTGAGCCAGCAGAGCATCAAATTCTTCTGCCTGAACAGGCGTTCTCGGATAACCTTCAAGCAGCCACCCGTTCGCCAAGTCTTGCTTTAGCAACCGTTGCCGAATGAGTTCGATCACGATTTCATCGGGAACCAGTTCGTCTTGGTCGACAAAGATTCTGATTTGTTTGCCGAGGTCGGTTTTTTGTTTGATCTGCGATCGTAAAAGATCACCCGTCGAGATTGAACACAGCCCTAGCGTTTGACAGATTTGCTGGGATTGGGTTCCTTTTCCGGCTCCGGGTGCGCCAAGAAGAATGAGTCTCATCAAATATTTCCATTGGGTCTCTGATTTAGAGTATTACACTGAGTCAAAAATGCATCAATTTTTAGAATAATCAGCCGACTCAAACGCTTGAATTTATGAAACGCCACGCTTTAAAGACGTAGATGTTGATTTAGCTCATCAGCAGCAAGGGATGGGGTGCGGGCGGTTTGAAACGGCCTGTTCCGGGTCAACACTCCGCGCCTGTCGTATGGTGGCACTATCGACCTTCTGTAATTTTTAATGCGGGGCAAATTACCGAACGAGTTGATTCACAAAACAGAGATCGATGGTGCTAAAATTTGTACTCAACGCTAGGTGAAGATTTTCCATCGCCGCGATCAGCCATTGGACTTGCTCGCGAGTATGCGATTCGTAGTGATTGAACAGGATAGAGAATCGCTTTTCGAGATAAGGTTTGACTCGACTGCAAAGCAGCACAATTTTTAGCAGAAGACGAGTCGTTGAGGTTGCTCCCAGATTGGAGAGCAAGTCAACAAAGACAAAATGCTGCGGCTGTTTTGGACTGTCTACGACTAAGAAGTTTAGAAGTTGGCTACACGTTCTGATAATCAGAAAGTCGGTTAAGGGTAGCGAATCAACGTCTGGCAGCGTGTTTTTTAGATGGTTGCACAGTTGAGTGTTGAACTGCCGCTTTCCGTATTCCGAATCGACCGAGGCGGTAATGTAGTGATAAAGATCGCTCTTAAACTCCCGGTAAGAACGAATCTGACGGCTGTGGGTGATGAATCGCTGGGCGATATCCCGACACGTTGCGGAGCCTTCAACTTTGCCCACAAAGAGTTGGAGCGCACGCGCAAGATCGCGATCGCTGAGTAGAGTTGGATTTTGTATGAACTGCGTCGATTGAGTTTGCCGCGCTTGATGAGTGACATATTTAGACAGGTCAAGCTCAAACTGACGTTGCACTCGGGATTGCAATTGACGAATCGATGCCTGATGCTCAGTGGGCGTTCCTTCAGTGACGAGGCAGTGTTCGTAGAGATACGGGTAGCGATGAATCAAGGTCACGAGCGGCTGCGTATGACACTGCTCGCGAGGCTGACTGACCAGTTGCCCTAAACGCCTCAAGGTTAGAAATTGCTCGGTGTCGATGAATTGCTTGCTCAGTTCGCGCAGCCGACGGATAGAGCGCGATCGCGTGTAGTCGGTGATGGGGCGAGTTGGAGGGGCGGACAGAGACGCAATTAGGGCAGCGATCGCAGGATAAAACGGCGGGCGCATTTGCCAGCGATTGATCAAGATATGACAGCACCGATTGAGGATAAACCGGAAGTCTTGGTCAGAGGTGGTGGCAGCTACAATCTGGTCTAGCGATCGCACGATCGCAGCATCTGGGTAACTCATCCCCTCAATAAACAGTAGCCGAAAGCGTTCGACCAATTGCTGGGGCGACTCGGTTTGCACCAACCTCAATAAGTGTTCATAAAGCCGCTGTTCTTCTTGCGTAATGTCCCGAGTGGGATACGTTGTCCAGGTACTCACCTAATTTGCACTCCTGTTCGCCAAAGATGGGCGAAATTCTCTGTAAGTTAAAAAGTAAGTAAAAGCTTTCTGTAGGTTGAAAATGGGGGATTGAAGAAGTGGGGATGAAGTCGAGCTAATAAACACACGACTTTATAGAGATGACGTACCGGGGGACAACGACACTGTTAGAAGATGAGTGTAACGAAACGATGAAGGACTAGGTGTAATTTAAGTCACTTCACATCACCTAAACACAAATTGCGGAATCTACTTAACTAGAACTTTATAGCCTCCTTTTAAAGTAAAGAGAATGAAGTGTTCCCGATAGCTTCTGAAAAGAAAAACTTTCTGGCTCTGAATCTAAGTTTGAGTCTCACCATAGTGCAAAGCAACACTATCCTCATTCCGCGATCGCATAGCAAATCAGGATTCTTCACGTAAAACGTGTATTTCGCTGAACTACCCTTCATAAAAAAGGTTCATTCAACTTCGTGAGCGGCTCAATTACGCTTCTTCAACTTGACTAACGCGCCGCAAGTTCAGTACGTCTGTCATTTTTCTAATTTGAGCAAAGGTTCGCTCTAGCTGATCGTGGTCACAAATATCGATGCCCAAGTCAATCACTGCCGTTTGATCGGAGAAAGTCTTGACTTGGGCATTACGGACGTTAATATTGTTGTCTGTCAAGCGAGAGAGCAAATCTTTGAGAACCCCAACGCGATCGATCACTTCTATTTGAATTTCAACGGGGTAAACCTGCGGGCGTCCGTTGTGAGGCTCGGTCTGATTCCAACTCACGGGCACTAAGCGATTTCCAGGAATGGAGTCGAGGTTTGGACAGCCTTGACGGTGAATCGAAATGCCGCGACAGTTGCGAGTTACAACGCCAATGATCGGCTCGCCCGGAACCGAGTTACAGCATCCAGCAATGTAATGGAGCAAGCCTTCGACACCGACAATAGGCGACTTAGAAGGACTTGGGACAGCACGGGGGACGCTGGGCGAGAGGGAGAGAACTTGCGAATCTGCTAAAACACCGCCCTCAACCGGAGGATTCAGAACCTCCTGTTGTTCTTTCACGGCATCTCGAATGCGATTGATAGCCAGATTAAGGGTAACTTCGCCATAGCCGACAGCCGCTAAAAAGTCTTCGACGCTGTGATAGTTACATCGTTCTGCTGCTGCGAGCATGGGATCGGATTTAAGCAGCGCTTCAAAGCCGCTCTTACCCAAGTGTTTCTCTAGCATCTCGCGACCACGGGCGATGTTTTCATCTCGGTGCGATCGCTTATACCATTGACGAATGCGATTTCGGGCGCTGGGCGTTACAACAAAATTGAGCCAATCGAGACTAGGATGAGCATTCTTCTGCCGAATGATCTCAACAATGTCGCCGTTTTGGAGGCAAGTGTCGAGCGTCACCATGCGACCGTTGACTTTTGCTCCGGCACAGTGGTTGCCAACTTCCGTATGAATCCGATAGGCAAAATCAACAGTGGTCGAGTCTGGATTCAGCGCCACGACTTCGCCTTTGGGCGTGAAGACAAAGATATCGCCATCAAATAAATTGTCTTTGATGCTCTCCAGGTATTCCTGGGCATCTTTCATATCGTTTTGCCAATCGATCAGTTGCCGCAACCAAGTGAATTTTTCGTCGGTCGTGGTCTGCTGTTCCGTGCTAGAGCCACCCGTCTCTTTGTATTTCCAGTGCGCTGCAATTCCATATTCTGCGATATGGTGCATTTCGAGCGTGCGGATCTGGACTTCCAGCGGACGTCCGCTAGCGCCAATCACAACCGTGTGAAGCGACTGGTAGCGATTGGGTTTGGGCAAGCCGATATAGTCTTTGAAACGTCCGGGGATCGGTCGGAACATATCATGCACGATCGCTAGCGCACGGTAACACTCGTCATTGCTTTCAACAATGATCCGAATAGCAGCCACATCATAGATTTGCTCGTAGCCCTTCTGCTGACGCTGCATCTTTTCATAGATGCCGTAGAGATGCTTTGGACGACCGCTGACTTCAACCCAGCGAATGCCAGTTTGGGTGAGGCGTTGTTTAAACGTTTCGGTAACGGTGCTGAGGCGAGCTTCGCGATCGCCGCGCTTTTCGGCAACAAGCTGGCGAATTTCTTGGTAAGAGTTAGTCTCAAGATATTTGAATGCGAGATCTTCTAATTCCCACTTGATGTTACCGATTCCAAGGCGGTTGGCTAACGGTGCAAAGATTTCTCGTGTTTCTAGGGCAATGCGGCGGCGTTTCTCATCGGACAAATGTTCTAGTGTTCGCATGTTGTGCAGCCGATCTGCTAACTTCACGACGATCACTCGGATGTCTTGCGCCATTGCCAAAAACATGCGGCGAAAGTTTTCAGCTTGACGCTCAGTTTTGCTAGAGAAGTTAAATTTTGAGAGTTTAGTGACCCCCTCAACTAAACATCGCACCTCCGATCCAAAGTGCATCTCAATTTCTTCAGGGGTAATGTCGGTGTCTTCTACGACATCATGCAAAAAGCCAGCCGCAATCATCGTGCCGCTGCCTCCTAAATCGCGCAGAATTCCGGCAACAGCGACAGGATGAGCAATGTACGGTTCGCCGGAGGCGCGATATTGACCTTCGTGCAGTTGGTAGGCAAAGTTAAACGCTCTGCAAATCAGGTCACTATCATCAACAGGCAAGTCAACAGGATTGGCAGACAAAGGCTTGATCAAGCACTCTCGTAACCAATTTGGGAGAACAAAATCCTTGGTGGAAATAGATGCCGCTACATTCATGCTATTAGACTTTAGAGGATTCGGAGGTTCGGAAGGGGTAGATGACTAGAAATTGGTGATGTAGTGCGAGATACAAAACATGAATTAATAGAAAATGAGTCTAGCAGAGTAAAGCCTACGACTACTAGACATAGAGAGAAATTTGTTGATTGATATTCCTTGGACGATCTTGCGATCGTTGGGAACCTGGCAGCGTGATTCGCAGTGCTTAAAATTTTGCTGGAAGGAGATCCAAACAATCTAAATTTGATGGGTTGTCTTAAACTTGCTAAGACTCCACGTATCTTTATTCTACCCATGAGAACACCTTCCTTCATCGCATTTTTTGAGCGAATTAGAAGCGTCTGAATGGTCAGAAAGGGGTTATAAAAAAGGAGACGCTTCGCTTCTAAAATTGATGGGAATACACTCTGATAAAAATACAGTGCTAGAACGAAATCATACTCAAACAGGATCACTCGATTACCGAAGCAATTTTGTAAGAATAGCTTTGGTTACTTGATCCCCACAAATCACCATCTCAGTTATTCTCTTAAAGAGATGATGCGAATGATACCTGAATTTCACCAATCGATCTATCAATCTTTTAGAGGAGTTGTGGAGCAGCTTCAAATGAAGATTTCGCAGCTTGGACAGAAGCGCGATGATCAGGAGAATGAATCTATAGATTTACGCCCTGAACTGATCTCGCTGCAAAAAATCTTTCAAGAAGACATTCGTAGCTTGAATATTGACGCGCTTACAAACACAGAAGCCCATCGTGTCCGCTCGATTTGGGTGGAAATCGACAAGCAACTGCGATTGCTCGGAATGGATGTTGCTTATGTGCGAGCGGCAAAGCAACCCGAAACCTTACAGCAACGAGTGGAGCAAGTGAAGGGACGGCTTGAGATGCTGATAGTTTACTGTGGAGCATTGCTGAGTGAGGAGAGATGATTTTTTTGAACTGCTTGCTTTGCCTGATTAAATAGAGAAGCATTGAATTGGGAGGGCTGAGCATTGCAATGTCCTAAAGATAGAAAGATTACGTTGGAAGCTGGAACATTAGTAGGCAATTTGGCAGCGAAATGTTGTTCTGAATGTCAGGGAAGCTGGATTTCTCCAGAAGACTATCAGCGGTGGCAGACTCAGCAGATTCGGCCAAAGACGATCGCAGAACTTGTTCCCAAGGTTATAGACGCTGATGGCTTTGAGACGTCGCTCTACGATGCAAAAGCTGCATTTTGCCCGGAGTGCGGCATTTACTTGACGCGAATTAAGTTAGGGATGAAGACGCCCTTTTATGTAGAGCGATGTCTCAGTTGTGGAGGCATTTGGTGCGATCGCGGCGAGTGGAATGCCCTTGAAGCGATGGGATTGCATGTTGCGATCGAGCAGCTCTCGTCTCAAGAATGGCAGTCTCTAGCACGAGAACGTGAGCATTTAGCTCAGGAACGTCAACTCACGATTGACCGTCTGGGCGAAGAGCTGGCGCAGCAGGTGTTTGAATTATCGGAGTTGCTAGAGAAGCATCCCAATGGCGATTTTGGCGTGGCCTATCTCATGCGCCGATTCGAGAATTTTGCTCAAGAGGTTGACACAAGGGAGGCCGATGCTAGAAATCAAGAGATTCGGGATCAAGTAAATCGGGCTTGAGCAATTTGACATCCGTGGCAGCAGATTGGGTAGCAGGTGTAGCGGAGGAAGCGCTGACTGGTTCAGAAATCTGTTTCAATTCGCTGCGAAAAGTCTAATCTTGAAGTCGTTTGATAAAGTAGCTGAACAAGAGTCGATCGCCGCAAACTATGAACGAGCCGCTATTAAGTGTCAAGAATCTACAAGTTGCTTATCGGAAAGGACAGCCGAACGTCGTTGATGACGTGTCTTTTGCGCTAAAGCCGGGGGAGCGACTTGGCCTAGTGGGTGAATCTGGCTGCGGCAAATCGACCTTGGGACGTGCCGTGATGCGGCTTCTCTCCGATGCGGCTCAAATTGGCGGAACCGTTACATTTCAAGGTCAATCTGTTTTTAATTTGGATGCAGCGAGTTTGAGACGCTTTCGAGGAGAAGCGGTAGCGATCGTATTTCAAGACCCGATGACGCGGCTCGATCCACTGATGACGATCGGAGATCACTGTCTGGAGACGCTAAAAGCACATGAGCCGAACCTATCAACCCGGGCAGCAAAGGAACGAGCGATCGCAACGCTCAAAGCCGTCAACATTCCCGAAAATCGATGGTCACAGTTTCCCCACGAGTTCAGTGGCGGAATGCGGCAACGCGTCGCGATCGCGCTGGCGCTACTGCTCAATCCCAAACTAATTGTGGCCGACGAACCGACAACGAGTTTAGATGTCACCGTTTCCGCCCAAATTCTTCAAGAGCTGACACGGCTATGCAGCGAACGCAACATGGCGCTCATTGTGATTTCTCACGATTTAGCGATGATTGGCCAATACTGCGATCGCATTGCCGTGATGTACGACGGAAAAATCGTCGAAACGGGCAGCACCACTTCTGTTTTCCAAAATCCACAACACGCTTATACTCAAACCTTACTAAATTCAGCCTTGCTGCTACAAGCAGAACAAGACGCCAGAATTCTAAAAACTGACCCGATTCTGCGTTTAGAAGCGCTCAAGCAACACTACACGATCGAGCAGAATTTCTTTTCGCAATTTTTTGACAAGAGGGACCGTACAATTCGCGCAGTTGACGGGATTGATTTAGAACTTTTTGCGGGAGAAACCTTGGGCTTAGTCGGGGAATCGGGATGCGGCAAGAGTACGCTTTCTCGAACGATTCTTCAATTACTGCGTCCGACTAGTGGCAGCGTGCAATTCCAAGGGCAGGAATTAACAGGTTTGGGACGGCATGAACTTCAGCAGCAACGGCGTCAAATGCAGATGATTTTCCAAGACCCTCACGCTTGCCTTAATCCGAGAATGACGATCGCGCAGATTATTGCTGATCCGCTGATCATTCACGGGTTGGCAACGCCTGAGAAGGCCAAGCAAGACGTAGAGTTTGTGCTAGAGCGAGTGGGACTAAATCCGAAAGAATTTTCTGGACGCTATCCAGGGGAACTATCGGGCGGGCAGCAGCAAAGGGTAGCGATCGCGCGTGCCCTAGTCACGCGTCCAAAGCTGGTAATTTGCGATGAGCCAGTCAGTATGCTCGATGCCACAGTACGGACTCAAGTTCTAGACTTGATGCAGGATTTGAAAGACGAATTTGATCTGACGTACTTATTTATTACGCATGACCTGTGGGTGGCGCGGTACTTCTGCGATCGCATCGCGGTGATGAACGGCGGAAAAATTGTTGAACTCGGAGCTGCAAAAGAAGTCTTCAGCCATCCTCAACACCCTTATACTCAGGCTCTTCTAGGAGCCGCTCCTTTACTAAACCAAACCATCTAACGGACTACCAGATCGCCCATCGTTTCGTCGATAGAAGCTAGAATGCAGAACAGTGCAGTGATCTCTAACGTTGCGTAGCCATAGCGGATGTCAAAAACAGAGTCAGAGCCTGATTCGCTCACTAAATTCGTTGAGACGTTACTCGTTCGGAGTCTGATTGTTCTCGGCGTCTTATTTTTGGTCTTGTACTTTCAAGGCAAACGTCCTTCTCTTTGGATGAGCAGTTCGGCTCGCGGGGCAGATGCACCCCTGGCAATGCGGGGCGGCGATCCGTATATTCGTGCCTTGATGCGAACCATTTCTGCGAGCGAATCTAATGTTAGTAATCCCTACTCGGTGATGTATGGCGGAGAGCGAATTAGCGATTTGAGCCAGCACCCCGATCGCTGTATTACGATTAGCGCTGGTCCTAATACTGGAGACTGCACAACAGCAGCCGGACGCTATCAGTTCATCACGACAACCTGGACTTTAAGAGCGAGACAGTATCACCCATCGCCCTATGGTTTTCTGGTGTGGTCGCGCTACAGTTTCGAGCCAGAGTATCAAGATGAGGTGGTGTATCGCTGGTTGAACGACCGCGCCGAATGGGGCGCTGATGTACGCCAGTTGTTGAAGCAAGGCAGAATCAATACGGTACTTGAGATGCTGTCTGGCACGTGGACGAGTTTGGGATACGGAATTGAGGATAATTCGATGAGTTCTGAACTGCCTCGCGTGTATCAACGTGTCTTGCGAGAAGAATTAAAGCAAACGGCGAGCAACTCTCAGTAGAGAGGTTTGAAATAACGCAATCATTAACACCAAAACTACTAATAGATAAATCGCTGAATAAAACAGTATTCGAGCATTACTTTCGGATGCACCAATTTCTAATGTACTGATCTAACTGTCACTTCGATCGCTGTTTTCCTAATGGTTTACTCTAGTATCTATACTGTATTCCGTTCCCCCTCATGACTGCCACGCCCATTCGCACTGAAGGTTTCTCGCTCGTTGCCTTGGCTCAACAAACGCGCGCTGCCGCCCGTCAACTCGCAGTTCAACCGTCTGATGTGAAAAATCGAGCCTTAACAGCGATCGCAGATGCTCTCGCCGCCAACGCGGATGAAATTTTAGCGGCAAACGCGGCGGACTGCGAAGCGGCCAAATCGGAAGGGACATCATCGGCTCTCTATGCTCGCTTGAAGCTAGATCAGACGAAACTAGAGGGCGCGATCGCAGGCGTCCGTGACGTTGCCCAACTCGCCGATCCAGTCGGGGCAGTTCAGATTCATCGCGAATTAGACGCGGGACTGACCATGAAGCGAATCACCTGTCCGCTTGGCGTATTGGGTGTGATTTTTGAGGCGCGTCCTGATGCGGTGATGCAAATTTCTAGTCTGGCGATCAAATCTGGAAATGGCGTGATTCTTAAAGGCGGAAAAGAAGCGATTCGTTCTTGCGAAGCATTGGTTAAAGCGATTCACCAAGGATTATTACAAACAGAAATTGATCCATCTGTGGTGCAGCTTTTGACAACGCGAGAGGAAACACTAGCGTTATTGAAACTCGATCAATATGTTGATCTAATTATTCCCAGAGGATCAAATTCCTTTGTCCGATTTGTGCAGGACAACACCCGCATTCCCGTATTAGGACATGCAGATGGGATTTGCCATTTGTATGTCGATCGCACAGCGGATATTGCCAAAACCGTTAAGGTGGCGATCGATTCTAAAACCCAATATCCGGCAGCTTGCAATGCGATCGAGACACTGCTAGTCCACACTGCGATCGCATCAGAATTTTTGTTAGAAGCTGCGCCTGCACTGCAAGCCAAAAATGTAGAATTGCGCGGCGACGATCGCACAAGAGACATTCTTAACATCACCGCTGCTACAGAAGCCGACTGGTCAACGGAATATAGCGATCTGATCTTGGCGATCAAAATTGTGGATTCGCTAGAAGCTGCGATCGCGCATATCAATACTTACGGCTCACGGCACACTGAAGCGATCATGACAGAAGACTCATCTTCCGCGCAGACCTTCCGATCTCAGGTCGATGCCGCAGGCGTTTATCACAACTGCTCGACTCGTTTTGCCGATGGTTTCCGCTATGGCTTTGGTGCAGAAGTAGGAATCAGCACGCAGAAAATGCCTCCACGTGGCCCCGTTGGATTAGAAGGATTAGTGACTTATAAGTACGAAATTGTAGGTGATGGTCATATTGCCGCAACTTACTCTGGTGCAGACGCAAAACCATTTACCCATCGAGACCTGTAAACATTACATCCAGAAACAACACGCCCAATGTTGCAGTTTATGCAACGTTCGTAGTAAAACAGACGCGACCGGATACGATAGCTTCAGCTTAAGTAAGACCTCGTATGATGAAGCAATTGATCCCTGCGTCTGTTCGACGTTCTGCTCGTGTTGCCTTGCGATCGCTAACCGACGTTAAAGCGGGTGAAGTCGCTCGCTTTGCTAATCCGTCATCGACCAAAATCGCGAAGGCTGAGCAATTTCTTCCTCAAATCAAAATTAGTCAAGAGATCAAAGCGAGTCATTATTCAGACAATAAACGACATAATCTTGCCCTTGCGGCTGAGCGCATCAATCACATCTTGATTGAACCGGGCGAAGTGTTCTCGTTTTGGCACTTGGTCGGACAACCGACTCGCCGCAAAGGATATTTGCCTGGACGAACATTAGTCAATCAAACGCTGCAAGCAGAATATGGCGGCGGTCTTTGCCAACTTTCAGGACTGCTCTACTACCTAGCGATCAGAGCCGGGCTTCACATCCTCGAACGCTATCCTCACTCCGTTGACATTTACACCGATGAGACTCGTTTCACACCCCTCGGCTCAGATGCCACTGTGGTTTACGGCTATAAAGACCTCCGATTTCTCAATCTCCTAGAACAAGCAATTTGCTTTCACATCACGGTTCAGCCTGATTCTATTAGGGGTCAGCTTTGCGCTAGAGAACCAATTAATGACTATCAAATCGAGTTTCGATCGAATTACAGTAGCCATCGGGTTGAAGTAGAAACGCTGCGCCAAATGGAGTTTGCACAGGAAAGTTTAGGGAAATCCATCTATCAATTGCCGTAAAAATGATTGTCTCTAGCGCATCTCTCGTAAGAATTTGTAATAAAAACGCTCATCAAATCGGACTAACGTAACAAATAGTGCAGTTTTTTCGCTGCGCCTTTCAGACTTAACGGATCGATACGCCAGCAAATCACTATTTAGTGTTGGAAAGTTTAGAATGAGCAACAATTTAGCAACAAAACTTCGCGAAGGCACCAAGAAATCTCACTCGATGGCGGAGAACACAGGCTTTATCGCGTGTTTCTTGAAAGGCACGGTAGAGAAAAACTCCTACCGTAAGCTCGTCTCCAACCTCTATTTCGTGTATTCCGCTATGGAAGAGGAAATGCGGAAGCACCAGAATCACCCTGTGCTGTCAAAAATGTACTTTCCTGAGCTAGAGCGCAAAGAAAGTCTGGAGCGGGATTTGGCATACTATTTTGGCGCAAACTGGCGGGAGCAGGTTGCTCCTTCAACGGCTACTCAGGCGTATGTCGATCGCATTCATGAAGTGTCTGAAACCGATCCTGAGCTAATGGTTGCTCATCTCTACACTCGGTATTTGGGCGACCTGTCGGGAGGCCAAATCCTCAAGAAGATTGCTCAAAACGGGATGAATTTGTCGGAAGGAGAAGGGACAAACTTCTACGAATTCAAGCAGATCTCAGACGAGCGCGAATTCAAGAAGCAGTACCGTGCGACTTTAGATGCATTGCCGATCGATGATGCCAAGGGCGATCGTATTGTGGACGAAGCAAACGATGCGTTCGGCTCGAACATGAAGATGTTCAAAGAACTTGAAGGCAACTTGATCAAAGCGATCGGGGTGGCGTTGTTCAACGTTCTGACCCGCAAGAACAAGCGCGGCAGCACCGAACTCGCAACGGCTGAGTAATTCTCCACTACGTTTCACAATTTTATATTCTTCTGAATCCTGGGGGCTTGGTGAGTTAACATCAAGTCTCCAGGATTCAAAGTTAGGAGCGGAGTTTAGCAAAGGCTCAAAAGTGCTGCTAATTTCTAACGCAGGAAATGCAGTCTTGAGGTTCGGAGACTATGCGACTACTGCCTTGATTTGGAACATGACGACAGAAATCACAAAGCTCGGCTGTTTCCTATTCAGAAGCCCTCTTGTTTCAACTGGGATCTGTCACTCTTGACAAATTAGCACTTATCCTTCACTAGATAGATGTGTCTCTTGACCCTGATAGAGTATTTTTCGTTAAATAGAGAAGTTTATAGCTTCACAAACTTACACAAAACGCTTATTTTTCCGTTCTAAGGTTTAGTTTTCTAATTGAATTCGCTAGTTTGTCTCACAGGTTGCATTCGTGAAGCTCGTTTCTAGATAGTTTAGTAGCAAAGAATCCGGGTATAGTGCGGATCTTACAGGCGTATTAGTCAAATTAATACTTTATTGGCTCTATGGCTCTCAGAAACTTTACAATTCGTAACCTCGTAGTAGATAATCTTAATAGAATAGAACCAAGTGGTGGAAACTATTGTCTAATATTCTGTCTCTTGAGCTTTCAGCATCAGTGGGTGAAAGCGTCCCAGTTGCTCTATTAACTTCTACCAAGTTTGAATTCTATTGCTCTCTCGCCATCTAAGAGGATGTTTCTTTCGTCAGTCTTTCCTGCTTCAGTTCACTGCGCTTCTTGGTTTTAGCAGCGCTATTAGCCTCAAAAGGTCATCTCTATAAGCCTTAAGTCTCGTACTCAGAAGTCATTATCTTTACTGTCAAGTTCATCGTTCGTGCTGAGCATTCGATTATGAAAACCGTTCTGACCCCTACTGATTCAGTTCGCGCCTACTTGCGAGAAATTGGGCGGGTTCCTCTACTCACCCATGAGCAAGAAATTCTTTACGGCAAGCAAGTTCAACGGTTGGCGCTTCTGAATGAAACCAAGGAAATGCTAATGGCACGAGGCGAGCAGCCTGCACCCGAAACATGGGCGCAGGCTGCTCGCCTGACAGTCGCAGAATTGCATCAAGCGATCGCAGAAGGCGAAATTGCTAAGCGTCGAATGGTGGAGGCTAATCTGCGGCTCGTGGTTTCGGTTGCCAAGAAATATACCAAGCGCAACGTCGATCTGATGGATCTAATCCAAGAGGGCACGATTGGCATGCAGCGCGGCGTTGAAAAATTTGACCCAACCAAAGGCTATCGATTTTCAACTTACGCCTACTGGTGGATTCGGCAAGCCATTACTCGCGCGATCGCGGAAAAAGGACGCACGATTCGGCTGCCAATTCACATTACTGAAAAACTCAACAAGATCAAAAAAGCGCAGCGGAGTTTGGCGCAGCAGCACGGACGCGCTGCCACGATCGCCGAGTTATCGTCCGAACTTGATCTGCCAGCAAAGCTCGTGCGCGAATATCTTGAGCGGGCGCGGGTTCCGCTATCTTTAGATTTGCGGGTTGGCGATAACCAAGATACCGAGTTAGGCGAACTGCTCGAAGACCAAGGCATGACGCCCGAAGACTACGCAGCTCAAACGTCTTTGCGTCAGGACTTAGAAGTATTGATGGCAGACCTTACGCCGCAGCAACAGCAGGTTTTGAGCTTGCGATTTGGCTTAGAAGACGGCAAAGCTTTAACGCTTGCTAAAATTGGTGATTGCCTCAACATTAGCCGAGAGCGCGTGCGCCAAATTGAGCGGGAAGCCTTGACGAAACTGAGAAAGCGTAAAGGTGAAATGGGAGAATATTTAGCGAGCTAAATCGGTACGGCTCGGACTACCTTCAGCGAATTCCGAACTTTTTCGGTTCGGTTCTACTGACTTCCGAGAGAAGCATCGCTTGTTAAAGTAGGGTTAACGAAAACGGATTAAGTCCTCCTATTGAGGTAGATACTGTGAACGATACATCCAATCAAGTTCCTGAGTTCTTAAGCGACAGCGCTGATGCAGGCAAGCTATGGCAGTATGTTCAATCATTAAGTCCAGAAGCGATCGCTCAACTGTCGAAGCCAACCTCTCCTGAAGTGATGCAGGTCATGGAGCGCAACATTCTTGGGCTGTTGGGTGGCTTATCTCCAGAAGGCTTTGAAGTGACAATTACAACAAATCGCGAGAATTTGGGTCGCCTATTGGCCTCTGCAATTATGAGCGGCTATTTTCTCCGTAACGTTGAGCAACGGATGGCGTTTGAGAAGTCGATGCAAGCGGTTGAGGCAGAATAAAACTGGAGGGTGCGGAAAGCTTGATCCTCTTCATCCCCCTCTTAACTCCTTGTGTCTTCAAAAGCTCCCAAAACTAGTCTTTCCCCCTCGGCAGATAAAGCTCCCCATCTGCCGATTTTTGTGATCTTAGAGCTACGTTCTACCCTACTAGAGTGGTATAGCCAGTCCGGTCGCGATTTGCCCTGGCGAAACACTCGCGATCCGTATGCGATCTGGATCTCAGAGATTATGCTGCAACAGACACAGGTCAAGACGGTGATTCCTTACTTTGAGCAGTGGATGCAGCGATTTCCGACGGTTGAAGCCTTGGCAACGGCGGATTTACAGACCGTTTTGAAAGCGTGGGAAGGGTTGGGCTATTACGCGCGTGCCCGCAATCTGCATCGAGCGGCGCAAGCGATCGTCACTCAGCACAATAGCGTTTTTCCTCAAGTATTAGACCAGGTTTTGGCGCTACCGGGAATTGGGCGAACGACCGCAGGCGGCATTTTAAGTGCTGCCTTCAATCAACCCGTCGCCATTCTAGATGGCAACGTGAAGCGAGTTCTGGCACGGCTGATGGCATTGAACGTTCCACCGAATCGAGCGTTAGCAACCTTATGGCAATGGTCTGAAGCCATTCTTGCTCCAGCGCCATCCTCCGAAACTTCGCAAAGCGATTCGCGCGATTTTAATCAGGCTTTCATGGATTTGGGCGCAACCATTTGTACGCCCAAAAATCCTTCCTGCCTTCTCTGTCCGTGGCAGCGTCACTGTCAGGCTTACAATTTAGGAATTCAATCAACATTGCCCATGTCAGAAACTCGTGCGCCGTTGCCTCATAAAATCATTGGAGTTGCCGTCATTTGGAACGATCAAAACCAAATTCTGATCGATCGCCGCAAACCAGAAGGGCTGTTAGGCGGGCTGTGGGAGTTTCCAGGCGGCAAAGTAGAGCCGGGAGAAACAATTGAAACCTGTGTTGAACGCGAAATTGCAGAAGAACTGGGTATTGAGATTGAGGTGGGCGATCGCTTAACGGTGGTTGATCACACCTACAGCCATTTTCGCGTTACTCTAAACGTCCATCACTGTCGACATCTGAGTGGCGACCCGCAGCCAATTGAGTGTGACGAGATTCGCTGGGTCAAGGTCAATGAGCTAGATCTCTACCCCTTTCCCAAGGCAAATATTCATATTATTGAAGCCTTGAAAAATCTGCCGTCTAGAACACTGCCCTGAAGGGATGTCTCTTGCTACGATCAAGAACTCACCTCTAGCTCGTATTCGGTGAACGGGGAGTGCCTTTATCATGGTCAGTCAGCCTAAGCCAACATCACAGCCGATCGTTCTCACATCACATCCGACTCGATTTGGTCCTAAACCCAATTCTTTAAACTGGGGGTCTGCAAGCCCGACGAAACGAGGCCCCATTATTGGAACTGTCACGACGCCCGCTCACCGAAACGTCATTGGAACTCATTCTGGCTCTTACGCGGTCTATCGGGCTTTAGCAGTTGCGAGCGGAAAGCTAGACGCCAATCATCGTGCTGATTTGACCAACACTTCTCCTGCCGCTCACATTGGTCCTTACCCCGCGTGGTCTGATCCTGACAAGATTGTCTCCCTCGATCCGTTCGGCGCGATCGTTGGAGAAGTCTACACCGAATTTTATGAAAAAGGCTACGATATTCGCCCCACGATCGCAATTACAAAAGCGCATATCAACATGCCTGAACTGCAAGACGCCGTAGCCAAAGGGCGATTGCAAGAAGACGGGCAGATTATGAAAAAAGGCGGCGATCTCGTTGTTACAAAAGCCGCGATCGAGCCAGTTTGGTATCTTCCTGGACTCGCTAACCGGCTTGGCGTCGATGAAAGTATTTTGCGGCGAACGTTGTTTGAGCAGACGGGCGGCATGTTTCCCGAACTCGTTACCCGTCCCGATTTGAAAATTTTTCTACCTCCAATCGGCGGTATGACGGTCTATATCGTGGGTGAGCCAGATGAGATCGCAGATCCAGAAAAATCGCTGACGGTTCGAGTCCATGACGAATGCAATGGTTCTGATGTCTTCGGATCAGATATTTGTACCTGTCGTCCTTATCTTGTGCACGGCATTGAAGAATGCATCCGAACCGCACAGAATGGCGGCGCAGGTGTGATTGTCTATTTCCGCAAAGAAGGGCGAGCGCTCGGAGAGGTGACGAAGTTTTTAGTTTATAACGCTCGCAAACGACAAGCGGGTGGCGATCGCGCCGATGCCTACTTCGCTCGAACCGAGTGTGTTGCTGGTGTCCAAGACATGCGGTTTCAAGAACTGATGCCAGATGTCTTGCATTGGCTCGGTATTACCCGCATCGATCGCTTTATCTCCATGAGCGATATGAAACACGATGCTATTACTGAGTCTGGAATCGAAATTGTTCAGCGTGTTCCTATCCCTGACGCTCTAATCCCGGCAGATGCACGAGTTGAAATCGAAGCGAAGAAAGCGGCAGGCTATTACAGCCAAACCGATATTCTTACCGAAGAAGAACTCGCTGCCATTAAAGGACGAGAACTCGAATAATTTTCCCTATGTCTAATGCTTCTACTGATACGATTCCTACGGATGCTCGTGAAGTGATTGCCTACTTGCGATCGCCTCAAGCTATCCGCGATCGCAGCGAACAACTTTTTGCATTAGCTCTAGCAAATCGTCTTGAACATTTTCAGTGTGATCTGACGAAACTCGATTCTGTTGCTGATTATGTGATTGATGTCATTCACGATCAGTATCCAGATCTCAATATCCCTTTTCACAGTCGATGGCGACATTTTGAGGTGGGCGGGTTGGCACGACTGCAAAACTTAGAGCGAGCCTTTCAGGGCTTATCTGCTCTTGAACGCGCTAGAGCCAAATTCGATTTGGTTGTTCCAAGTGTTTTACTCGATGCAGGAGCAGGCGCACAGTGGAGGTATCGTGAGCCACAGACCCATCAGGTTTGGCAACGCTCGGAAGGACTGGCAGTAGCAAGCTTCGACTGTTTCTGTCAGGGCATGTTTTCTAGCGATTCTGAATATCCATATCAATCTGATGCAGAAGGACTGCAAAGGGTGACATCTGAACGGCTAGGTGCTGGGTTTCAGGTCAATGATGAAAATCTGTTAGTGGGATTAGAGGGGCGATCGCGGCTGCTGCAAAAACTCGGTCAATCTCTCTACCATTCCCCTGATCTATTTGGCGCAGCTCATCCCCGCATTGGTAGGTTGGTCGATTATCTACTCGCTCATGCCGAAGACGGTAAGCTATCAGTCACAATCGTGTTCCAATCTGTTTTAGAAGGATTAGCACCCATTTGGCCAAGTCGGCTCGCGATTTCAGGGGTCAACTTAGGAGACGTTTGGCATCATTCTGCGCTGGTTAGCCAACCCTTTGCCGATCTGATTCCCTTTCATAAACTGTCCCAATGGCTCACCTACTCTTTGCTCGAACCGTTAGAAGAGTTAGGACTTACCCTTACCGATCTCGATCAAATGACGGGACTTCCTGAATACCGCAACGGCGGTCTTTGCCTTGATCTAGGTCTCCTGCATCTCAAAGATGCGGGGATGCGACAATGCCGTCACTCTCCAGGTGATGAAATTATCGTGGAGTGGCGATCGCTCACGGTAAGTCTGCTCGATCGAATCGCGGATACAATTTGTCGCCGCTTAGACCTAACCAGCGCAGATCTCCCGTTGGTCAAAATTCTTCAAGGCGGAACCTGGACAGCGGGGCGGAAAATTGCGTCACAGCTACGGCCTGATGGCGCGCCTCCGCTTCACATTGACAGCGATGGAACCGTGTTTTAATCACCCACACATCTCAGCGTGCAATCCTTTAGAGTTTGGCGAAAGCCAATCGCAAACAATATCTATGGCTGAAAACATCACCATCATCGAGCACCCGTTAATTCAACACAAACTGAGTCTCATGCGGCGCGCAGAAACAAGTACGGCTAAATTTCGATCGCTGATGACCGAGATCAGTATGCTGCTGGCCTACGAAGTGACACGAGATCTGCCCTTGCGCTACGAAACTATTCAAACGCCGATGGCAGAGATGGAGGCTCCAGTTTTAGCGCCTGATAAAAAACTAGTCGTTGTTTCGATTATGCGAGCAGGGCAAGGTATCTTAGACGGTATTCTGCAACTCATTCCCTCGGCACGCGTTGGTCACATTGGAATTTATCGCGATCCTCATTCCTTAATCCCAATCGAATACTACTTTAAAGTGCCCCATGATATTGAAGACCGAGATATGCTGGTCGTTGATCCGATGATGGCAACTGGAAATTCTGCGGTTGCCGCAATTCAGCGTTTAAAGCAAGCTAATCCTAAATCAATAAAATTTCTGTGCATTCTGGCGGCTCCTGAAGGAATTCATCACTTGCAAGACCATCACGCAGATGTTCCAATTTACGCCGCTGCAATTGATCAGGGTTTAGACGAACACGGATATATTATTCCAGGGCTTGGAGATGCGGGCGATCGCTTGTTTGGCACAAAGTGATATAATTCATCAGATGCAATATGGCGGCATAGCCAAGTGGTAAGGCAAGGGTCTGCAAAACCTTCACCCCCAGTTCGAGTCTGGGTGCCGCCTTTAAGGTGTAGAGCGAAGGAATAAGTGTCCGTAGCGAAGAATTAAATGTCAACTTAACGAAGAATTGCGTGTCAATTCGCAGTACGACCGAAGGATTAAATCTCAATTCGTTGAACCTAGCATTTTGATGAATGCGTTTACGGCCTATAGAGTCCATTTGAGATCTTTATGATTCTGGGCGGCTGTGCGGGGTATTTGGACGAGCGATCGCACTCGCGCTGATGGCAAATACTTCATCCTTGCCAATGAGGGAAAGTCGTTCATCCTGAGCGATAACAAGGGCGGAGTCTACAAGAGTGAACAACAAATTCTGATCGAGCGGATGTCTGCTAGTCTCGGTAATTCTGCCACAACGCAGCTTACAACCATTACCTTCACCGATGAAGAAATCACACCGAAGTTGAGTGAACTCGCCGCCACACAGCCCAATGCTTTGATTCTCCTCAGTGGTTCATTAGCGGTAGACCTGCCTAAAAATATTCGGGTCCCGATTATTGCAAACCAATTTCAAACGGCAAAGTTAGCTGATAAAACAATCACGCCGACCTTTCATCCCCTCGAATTGACCTTGCAACACCTGGCTGAGCAATATTGCACGGGCACACTCACCGCAAAAATCATTGCCCCGCGTCCTCAATGAGGGTACGGCAATGACTGGGTGAGAATAAGCAGAGCAAGTTTGGGGCAAACCTGGGTGGACGGGAGATGGATTTGTGGGCTATTGGTAATGCCGAGTCGTCCTCAATTTGGCGATTGTTCCTTTGCTCACCACATAAAGAATCAGCGTTGGAAAGGCGAGGTGCAGCAGTAAAACCAACATTGCTGAAAGGAGCTTAGACCAGTCAATTGCGTTCGGTTGGCTGATGCTGGTGAGAATCGGAGGAAGTGCCTCGGACAGGAGGATAGAAGCCCACGATACCGCTGGAATTGCAAACACCAACCAGCTAGAGATGATAATCCACCACGGCATTCTTCCCCTGCCAATTGACCGGTAAGCTCGACCTTCGAGCGCAATCCGCTGCATGGGAGCTAGACCAGAAGGAAGTGTTTCGACGACGGGGTAGCTTTGGGAAGCAGGAATGTCAACGGTGTACTTCTGAGGCTGAACCTGGAAGAAAGGGTCTTGTGGAGGGTCTTCAGGATGATCAGTTTCGGAGTGCTCATTCATAGCTCAAGTTGGCAATGAAGCTCTTTGTAAGTTGAGATCCATTCGCTTTCATCCGGTTTCCGGAGTCTGATGTTATTGGCTTCACAGATCGAAACCATTACGTACGGGCACACTAACCCTGATGCTTATTGCCCCTGTCCGTTATGAGGCGATTCAAACTGATTGCTGTTCTTCTACTGATGGCGGGCTGCACCGCGCAAGCAGAAAACTCACAACCGGCTCCTTTGCCAATGGTCGCGCCCATCTCGCAATCTTCCTTGGCTCCGTCTGGTCGAGCATCGCAGCAGTTCACGTTGAGACTGACGCTCTCAGCACTGGAAGACTTAAAGGTGAAAGAGAGCGACATTGTGGTGGTGAATCAAGTCCTGAGAGATCGCACCCGTGAACGACAGCCCTTAGAGGCACAAAAGCAACAGCTTGACATTCAGATTCAACGCTTGAAGCAACCGATCCCTGCCCCGTTATCCTTGCGGCGAATCCCCGACATTGCACCCTTACCCATTGATGCCTTTGATGAGGAACAAGCTGCGATCGCCCAAGCAAAACTGCATCTTGAAAAGGTAGAGCGCGATCGCGACAACCAGCAGCTCAAGATCGACGCCCTATCCACCTTGCCACCGAATGAAGTCCCGGTGATTGTGGTGGCTCATGAGCAAGAGAAGCTGAAGCAACGAGACATTGAAGTGCAGCAGGCACAGGCAGAATTACGACTGGCAGAAGCCAAGTTGGAGAATGCAAAACGGAACTATCAATATCAGAGTTACCAATACTCCCTGGAACTGAGTAAGCGTGACATCTTTATTCAGCATCATGAATTGGAACATGAGCGCCAGCAACAAGAACAAGGGCAACGACAGCGCGATCAAAAAGCTGCGGCTTAATGCCAAATACACCAGATTTGACAATAATTCCGTGCACGAATGTTGATGCAATTGATGGAATTTCTGGTGCAAAAACATGGACAGTTGTAATTCACTTCCAGAGCAACTATCCTATCTTCAACGCAACGAGTGAGGTCAATCTCACTACCTAGATGTAGTTGGATATAGCGGACGAGTTTTGCCCCAAACCCAGAAGCGCCGAAGACACCTCTCAAGTGCTTTCGGCGCTTCTCAGCTTATGCGTAATAACACCCTGGCGATGCGCTATTTTGACAGGAGGCAACCCTCCCACTATCGTCGCCGCAGATTCGTTTCACACCTCAGTTCGGGATGGATGAGGGTGGAGCCAAATCGCCAAAACCACCAGGAAAACCTAA
>JAHHHP010000082.1 GCA_019359275.1 Myxacorys chilensis ATA2-1-KO14 | reverse complement strand
AATGTTGGGTTGGTAGCGTAAAAGTTCAAGCAGTTTGTCCCACAGGTCGTCGCTTAGTAACATTGGGGTTGACATCGCCTTTTAGCTTATTCAGCCCAACTTCACATAATTATCAACACAACCTAGTGATGTATTGCCAATTTGAAAAGGCGGCAGCTTGACCACAGGGAGAACTTGCTTCATCCAGAACTGTCCAGAGAATCACGTTGTCAATCCAAAAGCGCTTCCCTGTACTGGAAATCCGAACGCCTCGATAGTTGTCTATATAACCCTTTGTTTTCGCTTCGGCGAGGAGACGCGATCGCGCCTCTCGGTTCATCGGTTCGGCTGTTTTACGAGAGGGAGTTTGTGTAAAGGTTGTCCAATCCATCTCCCATAGGAGCAGGGCTTGATTATTGCCATAGTTGAGGATCGGATCAGCCTCAGTGCCGTGAGATAGGACTATCAATGGAGCATGAAACAGGGCATGTTCATCTAAATCATTGGCTGCGTTTCCTTCAGAGTTGACCGAGCCAATCGCGTCACTTCCAGCCGAACCAAATCTACTTAAAGATTGCCCCGTCCAATGATAAAAGCTATGTAGAAGCCTTTGAGTATGGCGGATCACGAATTGATGCTGCTCGTAATTCAGGTCAGAAAGAGAAGGCATTAGACAAAGCGATCGCAGAATTGATGAATTCAGACATGCCGTATTTAAGCATGGAGAACGCACAACAATTGGACACGATCAAGATTGCTTGGGTGTAGAAGAACACTGCTCACAATCGTAGGGATAGACAGTCTGATAGATTGTTGATCGCTTGCCAAACAGCGCATATCGATTGTCTCGAACCTGCTCATAGACGCGATCGCCCGTCCACTTCATGCCCGGCAGATTTCGATAAGCCGTAACAAACACATTTCCAAGCGGGAGCAACTGCCCAATTTCTTCGGCGGCATCACTTCCTTGCCAACGGCGATCTGGCATCGCGTTATCAATCAAAATCATGCCAAACTCACAGTCTTGAGGTGTGACATTAAACTGCGCTAATCCCGCTTCGTCTTGCATAGGGATGTACTGAAAGCGCTTTCCTTGGTCGAGCTTTTCCAATAGCTGCACCAAGTTAGAGCAGAGATTGCACTGCCCATCGTAAATGACGGTATAAGGTTTCATCTTCGGAGTAAGCGTTGGCGAATACGATCAGCGAAAAGGTCTACTTCTTGTAATTTTAACTGCATTGCAATCAGAGCGAAGACGGCTAACCCAACTGAACCCGCAATGCAAAGTTCGATTAAATGACTGAGAAAGTTTTGCTGCCCCCATTGCCCAATAAAATTCAACGTTCCCCAAGCAGCAACACCCGATACAACACTACCAATCGTCAAGCCCAGAACCGGGAAAGCCCATTCTCGCCAAGGCAAGCCGTTTAATTTGCGATCAAGAAACCACAGCAGCACCAGCATCGAGATTAAATTAACGCAGACCGTCGCTAAAATTAATCCCGGAGCACCTAATAGATTAATTAAGAAATAATCGAAAACAGCGTTTAGGAAGATATTGACGATGCTAATGCGGAACGGCGTATCGCCATCACCCAAAGCATAAAAGACACGAACTAGCACATCCCGACCTAAATAAACAAACATGCCAACGCTGTAAGCGATCAAAATCGCTGCAGTCAGTTCGACATCAGCTTGATTAAAAGCATACCGCTCATAAATTACACTAACGATCGGATACGCTAACGCAATCATCAGCGCACTTAGCGGCAACATTGCAACTGCGGCTAAGAGCAGTCCTTGACGAATTCGCTGCTTGAGTTCATCCCAGTTTTCTGGCGCAGCGAGGCGAGAAAAGACTGGCAGGAGCGGGACTAAAATTACATTCGAGAGAATTCCCAAAGGGGTTTGGATGAGCAGTCCAGCATACCCCATTGCAGAAACAGCCGCCTCAGCATTTTTTAGAAACGAAGCAAAAAACAAATCTGTCCAAAGATTAATCTGCAACATTCCCGATGAAAACGTTGCAGGCCCCATTACTCTAAGGACTTCCTTGACTTCAGGGCGATTGAAATCGAAGCGCAAGCGCAAGCCGCCTAATCCCGATCGCCACTGTACGGGTAGTTGAATCAGCCATTGCAGTACAGCTCCGAGCAGCGTTCCCCATGCCAGCACTTCACCGCCTAACATCGCATATTCTGGCTTGAGAATGTCTGATCCAAGCGAAACCGCTAAACCGCTCAAACCCACAATCAAAGCCAAACTTGACAGTAATGGGCTAATCGACGGGAGCCAATACTGGTCTGCGGCATTGAGCGTTCCGAAACCGATACCAATTAGTCCAGCTAAGACCGCCATCGGAGCCATAATTTTAAGCTGCACGATCGCAATGTCGCGTGTGAGCTGGAGGGTCTGCACACGTTCAGGACTTAACCCTCTTGCTGCTGCTTCGGCTTGAGAAACAAACAGTCCAGGGGCGGTTAGATGCATTAACGGTTCAGCAAAAACGATAATGCCGATCGTCAACAGCAACAGCAATCCACCCACTAAAGTTGTGATCGTTTCGACAACAGGTGCTATTTCTTCGCGTTTGCGCTTCGCAAGGGCACTGACGATCGCGCTGTGGAACGGGCCGTTAATTCCGCCCAAAAGCACAAACAGAAAGCCAGGAATCACATAAGCGAAGTTGTACGCCCCTGCTGCTGCTCCGGCTCCAAACGCAGCCGCGATCGCAACTTGTCGCACCAGTCCAAAGACTTTGCTAATCAAAGTGGCGATCGCCACAATTCCAGCAATTCCAGCGAGCGATCGCTTCGGCTTAGGAGAGTCAGACACAGGATGATCAAGGGGGCTAAATGGCTTCAATCATTTAAGCACCTTTAGGTGAAGTGCTTTGAACGGGAAAGTCTGAGGATCACTGCTACATTGAAACAGAAACTGACGACGTTAGAGTTTGGAGGAGTTGAATGTTTGAGTACATTCGACAAATTTGGCAGGCAGGGGCAGCAATTGCACGGAAAGCTGGAACAAGAGCAGGTGCAGCGATCGCATTGGCGGGAAGTGCGATCGTATTAACGGGGTTGCTGTCGGCGTGCAGTCTGCCTCAAGTCAGCGCAGAAGATCGATTATTTCTACCGCTATCGTTGGAGTTTCTGGGAAGCTACACCCTCGATACCAAAGCGTTTAAGGACACCGCAGTCGGAGGACTGTCGGGTATTACTTACGATCGCCAGCAAGATCAGTTTTATGCCGTGTCGGATGATCGCAGCGATCGCGCTCCCGCTCGGTTTTACACGCTGAAGCTGCAAATAGATACGACATCAAAGCAACCCAGTCTTAAACAGGTTGATGTGCAGGATGTCACGTTGCTAAAAGACGAAACCGGCAAAACGTTTGCGGCTAAAACAATTGACACCGAAGGCATTGCGCTGTCTCAAACTGGCTCTTTATTCATCTCTAGCGAAGGCGCTGTGAAAGAAGGCGTTCCGCCATTTATTGGGGAATTTGATTTGAAAACGGGGCAACTCCGTCGCAAACTAGCCATTCCAGAACGCTATTTGCCTGATGACTCTAAACCTGTGCAGCAGAGAGGCATTCGAGACAATTTAGGCTTTGAAGCGCTTACGGTTAGCTCAAATGGGATAGCGGCTGAGCCATTTCGCTTATTTACAGCTGTAGAAGCTCCATTGATTCAAGATCTAGAGGCTCCGAATCCCCAACGTGTTGCTAAAAATCGGCTGTTGCATTATCTAATTGAAGGCAACCGAGCCACGATTATTGCTGAGCATGTTTATCCACTCGAACCAAGACCTGTGGCGGTGCTGGAGCATGGCCTGACAGATCTGTTATCAATTGACCAAGCCGGGCATTTTCTCAGTTTAGAGCGTACTTTCGGCTTGGGCGGGTTCGACGTCAAACTGTTTCAAACAGTAACCGGAACTGCAACCGATACCGCCGAGATCGAAAGCCTGCGCGGAGATCAAAAAGGTCTTCAACTTGCGAGGAAGCGGCTGTTGCTCAATACGGCTGACTTAGGCATCGCAATCGATAACTTGGAAGGAATGACGCTAGGACCTCGATTGCCCGATCGCTCTCCAAGCCTTGTTCTGGTAAGTGATGATAACTTTAATACCTTTACTCAAGCCACTCAGGTTCTACTGTTTCGAGTGAAGGGGTTAAAGAGTTAAAAGTGAAGGAACGATCACTTGATAAAGAATTGAGCGATCGCTTGATGTTGCCCGTCCCCATCCCACCAGTTCTGCATAAGGATTTTTAGTTGGCTCTGTCACTGCTGCTGCACCTGACGCACATTCTTCTGCATTAGGTGACAATCGAATGCGCAGCGCATCCATTGACAATGGATCGGGTGTAATTGTCAATGGATGCGGTGACATCGGCAATGGATCGGCTGCAATTGCTTCTGTCATAGAGAACATTCAAACATGTTGCACCGCAAATGCGAATGTATTCTATGACATTGGCATAAACAGGGCTGTAATTGCTTCTGCATCTTGAACAGGTTGAGCGATCCTGCAAAACTTGCGCCGCGATCGCTCAACCAATTTAGTCTGTAGCAGCGATCATCCAATCCGAAGCGATCGCGCATATAAGCAAAACCCAATCCCTACCGTGTGCATTCCGAACTCCTCGAATTTCCGATCCCAGAGAATGATTGTAGCGAGAACCTGACACCGTACAATAAATTTCAGATTCTACTCCAACTTGTCCTATGACTCATTCGACAGATATTGCCACTCTTGCTCGCTGGATGGCATCGGATTTTAGCAATCAGCATCAGGCGTTTGAAAACCCTCCTCTGTATGCTCACATTCGCGTCTGTATGCGCCCGTTGCCCTTCGAGTTGCTAAACGGCGTGAGTCTTTTTCTGGAGCAAGCCTACGACTACATGTTAAACAAGCCTTACCGATTGAGAGTGCTGAAGCTTGTTGAACAGAACGGCAAAATCGCGATCGAGAATTACCTCGTGAAGGACGAGCAGAAATTTTATGGTGCAGCACGCCATCCAGAGCGGTTGAAAGACTTGAAAGCGGATCAGCTAGAACTAATGTCAGGATGCACGTCCTATGCAGAGTGGACGGGACACAGCTTTAAAGGACAAGTCGAACCAGGAAAAGGATGCATCATCGTTCGCGATGGCAAGACATCCTATTTAGATAACGAGTTCGAGATTGACAATCAAAAGTTTTATAGCCTCGATCGCGGTCGCGATCCTCAAACAGACGAACAACTTTGGGGTTCTCTCGCAGGCCCGTTTGAGTTTGAGCGTCGCCAAAGCTTTGCCGATGAAATCAGAGTTTAGAGCGGAGGTCGTGTTGTAGACCTGTTTGAACCGCTGTTCAGCGCGTTTCAATCCCAATTCGACTTACGGCTCGGATAGTCCGACTTGACCGAATCCAAAGGATGCTGCGGATCATCCTCCATTTCATCGATGTGAATTAACACCTGCACCGGGCCGTAGCATTCCCGAATCCGCCCCTCAATCTGTTCCATAATCCACGGACTCATTGCCACAAACTCAGGATGAACGGTCATTCGCAGTTCTACAAACACTTGCCGTCCCACAATCCCGCGGGACTGAATCCCGTAGCAATGCGTCACCCCCTGCACTTGCCGCACAAGTTGCGCGATCGCTTCTGGCGCGATCGCCATTTGCCGCACCACCAGCGGGAGTTGCCAATTCAACACCCGCCAACAACTCAACATTGCCGTCACCACCAGCGCGATCGTCATGAGGGGATCAAGCCAGTAGTAGCCCCGCCAAATGCCTACCAATCCAATCAGCAACAAAAACGTCAACCAAGCATCCCGCAAAATCTGATTTGCATTCAGCCGCAACAGAGAACTATCGAGCGTTTTTGCCAATCGACGCTGAAAGTAAGCCAAAGCTAGACTTCCAAGAAACACAACCGCCAGGATAATAATCAACGAGAATCGCATTCTCACCGACGGCATCATCAAAAGACTGGGACTCGTGATCAATTGCTCGATCGATAGTCCAAGCAGACTCAGGCACGCAAATCCCAAAAAGCCAACCAACAGCAGCGCTAACGCCGTCTCCAGCCGCCCATGCCCCCACACCTCCCGCCCCGAAGGTCGCTGAGGTGACGATGAAAGCGCAATCAAACTCAAAACAGCGCTGAACCCATCGATCAGCGTGTGCAACGACTCGGCCAACAGCGCCAGCGATCGCGTTGACCACCCCGCCCCCACTTTCACCGCCAAGATCAGCAGCGTTAGCCAAAGCGTAACCAATAAAATTTGGCGACTGACCTTACGAGGATGTTTAACTTCAGACATGGTAGACGAAGGATGGTAGACGCCTGTGCAACACGATTAGCGCAGAGCGCAACTCTGTAAGAACCGCAAGGAAGAACGAAAGCAGAATAATCAATCGTGCAATGTGAAAAGCGAAGAATTCACTTTAAAATCTTGAGGCTTGCAGTCAGCAATTATTATCCTTTACCCATCCTTTGCCTTTATGCATCAGTCAGACATCCAGCTACTTGTTCTAGATATCGACGGCACAATTGCGGGCAAGTCTAATGATATCCGTGAACCTGTCCTTCGGCTGATTCACACTGTACAGAAAAACGGAATTCAAGTTGCGATCGCAACGGGTCGTATGTATCAGTCAGCGTTGCGCTTCCATCAAGTGGTTGGGTCATCGTTGCCGCTAATCGCGTATCAAGGCGCATGGATACAAGATCCCAAAACGCAAACTCTACATCAGCATTTGGCAGTTCCTAAAGCAATGGTGCTATCGCTGCTAGATTACTTCGAGACGCCTGCCCTGCGATCGCTACTATCCGTCCATTTCTACATCAATGATCAGTTGTACGTGCGAGAAATCACGCCCGAAACAAAAGCTTATTCTGAGCGATCCGGAATTGAAGCGATCGCCGTTGGTGATTTGCGCTCTACTTTGATAACCGAGCCGACTAAAGTTCTCGCCCTTAGCGACGATACAGAACTCATTGGCTCCATGTTGGGATCATTGCAAGAGCAGTACACTCCCGCAGAACTGTATCTCACCAAATCAGTTGCCACCTTCTTTGAAGCAACTCATCCTGCTGCCAACAAAGGCTTAGCCGTGAAGTATCTTGCCGAGGAATTGCTAGGATTGCAGCCCGAAAACGTGATGGTCATGGGCGACAACTTCAATGATCTAGAAATGATTCAATACGCTGGCATTGGCGTGGCAATGGGCAACGCTCCCGAAGAAGTTCAGCAACATGCTCAGTGGGTTGCACCAACCGTAGAGCTGGATGGCGCTGCCGCCGCGATCGAAGAATTCTTGCTCTGAGTTGCTGTCGATCTGTATCTACCTCTTCTAACGTGAGGCACAACAGTCTGCGGCGTGCAATATAAAAGTCTCTGTGAAAATCGCTTTAAAATCAGAAAGAGTACCGACGACTGGCCGTGTTTCGTCTCGGTACTCTTGCTGGTTCGCTCCTCACACAAGATTAACTATATCTGCATTTCTCAGCTTTGTCACCCCTTAGGTAGATAAAAATAAGTTATGACGTTGAGATGACATTTCTGTGACTTAAAGCTGATAACACACGGTTTTCGTGAAACCACCATAGACGGTCTGACTAACGGTTCAACTATAGTTCTAACGGCGCAGGAACACCTAACTTCTGCTCCAGCAGCGATCGTAGTAGACGATGGGTAATCATCACTAATCCTAATCGACACTGCAAAAGATGCCGATTTAGAGCTTGAGATGCACCAACGATGTGACACGATCTCTCAAATTGGTGGAATGCATGGCTCAACGCAACTGCCATCTCTAGGAAATTGTTGTCAAGGAATCCGTCTGTTACCGCTATAAATTGAGAAAGTAGTTTCCGCTCAACCGACTCTTGTAATAAGAGTTGATCTAGACTATTCAACCAACAAGCCTGTTCTATTGAGTCAAGATCACTTTGCCGTGCCAACCTCAGCAATGCGCAACAGCGAGCGTGAGTGGACTGGCAGAAAAAGACTTTTGACGAGCCAGAATCAAAGTCACTATTATTTTGCGTTATCTCGAAAGAACCATACCGTAAGTCTTCGTCTTTCAGATCAATCAGGGAATGCAACCAAGTTGCGATCGCGCGATCGCAAAACCTAAATTCCAGGAATCCTGATGAAACTACTGTTACCGTAAGATCACGCAAAAGCAATCTCGCCAAAATAGTACTCATTCCAGGAATTTTTGTATCATCACTATACAGAATTTCAACAAGCTGACTGGCAATGTGCATTGCTGAGTAGTCAAAACGAGAGGCTAACTTCAGTGCAATGGCGGAGCGATACGTAGAAATCAGCGTTTCTGATGGTACCCTCTTCACAACATCAATAGAGTGTAAAAGCCCCGAAACGAGGGCATTTGCGCGAATAGAGGTAGGATGAAGCGATCGTTTTGTTACCAAAACATCCCCCCAAAGGCGGATTGCTTCATCAATTTGCGCCAGTAACAATATGCGAAGCGTAGGATAAGTAACCGTAGGTACGTTAGAATTCATGATATTTACGGTTGATGCTCTGAAGTAGGGTTCGGTTTCGTGATTAAACTTAAGCGCTACTACCGATCAATGCTGAAATTGGTGTTGAGTCCCGTGAAATCACGGGCAACGCATCGTTCTTTTCGTATACTCTTTATGACAGTCAAGTACAGAAACTTCGAGGGCCACTCAAACAATCAGAGTTTCGCTTGAAGGAATGAGTCCAATTTTATGACTCACGCTGTCTCAGCGCTTGTCAAAGCATCCACAGTTGTTCTCTAGCAGCCTCTTACACTATGTACTCAGTATCCCCTCAACAAAATTCAGAAGCAGCTCGCCCCTTTCTCACCTGGCAGAGAATCATTGACTGGGCACAAGAACATTACCGCATCCGTAACTTCAGCAAGGATGAACGAGTTCCGACTCGTCCCGGTCTGCTCTACCTTGTGCAGAAAGGAGCAGTGCGTCTAGTGGGTACAGCACAAGTTAATGCTACCGGAAGCAATGCGGCTCGTTTGGCACGGGTCAGTCCAGAAGAAGCATTTCTGGGCTTTGTTGGTACAGGTCAACCCTTTGAGATTGTGGCGCAATCGCCATTTACGCTTCAGGCTTACGCTCACGTTGATCAAACCTCAGTGGTCTGGATGTATTGGCACGATTTAGACAACTGGCCTCACTTCCGCCGTGAGGTTTTAGATGCGTTCCGTTATCAGCACCAGCGCAAGCTACTTTGGCTTAGCACATTGGGCCAGCGTCGAACGATTGATCGACTGCTTGGTTTTCTGACGCTGCTCATTGAGGAGTACGGTGAACCGACAGACGAAGGCTATTGTCTGCCTTTTCCTCTGACTCATGCTCAAATTGGTAGTGCGATCGGATCGACTCGCGTGACTGTGACTCGATTGATGGGTAAGCTGCGTCAAAAAGGTATGATTCGTACTCAGGGTGATAATCTACTCTGTCTGCCTACAGATTCGGTTCTTAACCGCAACGAAGGCTCTCCAAATCGTAATTAATGAAAACATCACTGGTCTGGTAGCTGTTTGATCTCAATAAATTCATCTCAATATAAAAAGCGAGTTCTACCAAAGTGATAGAACCCGCTTTTTATCATAGGACTAGACTAAAGCTAGCGAATTTCAGGGGCTGACAACGCTTCTTTAGAAGCTAGAGCAGGCGCGTCATTGAGTTTTGCAATTGTCGGAACTTCCGCCCGCAATCGTGCTGTTAAAGAAACGGTCTTAGAATCGTAAATTTGAGTGAGCAGCTTGGGATAGAAGCCAATTCCAATGATTGGCACAAGCAGACTGGCGATGATGAATACTTCTCGTGGTTCAGCATCGACTAGTTTTTCATGAGACGTAAGCTCTTTGTTCTCAGGACCGTAGAAGATTTCTCGCAGCATCGAGAGCAAGTAGATGGGCGTAAGAATTACTCCGATCGCGGCTAAACCGACCACAATGATTCGGAAGGTCATGCCATAAGCGTCGCTTGTGGCAAATCCAACAAACACCATCAGTTCGGCAACAAAACCGCTCATGCCAGGCAACGCTAAAGATGCCAAAGAACAAGCTGTAAACATTGAGAAAATTCTAGGCATTTGTTTGCCAACACCGCCCATCTCATCAAGCATGAGAGTATGAGTGCGATCGTAAGTAGCCCCTACCAAGAAAAATAAACTCGCTCCGATTAACCCGTGGGAAACCATCTGTAAAACGGCTCCGCTTAAGCCTAAATCGGTAAACGATGCGATCCCAATCAGCACAAATCCCATGTGCGAAATCGACGAGTACGCAATTTTTCGCTTCAGGTTGCGCTGCGCAAACGAGGTTAGCGCTGCGTAAATAATATTCACCACGCCTAAAATAACCAACGCGGGCGCGACGGTTGCATGAGCCGCTGGCAGCATTTCGGCATTCATACGAATTAGAGCATAGCCACCCATTTTCAGTAGAATACCTGCCAATAGCATATGAACCGGAGCCGTAGCTTCACCGTGAGCATCTGGGAGCCACGTGTGGAGGGGAATAATCGGCAGTTTGACGGCGTAGGCGATCAGAAACCCCGTATAGACCCAAAGCTGAAAAACGAGCGGGTAGCTTTTGGCAGCGAGCGATCGCATATCAAACGTGACAGTGTCGCCATAGAATGCCATTGCCAACGCAGCGACCAAGATGAACAGCGATCCCCCTGCGGTATACAAGATGAACTTAGTCGCAGCATACAGCCGCTTCTTACCGCCCCAAATTGAGAGCAGCAGATAAATCGGGATCAGCTCAAGTTCCCAGGTCAGAAAGAACAACAGCATGTCTTGAACAGCAAAGACAGCAATCTGTCCGCCGTACATCACCAGCATCAGAAAATAGAACAACCGGGGTTTAAAGGTGACAGGCCAAGCCGCCAAAATTGCCAATGTTGTAATGAATCCGGTCAGAATCACGAGCGGCATCGACAGTCCATCAACGCCGACAGACCAGTTCAAATCCAGCGCAGGAACCCAAGCATATCGCTCGAACAGCTGAAGTTCTGGACTCGAAAAATCGTACTGCGTATAGAACGCGTAAACGATGAGTGCAAAATCAATCAGCCCGATGATGAGGGAATACCAGCGAACGGTTTTACCATCCTTGTCTGGAATAATCGGAATCAGAAGAGAAGCCGCGATCGGAAACAAAATGATCGCGGTGAGATAAGGAAAATTTGCAGTTAGCATCCCGTTATTAAGATTTATTTATCGCTAGTCTAGATTATCTGTGGAGTCAGCATTTAGAAGGCAAGTCGCCTAAATCTTGATCTCAGCTTGTCGTGCAAAGTGACTTAGTACTTCGCCAAACTAAGAATGAGGGATGAAGTGAAGTTAGATTCTTTGTTTCATCCCTCATCAGATTGCCTGACCGATTACTAGGACTGTGATCCCCAGACTCAAGAAACGCCTGAGAAAATCACTAACCCCAGCACTGCTACGAAGATAATGAGTGCATAGAACTGAGCGCGACCATTTTCTAAGTATTTCAGCCCTTCACCCGTTAACAGCGTCACCAAACCTGCGAGATTGACGACGCCATCTACAACTTTAGAATCGACTTCCAGAACTTGTCGTGCTAACCGACGGCTGCCTTGAACGAACAACTGGTCATAGATTTCATCGAAGTACCACTTGTTTTTCGAGAGCCGATAGAAGAACGGAATTTTAGCAGCGATCGCGCCCGGATCAATCTTCCGCGACAGATACATTAGCACTGCCAGCGAGATGCCGATCAGCGAAATTCCAACCGAACTTCCGGCCATCACATAAAACTCAGACAAAGTTTCCTGTCCAGCTTCAGAGGCTAATTGCACTGCTTCACCTGGAGCATGGATAAACTCCTCGAAGTAATTGGCAAAGGGAGTTCCCGTCAATCCAATCAATGTCGAGGGAATCGCCAAAATGAGCAATGGCAGGGTCATGGTCAAAGGTGACTCATGCGGCTCATGAGCGTGATGCTCATCGTGTCCAGGATCAACCTCTTCGCCATGTGGCGCGTCCATAGTCAGTTCTCTTGGATCCATCGCGCCCGGACCAAAGGCCAAGCCCAAACTCTGAAGTTGCTCGTTGCGAATGTTCTGCTTTACCGTAGCATCTGTTCCTCGAAATTTTCCTTCAAAGGTAGAGAAGTACATGCGGAACATGTAGAACGCCGTGATGCCCGCCGTTCCGTACCCGATTAGCCAAAGAGCCGGGTTAGACGCAAAGGCAGAACTGAGAATTTCATCTTTTGACCAAAACCCTGCAAAGGGAGGAATTCCCGAAATGGCGAGCGTTCCAATCAAAAAGGTAAAGGCGGTCATTGGCATGTACTTCCGCAAGCCACCCATCATTCGCATGTCCTGAGCATAAGCCGGATCATGACCGACTACAGATTCCATTCCGTGGATGACAGACCCCGATCCCAAGAACAGCATGGCTTTGAAATAGGCATGGGTCATTAAGTGAAACAAGCCTGCACTATAAGCACCAACTCCCATGGCCATCACCATGTAGCCCAACTGAGACATGGTGGAGTACGCCAAGCCCTTCTTGATATCGTTTTGAGTGATTGCGATCGTTGCTCCCAAAAATGCCGTGAATGCTCCTGTCCACGCAATCACATTCATTGCCGCTGGAATGCCTTCAAACACAGGGAACATCCGCGCAATGAGAAAGACTCCTGCCGCAACCATCGTCGCCGCATGAATCAGTGCCGAAATTGGAGTCGGGCCTTCCATCGCGTCAGGTAGCCAGACATGCAGCGGAAACTGTGCCGACTTTGCCACTGGTCCTAGAAAAACCAAAATTGCAAACAGCGCAGCAAGAAAGCCACTCATCGATCCCGTCGCAACGAGATCTTGGAGGCGTTCTCCAATCACGCCAAAATCGAAGCTGCGAGTAGACCAATACAAACCCAAAATGCCGAGTAGCAATCCAAAGTCACCCACTCGGTTCGTCACAAACGCTTTCTGGCAGGCATCAGCCGCCGCTTTTCGGTCATACCAAAATCCGATTAGCAGGTATGAACACATGCCCACCAGTTCCCAGAAAATGTAGACCTGAACCAGGTTAGGGCTAATTACCAACCCCAGCATTGAGGAACTGAATAAGCTTAAATACGCATAGAACCGGACATATCCCGGATCGTGAGCCATGTAGCCATCGGTGTAGATCATCACCAGAAACGCTACGGTGGTCACAATCACAAGCATCAGCGAGGAGAGGGGATCGATGACATATCCCATCGACAGGTGAAAATCTCCAGCGGCTGCCCATTCAAAGGACTGAACATAGGGTTCATGCCCGTGCAGTTGACTCCAAAACAAACTAAATGCATGGGTCATCGCCGCTCCAATCAGCGACACGATGAACACCGAGTTAGCGCTCCGAAGTCGGTTGACATCTTTGCTAAATGTAATCAGCCCTAGACCGACCAGCATCGCACCCGCTAGGGGCAGAACCGGAATAAGCCAGGCATACTGATATATGAATTCCATCACTCACGCCTAGTTTAGATTTCTTTACTATCCAGGGTAGTCAATTTCTTGGACTGTGGGACACCCTAGATCCAAAGTTAAGGATATTGTTAGAGAGTTCCTCCGTCTTCAGACTTTGGATTTACGCTTCAGACTTTGGATTTCCAATTTATAGTCAAAATTGTCAGTAAGATAAGCAAACACTTTAGATTCTTTAAGAATTTAGCATAGGAAAAAGAGCGACCTATGCGATCGCTCCTCCTCAATAAAGATTTTATAAAACCGCGTCTAACGCGAAATCGACTGGGGTTGTTTATTTGTTAAAGTCAAAGTCTCTTGAAGAATCGCCCGTAGTTCATCGCGCTTCTGATAGCTATCTAGCCGATGCAACACCCGACCACCCTGAAATAGAATGACCGTTGGGAGAGTAGCAATTCGGTAGCTGCTAGCCAGTCTGAGATTCTCATCGGCGTTGATCCCGATGAGTTTCAGTTGTCCACCCCACTCTGCCAAAAGCTGATTGAGCGACGGTTCGATCAAGCGACAAATACTACACCAGGGTGCCCAAAAATGAACAAGAACAGGAGTAGAAGATTCGAGGACCTCGCTTCTGAAAGCCTGCTCGCTGATTCCTGATTGCATAGTTTAATGAATTTTACTAACGCTGGGATCATGCTACCAGGCTACGTTGCTTGTTGCATCGATCAAAATAGGGTGAAGCCACCAAAATAATCCAACAAATGCAGCCACTCCGACATAGGCAGGACGCAAAAACTCTGTCCACCTCAGAGGCTGTTTTCCTTGTGCAATCGCGAGAAACGGAACGATCGACGTGCGTTCTTTCACCGCTTCAAACGCTGCTCCGTACCGAGCCGTAAGGCGTTGGTCGCCGTGCCATACTCCGAATAGATGATGCAAGATCAAGCCTAAAGAGGTGACGAGTGTAAACGTTGTTCCTAGCCAAAGCGTATGAGCAATACACCAAATCACTTGACCCACCATCTGAGGATGTCTTGTAATCCTGATAATGCCAGTCTCGTAGAGATGGACTTGGGGCTTCTGAATTGCGGCAATCTCTAAAAGATTAAAAGTTGCAGGATATAAAAAAAGAAACGAAATCGCTGACAGGATCCACACGATCGCACCGATGCCCGGAACTCCTCTTACGTCCCAAAGGATCAACCCATCGTAGCGATGATTGAAGAAATAAATAATCATTGGAACCGCAATCCCGAGACTAACTAGCGCAAAGCACACTCGATAAGGCCGCGCTCCAATTTTTTTCTCTGCCCAAGGACGTAATGCGGCAAGTCCGCTATGAGCGATCGCAAACCCAACCAATAGGCCAATGATTACAAAGTGGCTAGGCGTCAACCAGTCAAACACCATAGAAAATCAAGAAAAGTAGATCCGGTATAGGTTACAGCTTATCGCTTAGCCACACTTTCGGGTAATTAATCTAAATATTGGCGCAACTGCAATTCAAGAGGTAGCACGAAGCGCAGGCTGCAGTCGATATTGCGCCTACCTCATGAAGCAGAAATTTAAGGAGAAGAGCGGAACTCGAACACCTTAAATCCAGTCGCACTTAAAATTCAGTCCACTTGTTGCAATGACCTGTAAAAGGTCATGCGCAGACTCTACATTATGAGGAATTCCGCAAGCGGGATCAAGACTGTAGAAAACAGGATACGATTCTCCTTGCAAGACTCTAGGAGATTGCTCATGAATTAAGAGCAATTCCCACAATTCCTGGTAAATTCAGAAAGTCCTTAGTATCCCCCTCATGTACGCTTCTTTTGCTTAGTTTCCCCATGCTGCTTGCCGTGTCCAGCATTTAAGGAAATTTTGCAAGTTAGCTCAATTTGTAATTTTTCTTAAACTTCTTGTCGTTTAGCTAATAGGTTGCGCTCAAAACGTTAATGTACTGAGTCTATTTTTTACGCCACGCTCCTTACACACATTTCTGGTTAAGCCGTATGTCTGACCTTCCTTTTACTCTCGATCAGTTACGCATTCTCAAAGCGATCGCCACTGAGGGAAGCTTTAAGCGCGCAGCCGATAGTTTATATGTTTCCCAACCCGCAGTGAGTTTGCAAGTGCAGAATCTTGAGCGGCAGTTGGACGTGCCGTTGTTCGATCGGGGTGGGCGACGAGCGCAGCTAACCGAGGCAGGACATCTGCTACTGAGCTATGGCGAGAAGATCTTAACGTTGTGTCAGGAGACATGCCGAGCGCTAGAAGACCTGCAAAACCTTCAAGGAGGCACATTAATCATCGGAGCGAGTCAGACGACGGGAACTTATCTACTACCTCGCATGATCGGGCTATTTCGCCAGCAGTATCCGGATGTTGCGGTTCAGCTTCATGTTCACTCCACACGACGGACATCTTGGAGCGTGGCAAACGGTCAGATCGATTTGGCAATTATTGGGGGAGAAATTTCTCCAGAACTTCAAGATTCTTTGGAAATTATTCCTTATGCTGAAGACGAACTCGCGCTGATTTTGCCACCGACCCACCCTCTTTCTAGAACAGAAACAATTCAGAAGGACGATTTGTATCGATTGCAGTTTATTGCCCTCGATTCTCAATCAACGATTCGGAAGGTAATTGATCAGGTATTGGCACGCTGCGGCATTGAAACTCGCCGCCTCAAAATTGAGATGGAACTGAACTCGATTGAAGCGATCAAAAATGCAGTACAGTCTGGCTTGGGAGCATCATTTGTCTCTGTTTCTGCGATCGAGAAAGAACTCCAGATGGGAATGCTGCATCGTGCCAAGATTGATGATGTCATCGTGAAGCGCACCTTGTCTGTCATTATTAACCCCAATCGATATCGTTCTAAAGCGGCGGATGCATTTTGTCGCGAGATTTTGCCCAAGTTTACCCCTCGTGCCGTAAGTTTCGAGCGACGTGAATCTAAAAGCTATCCTGAACCCCAAAGCTTAAAAGCTATGCTTCAAGCCGCAAGCAATAATCGAGGAATACCAGAGATGGAAAATTAGCAACGAGGAGCTGATTCAGTAGTCAAGCTGGGGATCTGTGTGAGATGAGATAGGACTTGAAATGTGGGGAAAGGTATAGAGGCAGCGTAGCTTTCTCGTCCTTGCTTATATTGCTCGCAGACGAGAAACACTTATGACTTAGGGGCATTAGCGTGGCAAACTACTAGGAACTAGTTATACATAAGGAATACTAAGAACTAGTGCCGCTCATCTCATCTTGGGTTAAGTTAGATCTCAAATCCCCCTCCCCCTGTTATGCAGCTTCATTGCACTCGTCCGGGTTGTTCTCGACCAACTAATATTTTCCCTGACCTTGATGATGCCGCGACCCTGAAAACGGTTCAGCAAAAGTTTTGTACTAACTGCGGGATGCCATTAATCTTGGTGGGTCGGTACCTACCAGTCAAACTATTAGGACAGGGAGGGTTTGGGGCAGCTTTTTTAGGACGCGATCGCTACACGCCCGGATTGCGCTCTTGTGTAATTAAGCAATTTCAGCCGTCGGGGCATCTCAGCACGACGCAGCTTAAGATTGCTCAAGATTTGTTTGAGCGAGAAGCAGAGGCGCTAGAACAACTGGGACGGGAACATCCTCAAATCCCTGATTTGTTCGCGTTTTTTGAACTCTCTGTGGCAAATTCATCGACGAAGCAAAACGATAAGTTTTTTTATTTAGTCCAAGAATTCATTGACGGGCAAACGCTCGAAGACGAGTTTCTCCAAAAGGGAAAATTTTCGGAATCAGAGTGTGTGGCCGTCCTGAAGGAATGTCTCAAAATTCTAGAATTCGTTCACGCCAATGGATCGATTCACCGAGACATCAAATTGTCGAACATCATGCGTCACCGGAATGGACGCATTTATCTGGTCGATTTCGGGGCTGTGAAATACGCGACAAAAGCCGCCGGAAACTTAAATTCTTCTACAGGAATTTATTCGATTGGCTATGCTCCACCAGAGCAAGTGTCTGGAGGACAGATTTATCCTTCAACCGATCTCTATGCGTTGGCTGCAACGTGTGTAATGTTGCTCACGGGCAAGCCTCACAACGAATTGTTTGATGCCTACAGCAACACGTGGAGATGGCAAAATTTTGCGACGCCCAGCCGTGTATTAGCAGACGTACTGGATCGAATGTTGCTTGCTAATCCGAGTCAGCGTTTTCAATCCGCACAAGATGTTTTAGAAGCGATTCGCTCCACGAAGCTCCGAAGGATCGCTTCTAAACCGCCTGCCATGAGTCCACCGATCGCAACTCCATCTCCCCCTGCGACTCCCTCCTCGCCTGCTCCCTCTCCGCTTGCGCCTCAGAGATCCACACTTCCGGCATTATCAATGGCTAGCCTTTTGCGCGGTGCGGCTTTCACAGGTTTCGAGGCAGGATTAATCGCGATCGCGCTCGTCAGTTTGCTAGGAACAACCTGGATTAGCGGTGGCTTTTGGCTGATCTTGCTCGGCATTTTAGTTCTGGCACAGCGCCTCCGAGTCATTGAAAAAGTCGATCTGGTGATTTTAGGAGCCATCACGTTTGGCATCGTCGGTTTTTTTGGTCAACTGCATCGAGCATCTACCTTTGTCGCGCTGGGAAACTCGTTTCTTAACGTGCTGTTTCTGGCAATTGTAGGAGGCTTGGTCGTGGTTGCGATCGTGATCTTTTTCCAACTGATCTATAAGCTCGTTTCCAGAATTCTGTAACACTGTGTCCCGAAAGTGTCCCAAAAAAATGTCCCAAAAAAACGAAACCCCAGCCTTGATCATTTCGCTTTTGATTACCGCAGGATTATTAGGCGGCGGGTTTTGGTGGTTCATACAACGATCAGGGATGAAATTCGATACGGCGTCCACCGTCAGCCCGCAAACTGCTTCACTGCAAGACCGGATTAGCACTGGAGAACGCATTCTTTTACCTTCAGAATCATCCAACCCAGAGTTTAATTCACTCAAACAGGCGGGCGTAAATGCGATCGGATCGGCCCAATATCCCGAAGCGGTGACGATGTTTGAGCCCGCAATGCAGAAGTATAAAAATGCGCCAGAGACGTTGATTTATCTCAACAATGCTCGAATTGGACAACGCAAAGCCTACACAATTGCAGTTGCCGTACCGATTAAAACAGATTTGGCAGGCTCTGCCGAGATTTTGCGCGGCGTGGCGCAGGCGCAGAACGACCTTAATCGAGCGGGTGGCATAAACGGCGTGGCGTTGAAGGTTGCGATCGCGAACGACGATAACGATCCTGAAACCGCCAAAAAACTCGCCAATGCCTTTGTTCAAGATTCCAATATTTTGGGCGTAGTCGGGCATTATGCCAGCGATGTCAGCTTAGCCGCAGGCAGCGTTTACAACTCCGGTCAGCTCGTGAGCATTTCGCCCATCAGTACCAGTGTGAAACTCTCAGGCTTGGGGAAATACGTGTTTCGCACTGTCCCGAGTGATTATGTTGCGGCCCGAGCGCTGGCGGAATATACCGCAAAAACGCTGCAACAGAAAACTGTCGCTGTTTTTTTCAATTCTCAAAGCGCCTACAGCCAATCGCTCAAATCTGAATTTTTCACCGCCATGTCGCTGGTCGGCGGACAAGTTTCAGATGAATTTGATTTCTCGAGTTCTGATTTTAGTGCAGCACGGGCGGTTGACCAAGCCCGCAAGTCAGGAGCCAAAGCATTTATGTTGGCAGCCAACACGGGAACATTAGATCAAGCATTGCAAGTCGTTCAGGCGAATCAAAAGGGTAGCTCTCTGCTAGGCGGAGATGATGTCTACACGCCCAAAACCTTAGAAGGAGGACAGCAAGCGGAGGGCATGATCGTCGCCGTGCCTTGGCATATCGAAAGTAATCCGCGATCGCCCTTTGTAGTCGGGTCGCGTCAGCTTTGGGGAGCAGATGTCAATTGGCGATCGGCGATCGCGTACGATGCCACTCAAGCGTTTATCGCGGCATTACAGCAAAATCCAACTCGACAAGGCGTACAGCAAGCCCTAGCTACCGCTAACTTTTCAGCAACAGGAGCATCTCAAACCGTGCGATTTTTACCATCAGGCGATCGCAATGCTGGAATTCAACTGGTTAAAGTCGTTCCAGGCACTCGATCAGGGACAGGCTTTGACTTTATGCCGGTGGATCGCAACTAATTTTTCTCTGCAACATCACTGGATTCTTTATGTCTCAAAAAAATGAAACACCTGCATTAATTGCCTCGCTTTTGGTAACGGCAGGACTTTTAGGCGGAGCATTCTGGTGGTTTACTCAGCGCTCAGGGAATTTTGGTGTGCCGATAGTGCAAAGCAGTACTCCGGCTAGTAAGTCAGACACTGCCTCAAATTCTGGACAATCCACAAATTCTGGACAACTCAGTAGTGGAACGTTCGCACAAGTTCAAAATGTTCCATCAGGATTGTTTCGCTATGGTGGCAGTACCTCTTGGGCACCGATTCGACTTGCCGTAGATGGGGCACTACAAGCGGCGCGTCCAGAATATCGCTTGCAGTACACAGAACCGACTACGGGCAGTCCAGGCTCTGGAACGGGAATCAAGGCGTTGATTGACGGGAATCTCGCCTTTGCTCAGTCGTCGCGCCCCGTGAGTGATGAAGAGTATCAACGGGCGCAAATTCGGAAATTAACGCTAAAACAGATTACGATCGCAATCGATGGTCTGGCAGTTGCTGTCAATCCGAGTCTCAATGTTCCAGGCTTGAGCGTTGAGCAACTCAAGAGAATTTACACAGGGCAGATTGATAACTGGCAGCAAGTGGGCGGGCCGAATTTGCCTATTACACCTATTTCTCGCAGTGCGGAGTCGGGCGGCACCGTCGAACTGTTTGTTGAGGAAGTGTTAGGCGGACAAGCGCTGAGTAGAAATGTGCAGATTGTTGGAACAACAACGGAAGCGTTACGACAACTTGGAGCCACACCCGGAGGAATTTATTTTGCCTCTGCACCGGAAGTTGTGCCTCAGTGTTCAATCAAGCCGTTACCCATCGGGCGATCGCTTGACAAACTCGTTCCACCTTATCAGGAACCTCTGACTAATCAATGTTCTAATCAGCGCAATCAATTGAACACACCCGCATTTCAGAGCGGTAAGTATCCCCTAACCCGCAATTTGTTTGTGATTGTGAAGCAGGACGGAGGCATAGAGCAGCAAGCGGGAGAAGCCTATGCAAATTTGCTGCTGAGCGAACAAGGACAAGAATTAGTGGCTAAAGCTGGGTTTGTGAGAAGCCGATAATTAGATTTCTTGCAGCACTCTTTCTGGAAACACCCTTTCTTGAGACGCCCTTTCTTGAGATGACCTTTCTTGAGATGATTGGGCAGCATAGCGGGTACGGAGCTTATTGATAGCTGCGATCGCGTGTTGGTGGTTCGCCTGATTGCCTTGAGCCGAAAATAACCAAGCGGCTTCTTTGAGGTCACGAATTGCCTTCGTTTTATCGCCCGCCTTGCTGAGGGCTAATCCTCGATGGAAGTACCCTACTGGATTCTGCGAATCAATCCGAATCATGGCCGTGAAATCATCGATCGCGCCCGATACATTGCCTAAGCGCAACCGAGCTAAGCCGCGCTGAGCAAAGGCGTTTGTGCAATCTAAATCGACCTGAATTGCATAGCTAAAGTCTTCAATCGCGCTCATCATATCTCCCGAACGCAGTCGGATGACGCCCCGATTGCAGTAGGCAACGCAGTTGCGCGGATTGCTCAAAATGGAACGGTTGAGGTCTACGATCGCGCCCTCTCGGTTCTTCAATTCTTCTCGTACCAACGCACGATTGTTGTAAGCAATGTCGTGATTTGGATTAATTCGCACGACTTCGCTATAGTCTGCGATCGCGCCCTGTTTATCGCCCAATTCATAACGGGTGATGGCTCGGTTGTAGTACGCCGTTTCATCATTGGCAGCAAGCACTGGATGATCGTAGCGCTCGATCAATCCCTCGATTACTTCAGCACTGCGGGTGCGCACACCAACCGCGACCTCTGGGAAAGCAGCGCTCGTCGTTGCGACAGGATGAACCCCCAAAATGGCATAGGCGCGATCGCACACCAAAAAATTTTCATCTGTCCCTAGCACCTTAAACCGGAACTGGTTTGGGTACTCGCGTTTCAGTTGAGTTAGCTGGTTTAAAGTTGTTGCTAAAAATTTCTTCGCGGTCTGGTGAGGATCGCCACTCGTGAAGTGAGGTTCCAGAGGAGTTCTCAGAACGAAGTCTGAAGGATTGTGAATACACCGAGCTTGACGATCTTGTACATTTCCTAAGTGACCCCAACCCACATCGAGCGAAGCACCCCGATCTAACAATCCTCGAAATTGAGTGATAAGGTCAGCATCCAACGTTGTGCGATCGGGATAGGGAAACACTACAATGACCCGCGATTGAGCCGTTTTAAGCGCTTCCTCTAGTAAGGCTCGGCGGTTTAGTAACGTATCTTGACCAGCATTGTGAGACGATTTGAGACCCAAAACTAGTTCACACTCAGAAGTAGGTGTTGCGATGCGCTCTGAGGGGGTTGCGTCTTTTGACTGAACCCACGACGACAGCGTATCCATTTGCTTTCGCATAATAGTATTTACAGTCTTCATCGGGGTGACAGTCTGTTCTAACTGCTGCTGTTGGCGACGAATTTTTTCAACTTCTGCCATTAACTGTGCTAAATCTCGACGAGAAACCAAGTCACCCACAATTTTGGTTAGTTCACTAACGTCTTGTTTTAGCATCGTGGCATCAAACGGCTGAGGTAATCGATTGAGGCGGCGATGAAGGTTGTTAATTTCGTCTTGCAAAGCTCTGGAATTACCTTGCTGCTGAGAACTTGAGACTTCAGCAAGTTTAGTTTGCAACTGAGCAACATCGGAGTTGAGTTGCGCAATTAGCTTACGTACCTCTGGCGGAACTGTGCCTACACCTTCTTGGTTAGCACTAGCAACCCGATTTAGAGTTGCCGTCATCGCGGTTAGCGTGTCTGACAGTTTCGTGTACTTATGCTGCAAGTCCGCCATTTCCTGGGTCATGCGGCTAAAAGCGCTGGTTTCAAAGGGAGCTAATCGCTGAGCAATGTCGGATTGAAGATGCGCGATCGCGGCGTCGTTGCGCTGAGAAACCGACCGAGTAAAGCTGCTAAAGTCACTCAGCGTCGGCAACGTTTTAACCTGCTGACCGAGAATTTTAATTTGCCCAGAAAGCTTTTGATTCAACTGAACCACTCCATCCTCACTCTTCTTTTGAGCGGCTTGAGTTGCCCGCTGCCGATTGGCAAGACTCAGTAACAATAAGAACGAAAATGGAGCAGCAGTCACGGCAAGTTGCTGAGATGCGATCGAGGCAACAGAACCGATTCCAGACCCTGCTAAGAGAAGATACTCCGTTAAATTCAGCCACTTTTTGTTTTCCATTGCTGCAAGCCCCTGATCAATTTAGATTTTTACTGAGTCTTTTTTGATACTTAAAACACGGAGTGTTACCCTTTTCTACAGTGTTAGGGAGGAGAAATCAGGAAATTAGAGAAAGAAATTTTGAGCATGAGACAGAGGTAGATTAGGGAGAGAACAAAAACGGTAGAACCACTCCTACCTGCTTGACGTACATTTTTCCTATATCCCTTCCTATGTCTAACCTCCGCGCTCTCATTTTCGATGTTGACGGCACACTCGCAGACACTGAGCGAGATGGGCATCGTGTTGCGTTCAATCAAGCGTTTGCGGATGCTGGACTCACCTGGAATTGGTCACCCGAGCTTTATGGCAAGCTTCTAGAAGTTACGGGTGGAAAGGAGCGAATGCAGCATTATGTCAACACCTATGAGCCGACGTTTGAAGCTCCAAATGGCGATTTGAAAAATTTTGTAGCAACACTGCACGCGAACAAAACCGAACACTATACAAAACTGTTAAAAGACGGCGTTATTCCCTTGCGTCCTGGCGTGAAGCGGCTCCTGCTAGCCGCGCGTGAACAGGGGCTTCGGCTCGCGATCGCGACGACAACTACACCCGCCAACGTCACCGCTTTATTAGAATCATCCTTGTCCCCCGAAAGCCTTTCCTGGTTCGACATTATTGGGGCAGGAGATATCGTACCGAAGAAAAAACCGGCTCCAGATATCTATCAGTACGTTCTAGAGCAAATGGACTGGAAGCCAGAAGAATGCGTGGCCTTCGAGGATTCGGGTCAAGGCTTGAAATCGTCTTTGGACGCGGGATTAAAAACCGTAATTACGCTCAACGACTACACTCGTTCGCATGACTTCACAGGGGCAGCGTTTGTGTTAAGCAGCTTTGGAGAACCCGATCAACCGTTTGAAGCGATCGCAGGCGATGTAGGCAATCAGAATTACTTTGACTTACCTCTAATTCAAGCCCTCTAATTTAAACCCGTTAATGTCCGCCTATCACCGGATTTACGCGATCGTGCAGCAAATCCCTTATGGTCAGGTTGCCACGTATGGACAAGTTGCCGAGCTTGCCGGACTGCCCAGGAGAGCGCGTTTGGTCGGTTATGCGCTCTTTCGCGTTGCACCTGAAACGACTGTTCCTTGGCATCGGGTGATCAATGCCAAGGGAGAAATTTCAATGTCGCCATTTCGGGAGGGCAACGACTATCTCCAGCGATCGTTGCTTGAGGCGGAAGGGGTTCAATTCAATCAAAACGGCAAGGTCAATCTCCGCCAGTATTTATGGCAACCGAATCATCGTTAGGCTGCGTCCTTGGTTTGGGAAAACTGTTCATTATCCAAGTCAAAAGTTGAGGAAAATTGGGTGTTGCATAATAGAGGATGATGCATCAAGGAGGATTCCTGATGACCTGCCCTCACTGTGCCAGCGATAAAGTGGTTAAGAATGGACATCGCAATGGCAAACAAAGCTATCTCTGTCGCACCTGCC
>JAHHHP010000081.1 GCA_019359275.1 Myxacorys chilensis ATA2-1-KO14 | reverse complement strand
GATATTTTGGCAGCATCGCCATCGCGTCCATTGCCGCTTTGCCTCGATTGGCGTGGACGAAGTAGAAGGTCAAGCTATCGGTACTGGCAACGTGTAACCACCACAGTTTACCGTTCACCCGCAGTCCGGTTTCGTCACAGTGCAACACGTCCGCTTGGGCAATCTGCTGTTGAATCGCGACTTCGACGCTGGCAAGTTCAGCAAAACACCGCTCCCGACTAGCGTAGAGTGTGCCTTCGGAGATCTCGCATCCCAGCACATCGGACAACAATTCTTGAACTCGTGCCGAGGGTAGCAATTGGTAGTCGAGTAAGTACATCATCAACCCCTTCAGATTTGCCCCATACTGCACCACGCTGTTCACGTCTTGAGGAAACTCCCCTCGATTCAACGTTTGACAACAAGGACAGCACTTCACTTCTGCTTGGTGTTCAGTCACCGTGACCCGAATCGGCGCTAAATCTCGCACTTGCCGAACTTCCCATTCCGCGATGGCAACGCCCGTTAACGAAGCTCCACACTGAGTACAAGCTTTGACCGGATGCCGTTCAACTTGTTCGACCTCCTCTGACCACTCTAATGTCTGTCCTAGATGCCCTTCTTGTCCGCCACTGCGTCGCTCACTTTTGCTCCGTAAGCTTTTCGGCTTCGGTTTGAATCCGTCGCTCGACGGGGGCTTACTACTATTACCGCTATGTTTGCTCTGTTGATTCTCTAACTTCTCCATCCGCTCTTCTAGTCCCGATATTCGCTCCAATAGTCCTTCAACTAAAGCAATCACCGCGTCTTCTCCCTGCGCGTAAACTGCTCGGATTTCATCTCGGCTAATGGCGGGTGTTCGAGGGGAATTGCTCAAAGTGCTGCTTTCGGCTTTGCGGATATTTGCTTGAACTCTACAATTGCTTGAGAGCGTTCGCGTATATTGTTATTTTGTTTTAAGCCTGAGTAGTTACATTTTCAAGCGATAATCGATGCAACGACGGCTGAGGGAACCCGTCCTAGAAATTTGATCTCGCCGCAGAGAGGGTTCATGAAGGAAGCACAGCCACCGAAGTTGCATTATGTGTACATTGTTCGCTGCGCGAATAATTGTCTGTACACCGGGTATACGAAGAATGTTGAACAGCGGATTGCCGTTCATAACGCAGGCAGGGGTGGGCGATACACGAGGGCGCACCGACCTGTAGAACTCGTTGCGTCTTGGCAGTTCCCGACGAAACGAGCGGCGATGCAGGTGGAATATGCGATCAAGCAGTTGTCACGGCAGCAGAAGATAGCGATCGCGAGTGGCGCGGAAGTCCCGAAGTGGTCGTGTTATCAAGAAGCAGCGTTGCTGAAAGGGTAATACTTGAATTGGCATCATAGAAGGATGAAATGTCCTCAATGTCAGTCCACTCAAACCGCTAAAAACGGGCATCGTTGCGACAGACAATGTTACAAATGCAAGCAGTGCGGTCGCCAGTTTCTTGAATCTTACCGTCCTTGGGGCTACTTAGAGGAGATCAAGCAAAGGACACCACTACGCCTCTCTCTGACCTTATCTCTTCTAAGTCCCAATAGCTCAAGGCATAGCGACAATACAGCTCACGTTGGGCAAGATGAGGTCAGATTGAAAATGTCGCCATTTGAAGGGAGCTTTGGGATCAACCACGAAATGTCAGTTTTTCTCTCAATATGCCTTGAAATCCTCTCACTTTTTGCAACGGAACCGTCCATTCTCAGGGTTAGTAAAGAATGCTATTGCCGGCTTTCGGAGTGAGGTCTCGACTCGTAAAGTCAAGGGGTGACCTTCCTTGTACTCCCTCAAACGATTCATTAAATGAATCGTTTGAGGGAGTACCAAGGCATCGGGTGTTTCCCCTTGCATAAGACCGTTCTGGAAATGGATTTCTGTCCCATCGTGTGTGATCGTCTCTACCGTTTAGGATGTCATTACAATTGGGGCTATGATGGTCTTTCTGAATGCTTGGTTGGAAGACATAAACGGCTCCGCTAGAAACACCGTTCACCTCCCCGAATGGGGCATTCACGAGTAAGTAGTTCTCCGAGATTGCAACATGATTGCCGAATTCTTCTCCAACCTGCGGCGTTGGATTAAACAAAGACTGGACCAAAGTACCGCTCCCAGCATCGAAGACGTACGCTGCGCCGCTGTCGATCGCGCCTGTGTCATTAAATCGAGATCCAATTAATACCGTATTGCCCTGAATCGCCACCGAATCTCCGAACTGATTATCTGGCGCTGCCGCAGGTTCCAAGAAAGTCTGGAGTAAATTGCCCGTCGTCGCATCGAACAAGTAGGCTGCACCGCCATTGCGGGCGGCAGTATCATCTAATTGGGAACCAATCAAAACTCGATTTCCGTTGATCGCGACCGAAATGCCAAAATAATCACCGGAATCAGGTGTTGGATTCAGAAAAGTTTGGAGTAAATTGCCCTTACGATCAAAGAGGTAAGCGGCCCCAGCATCAATTCCACCAGTGTTATCGCCGTAAGCCCCAATCACAATTCTGTTACCGGAGACTGAGATCGCCCGTCCAAAATAATCCTCTGGATCAGCAGTCGGATTACGAAACGTCCGCAGGAGTTGCCCTTGCTGATTAAATTGATCAACTGCCCCTGCAAAATTATCAACGGAACCATCTCCCACTAAAAAAGTATTCCCTTGAATGGCAACGGCTTCACCAAAATCATTGATTGTGGCAGGGATAGGACTCCGAAACGTCTGGAGCAAATTGCCGGTCTTGGCATCGAACAAGTAGGCTGCACCATTCCGTAGCCCACCCCCGAACTCACCAATCAGAACTCGATCTTTAGAGAGTGCAACGGACGCGCCAAACTGATCTCCGAATTGGGTGGGTGTAGGTTGGAAAAACGAACGAACCAATGCCCCGGTATCAATCTCAACTAAATAAACACCACTACCACCGTCAACGCCGGATTGACCATTACTAGAATTGATGAGTGCTAAATTACCATCAACGGCAATTGCATCTCCCAAAAAATTTCCTACCTCTGAAGTTGGACTGGGCAAGATCCGAGCCAGTTTGAAGGGTGATGCTAGATCTTCGTGTCTCATCATATTCAGTTCCTCAAGTCAAAATCGTAAATCTAAAATTGTTTTCTTAGCGTATTATTTAAAACTGAACGTTGCGGTTGCCGCCACCTCTGCCTAGAGCTAGAACAGGGAGCTAAGCAGCAAAAAATAGGCATGAAACAACCGTTAAGCAGATTGTTAAAAAACGCTTTTCAGTTTCACCGTAATATTTCTAAAGTCGTCAGAGCTTATCTAAATACTACTGAAACAGCTAATCTTTTCAAGTTTTACTATTTGAAGCACATTATTCTTAACAGTGATACTTGCATTTTTAGGTTCTGCGATGTAAGCCTTTTTTAATAGATGTCGCGTACCTCGATGAGTGATTTTTACGCAGTTTTGATACTGATGGCGAACTATTTCTTCATGTCTAAAACCCTAATCCTGCCGTTTCTTGTCCTACAGAATTCAACCATTTGGTCTGCGGTTTCAATGAAGTTTCAAGGCTTACAGAGTGCTAAGCAATGTTTCACCAGCAGCATCAGTTTTGGTAAAGCTTTGACAGACTAAGAATAGAGAGGCATTTTGTTAGGAGAAAATTAACTTCGCTCATTCTCTCATCTGCCAACCTTGACTCGATTCAACGCATTTAAGATTAGAGCAAGAGGCTATAGAAGCAATCACAAGACACATGACCCTCAACCTCGCCTCAACCGAGATCAGTATTCCTTTGCCACCAAAGGCATTGTCAAGTTAATCGGACTGTAGAATAATCGTACTGATCTCATATCGTTCATAACTCCTTGTCCACGTACTCCCGTCACCGATTCCCCGGCGAAGTCACCAACCTCCGACTTTGCCGGAGGTTGGTGACTGGGTTTCACCTGATTGCGTTTGTGATGTTGATGGTCAGGCAGTATGTGAGTATCGGATTCAAAAGTGCATAACACTCTCTAGACATTGTTCACCTCATTCATGCCATCTAATCGATCATACTGCTACTAACGGCGCAGCTAAGTCTGGGGTAATTCGGCTTGCCAGTGCCACGCTCCCCGTTACAGTTGTTCCAGTAGGCAAAGCAGGCTCTCCGGTGAGGTTAGTAGGATAGCTAGAACCATTGAACCGCAGGCGACGATAAGCAGGTGCGAGTCCACCGCCAGCCGTGTAAACAATCAGATCAGGATAGCCGTTCGTTCTTTGATTGCTAATAATGACAGGTTGTTGCACCGCTGGAATTCGAGAGGGTATTGTCAACTTTACCTAAAAGCAGGATGATTGTACTAATCCAACTTTGATCGCAACTTCTTGCCCATGTATTCTCGTCATCGATTCCCCGGGGAAATTATTAGCTACTGCGTTTGGCTGTATTAGACGTTTCCGCTGAGCTACCGGGATATCGAGAAAATGATGCTGTATCGCGGCATTGAAGTCACTTACGAAACGATTCAGGAATGGTGTCAAAAGTTTGGACAGCAATATGCCAACCAACTTCGGCGCAAACGCCTGTACATCACCGACAAATGGCATCTCGATGAAGTGGTGGTGACGACCAAAAAGCAGCAATATTATCTGTGGCGGGCAGTGGATTCAGAAGGGAATGTGCTAGATGTCCTACTCCAACGGCAACGGGATACCCAGGCAGCAGAGCGATTCTTTCGCAAATTGCTCAAAAAACAAAACTTTGTGCCACGGGTGATTGTGACGGATAAGCTCAAGAGTTACGAGGCAGCGAAGAAACGAGTGATGAAGAACGTAGAACATCGACAGCACAAGGGATTGAATAATCGAGCCGAAAACTCGCATCAACTGACCCGAACGCGAGAGCGACGAATGCGGCGATTCAAATCTCCGGGACAAGCGCAACGATTTCTCTCGACATTTGAATCCATCCGAGGACACTTTCACCCAAAGCAACATGAACTAAATGCGAAACGATATCGAGAACAACTCCGCCAACGCTTCGAGGATTGGCGAGATGTTGCTTGTCTCAATTCTGCTGCGTAAATTAGATAGATCACGATCAATGAAACAATCGTACTTAATTTTGCTTTTCTTTCATTAAGTTGACGATACCGGTAGCAGCCAGACCCCTATCTTACCGAGAAAGCACGATCCCAACTGTCAGTGATCGGATCTAATAAAAAGCTCATCACTGTTTTCTGACGAGTGACAATCTCTGCGGTTGCTGCCATGCCAGGAGACAACAACACTTCCTGATCAGGGGTTCTCACAGATCGCTGCTTGAGTCGAATTTGCACCGGAAAGACTAACCCACCATTTTGCTCGTTCACCGCATTGGGACTGACTCGACCGACGATGCCCTCGACCATACCGAATTCTTGATAGGGAAATGTTGCCAGCTTGACTTTGACTCGCATCCCCGATCGCACAAAGCCAATATCCTTATTCTGCACGTTCGCTTCGAGAATTAACTCCTCACCATCGGGCACGAGCGACAGCACTTCATCGCCCGGTTGCACCGTAAACCCCGTTTTGCTGACTTTAATGTTGTAGACAGTCCCCGCTACTCCAGCGCGAACCGTACTGTGCTTGTGTTGCGCTTGGGCTTGAGTCAGTTTTCCGTCGAGGTCGGTGAGTTCTTGCTGTTGTTTATCAATTTGGGTCAAGATTTCGCTTTGCCGTTCAGATTCTAATCGAGTGGCGTTCTTGATTGTAGCTTGATAGGATTGCTTTGCTTGCTCAATCTCCTGCCTTTGGGCAATGATTTCTTTTTGCAAAGAGTCCGCTTTATTTTTAGCATCCAAATAGTCAAAACGCGGAACAGCTCCACTAATCAATAATGATCTGATCGCTCTCGCTTTTGTGTTGGTATGCGCAAATTCTGACTGCAATTGGCTGAGTTTGACCTGTGTGGTTTTGATGATGCTCATTTGACGGTTTGCATCAGCATCGGCGGCAGCACGGCGATCGCGAAATTCTCGCAAGCGGGCGGCTAACAGTTGGTTTTGCAATAAGCTTCCGGCTTGAGTGTTGCCATTGCGTTCGGCTTGCAGTCGTGCCAAGGTGTCGCGGCTCTGTTGAGAAAGCTTTTCGAGGCGATCGACTTCAGATTGAGAAATGGTCGGGTCAAGCTGGACTAAGACCTCGCCTTGCTGCACATGCTTGCCTTCGGTGACGTTGATTTCGCGCAGTAGACCGCTGGCAAGCGATCGCATCGGCTGCACTTGCGAGGCGGGAACCACCTGTCCGGAAGCCGTTGCTACTTCATCGACTTTGCTGAAGGTTGCCCAAGCGATCGTGCCGCCAATCAGCGCACAGATGCCAAATCCGAGCAACCGAACATACAACGGAGGTAATCGTCGTTGAGCATTGCCTAATTCATAGTTCAGGTATTCTTGAGCATTGGCAAACTGATATTTTGTTTGCTGACGTTGAACAGACGTTGGTGAAGTTTTCATGATTAGCTCCTTATTTTCAGGCTTTAGCTAAAACTTTTATTCCAGGTATAAAGTGGATTCTTGTCCACTTTATACCTGGGCAGCTACAGTTTCTTAGTTCTCAAATCATCTTGGTCCTCATATCCTTGCTATAAGCGTTAATAACAGCTCTCGTTCTTGGAAGTCTGCTGGATCTAGTACTCCTAACGTTTGTTCTATTGAGCAATTGTCGATTACCTTCGTTTGCACCACCCTGAAGTTGCCTTTCACGCTTCCGACCGCCACTTGTGTACCTGATCGGTTCTGGATTCCGAATCTGGTGGCGTGAATAGAGTACATCTTCGGCACCGGAATTAGCAGCTCGATTGCCTTGAACTCCTTCTATTCTGATCTCGGTAATTTCATCGGAGTGATTCTTCAGAATGCCATGATCCCTTCTGCTTCCCATGCGTCCACGAAAAACTCTTTGAGCACCGCGATCGCCTATTCTTCTAGGTGAATTCCTTCCAACGTACCTTACCTCTCCGTTTGCGTTTCTTAAAGTGTAGGTAAAGTATCTTCCTCTGGCTAAAGCATCATCACTAACATGAGGACTGTGCGTGACAGTCCTATTCTGTATTTGGAAAGGCGCTCTACGGATAGGTTCAGGATCAGGAGATGGAGTAAAGTTTCTGGTAGGGGGGGATGGCGGTTTGTTTCCACCTCCGCCCGAATTTCCTCGTGGAGGCTGTGAATTAGTAGCTCGTCCAGTAGCACGATCGCCCCGTAATCTCCCTCCCCCACTAGTGCTGCCGCGAGTTGCCCCACTTCCTCGTTCCACGTTTCCTGCTCCTCTGTTAGCTGCCCCTCGTACAGTTCCAACTTCTCTAGTGGCGCTTCTAGTTGTGCTAGCTGCAACACTCCGCGTAGTTTCAGATCCTCTAGCGGCAGTTGTGGTTGCTCTAGCCGCTTGAACGCCTGTGTTCACAGCTTTGGCAGCTTTAACGGCTTTAGCACCTGCCGCGATCGCGTCCCCGACAACTGGCACCGCCGCCGCAAATGACAGGGCAGCCTCTGTTTTGTTCCCTTCCGCTAGATACAAAGCGCCATTAGCAACATCTGCGGCAGTTCCGACAACTGGAATAAAGCCTGCGACATCAAGCGCGGCATGACCAACATCACTCCAGCTCCAGTTAGGACGTTCGCTGGCGATCGCTCCGTCTGTGCTTGTCCAGGCTCTACTTCTGAAACTCGATGCTTGATCAAGACCAGAATTTTGTGGAACGAGTTGAGAGCCAGAGAAAACGATTGATTCAGGAATTGTCTGTCTTGCTAGATCGATCGCTCCTTTTGCATTCAACAAACCCGATCCTGTTTCGGCATCCCATCCTACCTTATTCAAATCGGTTGGAGTCGCGGTGAGAATTTGGCTGACTTGGCGATCGCTTAGCCCCGAATTGGCGCTCCAGATGTTAGCGATCGTGCCCGTTACCTTTGCCGCCGCTAAAGAAGTTCCCGCAGAACCTACCTCTGCAACGAGATCTAAACCCTTACCATAACTAGAGTAGGAAGCGCGGTCATGCCCGTTCGCCGCACCTACCACAATCAGATTATCAGATGGTTGAGAGGCTTGCCCTAAAGCGGACATGGCACTACCTTGATTGCCGGATGATGCAACAACCAGCACATCATTGTCACGAGCATAGGCTAAAGCAGATTGTTCATCCGCCGTGAGTCGCGATCGATTGGACGTGCTGCCGTCTAGATGCACTTCGGTCAGATCAAAGCTGAGGTTCGCCACGGCGCGAGAATGTCCACCCGCTTTGGCAGTATCGACAAACTCAACGAGCGATTCTGACCACTTGCCTGTGCCAACACCGTCCCCCTTCCAAATTTGTGCCTGCGGATTCTCCTTTTGAATCGCTTCAACCATTTTGCTACCATGTTCATTCGCGCCAAACCCTGAATCAATCACACCGACTAACGGTTGATTAGGTGATGCGGTTCCTTTTAGAGCAGGAAGGATTTGATCGGGTGCGATCGCATCTCCTGAACTCACAAAATTCTGTGCAGTTTGCAATTTGTCAGCCACCCAGCTACTTGCTTTGTTCAGCCAGTTAGAACCCAAATCGCTGGTAGAACTGCTGTGATGGACAGGCTGACCGAGTTGAGTTGGCGCGATCGCAGGTTGCGGCGATTTTGGTTGAAAACTCGCACGAGATTGTTGGTCAGAGTAAGAATCGCGTTTCATTATTGTTCTCCAATGACGGTGTTGATTGTTAAAGATGAAAACTAGGATGTAACGTTTAAGCTGCCGCTTGCTGTTGATGCAGCGCCCAATACGCGCCCTTTTGCTGCAATAACTCCTGATGTGAACCCTGCTCGATTAGCACTCCTTTTTCTAGAACTAGAACCCGATCGGCATGTTTGAGTGGTGCAAATCGGTGTGTGATCATTAACACGGTGCGTCCGTTGCAAACTCGCTGCAAATTCTGCAAGACTTGGCGTTCGGTTTCGCTGTCTAACGCGCTAGTGGCTTCGTCAAGAATCAAAACTGGCGCATTCGAGAGAAAGACCCGTGCGAGGGCTAATCGTTGTCGTTGTCCACCCGACAATCCGGTGCCACGTTCCCCAATCGAGGTTTCATAGCCTTGGGGTAGCTCAGAAATAAAGTCGTGAGCCGCCGCCATCTTTGCCGCTTCAATTACTTGTTCTGGTGAAATATCAGGATTGTTGAAGGTGATGTTGTCAAAAACAGTCCCGTTAAACAAGAAGTCATCTTGAAGCACGACACCAATTTGCTGCCGCAAGGACGCTAAGTTGGCGCCTTTAATGTCAAATCCATCGAGTAAGATTCGACCTGATCGCGGCTGATACAAGCGTTGAATCAGCTTCGACAATGTGCTTTTGCCAGAACCACTGCGTCCCACAATGCCAACAAACATTCCTGGCTCAATATCAAACGAAACACCTTTCAGCACATCTTCGAGGTCGGGCTGATAGCGGAAAAATAGCGTGTCGAAGCTGATTTGGCCCCGGATGGATGGCAGCACCAAACCAGTCTCTGACGCTGCTTCCGGCGCTTCATTGAGAATGTCACCAATGCGATCAACCGACAGCAACACTTGCTGAAAACTTTGCCACAGTTGCGCTAGGTGGAGTAAGGGAGCGATCGCTTTCCCAGACAACATTTGAAACGCCACCAACTGTCCAACAGTAAGGTGATGTTCAATCACTAACATTGCCCCAAACCAGAGAATCATTAGTTCCGAAAAATTCGTCAAAAACTCGCCCACATGACCATCGATATTCGACAAGGTAGACGCTCGAAAGTTAGTGCGAACATACCGAGCAAACAATCCTTCTGCTCGCTCACGCGTTGCCATTTGAGCCGAGTGTGCTTTGATAGCATGAATCCCCGAAACTGTTTCTACTAAAAATGATTGGCTATCTGCATGACGATTGAACGACTCGTTCAGCCAGTTCCGCAAAATTGGAGTTGTCAATAGCATTAATACAGCCAATGCAGGAATCACCGCCAAACTAACTAGCGTGAGCTTTGGGCTGTAGAACAGCATTAACCCCAAGTACACCACAATAAACACCGCATCAATCACGACTGTCAACGCGGTTCCTGTGAGAAACTGGCGAATATTCTCTAATTCCTGAGATCGCGCCACCGTATCACCGACTCGCCGCGCTTCAAAGTAAGCCAGTGGTAGCTCTAGTAAATGGCGAAATAGCTGTGAAGATAGACTTAGATCCAGACGACGTGCAGTGTGAGTAAACACGAAGAGGCGGATGATGCCTAAAAGCGCTTCAAAGATGCCCACTCCCAAAAGCGCGATCGCGATGACATGCAGGGTTGATAGACTCTCATGCACAATCACTTTGTCAATAATGACTTGTGTCAGCATTGGGGAGGCCAAGCCCAACACTTGCAGCACCAGCGAGGCTAATAGCACCTCCCCTAACAAGCCGCGATAGCGCAAAACCGCAGGTAAAAACCAGCGCAGATTGAAAGATTCAGCCTTCGATGCGGATTGCACGAGCCACAACTGCCCATCCCAACCTGTCTCCACTATCTCACGCGGCACACTCTCACAGTGTTTGAGGCGATTGAGTGGATCGGCAATCACCATCCGATCGCCCTTTACTTCATACACCACCACCCAATGTTCTTGTCGCCAATGCAGTAGTGCCGGAAACGACAGTTGCTCCAGTCCCATCCAACTAATCTGCTGAATATGATGCAGTTGAAGTCCGATCGTTTCAGCCCCTGCCACCACATCTTGAGGCGTTTGTCCTCGGACTTGGCGCTGCACTTGCTTGAGTGGCATTGGTGTCTGCAAATGTTGAGTCACCATTGTTAAACAAGCGGCTGGACTGTTGAGACTAAACACGTAGGGATAGCCCGATGCGGGATGCCGCAACTGCGGGTCGAGCGGTTGATAGCGCCAGCGTAAATCTGCCCAGAAATCGTGCAGCAGTGGAGAGGCGGCTTCTTGCCAGAGATCAGACTGCCAAAACGCGACAATCACTTCTTTACTGGCGGCTCTCGCTTTCCACTGTCCGACCAATCCTAAAGCATCGCCAAACCAATCTCCCGGCTTGAGCAAAACTGATTTTCCAGGTTCTAGGACTGAAGTTCCTTTTTCTTGCACTAGGCGAATATTTCCAGCCAGCACCAGCAGTTGGCTACCCAGTGTTTGACTCGACCAAAGCACTTCTCCTGTCGCATGACGACTGACTTGAGCGTGTTGCCGAAACTGCAATTTCTGCTCGTCTTCAAGCAGGCTCAACGGCGCTTCATCCCAAGGCAAGTTGAGCGTGTAAATGTTTGGTTGTGTGACCATATCAATTTACCTGTAGTTTGACGGTCAGGATTGCTAATTTTTATTTCATCAATTAAATTTATAGATTGAGCTAAGCTGATCGGGGTAGTGTGCGATCGCGGCCATATACCACATCCATAGCTTTCTCCTTAATGAGTCATAAACGACAGCCGAGGCAGAAGCGCTCTCATTTGCCTCTGTTAGTCTCTTACGTTCAACCGCCAAGAATTATGCACGGGTTAACTTAAATCTTCGTTATTGCTACCCGATTTTGTCCGGACTACTGAACTTAGATTGCTCTACTCAAAAGGCTTTAGCTCTCCTTCTGACACAATCTAAATGTTTAACAGCTTATTTCATTCCAAGCTTATTTATAGCGTTAAGCCAATTTTGAATTTCGTTGACTAACCAAATACATTCTTCTTCCGTTAGTACCCATTTCAACATGTAAGTTCTTTTCGTGCGGATGTTGACCCAAAATTGTGTATATGAAGCCGCAGAATAACCACCTGTGTAGCAAGTCACTTCAGTTGGAATAATTGAGAGATATTGAATGTCTGAAATTCTGCCTACTTCCGACTTCGACTTATTCCGCACAGCAAAGCAATCGTTTGATGTATCCAAGCAAATAGAACCTAAGCACGAGAGTTGATTGTACTTCGGGTTTCGTAGGTCAAAAAATGCGAATATGCAGAAGACGATTTGGCTTAAGATGAAACTCCATCCCCCCAAGCTACCAAACACAACTGTAACCAACAAAGTCAGGATGAAGTAAGCACTAAAACAGAACAAACTTGATGGATGCCGGTATCCACGAAACTCTATCTTCAGGGTGTCTTTTGTATTTTCCGTTACAACAATTCGAGGATTAACTCGCTGAACCTTTTTAGTTGAGTTGGGATGGAGTGTTTGAATTCTGCCAAGCAAAGAGTTCTGTGATTGATTCAGCGCTTCATACGCTTCATCAGCACTTGTGAATCGGCGCTCTAAACCAGGTTCGACCAGCTTTTCAATCCAACTGACAAAGCTAGGATTGATCGTAGCTCGATCGCTGAATTGGATTCTGAACTCACGCTGAGGTAAATCAACTGGGGCAGTTCCAGTCAAAAGATGAATAAGCGTTGCTCCTAATGCATAGAGATCAGATGCTGCAACGGCACGTCCCCAAAACTGCTCCAAGGGCGCATAGCCCACTGTACCCACAACGGTAAACGAGATCCCTGTTAGGGCTGCTTGATCCTGCACGGCTCCAAAATCAACCAGCCAAACTTGTTGAGCTTGATCCAGAATCAGATTGCTGGGTTTAATATCCCGATGTAACACAGGAGGACATAACCTATGCAAGTACATCAAAATTTGCAAAACCTCTTCAGCAATCCGATGAACATCTTGTTGACTAAATCGTTTTCCTTGTTCGAGTAACTCTTGGAGTGATGGTCCTGGAACATAGTCTTGAACGAGTCCCCACCAGCATAGAGTTGAGCGAGTCGTTTGATTCACTAAGAAATAATCGCGATATCGAGGAATTTTAGGATGGTCAAGATTTTGTAAGACTTGTGCCTCTCGCTCAAATAGTTTCAAATCCTGCCATTGCATTTCGCTAAACACTAAAAGTTTCACAATGATAGATTCAGGCGGATCGACCGATAGGTCTTTGGCGAGCCAAGTTTGCCGACCTGCTGCGGAGCGCCCCAAAGGGTGCTGGAGTTGATAACGGTCTTGTAAAATCAATCCCGACTTAAACACGGCTTTTGTTTCATTAATGAGCAGTAAGATCAATTCGGTCAAGTACGTCTTGATTCTGAGACTACTTCTGTGAGCTAAGACTTCTGTGAGCTAAAAATCGTTCTCCAAGCTCTTACAGTACCTTGGCCAATTGGCATGTCCGTTGTTCTGCCATTCTGCCACTCCAAGCGAATTCGCATGTTCTCATTCGGAGCAGTGGACAGGGCTGATGCTAGTTCAGGAACGACAGACCCGCTTTCGTAGGTGTAAATCTTGCCCGCGATCGCAAACAAAATTTTTCGAGGAATATGATCGATGTAAAACGCTTCATAGACTGGCTTTTGGGTCGGATAGCTTTCTAGTCTTTGCTTATGCTTGCAATCATCGTCTTTGCGCTCTTTTTTACGCTTGCAGTCATAGTCTGGAACCCATCGATCGACCCAAGCGGTTTCATATCCTGACAGGATCGATTTTTTCTGGGTGTAAGTTGTGCGGATGCCTTGCTTTGACCAACTACTGACAAAGGTGAAGTCACCTGCAAAGTGTTTGTCATACACAACAGTGCCATCAAATGGATCTTCAATGACCTGCGACCATTTAACCTTGGAGTTTTCTGTAATCGGTGCCGACTGCACAGCAAATGCAGTAGATGTCACGAAGGATGAAACTAAACCCAATCCCAAACTCAATAATGGTTTCTTCATGCGAGTACCTGTGGCTTGGAAGACATTAAACTTGTGCAAGGAAATCTATAGTTATTTAGCAGTGAGTAGCGTAATCTGATCCAGTGCAGCTCGATATCGATCTTGATTGCCAAATTGCGAATAAAACTTTGCTGCCTGTTTGAAATCTGCGATCGCGGCTCCTTTATTTCCTTGCTGAACCTGAATCAGACCTCGACTGTAAAATGCATGTCCGAAGGTAATAGGGCTGCCCCAGTTCCGATTGATTCTAATCGCTTCACTGTAATCTCTGATTGCTTGTTGAGGCTGTTTCAGATTCGATGCATAGAGTACAGCCCGGTTGAAATAAGCCATCGAAGCGGGTCTAAGCTGAATAGAGCGGGTGAAGTCCTCTAGTGCACCTTGATAGTCTCGCAGAAGGCGTCTTGTTATTCCTCGATTTGAGTACAACGTGGGATCGCTTGGATACCGTTGAATTCCTGCGCTAAATACCTGTGATGCTTTCTGAAGGTTGTTTTGTCTGAGTTGAAGAAGCCCTACAGTTAGATAGTAGCCAATTTGTTGGGCTTGTACTCCAGCTGTGCTTCGCCGCCCAGGAAGGGCATTCACTGCGCCTACTGGAACTGCAAAATTGAAATTTGTCCCAGGAACGCCCGATCTGACAATCCCGACAACATAGCCATCCTCATTGAGCAAGGGTCCGCCAGAACTTCCAAAGGTAACTGATGCTGTAAATTGAATCAGACCGCTTCCATCGATTCGACTCACGATTCCATCACTAAGGCTTCTCTCTAGCATTCCAATTGCTTTAGGACTTGGATTTCCGATCGCATAAACTTTTTGCCCAATTTGAGGTGGCACAGGTTGAATTTTCAAGCTTGGAAGCGGTTTTTTCGGCTGGATCTGGATCATTGCTAAATCAACGTTAGGATTGCGAGACACGACAGTGCCTTGATAGACTGAACCATCTGCTAACTTAATCCGAACTTGTCGGTTATTTCTAACAACATGCTGATTGGTCAGAATAAGACCTTTGGAGTTCAGAATAAACCCGCTTCCAAGATCGAATGACTTGCCGTTTGGTGCTGCTATTACAGCGACGGCAGAACTAGATCGCTGATAGATTATTGCTGGATCAAGTGCAAAAGCGGTATGAGTGGCACCTAGCGCGATCGCAATAGAATTCAAAACAGGAACAATCTTTGAAAGAAGTTTCATGGCAATTTATTGTGATGTTGATTATGTTTTCTAACCTTTCGTTCTGGTTGAGGTAACGCCTTTGACAAACCATTTTTGAAATAATAAAAACACTACAAAAACAGGAGCAGCCATCATGACTCAAAAGCCGAGAATGTCGCCCCATTAAATTAGTGGCAACAGTTAGAAAGTTGGAACTGCGAGTGGTAAAGAGCGAACTTCTTCACCGATCGCGATCATGAGCGACTATAGGAACGATCCCTATTGCGTCAAAAAAACAAGAATCCCAACAGCAGCAAACGTAGGGTTTGACACTGGCATGATCATTTCAACGAAAGTCCGAAGTGTACTGGCTCCATCAATGTAGGCAGTTTCTTCTAACTAGTGTACTGGCTCCATCAATGTAGGCAGTTTCTTCTAACTCTTTGGGCAAGCCAACAAAATACGTATCTACTGTATGAGACTCATTCTTGCATCAAACCCCACAATGAAAAAAGAGCAAACAGGGGCAGATGAGGGCAGTTAAAGAATTCTAGGATGGAGGTTCTCAGCCAAATGCTAGGCTAATTCACATTCATACTTGGATTCATATTCCTATGAGAGTTAATCAGTGGTACAACAAATTACACAGACTCTGGCGACAACCTAGATTCACTCTAATCGGCTTGGGATTGTTGGCTGTTTGTCTAATGTTTGTTATGACAAGCAGCAGGCTTTCATCAAACTTAATGCGATCGACGTTGCCAAACTCCAAAAAATTTTATGAGGATAAAGTCACGCTCAGGTTTGTCGTACCAAACGGTGAAGCAGCACAGTGGCAGTCTCTGATTGACGAATTTGAAACAATTCACCCTAACCTTGACATCGATTTAGTGAATCTTCGTGACCAGAATGCAATCAAGCCGCAAGACCCTAGAGCCGTCAAACAGCAATACATCGATTCGTTCACATCCGAGATCCCTCCCTACGACTTAGTTTTCATGGATATCATTTGGGTTCCTGAGTTTGCAGAGAAAGGATGGATACGAGAGCTAGACATGAAAATCACAGATCCAGAATTGAAGGAATTTCTCAGCGATGATATCAATGGTGGAATCTATCAGGAAAAGCTGTATCGAATGCCCGTCCGCTCCGATATTGGCTGGCTCTATTACCGTACCGATCTCCTCAAAGATGCAGGATTGAAGCCGCCAGAAACGTTTGAGGAGTTAATCGACATTTCTCAGAAACTCCAAGCTCAGGGACTGCGTTGGGGATATCTTTGGCAAGGACGCCAAGCTGAGGCGCTCGTCACTGTGTTTGTTGAGGTTCTCCGCGGATATGGCGGGTTTTGGATTGATCTTAAAACGTTGGACGTGGGACTCGATCGACCTGAAGCGATCGCAGCCGTTCAGTTTTTGCGTAACACAATGTTTAGTCAAAATCCAATTTCCCCTACAACACTGACCACCTATCGGGAAGATGAAACGCTCAATCTATTCCTAGATGGTAATGCCGCCTTTTTACGAAACTGGTCTTATGTCTTGCCAAAAGCCAATTTAGATGATTCTGATATCCGCAACAAAATTGGTGTGAAGCCAATGGTGCATGCATCGGGTTACACGAGCGGAGGCTGTCAGGGAGGTTGGGGCTTAGGAATTGCTGAAAAAACTCAGCATCCAAAAGAGGCTTGGGAGGCAGTTAAATTCTTCACAAGTGAGGCAGCACAGCGCAAACTCTTTCTAGCATCTGGTGATGGATTACCCACACGGCGAAAACTGTTCAAGGACTCACAACTGGTTAAACGTTACAGTCACTATCCCGCAATCTTAGACCTCCTCAAGAAGCAGAAGTCCGACCCGGTCGTTTCACGTCCTGCTATTCCTCAATACGCCGAAGCAACTTGCACCTTACAAAAATATCTCCATACGGCTCTGACTCAAAAAGAGAATCCAGATATTAAAGGGAAAATGCAAACTGCTGCTAGAGAGACTAAGCTTTTGCTCAAAACGAATAGCATGCTGAATGAGAAGGACTGTAGCTCTAATAATCCTATCCATCAAGGGCAGCTCTTTCGATAGTTCTCATTGCTCATGTAGCGCTTCCACTCCTTCTGTGTAAGGTTATCCGTGATGTGTTCACACGCTTTAGGACGCAAATCTTCCAATTGCCAGAACCATACCTTTGCTGTTTTGTCTGAACTAACTGTTGCAATCTGCTGATCATCTTGAGGCTTGAAGGCGACGGCATTCACCTGCTTTGCATGGTCTAAACGTGCAACTTCTTGACCACTAGATCTCTGCCATACCCTTGCTGTTCGGTCATCACTTGCTGTGGCAAGGAACTCATCATTAGAACTAAAGGTAACAGCATTGACTTTTTCTTCGTGGTTCAACGGCATACCTTTCTCTTCCTCACAACGCTCTACATTCCAGACACGTCCCTTACTATCTGAGCTTCCTGTCGCTAGATATTTTTCATTGTGGCTGAACGTGATCGCAACAACACCCCCTTCATGTTGCAGCGTCACACATTGTTGCTGCCCGTTTTTCTGAAATACTTTTGCCTTATTATCATCACTCGCCGTCGCAATGAAGTTACCCTGCAAACTAAAGGTCACTGCATTGATTTTACTATCGTGATTCCACGGTTTTCCTATGCGTTGCTGTCTCGCTACATCCCATAATGTCGCTGTATTATCAGCCCCCGCTACTACCAGTTGTGAACCATTAGGACTCAACGCGATCGCTTCAACAGAACTCTCCAAGGAAACTTGCTGAACTTGGTGACTAGCCTCCAGCAAGGTTTTAGAATTACGGCTAAACTGGTGATTATCAGGTACTCTCCAAACCTGTACTATATTATCACTAGCAGTAGCAAAAAACTTGTTATCTTGGCTCAAGGTGATAATAAACTTATTCACACTTTTGTTCTGGTTTATATCCACAGTAGCAGTGTCCCCACTGTTGGTTTCCCAAAACTGTACTGTCATGTTTTTGCTAGAGAAATCAGAACTCGCGATCGCTCTAAACCGTCCATCTGGGCTGATCGCGATTCCTTCAGGGTTGCGCTCTGCGCTAATTTCAGTTTCAGCCGCTTTACACTCTAGTTTCTGACCATTCGCTTCACAAACTCTCAAGATGCGATCCTTCTCGGATTGATCTAAACTTACAGTGACCATCCGATCGCCCTCGGAATTAAATGTCACAGCGGTCACAGGACTATTGTGTTCTAGGCGAATCAGCGTTGCATTATCCTTGATTTTCCACAAGCGGGCTTTATTATCCAAGCTTGCCGTGGCAATCAGTGTCTCGTTTTCTAAACTCGGATTGAAGGCGACAGCACTCACAAAGTCTTTATGAGGAATGTAAGCGATCGGTTTGCCACTCTTGATATCCCAGACTCTCACCGTCCTGTCCGTACTTGCAGTAACAATCCATTTGCTGTTATGGCTCAGCGATACAGCCGTTACCGCCTGCTCATGCTGTAATGTTGTGGGTGGACGATCGCTTCCAACTTTCCACACGGATGCTGTCTTATCTAAGCTGGCAGTTGCCACATACTCTCCATCAGGACTGAATGCGACATCGAGAATCACGCCTTTATGCTTCAGCAATTGCCCTACAGGTTGTCCGCTTGCTGTATTCCAAACTTGGGCAGTCCCATCAGCACTTGCTGTCACAATCAATTTTCGATCGGGGCTGAAGCTCAAAGCGTTCACGCTATTGCTCCGGTTTAGAGATGAGATTAGTCTGCCGCTTGCTATCTCCCAAATTTTAGCTGTAATCTGATCTTCACCCGTTCTGTTTAAACTAACAGTATTGACAGTCGCAGTAGCAATAAACTTATTATCAGGACTGAATGCGATCGCATTGACATAAAGTGGGAGCTTTAAGCGTCTAACCAACTTCCAGCTTTTAGTTTCTCGTATTTCAATGCTGTCATCGCTCGCTGTTGCAGTGAATTTCGTTGCATCATCAGAACTGAATGCAACTGCGTTTACCTTGTTGATATTATTTAGGGGCTTAACCTCGCCACTTGATACATTCCATACACTTGCTATACCATCCAGACTAGTAGACACTAGCTGTTTCCCGGTGCGGCTAAAGGCGATTGTTTCTACATCATTAGAATGTTCCACGGTTTTGAGCAGACGGGGCAGAGAATCTAATCGTTTATACAAAACTTGTTGCGCCTCTGGTGAGAAACGTCCTTGGTTTTGAAATTGCTGCATTGCTTCCAGCGACAGTAATACACTAATGCGAGGATCACCAGACACTTGAGCTTTGTTCACTAGTTGATCTGCTTGTACCTGTTCAGTGCGCTGGTTAGCCTGTTCAGTTTGCCGTTTTGCCTCCTGCAGTCTATTCCTAACAACCACCAGGCTAAGTAGCAGAATAATCAGCAGAGCGAGGTAAATGAACCGTCGAGTTAATCGCCGAGTTAATCGCTTGATTTTTCGTCGATTCAGTTTGTTAGCGCTGGCAGCTAAAAACCGTTGATCCTCATTGCTGAGATGTTTGTCTTTTGCCCACTCCATTGCTTCTTGGAAGGTCGATTCATCTAAAAGCCATGAATCATCCTGACAACCAGAAGCGAACCAGTTCCCCAAAGCATCACCATAGAGACGGCGCTTTTTGGCTAGCTCTTCAGCCACCCAAGTTAAGTTGAAAACTTCGCCATAAATCCGGTTCTGAATTCTTAGCTGATGGTGTTGCTCTACTACTAATCCGGACAGACACAATTTTATTTGCTCTGGACTGTGATCAGCAGCAACGTCCTGATTGCGTAGAATTTGCTGATACAATCCGAGCAGAAAACAGACTTGCTGATCGTTGATCAAAATGCGATCGCGGATATGGCTGAAATGACCTTTTTCATCGTAAAATTTCCAGTTTTGAATTATCCGCGATTGCACAAGCTTCTCAACCCACTCCGCCTCCTCGCCTGTTGGAATGAATTCTTGGCTCGTCTGGATCAGCGCACAAAGCCTTTGGGTTAGAAAAGGTTGTCCACTCGTCCACCTCAAGACCTGCTTCAAGACTGCTTCAGGATCAGCAACTTTACCAATTAACCCCCTTTCTAAAGGTTTGGCTTCTTCAAGCCCAAACCCCGTAAGTTGAATCGCTTGACCAACGTTAAAGGGAGTGGATTTCTTGTCTTGGATCAAATCCGAAGGAGTTGCGACCCCCAGCAAGACAAAGGTGAGTCGATCGTACTCTGGCTGATCGGCACGGCGATTATAACAAGCTCGAATCAATGCAAAAAAATCATCAACTCGAAACTGTAAACTCAGGACACTATCAATTTCGTCAATGAATAAAACAATCCTCCCAGGTACGGCTGGCAATAACACTTCTTCAATGAAATTGCTCAGTCGTCTGACTGGAGAAAGTGCCTTGCGTTCAGTCCACCAAGCTAGACCAATCCCCAGATCGAACTGTTTTACGAGTTCATCGAACGTATCTGCATACCACTGCTCCGGTTGATCCTTGGTGTTACGAACTGAAAAATCAAGCACCCCACACGAAGTTCCAATTGCTTCTAGTCGGCCTTCCATTCGCACTCGCAAACTAGATTTTCCGGTTTGTCGAGAGTTCAACACGTAGCAAAACTCGCCAGCCGTTAGTGCTTCATACAGATCGTGATCGGCTTGTCGCGTGACGTAACTGCTAGCATCAGAGAACAGAGTTCCACCAACGACATAGCGATAAGTAGAGTGATGAGTCATACCTCGGGTGATTTGAGGGAGTGCAAACGTTAATCCTATAGACGATCGCGAAAATACTGGCGGTATAACTCACAAGACGGCACTTCACCTCTTTCCTCTACTTCGACCAATCCCATGCTGTATAACTGAAACACATAGGCGGGTTCAACTCGGATGGGAGTCGCTGAGTTCACGATATTCTTGAACGCAACGGCTAAATTTGAATTCTGCCGAAGCGTACTCAAAAGCTCTCCCAAATAATTATGGTAAGGACCCACTTCTGTGGCTGCACTTTGCAAAAATTGCTCTAACGTCGTCTCTGGGTGCAACGTCAGGTAGTCGAGCGCTGCATGAATCAGGTAAGGATTTCCTCCAATTAAAGTCATGATTTGTTCGACCTGCTCCGCCTGCCAGTGCAAGTTATACTGCTGAACTAATTGTTGTACCTCCTTTAAGTAGAAATTTCGCAAAGAAAACTCTTCTCCAACATTGGCTAGTGGCGAGTAATTGATGTCAAGCGCACCATAGATATTTGTAGAGTGGACGATTACCAATCGGAGATTACGCCAAGTATCACCACGAACTCTCCTGGCCCCGTCATACCAACCCCTGAGAAGTTTACAGAAGTCATCCGCAACTTCGCGCTCTTCAAAAACTAGGTCAACATCATCTAAAACAAGGACTAGAGGCGTGTTGATGCCTGCCAATAGATAAGTCTGGAAATAATTCGTGCAGTTGCTATTGTTACCTAGATCATCCTGCCATCTCTCGTCCAGTTTATTGGGCAATTCTAAGCTATTGCCAACACTAATACAAAACCACCTCAAGAATGTCTGTAAGCCTGTAAAAACGGCGTGATCGGCATCACAGAAGCTCAAGGTCACAGACTGATACTGATCTTGTTTCTCTTTCACCTGGTGCAACAGTTGTTCAATAAACCAGGTTTTACCCGCTCGATGGGGTGCTTTGACCCGAACCAAAGCACCTGGTTCCAAAGAAATTATCTCATAACATTTAGATTCAAGCGGTGGGCGTTTAACGTAAAAGTCTGAAGGTCGCTGACTTCGACTGGATTCAATGATGTCGGCTAGTTCCAACCCAAGAAATCGAGCGATCGCGTCAGCGGAAGTTCTTCTCACCCTGATGCCTCTCAGTAACCGCTTCAAGGTGTCAATGCCTATCCCCGCCTGAACTGCCAAATCTTCCCTCGTGTAGGTCTGTTCACAATTTTCTTCTCTCCGTTGCTGCCGCTCTTGCCAAATCCTGTCGCGAACACTGTCACGGACAAGTCTAATGCCTTGTAGAGTTGCTTGAACACTATCCGTTTCGCGATTTGTAGCCATCATTAGCACCAATGTTTCAGATTGTGGCTGCCTCATATTACACATCTAGATACGCTCCTACAAGAGCAAATGGCCAAACTTAACTGCACCTTGACTGCACCTTTTGAAAGTGTCAGAAGCTAATCGAGGTTTTTCCTAACATTAACTACCGTGTTTTGGAGGATTGAGGTGCTTGCGGTGTTTTGCGGTAAATCGAGAGAAGAGGGCTGCGGTGTTTGCGGTGTTTTGCGGTAATCCTTATTTTATGGACACCGCAACTTACACCGCAACTTACACCGCAAACACCGCAATGTTTACCGCTACGAACATTATAAATTAGCAGGCTCTACAAACTGACTTTCAAACTGTTAGCAATTAGGTCAATCTTTTCTCTTAAAACTAAGTTTTGAGAGCGTTTTTGAGCAAAAAAAGGTATCCGATCGCTATCTGATCGCAATACTTCTTTCCCCAACTCTGTGATCGTGAGTTACAATAAAGGTATCCGATCACCATCCGATCACCAGTCATTTACTACCCATTTCAGAAGGGCTTAAATTATGTGTTTCATCCTCTCTCTTGATCGCGGCAACGGTGGAACCAAGTTTGTGCTTGGAACCGAAGACAAAGCGTTAGTCACTGACTCATTCCCTAGCTTGCTTGCCCCTGTAGAAAAAGAAGGTTCTATCAGTGTCGAAGGTCAAAGTTGGATCTATGGCTTAGACGCTTGGAAGGCTCAGCGCTATGTCGCCATCCGTAAACCTTTAGACTCTGACACTGGCAAGCTAGAGAATCTAAAACCTGTAGTTGCCTCAATCCTGCATCACGCGATCGTCAAGAGAAAGGTGAAAGGCATCCCTCATGACTTCCCTCTGATCGTGATTGCTTCCCACAACATCGGCAGCAGTGCGGTCGCCTCACACTACGAACAAGCGCTAGGAAAGTTCTTCGACATTCAGATCGAAGGCTCGGTTTATCGGGTACGCATCGAACGGGTAGAGGTCAAGAAAGAGGGATGGGGTTTAACGGGAATGCCATACAAAGCGGCGATCGATTGGGGCTTCGGAACCATGCTACCGATCTATCGCGCTCCCAACGGTCATGGCATTGGCTATGCTGAGCAGTCCCAACGGGGAGTCAATCAAGCTTTGATTGATCTCGTGAATGATGACTCTTTCGCTGACGCTGTGGTGAATGCAGGATTGCCAGTGCCTCCAACGTCTTTCGAGTTGAATGTAGCTATCAGAACCGGATCACTAAACATTCAAGGTTTAGAACTGAGAAGTCACTTAGATCGAATGCTTTCTAAAGAGTGGGACAACTACTTAGCAACCGCCGCTTACACGGTTCGCAAACAAGCGGGATTACCTCAAGACGAAGTAATCGGTGGCACCGGTGGAGGTTTCAGCCTCATCTCTGATATCAAGGGCGATGCTTGGTTAGCAGAGCGCAACATCAGAGTAGGTAAGAAGCCTGAGCTTGCATCGGTTGGAGGCATGTTCACGTCAGCCGCTCGCGCTGTGGGTTCTAAGTGATATGTCCAGAAAAATCACTATCACCCTGACTAGCGATCGCGAGCTAGGTTTTGAGGCTATCTGGCGACGACTCCCTCATCTTTCAAAGTCTCACTCAGCAACTATTGACTTCTTGATCGCTCACTACCTAAACGAAAACCCAGACCCCCAGATTCAGGTTCAGCCGACAGCGGTAGAAGACGAACCCTCAGCCCAAACAGACGAAGATAATTCACTACTAGGCGAAGACTTCTTCTAAAACATTCAAACCCCTAAAACCAACGTTATGCCTAAGCAACAATCTGAAGCCGAGCTTGCTAATTTTGAATTCGACGATGTACTTGTACTTGAAGACGAGCTTGAAGTTGATGACGAAGTTGATGACGAAGTTGATGAGGACGACGAGATCCACTACTACGGGTCAGCTTATCTAGACGAAATCTTTATGGAGGAAGACTAACGTGGAAGTTCTTTGCTCTCAAACAAAAGACGGTGGTTTCAATTTCCCTCTCGGTGAAGCTCATTACGTCCATACCGTTTGCGACTCTGAGCTTCGGGTTTACGCGGTTGAGGGCATTGGTAAATTAACAGATGAATTTCCGGTTTGACGTTTGCCGGAGGTTAGAGAATAGTTTCAGGTTTAGCAGGAGAAAGCCGTCGATGGAATGTCCCGAATGTCATAGCACTCATATTCGTAAGAATGGGCATCGCCAACAGAAGCAAAACTACATCTGTGTCGGGTGTGGACGGCAATTTCTAGCGCAATATGAGGCACGCGGCTACAGTGATGACGTGAAGCAGTTGTGTTTGAAGATGTACCTCAATGGCATGGGCATCCGGGGCATTAGCCGCGTCACCGAGATTTCGCACGTCACGATTCTCAACTGGATTAAACAATCCGGGGCGCACGTGCCGGAGTGTTACGACCCAAAGCAGATCCCCCAAGTGGGGGAACTTGATGAACTCGAAACCTTTGTTGGCAGCAAGCAAAATAAGCGCTGGATCTGGACAGTTGTGGATCATTTTGCGCCTGGAATTCTGGGCTGGGTGGTGGGCGTTGCGAAGCTCTTCCCCCTGTGGGGTAATCATAGTGCGGATACCTTTCGCCCGTTGTGGGAAGCAATCTCGTTTTGGCGATGTTACTTCTGGGTCAGTGATGGCAATCCAGTCTATCCAGGCTTCATTCCCGCAGGTGACCAGATTGTTAGCAAGACGTATATGACCCGCGTGGACGGCGAAAATACTCGCCTGCGCCACTATCTTGCTCGGCTTCATCGGAAAACGTTGTGCTATTCCAAATCGGTTGAAATGCTCAAACATTCCATCCGATTGTTAATCCATTATCTCAAGTTTCGAGATGTCCCGATTCCTGCCTGATTCATCTTGCCAGTTACCAATGCCCTTTTTTTAGTTCTCAGCAACTCATGCTCTTGCTAGCTAGCAAAGTCTTTCGGTTTGTACTAATTCGTCTTTGTCGCTGTCGCGACTCGACTTTGTGCGGCTCTTCCGAGCTTTTGGTGAAGCTGAGAAAACGATTGCTGCACTACGTTGAGCTTGCCGTTATGCAGTCATAATGAAGCGCTTAGCGAGTAGCTCTAAGCCAGCCCTGCCGTACATCTGTCGCT